>DGFM01000005.1:17051-25291 GCA_002391675.1 Cloacimonetes bacterium UBA3900 | reverse complement strand
AGATGTGTATAAGAGACAGCTATCTCCTGATACTGCCGATATTCATCGCTTTTCAGAAGCTGCTCTGCCAGAGCGGCGTCCAGTTCTTTCAGCTCCAAAAGGTCTCCAAGCTCTATCCACTTTTCAAAAGTAGTGGCTTCCAGAGAGAGACGCTCGTATAGTTGCGCTTCCTTCTTTGTGTTTTTGTAGTGAGCATGGAGGAGATTGTAGGTTACCTTGGCCAACCAGGCACCGGCGTTCTCAACTCTATTCTCAGATGATAGCAGCAAGCTCATGGCCTCCTGGGCTATGTCTTCAGAAAGGTCGATGTTCTGCGTCTTGGACAAACAAATCCGGAAGCAATTTTTCCGATATTTTTCAAACACGTTCTCTACCGCCCTGGGAAAGAGAGTATTGGTGATGTAATCTTCGGTGATCTCTGCCGAATCTTGGGGCGCAGACTTGCCCAGAAGCAGCATCTGGGCGGCTTCCACCAGGCCGGCGGATAGATTCAGATTGACAAATTGCTCCGCCGCCAATGCGCTGATTTGTGCGTTGATGGCCTCAAGTTGCTCTTGGCTTATGCCTTTGTTATCAGATTCGTTTGATTTTATCATTTACCTCTCCTTGCAAAATGTGTTACTCGATTCACGAATCCGGCAAAGTGAGGAATCTGTCAAGCGATAAAATGTGTTTTTTGTTTACTGTCCAAGGATAGAATGATGGTAGCTTGCGCTTACATGGATGGTTATCTGCACCCAATAGACGCCTGTCAAGATTTGTTTACACTTGGCATTCCCCCTTTTTGCATAACAGCCTTATTCTCATTTGATACGGTTCGATCAGATCGGTTTTATGTAGAGGCGTTTCATGGTGTCTGACTCTCAGGAAGCAGATTTGTAGTACCTGGCTTATTCTATAATAGACAAACTGATGCAGCAAGCCAAACCTCACGCACCCTGCGTCACCTCCAAGTTAGCCGGCAAAAGCCAACTTGGCTCCCATTAATGAAGCCGCTTATTGGTGTAAATTACCGTCTCTTGAGCAACTTGGTGCGCTATGATGAGCACCTCAAATATGAGCCACACGCAGATTTCTGGATTTGAAGCGGGTCTTCATGTTTTCCTGAGAGATATAGTTGCGAGAGTTCATGGTTGTGTCCTATTTGTGGTACGGGGCAGCTTGTACGGGCGGTCGCCGAACTAGCGTGTACGGGCGTGTGTGTAGCAGCGGCGGTTCAGCGACCGCCCGTACAAGCAGGCGACCGACCCTACAGCCACTTATTCACTTTCTCTTCGATCAGCTTCTTGATTTCCTCCACACGTTCCTGGCTCACGGCTTCATAGCGCGTTACCAGAACAGGAGTAGTGTTTGAGGCGCGGATCAATCCCCAGCCATCGGCAAAGGTGATGCGTGCGCCGTCGATATCGGTGACGTCATAGCCTTCGGCCTTGAATTCATCACACACCTTGTGCACCACATCGTGTTTGCGCTTATCTTCGCAGGGGATGTGGATTTCGGGTGTGACAAACATCTTGGGCTGGTCAGCTAAGTAAGTGGAGACGGGCGCATCGGTTTTGGAGACTATCTCCACCAGGCGTGCTCCGGCATAGATGGCATCGTCAAAGCCCAAGTATTTGTCTTTGAAAAACATATGTCCGCTCATCTCGCCGGCACACTCCACGCCCAGTTCCTGCATCTTCATCTTGATATTGGCGTGTCCTGTTTTGTACATCATGGGGATGCCGCCATGGGCCTTGATGTCGTCGAAGAGGTTTTTGGAGCATTTGACGTCGGCGATGACGGTCTTGCCGGGGTTATCCTTGAGGTAATCGCGGGTGAAGATATTGAGAATCTGGTCTCCATAGAGCATTTTCCCTTTTTCGTCCACCACGCCAATGCGGTCTGCATCGCCGTCCAGGCCGATTCCCAGCTCATATTCCGCTTCAACGACGTCACGGCTGAGGTCGCGCATATTCTTCTCAATGGTGGGGTCGGGATGGTGGTTGGGGAAGGTTCCATCCGGATCGCAATACATCTCTATCACATCGCAACCATGACGTGCGAGGATTTCCGGCAAATAGGGGCCTCCCATACCGTTTCCGCCGTCCACGATCACCTTTACGGGACGCTGGAGCTTGATGTGTGAGCTCACGTAGTCTATGTAATCCTCATTGATGTCGTAATTGTCGATGAGCTGGCCTTCACCTTCATAAAACTCGCCTTTTTGAATGATGCCCAGCACCTTTTGCAGCTCCTGGGCGTAGACGGAAGCGGGACCCAGATTGAGTTTGCAGCCATTGTATTCGCTGGGATTGTGGCTGGCGGTCACCATGGCGCCGGCATCCACTTTAAGCCTCCAGATGCTGTAATAGAGCACGGGAGTGGCCACCAGTCCGAGATCGGTAACATCGCAACCGGTCTCCAAGAGGCCCTTGATCAGCTGCTCTTTTAGCCCTGCAGTGCTGGGGCGTGCATCGCCGCCGACCACCACGGTCTTGAATCCTTTGTCTCTCAAATAGCTGCCAAAGCCTTTGCCGATCAGGTAGTAGGTTTCGGCATTGATTTCTTTGTCCACTATGCCGCGGATATCGTATTGTCTAAAAACGTGTGGTTTAATCATAATTTCCTCTGTATTTACAATTTTATTGTTGTTTCTATTATGGGTAGAATGGCTTGGATAGCCAAAGCGCGATGTGAGAGCTCGTTCTTTTGTTCGTCTGTCATCTCGGCGTAGGTGAGCGCGCCCACTTCAAAGATGGCATCGTAGCCAAAGCCGTGTTCTCCACGTTCCTCGGTGGTGATAACTCCTTTTACTATGCCTTCCTTGGTGGCGATGATGCCATCCGGAGCAGCCAGAGCCACCACGGTTCGAAATTCTGCCGTACGATCGACGATTCCATCAAGCAGCTCAAGAGCCTTGAGGCGATTGTCCCGATAGCTGCAGGAAGGACCGGCCCAACGTGCCGAAAACACGCCCGGCTCACCCTCTAAAGCCTCGATAAAGAGTCCCGTATCATCTGCCAAACAAAGCATTTGGGATTCTTGCGCCATCTGATAAGCCTTCTTGGTCGCATTGCCCAGGATGGTAGGCTCGTCCTCGATCACCTCTGAGAGACCCTCAAAATCCAAGAGACTGTAAAGCTTGACGGGCAAGCCTTTTAGCAGGTCTTTGATCTCCCTTACCTTATCCGGATTGTGGGTGGCTAAGAGCAGAGCCTTCATTTGGAGTTTTTACCCAGCCATCTTTTGATGCGCTGCAAGAGGTTTCTATCCAAAAACCTTTCAGCGGCTGCGGTAACTTTCTGGATTTGATGCAGGACGTCTCCTTCCCCGCTCCAATTATCTGCCAGGATATACTCTTCGGTATCGTTGAGAACCATATTGAGACCCAGCACGATCAAAACGAGGTCGTCTATTTGGCCCAAGACAGGGATAAAATCCGGGATAATATCGATGGGCAGCATCACATAAGCGACAATTCCGCCGATCATCAGCTTGCGTTTGGTGCTTACGCGCTTGTCTACCATCAGACGCAGGAGCAGCATGAAGAAATCCGGCAACAAAAAGAGATACTCACCCACTTTGCCGCCGATTTTACCGCCTTTTTCCTTGTTCCAATTCTTGGCTTTGCGGCGCAGGTCTTCATAAAACTTAAACTTCTCGGGCTCCAATTCTATCACCCGCTCGTCGATACGCTTCCTTTCTTCTTCAGGAACTTCACGGCCTTCATAAATCTTGTCGGTCATACTCACCTCCTTTTAATATAGATAACTTAAACCGAATATCCGAGAGTGCAAGGTTTAATGTGTTAATTCTATAACCCCTGCACCCAACAGCACATCCTCATCATACAAAGCCACGATCTGCCCCGGCGTGATGGAAAGCTGCGGTTTGTCAAACTTCACCCTGATGCTGCCGGTGTCGATAACTTCGATGGAGCAAGCGGCGGGTTGATGCTGTTGCCGGATTTTGGCCCCGGCTCTGGAGGGCAGGCTTGATGCAGGAAGAGAAAGCCAGTTCATCTGTGAGGCAACGAGGCTGTCTCCATAGAGCATCTCCTGTGTGCCCAAGACCAGTCTGTTGTTTGCTGCGTCGATTTTGGTGACGAAGACGGGCTCCGGCATCCCGCTTACACCCAAGCCTTTACGCTGACCAATGGTATAATGGATGAGACCTTTATGCTCGCCGATCACCTTGCCCTCCCAATCCACAATCTCGCCGGGGATGAGCTGCCGGGGATCGAAGAGCAGAGGGTGATCCTGTGTGGAGATAAAGTCCTGACTCTCAGAGCGTTGCACCAATGATTCCCAATTTCTCACCCTCGCCAGCTCACGCACCTCGTCCTTGGTATATTCGCCCAGGGGAAAGAGCACGGAGGCCAGCTGATCCTGACTGAGCAGGCCGAGAAAGTAGCTCTGATCCTTGCTGCCGTCTCTGGCACGCAAGAGCTGCCACAGGCCAAGCTCCGGATTCCAGCGCCGCCGCACATAATGTCCGGTGGCAAAGACGTCAAATTCCAGGCCCAGCTCCCAAGCCTTGCTGATCATGGCGCCAAATTTGATCTGGCTATTGCAGCGCGCACAGGGATTTGGCGTGCGACCCTCCAGATAGGTTTTGCGATAGTAGGCGAGCACGAGGCGTGAAAATTCCTCTTGCAGGGGAATGATATAATGCGGGATGCCAAGCTGCTTTGCCAGGGATTTGGCCGCCTCGATATTTGCCTCTTCAGCTGGGCCAAAACAGCCCTTACCGGATGCTTGCAGGACAGGATACTGAGGATCGTAAATGCTCATGGTGACGCCGATTACCTCGTGTCCGGCCTCCAGGAGCAGCGCAGCAACCATGGCGGAATCCAATCCACCGCTGAGGCCCAGGGCAACGATCACGAGTGCACCTCAAAAAAGCTTTCCAGGCGCAGCAAAGTGCGGCTGTCCATGGGCTCCGGTTTGTCTCCCTCCAAGGTCAAAAACGGCTGTTTGAGATACTTCTTGAGCAGGATGTTGTCTATCTGCAGATGACAAAAAGACTGGATATAGCTGATCAATAGGTGCACATCACGCTTCTGGAGCTCGGGGATGATGTCTTCCAGGCGCTCTTTCACGGTGTAGGGATAGGTGAATCTCAGGTATTGATCCACGATGTCCGCCTCCAGATAGGGCATGGCAAATTGGCGCTGAACCTCGTTGTAGACCACGTCTGAGCCCAGTTCCACGATGGTGTCGTAAAGATCGCGATAGATGGGCGGCACACCTAAAAAAGCGCAGCGCAGCTTGGCGGGCAGAGGCTCACGCTTTTCGGCTTCTTTTAGAAATGCATCCAGTTCTTCCTCGTAGCGATCCGGATCGCCATTGAAATCCGATGAGGAAACCAGCCAGAGATGGTTTTCTTTGCCGCTCACCAGTCGATGTTTCCAGGTGTATTCATCCAGGATGAGGAGCTTGGCGCGGATTTTGTCCAGCCGCTCTTTGGCCTGCATGGTTTGGCTTCTATCCACCTCAAAATGCTCTTCCAGCCTGCGGATTTCGCGGTCCAGATCGGCATAATTCCGGCGGGGTGGAAAGGCAAAGGTAAAGGTGGCAAGCCCTTCTTCGCCAATCATATCCAGCAGCGACTGAGCGTTGGAGCAGTCACCCTGCGTGATACCGATCACTTCATCCAGATTGGAGGCCAAAGCGGTGCTGAAGTTGCCTTTAATCCAGGAACACACGGTGGCGGGGAAGCCTTTGAGCTCGGCGGAATGCACCAAAGCGGAGGAATCGTGCTCCAAAAAGAGGTTGTTTAAATCTATGGGGATGTGACCCGCAGCGAAAATCACTTCGACGGGTAAACTGGTGGTAAAACCTATCCTTTTACGCATCTTGTATGAGTAACTCCAGATATTCGTGTTCACAAGTGTTGATCATTTGCGTCAGCTCATCAATCTCGGCTTCCAGGCAACTCTGATCGTGGTGTATTTGTCTCAACTGCTCCAAATCGTTATAGCTGTCAGATTTTGAAAGACTGCTTTGCAAGTCCCAGAGCCGTTCCCGAAGGGCATCCCTACGAGTATGCAGAGCGTCAATCTCAGCTTGTTTGAGCTCAAAGACCTTGGGGTTGATCTTTTTAGTCTTCTTTTTCGGCTTGGCTTTGGGAGCTTTTTCCGGCTCAGGTATATAAAAACTTCTCTCGATGGCGGCATTGGCATCGCCGTCCACCTCGCGGATAGTGTCGTAGATAACGCCATCTTCCAGCTCTTTGGTAAAGACCCAGTATTTGGTGGCCAGGCGCGAGAGGAACCAGCGGTCGTGCGAGACGAAGATGATGCTGCCATCATAGTCTTGTAGCGCTTCCAGGAGGGCATCCGCAACGTTGGTATCCAGGTGGTTGGTAGGCTCGTCCATGATCAGGAGATTGGGTTTGCTGTGGATGAGCACGGCCAGATAGAGCCTGCTTTTCTCGCCGCCGCTGAGGACGCCCACCGTCTTTTGCACATCATCGCCGACGAAGCCAAAGCGCGCCAAAAAACCGAGCACATAGCCCTGAGGCTCGGCAGGAACCAGCTGCCAGAGCGTTTCCATCACGGTGAGCGAAGGATCGAGGTCTACATTGTGCTGATCGAAATAGCCAATATCCAGCGAGGCGCCGATTTTGAGCTGGCCTTGGTAATCGGTGTGATCTCCCATCAGCAGATGCAGGAAAGTGGTTTTGCCACAGCCGTTGGGGCCAATGATGCAGATCCTGTCCTGATAACCGGCGTAGAGGTCTATATTTTGGGCCAGCTGCTTGCCGGCGATGCCAAAGCTGACATCTTGTAGGATGTAGAGGTCATTGCCGCTGCGACTCTGGGCTTGAACCTTCAGTCTCAGCTGCTTCTCTTGCCGGGGCGCAGGCTGCAAATCCATCTTTTCCAAGCGTTTGAGCCGACTCTGAGCCTGCTTGGTCTTTTGCCCGGCGATATTTCGGCGCACAAAATCCATGGTCTCTTCATATTCCTTCTTCTGCCGTTCGTAGGTTCTTTGGGCAGTTTGACGGGCGATTTCATCCGCCTGGGCGAAGGAGCTGTAATTGCCCTTGGTGATGGAAAGCTTGCCAGAGCGAATATGGAAAATGGAAGTGACACAGGCATCCAGAAAACTGCGATCGTGCGAGACCAGAAGATAGGGCCTGTCTTGTTTGAGCAGATAGCTTTCCAGCCACCGGATCATGGCGATATCGAGGTGGTTTGTAGGCTCGTCCATGATGAGCAGATTGTGAGGCTTGAGCAAAATGGCTGCCAGACAGAGGCGCGTCTGCTCTCCCCCACTCAGCAAGCCCACGTCTGTGTCCCATACGTCAGGCTGGAAGTTGAGTGACATCAATACGTGTTTGACCTCGTTTTCCCATTCATAGCCGCCCAGGCTGGTGAAACGCTCCACAGCGGTGTGTAGCTGCTCCTCGGTTTTGCTCAGGTGGTCTTTGTCCAATTGAGCGGAAAGGGCTTGAATCTGCGCCTGCAGAGCTAGGATGTCCGGACGCGAAGCCTTGACGAAGTCTATCAGAGCGACGCCGGATTGCACTTTGGCGTTTTGCGGCAAATAGGCTATCTTGAGGCTGGAAGCCCTGTTGATGGTGCCTGCAGAAGGCTGCAACTCACCCAAAAACAAGCGGATCAGCGTTGTTTTGCCGCTGCCATTGGCCCCGATGAGGCCAATGCGGCTGTTGTGCTCAATGCTGCAACTTAGCTCGCTAAGTATGCGTTGTCCGCCAAACTCAAAGCTGAGCTCGCGGGCTGAAATCAAACTCATTTATCTCCCGTGTGGCCGCAAAGATACCAGAGCTTTCTGTCAATTTGCGACTCTTTGTTAATTTATTTTAAAATCCATATCTTACGATGTGACATAGACCTGAGCTCACTTTTATATGTGGGCCTCCCATGTCAAGCAGAGATTTTACTTGTCAAAAAACGCCTCTGTATTTTTATGTCCCTAAAGGCTCGGGATGTAGCGCAGTCCGGCTAGCGTACTTGAATGGGGTTCAAGTGGTCGCAGGTTCGAATCCTGTCATCCCGACCATTCCTTTTTGGCCCACTCCGGCAAGGGGTGGCCTTTTTTGTGCCCGGATTTTGGCCGCTTGTAATCTGCACCCAAATATCGGACATTTTTCCAATTGGAAATCGGTGCCGAATACCTATGAAAATAGTGGGAATTCATCTCAGAATTCCGGTACCGGTCAAGTGAGGCCCTTCTGAAATATTTGACCTCAGCCCTTGTATTTTGCAAACAAAACCGCCTCCTAAAACG
>DGFM01000005.1:0-16823 GCA_002391675.1 Cloacimonetes bacterium UBA3900 | reverse complement strand
TTACGCATTCGAGCGCCGAGGATATCCGAGGGTGGGGCAAGCCAGGTGAAAAGTCAAATTTTGAGGTAAGGATCGGTTTATTGCAAAGAGTTTAGGGGCGATAATGAGCTCTAATCTGGGTAGTGACAAGACAGCTTTGTTGGCCGTATCTGCACAAGGGAGAGAGGTCCGGGCAAAGGATGAATCCGGGAAATATAGGAAAAAGTAAGAGCTTATTACAGTGCTTTGGCTTAAGCTAAACTCAGCTCTAACCACCTATCCGAGCACTCTTCCAGTTCCTGGTTGAGCTCAGTCTGTTGGGCCCCGATGCGGGCGTAATCTTCCGGAGTGAGCCCGCTTTTATGCAGTTCCTGCTCCAGGGCTTCCAGCGCAGCCTCCAGCTCTTCTATTTTTACTTCCAGCAGCTGCAGCTCACGCTGTTCATTGTAGGTGAGGCCTTTGCGTTCTTTGGGTGGGCGGGTATCTTTAGAGGTCTTGGCGTTTTCCTCTTTCTCCTCTTCGGCAAAGCGTTTGAGCAGGAGATAATCCGAGTAGTTGCCGGGGATTTTCCGGATGGAAGTGCCTTCAAAGACAAAGAGATAATCCACGCAGCGATCCAGGAAAAAGCGGTCGTGCGAGACCACCAAGAGGCAGCCCTCGTAGGCATCCAAGTAGTCTTCCAGGATCTCTAAGGTGCGGATGTCCAAGTCGTTGGTGGGTTCGTCCAAGATGATGAAGTTGGAGCCAAACATCAGGGCTTTAAGCAGATAGAGCCGCTTTCTTTCACCACCTGAAAGAGCGCTGAGCTTCTGTTGCTGCATCTTGCCATCAAACAAAAAGCGTTGCAACATTTCGGCAGCACTGAGGCGCGTGCCGTCCTTGGTTCTGATCACCTCCGCATATTGAGCGATGTATTCATAGACCGTCAAAGTAGGATCGAAGCTGTCTTCATCCTGTTTGTAGTAGGCGATGTTGGTATTGACGCCGATTTTGACGCTGCCGGAATCCGGCGTTTCCTCTCCGGCGATGATCTTGAGGAGAGTGGTTTTGCCGCAGCCATTGGGCCCGATGATGCCGATGCGCTCGCGGGGCTGGAAGTGATGTTCTATATCCTTGAAAAGCAATTGCCCATCATAGCCTTTGGTGAGCCTGTGCAGCTCGATGATGGTCTTGCCCAGGCGGTCGATCTGAAAGGAGATGTCCAGCTCGGCTTCGCTGATCAGATATGATTTGCTGAGCAGCTCTTTGACACGGTCTATATGGTGTTTGGGTTTGGAGCTGCGCGCCCTGGCACCGCGGGACAGCCATTGCAGCTCCTTGGAAAGCTGTGCCTGCCGGCGGGTTTCCTTGCGCATGGCATCCGTCTCACGCTGAAGTTTGCCTTTGAGATAGTCGCTGTAATTGCCGCGGCTGATGTGCAGTTTGCCAGCCTCCAGCTCCCAGATCTTGTTGGAGACGGTATCCAGGAAATAGCGATCATGCGTGACGAAGAGGACGGTTTTCTTGAGTTTGGCCAGGTAGTCTCCAAGCCATTCGATGGTATCCAAATCCAGATGGTTGGTGGGCTCGTCGAGGATGAGCAGGTCAGGTTCATTTACCAAAGCGGAGGCGAGGAAGGTCTTGCGCCTCTGCCCTCCCGAGAGCAGCCCCAGGGGTTTGTCAAACTCTGTGATGCCCAGGCGCGTGAGCACGCTCTTGAAGATATAGCTTTCGTCTGCGGGGATTTGGTGATCGGTAAAGAGATAATCCAGCACCAGGACGTCCGGATCATAGACAGGGTCTTGCGCCAGGTAAGAAATCTTGAGCTCGTTTCTATAGACGATCTCACCGGAAGTGGGCGCTACAATGCCGCCGATACATTTGAGCAAGGTGCTTTTGCCACAGCCGTTTATGCCCACGATGCCAATCTTGTCCAGCTCATGGATGCCCAAGGATAGATCAGAGAATATCTGCCTATCACCGAAGCTTTTGCCAAGCCCTTGCATGGTGAGAACGGGTTCTGTGGTCATATCAAAATAAAATCCCAAAAACTGGCGTCCCTGAGGCGATTTGAACGCCTGACCTTCACCTTCGGAGGGTGCCACTCTATCCAGCTGAGCTACAGGGACGCGTATTCAAAGGACTAAAGTAAAAAAACAGGGTATATTGTCAATCGCTAAATTGTGACATTCAAAGAGAATACCCCAGCCATGAGAAGCCGGGGTATTCGGATAAGTTGTTGATTGGCTTTACCATCTGAGGTGGGCAAAAGCTTTGTTGGCTTCAGCCATCCTATGGGTTTCCTCACGTTTTTTGATGGATGCGCCTTCTTTTTTGTAGGCAGCCATGAGTTCGGCAGCAAGCTTTTCGATCATTGTCTTTTCGCTACGCGCACGTGCGAAGGCGATGATCCATCTGAAAGCGAGAGCGCGGCCGTTTTTCTCGTTTACTTCCATGGGGATCTGATAGTTTGATCCACCGACGCGACGAGACACGACTTTCACCATGGGGCGCACGTTTTCCAGGGCAGTCTTAAAGACTTCCAAGGGAGGCTGTTTCATCCTTTGTTCGATGAGATCAAAGGCGCCATAGACGATCTTTTCAGCCAGGCTCTTCTTGCCACTTACCATGAGGCAGTTCATAAACTTAGTAAGCACGACATCGTTGTATTTGGGGTCCGGCAACACTTCGCGGACTACTGCTTTTCTCTTTCTGGACATGCTTTACCTCGCCTATTATTTCTTTGGACGTTTGGTTCCATATTTGGAACGTGAATTTGTACGTTTTTCCACACCAGCGGTATCTAAAGCTCCGCGCACGATGTGATAGCGCACGCCGGGAAGGTCTTTCACACGACCGCCGCGAACCAGCACGATGCTGTGTTCTTGCAGGTTGTGGCCTTCACCACCAATATAAGCTGTAACTTCGATTCCGTTAACTAAACGAACACGGGCTACTTTTCTGAGAGCAGAGTTTGGTTTTTTGGGCGTAGTCGTGTAAACACGAGTGCATACTCCGCGCCTTTGCGGACATCCCATAAGCGCCCTGTTTTTCTTCTTACTCTCGATCCGGGTTCTGCCTTTTCTAATCAGTTGATTGATTGTTGGCACTGATTCCTCCAGTTTGTTTTATGTTATTCATTTGGGTTTAAAAGTCTAAGATGTCCGCAGTTTCGTCTTGGACATCAGAGTGTGCAAATTCTGCGATGATATCGGCGGTTGTCTTTCCTTCGGCAACGGCTTTGCTTATCATCTGGTTGTAGAGTTTGGTTCCGGTTCCCACAGGGATGCGGTGACCAAGGATGATGCTTTCCTTGAGGCCTTCCAGGCGGTCTACGCTGCCTTCGATTGCGGCTTTGGTGAGTACCTTGGTGGTCTCTTGGAATGATGCGCTGGAGAGCCAGCTATCGGTGAGCAATGAGGTTTTGGTGATGCCCAGAAGCAGTTGTTCAAAGTGGGCTTGTTCCTTGCCAAATTGCATAACTTCACGGTTTTCACGCTCCACTTTCACCTTATCCACGATTTCGCCTTCCAGGAAGGAGGTGTTGCCGGGATCGATGATGCGCACTTTCTTAAACATCTGGCGGATGATCACGCTCACGTGTTTGTCGTCGATCTTCACACCCTGTTTGCGATAGATTTCCTGGATCTCGTTGAGGATCATGGTCTGAGCCTCAATGACGCCTTTAACCAGCATATCATGAGGATCCAGAGGGCCATCGGAGAGAGCATCTCCGCTTTCCACGTAGTCGCCCTGGTGCACGATGATGCGCTTGCCGCTGGGGATGGAATATTTACGGCCTGCCAAAGCTTGGCCTTTCTGCACCATATCTCCAGTCTCGACAATGTTTTCCTGAAGCTCAGGGATGTCAAAGACAAGGCCGCAGAGAGGAACGTCTTTCTTCACTCTCTTGCCATCTTCCACGATCACTTCCATATTTCTGGGAATCTTGTATTCCATGGTAGTGCCGCTGCGCTTGGAGACGGTGACTGTCTTGGTTCTGCCTTCGGTGCTGATGGTCACCTTTCCATCGTTTTTGGTTATCACAGATTTGTTTGTGAGCAGCACAATTCTGGGGCCGTCATCAGTCGTGAGGATCATGATCTTGCCGTCTGCCGGTGCGAAGAGACCGTTGGAAGGAGTCACAAAGATGTCACGTCCGGCTTTTTTGAGTCCGCCGATGGTGACGCGGCCGTTGATATCGGAGATCTTGGCTTTATCTTTGGGCACACGTGCTTCGAAGAGGTCTTGCACCCTGGGCAAGCCGCCGGTGATGTCTCTCTGTTTGATGGTCATACGGGAAGTCTGGCCCAGGATGTCACCCGTGTACACATAGGCGCCGTCTTCCTTTTTGATGACCAGGCCCGCGGGCAAGGGGATCAATACGGCAGAGCCATCATCAGCCACAATGCGGAACTGAGGCTGTTTCTTGCGGTCTTTGGATTCGATGATTGTGATATCCTTGGAGAAGGTGATATCGTTGTATTCTTCTTTATAGGTAATATCTTTGATGAAGTTGTCGTAAGAGAGCACGCCTTCAGCAGAAGATATGAGAGGGTTATTGAATTGGTCCCAACTGAGCAGCTTGGTGTTTTTGGTGATCAGGTCTCCATCCTGCACGTGCACGGTGGCTGCATATTCCACCTTGTACTCTTCCAGGACGGTTTTCTTATCTTCGGGGTCGATCAAGTGGATCTTGCCCAAGTGAGAAACGGAGACCATCTCGCCTTGCTTGTTGGTGACGGTGTTCATACGGTCAAATTTGACGATGGCGTCGTGACTTGAGGAGGCTTCTGCCAGTTCTGTAGCCGTGGATGCAGCTCCACCGATGTGGAAGGTTCGCAGCGTAAGCTGTGTTCCCGGTTCACCGATGCTTTGAGCGGCGATGATGCCCACGGGGTCGCCGATGCTAACCGGCTTTTGGGTGGCCAGGTTGCGTCCATAACATTTGGCACAAATGCCACGCTCTGATTCGCAAGTGAGCACCGAACGCACGTGAACATCAATGATGCCATGGTTTTGGATGGTGCGCGCCATCTTGTTTGTGATCTCTTCGCCGGCGGAAACCAAAACCCTGCCGGTGATGGGGTCTATCACGTCTTCCAGAGCGGTACGGCCCTGGATGCGTTCTGCCAGGGATTGCACCACGTCATTTCCTTCTTTGAGAATGCTCATGTGCACGCCGAAAACGGTTCCGCAATCTTCTTCGGTGATGATGGCATTTTGAGCCACGTCCACCAATCTGCGGGTGAGGTAACCGGCGTCTGCAGTCTTGAGCGCTGTATCTGCCAGACCTTTACGTGCACCGTGAGTGGAGACGAAGTATTCCAGCACGGTGAGGCCTTCATAGAAGTTTGATTTGATGGGCGTTTCGATCACATCCACGCCACCGGTAGCTCCAATTTTGGAAGGTTTATCCATCAGTCCACGCATTCCGCCCAGCTGCTTGATCTGGTCTTTGGAACCGCGTGCACCGGATTTGTACATCAGATAGATGGAGTTTAGGCCAGAGCGGTTCTTGGCGAGCTCTTCCATCATCTCGTCGGTGACTTTCACGGTGGTCTTTTTCCAGAGGTCAACCACACGTCCCACACGTTCATTTTCGGTGATGCCGCCTTTATGATGCAGGTCAAATACCTTTTTCACTTCTCCTTCGGCTTCTTCGATGATTTCGTCTTTGCGCTCGGGCACGACGATATCGGCAAAGCTGAAGGTCACGCCGGCTTTGGTGGCGTAAGAGAATCCGAGGTCTTTAATCTCGTCCAGCATGATGGCGGTGCGATGTTGCCCTGCAGCATCATAGGAGAGCATGGCGAGGTCGTTTAGCCCGCCTTTATCAAAAGTGGCATTTTGGTAGCCCACTTCAGGGGGAATGACCTGGTTGAAGAGCACTCTGCCCACGGTGGTGGTGATTAGCTCGGAATCCACATAGACTCTGATCCAGGTATGGATATCCAGTTCGCGCTGGAAATCTGTCTGCCCCTTCACGGTAGCGAGCTGCTCTTCATTTTCAAAAGCGGAGATCACTTCCAGGGGTGAATAAAATCTGCGCAGTTTGCTTACATCTTCCGGCGGCGGCGTGGCTTCCATGGTGAGGTAGAAGCAACCCAGGACGATGTCTTGGTTTGCAGCCATGGCCAGGCGTCCGTTTGCCGGAAGAAGCAGGTTGCGCGTGGAGAGCATCAGTACTCTGGCTTCGATCTGCGCTTCATGACTGAGCGGGACGTAGACACCCATCTGGTCTCCATCAAAGTCTGCGTTGAAAGGTACGCAGACCATGGGATGCAGCTGGATGGCCTTGTTATCGGTCAAAACGGGCATAAAGGCCTGAATGCCCAGGCGGTGCAAGGTGGGTGCACGGTTCAAAAGCACGGGATAATCCTTGATCACCTCTTCCAGGATAGACCAGATTTCCGGCTGCTTTTTCTCGATCAGTTTCTTGGCATTTTTCACCTTATCGGCCTCACCCATCTTTTGCAGGCGCTCGATGAGATAGGGCTTGAAGAGCTCCACTGCCATTTCTTTGGGCAAGCCACATTGATAGAGCTTCAGCTCGGGCCCCACGGTAATCACGGAGCGGCCTGAATAGTCCACACGTTTACCCAGGAGGTTCTGGCGGAAGCGTCCCTGTTTTCCTTTGAGCTGATCGGTCAAAGACTTCAGGGGTCTGCTGCCTCTGCCTCTCACGGGGCGGGCCTTGCGCGAGTTGTCGATCAGAGCATCCACAGCTTCTTGGAGCATACGCTTTTCGTTGCGGAGGATCACCTCCGGGGCTCTGATTTCTATCAGCTGCTTGAGCCTGTTGTTGCGGGTGATGACGCGGCGATAAAGATCGTTGAAGTCGGCAGTTGCGAAGCGGCCGCCTTCCAAGGGAACCAGAGGCCTGAGCGTGGGTGGCAATACAGGTAAAACCTCCAGCACCATGTCCTCAGGATTGTTTCCGCTCTTGATGAAGGCATCCACCACTTTGAGCTTGTTCACGAGTTTTTGTTTATGCAAAGCCGCTCTTTCCATTTTCAGGCGCGAGCGGATGTTGAGAGCTTCGTTTTTGAGATCAAGGCGTTTGAGCAGTTCGCGGATAGCTTCTCCACCCATGAGGCAGAGGAAGTTGTCTCCCACTTTATCTTCGATCTCAAGATACTCTTCCACCTCAAGCAGCTCCATCTTTTCGTAGGGGCTGTCGCCCGGATCAATCACGATGTAAGACTCGTAGTAGAGCACCCGCTCCAGGTCTTTCACCGTCATATCCAGCAGGGTGCCGATCTTGCTGGGAGCACTTTTTACAAACCAAATATGGGCAATAGGCACTGCCAATTGGATGTGTCCCATGCGGGTACGGCGCACTCTGGAGGTGGTTACGAGCACGTTACAGCGGTCACAGACCGTGTTTTGAAAGCGTTTCTTTTTATATTTCCCGCAGGCGCACTCATAATCCCGTTCCGGGCCAAAGATTCTTTCGCAGAAGAGGCCGTCTTTTTCGGGTTTGAGGGTGCGGTAGTTCAGGGTATCCGGTTTGGTGACTTCCCCGTGTGACCACTGGTTCACAATGGTATCCGGGGAGGCGATACTGATGCGCACAAAGTCGTAGTCATTGGGTCGGATTTCACGTCTGTTTTCTTTTAACATTTTCTTACCTTCCCTGTATGTCGTCGGATTCTTTGATGAATTCGATGTTAAAGCCCAGAGATTTCAGCTCGCTGATCAACACATTGAAAGACTCTGGAACGCCTGGAGGTGGTGGGTTATCCCCTCTGGTAATGGCTTTGAAGGCATTGTTTCTGCCGTCCACATCGTCTGATTTGATGGTGAGCATTTCTTCCAAGATATGCGCAGCTCCATAAGCTTCCAGGGCCCAGACTTCCATTTCACCTAGACGCTGGCCTCCGTGTTGAGCTTTTCCGCCCAGAGGTTGCTGTGTGATGAGGGAGTAAGGTCCGGTGGAGCGGGCGTGCATCTTGTCGGCCACGAGGTGATTGAGTTTCATCATATAGATGATACCTACTGTGACTCTTTCTCTGAAGGGCTCGCCCGTTTTGCCATCATAGAGCACCTGCTTTCCGTCCGGTTCCAGGCCGGCGTTGATCAGTTCCTGCTTGATGTCTTCCACGGAAGCACCGTCAAAGATGGGAGTTTCCACCTCAAAGCCCAAGGTCTTGGCGGCCATACCCAGGTGAGTTTCCATGATCTGGCCGATATTCATACGCGAGGGCACGCCCAGGGGGTTGAGCACGATGTCAACCGGAGTGCCATCTTCGGTAAAGGGCATATCTTCGATGGGAGCCACGATGGAGATAACGCCTTTGTTTCCATGGCGTCCTGCCATTTTGTCTCCCACTTCTATTTTGCGTTTCTTGGCCACGTACACCTTCACCATTTTACGCACTCCATACTGAAGTTCGTCTCCATGGCGAATGCGCTCGCGGGATTTGCGATATACATTTTCGCTTTGTTCCAAGGATTGTTTGATCTTGAGAACCACTTGGGAATAGATGAGCTCGTTTTTCTCCATATCTTCCACCAAGTCTACATCCAGATCCAGGCGGCGGAAGTTGATCCGCTCGATATCCTTGGCGGTGATTTTCTTGCCGGGAGCGATGAAATAGACGTTGCTCTTTTCATCCCAGATGGTTTTGGCCTTTTCACCAATGAGCATGGAGGTGAGCTTTTCTTGCTTGAATTCCTCCACCTTCATGCGGCGCAGGTTGAGCTCGTCCTTGAGTTTGAGAATCTTTTCTTCCATGTCCTCTTCAAACTCGGCTCCGTCTTCCAATCTGGAAAACACCTTCACGTCGATCACCACGCCTTCCATGCCGGGTTTGGCTTTAAGGGAGCTGTTGGTAAAATCTCCGGCGCGGTCACCAAAGAGGGCCCGCATCAGGTTTTCTTCCGGAGATGGATCGATCTCTACGCTCTTGGGTGTGACCTTACCCACGATAATATCACCGGCAGCGACCACTGCACCCACGCGGATGATACCTGTCTTATCCAGGTTTCTCAACGAAGCTGAAGGGACGTTTGGGATGTCGTAGGCCAGTTCTTCACGGCCGTTTTTCACGTTGCGCACCAGCACTTCCATCTCTTCGATATAGATGGAGGTGAGGGTGTCTTCGCGTGCCACCTTCTCGCTCAAGATGATGGCGTCTTCATAGTTGTAACCATACCAAGGCATGAAAGCAACCAACATATTGGTGCCCAGAGCGAGACGGTTATCTTCCACGCAAGCACCGTCTGAAATGGGCTGGTTTTTCTTCACCGTATCTCCCAGTCTCACGATGGGACGTTGGTTTACACAGGTGTCTTGGTTTGTGCGTACAAACTTTTTGAGGTAAATGCGATTGGCCGTGCTCAGATAGAAGGCTTCGTCCTTTTCGTCTGTGGGTTTAATCTCCACATAGGTTGAATTTACGTCTGTGACTATGCCATCAAAGGGCGCCACCGTGACTGTGGAGGTATCGGTTGTCACTATCTTTTCCATCCCTGTGCCCACGATAGGTGCCTGGGGATTGATGAGTGGCACGGCTTGGCGTTGCATATTGGAGCCCATCAGAGCGCGGTTTGCGTCGTCATGCTCCAGGAAGGGAATCATGGCAGCGGAGACGGAAACCATCTGCTGCGGAGCCACGTCCATAAAGTCTATCTTATCGGGGCTCACTTGCATGAATTCTCCACGCTCACGCGCAAAGATTGTTTCACTCTTGAAGCTGCGGTCATCGTTCAGCTCCACGTCTGATTGCCCGATGATATATTTATCTTCTTCTGCCGCATCCATATACACATATTCGTCGGTCACTTTACCATCCACCACTTTGCGATAGGGCGTTTCGATAAAGCCCAGGTGGTTGATCCTGGAATATATGGATGGAGACACGATGAGGCCGATATTGGGGCCTTCAGGCGTCTCGATGGGGCATATACGTCCATAGTGTGAGAAGTGCACGTCTCTCACCTCAAAGCCGGCCCTATCCCTGGTGAGGCCGCCGGGGCCGAGAGCAGAAAGGGCTCTCTTGTGCCTCAAGGCTGCCAAGGGATTGGTTTGCTCCATGTATTGAGAAAGCTGACCGGTGAGGAAGAAGGACTGCACCACAGAGATCATGGCATTGCTGTTTACCAGATCGTGTACTGTGACCTCATCCGTGTTTGAAATGGCCAAACGCTCGGAGATGATGCGGGCCATCATGGAAAGGCCGATGGTATATTGCTCTTGCAGGAGCTCACCCACGGTGCGCACTCTGCGGTTTGAAAGGGCATCGATGTCATCTATCTCGTCTTCATCGTTGTAGATATCAATCAGCGTCTTAAAGATATGCACAAAGTCTGTAACGTGCAGGGTGCGAACACTTTCATCGACGTCGATTCCCAGTCTTTTATTGATCTTATAGCGTCCCACTTCTCCCAGATTGTAGCGCTTTTCATTGAAGAACATACGGTCCACCAGTTGTTTGGCGGCTTCCAGAGGAGCTTCTTCGCCGGGACGGATCAGGTAATATATCTTATGTAAGGCTTCTTCGGTGTTTGTGGTAGGGTCTTTAGCTATTGTATTTTCCAGCACTTTCCTGGCAATTTCAAAATTGTAGTCGATCACTTCCACCGTCTTTATCTTATGAGAAGCGAGAATCTCGATGAGACTGTCCGTAATCTGTTCATTGGCTATGGCAATGGGCTCCGGCTCAGTTTTGACGGAGATGTCCTTGTATAAATGGCGACCTTTCGCCTCTTTGATGCCAAGCTTTTCACTCTGGTAAAACACTTTTCTCAAGTCTTCATTTGTGGAGATGCCAATGGCACGCAAAAGGGTGGTGACGGGAAGCTTACGACGCTTATCGATGTGCACATACATCACATCGTGAATATCGATGTCAAATTCCAGCCAGGATCCGTTGTAGGGAATCACTTTGGCGGAATAGAGAGTCTTTCCGCTGGGGTGTTTGCTCTCTGAAAAGAATACTCCGGGCGAACGTTGCAACTGAGAGATGATCACTCTTTCGGCACCGTTGATCACGAATGTTCCCTGTTGGGTAATGAGCGGAATCTCACCCAGAAAGACATCCTGTTCGATGGTGTCTTTATGTTCGCGGACTCCCTCGTTGTCCTCAAAAATGCTGAGTCTCATCTTCACTTTCAGGGGTGCCTGATAGGAGAGATTGCGATCACGGCATTCGTCTATGGAGTATTTCTCTTGCAACACGTTGTATTCCGAAAATTCCAGCAGGAAGTTCCCTTTGGCATCTTCCAGGGGAAATATGGACTCAAATACAGCCTGCAGTCCTTTCTTTTCACGACGCTGAGGATGGACATCCTTCTGGAGGAAATCGTCGAATGATTCCACTTGCATCGCCAAGAGGTTGGGAATCTGCACTTCAGGGATTCCAAGTTCCGCAAATCTTTCGGATATACGGGAATAACTTTTGATCTTTCTCAAAAGCCCACTCCTTTTTCATTGTGATACATAGTATCTGTGATATTGGGGGTTGCGCTTGCCTGCCTAACAAGCAACTCTGCCCCAAGCTCAAGGCTGAGGGCATTTTTTAGCGTTGATAGCGAGGCTTGCACTCTATTCTTTATATACATAATTAAAGCCCAAAGAAAGCCCCGCTGGACTTTCTTTGGACAAATGTTTCGGGATGTGATCCCTTACTTAAGCTCGACTGTGGCACCAGCTTCTTCAAGTTTGTGTTTAACCTGTTCAGCCTCTTCTTTGCCCACTTTTTCCACCACCATTTTGGGAGCACTATCGACCAGGTCTTTTGCTTCTTTGAGGCCAAGTTTGGTGATTTCACGTACGACTTTGATCACGTTGATCTTCTTGTCGCCGGCACTTGTAAGGATCACGTCAAATTCACTTTGTTCTTCTACGGCTTCCTCAGCTGCGCCGGGCATGGGGCCTGCAAATGCGGCCACGGGAGCGGCTGCGGAGACGCCAAATACTTCTTCCATTTCTTTGACCAATTCTGAGAGTTCCAATACGGTCATCCCTTTGATCAACTCAATTACTTGTTGTTGTTTATCGGACATTTTTTCCTCCAGGGTATAATTAATTTTGGGTCCTATTAACTGGCTTCCGTGTCTTTGTCACGGATGGCTTGCACCGCATAGATGAATTTGCGGATAATGCCTTGGGATATACTCAAGAAATTGGTGATGGGTGCTTGGGCACTGCCCAAAATCTTGGCCAGGAGCTCGTCTCTGGAGGGCATGGCTGCCAACGCGGTAAGCTGTTTGGCATCCAGTAATGCTCCGGCAACATAGCCCGCCTTAAAGCTGGGGAAGCCTGCGTTATCCATCACTTCTTTGTTGAACTTTACCAACACCCTTGTGGGTGCTACTTCATCCTCATGGCAGACCGCGATAGCGGTGGGGCCGATTAGATGAGCGTCTAATTCTGTGATACCGAGATCATTGAGAGCTAATTTGATCAGGGTGTTTTTCTGAACAAAGTAGTCCACGTTTTCCGCTCTGAAGCGGCGGCGTAACTGGTTTACCTGTTCGACATTGATTCCCTTATAATCCACAAGTACGATCGCTTTGGCACCACTAAATCTTTCTTTCAAATGTGTGACGATGTCATATTTTACACTTTGAACCATTTTGATCTCCCTTAGCTCTTTGCTTCCAAGGTTGCGCTTGCGACCTGTAATTTGATGCCGGGGCTCATGGTGGTGCAGATGGTGATACTCTTGATATACACACCTTTCATCGTGGACGGCCTGTCTTTGATGACAGCGCCCAGGATGGCTTTGATGTTATCTTTGAGTTGTTCTGCGCTAAAGCTGATCTTGCCGGCCGGAATGTGAAGGTTGGCAAATTTATCCACCCTGTAGGTGACTTTGCCGCCCTTGGCCTCTTCGACAGCTTTACCAATATCCATGGTAACAGTCCCGACTTTGGGGTTTGGCATCAGGCCGCGCGGACCCAATACTCTACCCAGTTTTCCGATACGTCCCATCAGATTTGGTGTGGTGATGACTACATCAAAGTCAAACCAGCCACCGCTGATCTTTTCAATCAGGTCATCCAATCCGACGTAATCGGCGCCAGCATCGCTGGCTTCTGTTGCCTTATCGCCTTCGGCAAACACGAGCACGCGCACTGTCTTGCCTGTTCCGTGTGGCAAGATGAGCGAGTTTCGGATTTGCTGGTCGGCTTTTCGAGGGTCGACGCCGAGATTGAAGTGCACTTCCACGGTCTCGTCAAATTTGGACGCTGGAATTGTCTTCAGGATCTTCAACGCTTCATCGAGATCGAAGCGTTTTTGGCGATCGAACATCGAGTAGGCATGTTTGTACCTTTTACTATGTTTCATTGACTCTCCTTAATGAAGTATGTTCTCCTGCACAGGCAGCATCAGTTTTCAACGGTGACGCCCATGCTCCTTGCAGTACCTGCGATCATACTCATTGCGGATTCAAGGGATTCGCAATTCATATCCTGGATTTTCATCTGGGCGATAGCCCTGAGTTGATCCTGGGTTATTTTTCCTACTTTGCTTGTGTTTGGAGTGGCACTTCCTTTGGCCAGTCCAGCTTCCTTTTTGATCAGCACGCTTGCGGGCGGTGTCTTGATGTCAAAGGTGAAGGATTTATTTTTAGCCACATAGATCACCACCGGGAAGATCATCCCGGGCTGATCGGCTGTTTTTTCATTGAACTGCCGGCAGAATTCGGGTATATTCACTCCGACTTGCCCCAAAGCAGGTCCCACCGGAGGTGCCGGTGTAGCCTTACCTGCAGGAAGTTGCAGTTTAAGAATGGCTGCTACGTCTTTTGGTTTTGCCATTTTATCTTACCTCTATATTATTTTTTCAGAATCTCTACTTGGCTGGAACTGAGTTCCACGGGTGTGCGTCTGCCAAACACGATCACGTCGATGGTGAGTTTACTGCCACCATCGGCGATCTGGGTGACCACGCCCTCAAAATCTGTGAAGGGACCCGTGACTACTTTCACGGCATCTCCCGGCATAAAGTTAAAGCTCTTAGCATCATAATCTGCATCGGCAATGCCCAAGAGACGGTTGACCTCATCTTCAGGAAGCGGAGTAGGCTCTCTGCTGTTTTTGCCAACTCCCAAAAACTTGGTGACTCCGGCAACGCTCAGTATATAGCTACGTAATTTGGGCGTAAGGTTTGCCTCCAGGATCACGTAGCTGGTAAAAAGCTTGCGTTCACGGTCTATCTTTTTACCATCGCGGATGATAAAGGTTTGGCGCACGGGCACCAACACTCTACCAAGATCATCCTCCATGTCGGTACCTTCGACTCCTTTCTCGATTGCCAACTTGACCTTGTTTTCATGGCCGGAGTAGGTATGGATCACATACCAATTCTTTTCAGTCATTATAGTTTAAACACCAACTGAAAAATCTGACTAAAACCGAGATCCACCAACGACAAGAATATCGCCATAATGGCAGACATCACGATCACCACAACAGTGCCCTCTTTAACGTCGTCTTTAGTGGGCCAGGTTACGGCGCGCATTTCTGCGTTAACCTCGCGAAAGAAGCGGCTTATCTTTTCGAATTTCATTACTCTACCTGTTTTCTAAAAGCTAAAATCCAAGCCGGCCTCAATATCTGAAGCCAATGATACGTGGCAGGACAGGCAGGAATCGAACCCGCAACCCCCGGTTTTGGAGACCGGTGCTCTACCAATTGAACTACTGTCCTGCAACATTATCAAAGCTATTTTAGCGTTGTTTGTGAGAGGTATGTTTCCGGCAGGTGGGGCAATATTTCTTCAGCTCCAGCTTGCCGGGGTTCTTACGCTTGTTGCGAGTGGTGTTATAGTTACGGTTTTTACACTCTTCACAAGCAAGGATGATGATATCTCTCATGTGTCTTTACTCTATAATGGAACCAACCACGCCGCTACCAATGGTGCGTCCACCTTCACGGATAGCAAAGCGGAGGCCTTGCTCCATGGCGATGGGGGTGATAAGTTCGCCAATGATTTCCACGTTGTCACCAGGCATAACCATCTTGATGCCTTCGGGAAGGCGTACAGTACCGGTCACGTCTGTGGTTCTAAAATAAAACTGAGGGCGATAGCCGTCTTGGAAAGGTTTGTGGCGTCCACCTTCTTCTTTGGTAAGTACGTAGGTCTGGCCGGTGAACTTGATATGAGGGGTGATGGATTTGGGTTTGGCCAAAACCATGCCGCGCTCAACGTCGTCTTTGGCAAATCCACGCAGAAGCACGCCGATGTTGTCTCCAGCTTGGGCTTCATCGAGAAGTTTGCGGAACATTTCCACTCCGGTGCAGGTGGTTTCCACAGTTTCGCGGATACCCACACGCTCCACCTTGTCTTGCATCTTGATCACGCCACGTTCCACACGACCGGTAGCAACTGTGCCACGGCCGGGAATGGAGAACACGTCTTCCACGGGCATGAGGAAGGGCTTATCCACTGCACGATCCGGCAGGGGAATGTAGCTGTCCACAGCGTCCATGAGCTCTTGAATGCTCTGCTCGCCTTTGGGATCGCCGTTGAGGCTCAAGAGAGCGGAACCGCGAATCACGGGCAGATCGTCGCCGGGGAAATCATACTTGGAAAGCTCTTCACGAACTTCAAGCTCCACCAGGTCCAACAGCTCTTCGTCATCAACCATATCGCACTTGTTCATGAATACAACGATTGCCGGAACGCCAACCTGACGGGCAAGCAGGATGTGCTCGCGGGTCTGGGGCATGGGGCCATCATAAGCACTCACGACGAGGATGGCACCGTCCATCTGTGCTGCGCCAGTGATCATGTTTTTGATATAGTCAGCATGACCGGGGCAGTCCACGTGTGCATAGTGGCGATTTTCGGTTTCATATTCGACGTGTGATGTCGCAATGGTAATGCCGCGGGCTTTTTCTTCCGGTGCATTATCAATACTATCGAATGAACGGACTTCAGCGCCGCCTTGTTTTGCTAAATAAGTTGTGATCGCCGCGGTAAGAGTGGTCTTACCGTGGTCGATGTGACCGATGGTACCAATGTTGACATGTGGCTTGGTACGTACGAATTTTTCTTTTGCCATTTTTCCTCCTGAAACCCATTTAACTGGGCTCCATGTCGTGTTTATTATTTATTTGTTTAAAAAGAAAGTGGAGCTCAAGATCGGATTCGAACCGATGACCTCCTCCTTACCAAGGAGGTGCTCTGCCTGCTGAGCTACTTGAGCTACACCAATTTCTAAATTTATGGAGCGGGAAACGGGGTTCGAACCCGCGACCCTCAGCTTGGAAGGCTGATGCTCTAGCCAACTGAGCTACTCCCGCATCAAATACAGCCTTAAAGACTAAAAAAGTGGTGGAGAGGGGAGGATTTGAACCTCCGAAGTCGACTGACGACAGATTTACAGTCTGTTCCCTTTGACCACTCGGGAACCTCTCCACATTTATGGAGCCGATGAAGGGAGTTGAACCCCCAACCTATTGATTACAAATCAATTGCTCTGCCATTGAGCTACATCGGCATCACGTTTTATCATCAAAATAAAACCAACCTTTTTTGTCAATAAGTATTTTGACTTCTTCACAAAATTCACACTATGAACGCCAATTTCTTGACGTATTAAGACCAAAAATCTGATCTTGCCATTTTTGTCAAGAACTACTTGCACATATTTACACACCACCGCATCAATACAGCATTTGAACGGAATGCTGAATAGCTGCACAGGCTGAAACTCCCACCCTCCGCAGCGGAAAAACACCACTTATTTCATCTTATTGCATCAAAAATGACAGCCAAACTGATCTTCTATTTATTTTGCTCATGTTCAATTGGAGTGGGTAGGTGTGAAGAGACAAGATCGCAGCTGCCGGTTGTTGATGGAAAATCCCTTCCCTTAAAGGCCAGAAATTGTTTTCAAAAAACC
>DGFM01000009.1:31858-94536 GCA_002391675.1 Cloacimonetes bacterium UBA3900 | reverse complement strand
AGATGTGTATAAGAGACAGGGCGGGGTCAACGCTGTCGATAATGGCTGTTTTTTCTGAGCCTTGGATGAGGTAAGAGTTGTAGCTGGTTCCATCCGGGAGCGGGATGAGGGCGTCAAAGAGGCGGCGTCCCCAATCCTGAACTCCGATGGCATAGGTGCCGGGACGAAATTCTCTGGCATTCATGAATATGTCTCCTTGGTTTGTCTTTAATGTTTTTATGAAATAGTAAATCGCTTGATGGATAAAGCAAGTGGAAAAGGTATGGGGCGGGTGATCGAAAAGATTGTTTGGCTTTTGGAACGGATATTGTATATACTATCGGATGTAAGCTTGAAAGATGACCGGCGACAGCGCGTCGGAAGGCTCTGTAGCGGTGATCTTCACAGTGGCAAGCATGGAAAATACTATAACAATATATATAGAGGAACAATGAGAAAAGTCTTCAATCTGACGATCCTGGTTTTGATCCTGGTCGTCAACAGCTTAGTGGCCGCACCCCACAGCTTCCTGCCGATTGAGGCAACTCAGCCGGATGGAAGCCGGATCAACATCTATGCCAGCGGTGATGAATTTCACAACTGGCTGCATGATGGGGACAATTATACTATTGTAAGAGATGATAGCGGAGCCTACGTCTATGCCATGCAGGAGCGTGGCAGCCTGGTTCCCTCGGGTTTATTGGTGGGCAGAGACAGCCCGAATATGCGCAGCATCGAGCCGGGCTTGAACCTGAGCGAGGCAGAGATCAAAACCAAGTATGATCGCTATGCGCAGATGCGGGATTACTCCAATGGACGCAGCCCGCATGTGGGTCAATTCAACAACGTCGTGATCTTTATCAAGTTTGCCGACAGCCCGGATTTTAGTGCACCGTTTGGTTATTATCAGCAGATCTTCAACGCCTCGGAAGAGGGAGCCAATTCGATGAAGAACTACTTTCAGGCAGCATCCTATGGCCTGCTGAATGTGGATTCCTTCTACTACCCCGAGCCCAATGGAGACCTGGTGGTGGCCTATACGGATAGCTATCCGCGCAGCTACTTCCAGCCCTATAGCTACTCCAACCCCAATGGCTATTCCGGGGATGATCAGCGTACGCAGCGCGAGCAGGAGATGCTGGTGAGGGCGGTGAATGGAGTGAGCTCGCAGATTCCCACCACTTTGGTGATTGATGGAGATAACGACGGCTATGTGGATAACGTCTGCTTCATCATCCAGGGACAGCCGGATGGCTGGGCGGAACTGCTCTGGCCGCATCGTTGGGTGCTTTACGCTGCTTCGGCTTATATTCATGGCAAGCAGGTGTGGGACTTCAACTTCCAGCTGGAGACCTCGCTGGGCAGCTCCGGAGCCAGCGTATTGGCGCACGAGATGTTCCACAGCCTGGGCGCTCCCGATCTTTATAGATACTATGATAATACCATCGATCCGATCGGAAGGTGGGACCTGATGGCCGGCAACCAAAACCCGCCGCAACACATGAGCGTGTGGATGAAATACAGGTATGGCGAGTGGATAGACAGCGTGCCCACCATCACCGAGTCCGGCACTTATACGCTGCATCCGGTGGCTTCTTCTTCCACAAACAATATCTACCGCATCAGTAGCTGGCGCACCGGCGAACACTACGTGCTGGAATACAGGAAGCCGCATGGGATGTATGATGGCAACCTGCCGGGCAGCGGCTTGCTGGTGTATAGATTGGATTCGAGGGAAAACGGTAACGCCAATGGCCCACCCGATGAGCTCTATATCTATAGACCGGGCGGGACAAATACCGTGAACGGAAGCCTGAATCAGGCCGCCTTTTCCCAGCAGAGCGGACGCACCGAGATCAGCGAAGCTACACAGCCAAACGGCTTTCTGGGCAATGGCTCAGCAGGAGGCCTGAACGTCTTTGATATCGGCGAGGCGGGCGATACCATCAGCTTCAAAGTGAAGATTTCCACGATTCAGCTTACCTCACCGCATGGTGGCGAAGTGTGGTTTAGCGGCTCCAACAAAGAGATCACCTGGGCGAGCAGATACACCACGGGAACGGTGAAACTGGAGTATAGCAGCGATGGCGGCGAAAACTGGACCGAGATCGCTACAAACGTGCACAACACCGGCAGCTATATGTGGAACAACATTCCACAGGTGAACAACAGCCAGGCGATGCATATCCGCATCACGCAGATAGCCACAGGCCAATCCGATTCAAACTACTATCCCTTTACTATAATAGATGAACTGATCTCTCCGGAAGCCGTCTTCCCCGAGGATGGTGCTACAGGAGTGCCCACCAATCCACGCGTCACCTGGCAAGCGGTGCCGGGAGCTATCGGCTACCACTTCCAACTGGCCGCAGATAGCGACTTCCTGTGCAATCTGGTCAATTATGACGGGCTGGGGGCAAACTTCTATCAGGTAAATCGCCTCAGCGCACACACCACCTACTATTGGAGGGTGGCGGCTGTGGCACCCGAGATGGGACATGGCCCCTTTACAAATACCTTTACCTTCACCACGGGTGAGGCAACTGAACTGCCGCTGGCGCCCAGATTGATCGCACCGGCTCATATGAGCAGCGATGTGGGAATACCCGTCACCTTCAACTGGACGAGGAGCGAGATTGCCACGGGCTACAAGCTGCAGATCAGCACCAATTCCTACTTCAGCGGCGAGGTGGATGTCTATGATGATGTTCCGGATATCTTCTTCACCGTAAGCGACCTGGTGCCTCAAACCAACTACTATTGGAGAGTGGCAGCCAAAAACTCGGTGGGATACAGCAACTACTCGCCCATCTACAGGTTTAAAGCCGGTGAGATCACGGACAACGATGATCCTCATGCTCCGGTTTTGACCAATGCGCTGCAGGCAAACTTCCCCAATCCCTTCAAACAATCCACTTCCATTCCGGTGAGTGTGAAGCACAGGGATCAGACCTTGAGCGTGAAGGTTTTCAACCTGCGCGGTCAATTGGTACGCACGCTGCATCAGGGCCTGCCGGCCGGCAACAACCTTACCCTCAAATGGGACGGACGTGATGATCAGGGCAGGCAGATTTCTGAAGGAATTTACTTCTGCAGGATGGAGAGTGGTGATTTTGTTGAGACTCGTAAGGTCTTGTTTATGCGTTAGATAGTCTTATACTTCACCATGTAGGGTCATCCATATTAGCAGTCTGCACGTCGGACTGCTAATTTTGTGCTTGCCTTTCCGAAGAACTCGGTTATCATATCTATACAAACAAAACAAAACAATAATGAAAGGAGCTGAAACAATGATGCTTACACCATTTCGTCGTAACCAACTACGCAGAAGTAACATGATCAGCCTCTTCGATGAGTTCTTCAACCGTGCTTTCGAAGAGGAAAGCAATGATGATGCAAACTTCAGAGCCATGGCCATGGATATCGTGGAACATGAGAAAGAATATGAGGTCTTGGCAAACCTGCCCGGATTCAAGAAAGACAACGTAAAAATATCCATTCATGACAACCAGCTTTTGATCGAGGCAAACGTCGAGAGCAAGAGCGAGGAACAGGAAGGAACCCTGTATCGCTGCGAGCGTTACAGTGGCAACTACCGCCGCAACCTCTTGCTGCCCGATAATGCCGACGTTGCAAAGATCAGCGCTAAGATGGAAGATGGCATCCTGCGCTTGTCGATACCCAAGCGGGAAGCCTCTCCACAAAAGGAAATCGTAATACAATAACTCATAATTCTCCCTTTGTGAAAACAGGCGTGCCCCATGCGGGTGCGCCTGATTTTTAGGGTCTGACAAAGGGTGTGGGGCTTTGGGACTTGTCCGGCACTCGGAGGCGGACTTATCGGTTCCATCAAGCTCTTCTTGCACATTATTCAGATTAATTGAATTTCTTGCTTGACAAAAAAGCCTCTGTCTGCTTATTTGACTTAGCTTGTATCACAGGCTTTTTTTATAGTAACCGGTGTACTGAGTTTTGCGGCGTCTTCTGCTGATTTGTGGCCGTGATATCAGTACTCCAAACGACAAAGACATTATAGAAACCAAATAAACAAAGGAGAAACCTATGATGAAACGTCTATCATTACTCCTCGTAGTGATGTTCATGCTTGGTTTGATGGTACCCTCTTTTGCAGAGACCGTCACCATCGGAACAGGCGATCAGACTGCTCGTTATCCAATGGACTTCTTCTGGAAGACATCGTTGTATCAAACCTTGTACTATCCGGATGAGCTGGGATTTACCAGCGGCACAATTACTGCGCTCGAGTTTTACAACAACTTCCCTGAAGGCCTGACTGGGAAACCCACCAAGATTTGGCTTGGCACTACCAGCCAGTCAGACCTCAGCACCGGCTACATCCCTGCCAACCAGCTTACCCTGGTGTTCGACGGAAACGTGGACTATCCCGCAGGGGAAAACGCCATTTCTATCACATTGCAGACGTCCTACACGCACACACCTGGCAACCTGGTTTTGCTGGTGCAACGCCCCATGGACGATGCCTATTTCAGTTCTTCAAGCTATTTCAAGTGCCAAACGATTGGCACCGACCGTGCTCGCTATCACAGAGCCGACAGCGGAGAAGTTGACCCCAACAGCCCTCCCGGAGGCACTGCCACAGGTCAATTCCCGATGATCAAAATCACCTACACACCTGTTACTATCGTGAATGACCTCGGTGCTATTTCCATCAGTGGAAACACCACTCCCACCGCGGGAACTTCCTACAACTACGTTGTTGGTGTCAAAAACAACGGCACCGCCAGCCAGAGCACCTACCAGGTGAAGCTGATGAGCGGCACCACCGAGTTGGCAAGCGTTGCAGGCCCCACCCTCGCAAGCTTGGAGACCGCAGAAGTTATCATCCCCTGGACACCCACCACTGCCGGTGCGATGAGCATTTATGGTAAAGTGGTGTTGGCGGGAGATGAATTCCCTGTCAACGACGAAACTGCACCTTTGGACCTGTCGGTTCAGCCTACAGGCACAAGTGCAGTTACAATAGGTACAGGTGACCAACTTGCACGTATACCGATGGACTTCTACTACAAAAACTCACTCTATCAATGCTTGTACTATCCGGATGAGCTGGGTATCCTGAGTGGAACCATCAACAGTATCGCATTTTACAACCAATTTAACTCCAACAGCCCCACCGGTGCTACCAAGATCTGGATGGGCAACACCAACCTCTTGGACCTCAGTGCCGGCTGGATTCCTTCCACCGAGATGACGCTGGTATTTGACGGCAACGTCGATTACCCTGCAGGTCAAAACACGATTACCATCGCTCTGCAGACTCCCTTCAACTACACCCCCGGAAACCTGGTGATGATGGTGCAGCGTCCTACAGACACACAGTGGTGGTCTTCCACTGACTATTTCAAGTGTCAGACCGTCGGCAGCAGCCGTGCCCGTAACTACATGAACGACAGCACTGCAAACGATCCTGCCAACCCCACAGGTGGAAGCCTCACTGGTCAATTCCCTCAGACAACATTCTTCTACACTGGACAGGCTATTCAGCATGACCTCGGTGTGCTTTCCCTCACCGGAAATACCACGCCCAGCGTTGGTACTGCTGAAAACTATATCGCCACAGTGAAAAACAATGGCGCCAGCACTGAAAACAACTATCAGGTGAAACTGATGATGGGAGACGTCGAGCTGGCCAGCGTAAATGGCCCCGCCATTCAGAGTCAGCAAACTCTGGAAATTTCACTTCCCTGGACTCCTGCTACCACCGGTACAGTGAGCCTTGTGGCCCAAGTGATCATGGCTGGAGACCAAATTGATACAAACAACCAATCCCTGCCCTTGAGCGTCTCAGTCCAGGCTGCCGGCGTGGTAACTGTGACCGTGGGAGATGGTGGCTCAACCGATCGTTATCCCTTCGATTTCTATTGGAAAAACTCCCTGTTTGAGACCATCTACCAGGCATCTGAGATGAACATTGGTGGCGTGATCTCAGGTATCCAATTCTACAACAGCTTTACCCAGGATGTTGGCAGCAAGCCCGTCAAGGTTTGGTTGGCTGAAACACCTCAGACAGACCTCTCCGGCGGCTTCATCCCCGCAACAGAGATGGATTTGGTATTCGACGGCAATATCGTCTTCCCCAACGGAAGCAACGATATCTTCATCCCCGTTGATCCACCCTGGGTTTATGGCGGTGGAAACATCGTGATGATGACCAACCGCTGCATGGACACCCAATACTATGCCTCGACAAACCACTTTGTCACGCAGTCCGGCCCAGTGGCAAACCGCTCCCGCTATCTCAGAGCTGACTCCACCGAATATGATCCCAACAACCCGGCTGCAGGAACCGCTGTAGATGCATTCCCCAAAACCACCTTCTTCTTGGTGACTGAAGGCATGGGTTCATTGAGCGGAACCGTCTACGGCCCCGGCAATACTCCTATTGAAGGAGCTACCGTGAGCGTGGCCAACAGTGCCCTGCAATTTACCACCGGTGCTGACGGAACCTACAGCTTCCCCTACATTTTTGAAGGAAGCCAGACTGTTTCCGCCACCAAGCATGGTTACACCGTGGATACCCACACCGTGACCATCGTGGAAGATCAGACCACTACCCAAAACTTCAACATTACCCAACTGCCCCAGGTGACAGTGACCGGCCGCATCGTAGGAAGCGACGCCCCCACCGTGGGTATCGCCGATGCTACCATCAACCTCACCGGTTATGAGCCCTACAGCGCCACCACCAACGCCCAGGGTCAGTTTACCATCACCAACGTGTATGCCAGCCAGACATATGAATATGTGGCAAGAGCTACAGGTTATCAAAATGCCACCGGCCAAGCCGTGGTAGGCACAGTTGACCTGAACATGGGTGATATCACCGTAAACGAAATTGCCTTCCCTCCCGCACAGGTTGTTGCTGAAGAAGCAGCCGACGGTGCAAACTGCAGCGTTACCTGGGCAGCGCCCGGAACCGCAGGCGGAGAATGGCTTAACTATAGCGGAGAAAAGGACGACAGCGTTGGCCTCACCTCCGGTGGCACCATGCACGTTGCAGCTCGTTATGCTCCTGCCGGTCTCACAGATTATGCCGGAATGAGCATCCATGCTCTGAAAGTATGGCCAGCCCAGCCTGCGACCTACGTCGCAAAAGTCTGGACCGGTGGCTCAGCCACTGTTCCCGGACCTGAAGCGGTTGCCCAACCCTTCACACCCGCAGAACTGGATGTTTACAACACCGTAGTGCTCACTGAGCCTGTACTTGTTACCGGCAGCGAAGAGCTCTGGTTTGGCTACTCAGCCGAGCATTCTGGTGGCAACTACCCCTGCGGCGTGGACGCCGGTCCTGCCGTGAACGGCTTTGGAAACATGGTTGAATTCGGTGGCACCTGGCAGACCTTGCTTTCTGCCGGCCTCGACGGCAACTGGTGTATCCAGGGCTACGTAGGCTGGGGTGCTCCCACAGATGCTCCTCGCATCAGCACCTTCAGCATGGCACAGAATGAGATTCCTTCTCTCGGCCTGAGCGTTAGTGTTGATAGGGAAATGGACCGCTCTCTTGTCGGTTATCGCGTCTGGCGCTTGACCGAGGGACAAGAGAACAACGAAGCCGCTTGGACTTCTCTGACCACTTCCAATATCACAAATACAAACTTCACAGACAACAGTTGGCAGCCTCTGCCTTCCGCTGTCTACAAATATGCAGTTAAAGCTGTTTATACAAACAACGTATTCTCAAATCCCGCCTTCTCCAACGCAGTACATAAAGGCATGATGGGTACACTTACCGGAACCGTTACCGAATTCGGTACAGACCTGCCCATCGAAGGTGCCTCCATTGTCGCCGGAGAATATAGCGGAACCTCCAACGCACAGGGCGTCTACAGCTTCAGCGTCTATGCTGGAACTTACGAAGTCACCTGTTCCAAGGTTGGATACCAACCTGCCAGCCAAGCCGGCGTGGTGATGGTTGGATTGCAGACCACCACCCAGGACTTCGTGCTCACCGAAATCACCTTGCCTCCAGGAGCAGTTGTCGCAGAAGAAGTTGCTCCTAACGTAAACGTGACTTGGATGGAGCCCGGAACCAGCGGTGGCGAATGGCTCAACTACAGTGGAGAAAAGGATGACAGCGTTGGCCTCACCGCCGGTGGTGTCATGAGCGTTGCAGCTCGTTATGATGCTGCTGGTCTTGCAGATTACTCCGGAATGAGTCTCCAAGCTCTGAAGGTATGGCCAGCCCAGCCTGCAACCTACGCCGCAAGAGTCTGGACAGGTGGCACAGCCACTGCTCCGGGAACTGAAGCTGTCAACCAACCCTTCACTCCTGCAGAACTTGATACTTATAACACTGTGTTACTCACCGACCCTGTACCTGTCCCGGATGGAGAGCTCTGGTTTGGCTACTCCGCCGATCATACTTCTGGCAACTATCCCTGCGGTGTGGACGCCGGTCCTGCCGTGAACGGCTATGGAAACATGGTTGAATTCGGTGGCAACTGGCAGACTCTGCTTTCTGCCGGCTTAGACGGCAACTGGTGTATCCAGGGCTACGTGGGCTACAGTGCTCCCACAGATGCTCCTCGCATCAGCATGCCCGGATCATTCAAGACCTATGCCGGAATGGTTAACAAAGAGAAGAGCGCTGATCGTGCCCTCACCGGCTATCGCGTCTGGCGCTTGAGACAAGGACAGGAGACCAACGAGTCTACCTGGACTTCCCTCACACCCAATCCCATCAGTGCAACCGGATTCCAGGATACTGAATGGGCAAACGTGGAAGACGGCACCTACAAATGGGCTGTCAAAGCCATCTACACTGGTGGAGCCGCTTCCGTGGCAGCTCTTTCCAACCCTCTGCCCAAGGTCACTCAGATCGGCACGATCGTTGGAATCGTTCGTAACCAGCAAAATGCTACCATCTCAGGTGCAACCATTACCTGTGCCGGCTACAGCGCCACCACCAACCAGAATGGTGCCTATAGCATGCAGGTGATCGCCGGTACTCACTCTGTGACTGCCAGCCACCCTGACTATGACTCTGTAACTCAGGAAAACGTGACTGTGGTTACAGGACAAACCACCACCGTGAACTTTGTCCTGCCGCCCAGCTCAGTGCTCTTCCAAGATGGATTTGAGTCATATCCTGACTTTGCTCTCGAGTTTGCTCCATGGACACTCGTTGACGTGGATCAACAGGCAACCTACAGAATCGGTGGCTATGACTGGCCGAATGCCGAATCCCCAATGGCTTACATCATCTTCAACCCCAGCGCTACCACACCTCCCGTGACAGCTCTTGAGCCCCACGGTGGAAGCAAAGTTGCTGCCAGCTTCGCTGCAGTAAACCCTCCCAACAACGACTGGATGATCACCCCTCAACTCTCACCCGTGAGTGAGCTCAAGTTCTGGGCAAGATCATACAACAGCGCCTATGGATTGGAGAAGTTCAAGGTTGGCGTGTCCACAACCGGAACCGCACCCAACAACTTCACCTTCATCAGCGGAGCCACACCGATTGAAGCTCCAATTGAATGGACCGAGTATACCTACGATCTGACACAGTATACCGAAACCCCCGTCTATATTGGAATCAACTGTGTTTCCCATGACGTCTTCTTCTTCATAGTCGATGATGTGATTGTGAAGGGAGCAACTGATGCAGACGATCCTACAGTCCCTGTACTCAAGACCGCTCTGAATATCAACTATCCCAACCCCTTCAACCCCGAAACCACGATCTCTTACAGCCTCAAACAAGGCGAGAACGTGAAGATCGAAGTCTACAACATCAAGGGCCAATTGGTTCGCACACTCGTGAACGAAGAACAGGCCGCCGGAAACCACAAAGTGGTCTGGACTGGTGTTGATAACAACAACCGCCCTGTATCCAGCGGAGTCTACTTCTACAAGATGACCGCCGGTAAATACAGCAGCTCCAAGAAGATGATTCTGATGAAGTAATCTGCTTCACACGAGCTGAATAAATTGAGCCCTGTGGGTATATCCCACGGGGCTCTTTGCATGTACGGTCGCTCGCCTTGGCGGCTACGCCGCCCCTGTACGGGCGCTTGCCAAAGCGCCGTTGTATGATCGCTCGCTGCAGCGACCAAAAAGGTAGCCGGCGGTCGCCGAACCGCCGCATTAACCGCTGCTCTCTGGGGCAGCGGATATATTTCATCGGCACTCGAACGAGTGCCGTTAAGGTCGGTGCGCAGGGGAGCGACCCTACACAAGCCATCGTACAAGCGGCGCTTTGGCAAGCGCCCGTACAAACGGCGGTTCTGCGACTGCACGTACACGTGGTCGGTCCAGCGACCGCCGGCTACCTTACAAAAAGGCCAAAATCGGCCTTAATTTGTTTGCAAAAACCCGATCCTTGACTCAACATTTGACTTTTCGCAAAGGTTCACATCTTTTCTGGCGCCTAAGGCGCCGTTTCCTGTATCTTACGGGTTTCCTATGGGTTACTTGCGGATCCCGTAGGAGCCCCTTAGGGGCCCCATAGGGAGGCCGCATGAAATCGACGTTTGAGAGGGGTCAAAAAAGGCCTTTTTCCGTTCAGATTTGTTAAGACGCCGCAAATATTTCAGAAAAGCCCGATTTTTCGGGTGTCGGTCTTGGCAAAGAACTCCTACTAAAATAGTAGGTATTTGGCTGATTTGTCGGGTGTCATTTTTTCGTGTATCGTGAGTCCGGTTTCAAGGGCATATACCGTGGGGGTTATTGAAGGTATTGTCTTGGTGTCAAGATTCGGGGTTCAATATCTCGTCTTTCCCTAAAATACTTCTTGCCAAAAAAGCCTACTTCAGAATCATGGCATTCCAAGTCTAAATATCTGAGGTAACGATTTATGGCTAAGATAGCCGATATAAGAAATGGAATGGTCATCGACTTTAGAGACGAGCTCTTTGAAGTGGTGGAATTCCTGCATGTAAAACCGGGTAAAGGCCCTGCTTTCATGAACACCAAGCTGCGCAATATCCGCACCGGCAAGGTGTTGGAAGTCACTATGCGTGATAGCGACACCTTCAGCGAGGTTCGCATCGAACGCTTGAAGATGGAATACCTTTACCACGACGGCCAGTTCTATGTTCTCATGGATGTGGAGACCTTTGAGCAGATTCACGTAGACGCAGAAGTGATCGGCGACAAGGCACAGTTTATGATGGAGAACATGGAAGTGATGATGGTGCGCGCTCCGGATGGCGAGATTATCGATATCGAGCTGCCGCTCACCGTGATCCAAACGATCGCCGAATGTGAACCCAATGTCAAAGGCAACACCGCTTCCGGTGGAGGGAAGACCGCCTTTACGGAGACAGGTCTGCGCCTGACGGTTCCCTTCTTTGTGGAAGCCGGAGAGAAAGTGAAGATAGATACCCGCAACGGTGAATACATCGAGCGGGCCAATTAATATATAAAACAAAGACTTATAATAAGAGGAAACAATGGGAAAAGTAAAAAGTTTCGCCGCCAAAACTGCGCACGGTCGCACCAGCGAAGGCCACATCATGTGCCCGGTCTGCAATGTTGAGATCAAGAGAGTGAAAGTGATCGGCAACAAGAAAGGCAACGCTGGCTGGTCTCCCCGCTACAGTTACATCAAGGTCTGCAAATGCAATGAGACTGACTTTGCAGCCGGCAAGATTCAATAATACACAGCTTATAGGCTTGTTCATCAGCCCGTTAAGATGAGAATTCGCTTGCTCTATCAAACATGAGCAAGCGTTTTTGTGTTGATCTGTTGCCATAAAATCAATTGGGTATGGGTTTGGGCTCGTTTTTTGCATATCAGATAGAGTTAAAGAAGCCTGAAACCAAATACCTATGTATGGGAGCGTGATATATGTCTAACCGTAAGACAATCTTAGCCATAGCTCTATTGAGCTTGTGGGCTTGCTGTGCTCTGGCTTTGGTGCCTGCACACCCGCTGTACAAGCAGGTTCCTGCTGCCTGGAATGCCAGCAAACCGGAGCTGCCCTATTCTGGCTTGCCGAGCCGGGCCAAGGGGCAGGTTGAGATACCCAACAACCTCCTGGTTTTGAGGGTGGAATTCAGCGATGTGCATTTTATCTCTCAGCCTCAGTTTCCGGATTATCTGGCGCATGATGATGCGTTTTTTGAGCGCTGGATGCTGCATCTGAGCGATTTCTACCTGGATGCCTCACACTATCAGTATGAGCTGAAACACTATCTCTATCCGCAGGTGATCAGGCTGGATAAGCCGATGAGTTATTACGGAACGGATTCCAAAACCAAGATAGATGTGAAGGTGGCGGAAATGGTGCAAGATGCCGTGAATGCCGTCGATGCCGAGCTGGACTTTACTCAGTATGGAGGCCTGATCGTCTTTCATGCGGGAGCGGGTCAGGAATCTGATATCGAAAGCAAGCGCACAGAGCAGATCTGGAGCACCTTCCTCTCGCGCAAGAGCCTGCAAGCGGCATTTGATCCCGATAATGACGACTATCCCGGGCTGATAACGGATGACGGAGCGGTGCTTACCAATATCGTGATCGTGCCGGAGCATGAATTTCAAGACTACTTCCCCGGCGAGGATGACGAGGATGCAGGCGTGTATCACTTTAGCCTGTATGGAGTTTTGGCACATCAGGTGGGCCACATTTTGGGCTTGCCCACCTTGTTTGACAACGATAGCTCCAACGGCACTTCGCAAGGCATAGGAAATTGGGGCTTGATGGGCACAGGTGTTTGGAATGCCAGCGGTTACGTCCCTGCTCAACTGAGCGCTTTCTGCAGGCTGATGCTGGGCTGGGAAGAGCCAATCGTGATCGATGATGACGCTGTAGACTTGCAGGTGGATCACTTTTTGAATCACGATCCCCAGGCAAAGAGGCTGTATAAGCTTCCCATCTCCGAGACCGAGTATTTCCTGATTGAAAACAGGCAGCAAAACCCCGATGGCAGCTTGGACCCCTATGCTTTTCAGCCCAGTTATACCTTCAAGCTTTTGCCCGAAGGTGAGCAGGATTATTATGAGGAATTGCCGCTGCTGCCTTACTTTAACTTTATGAAAAACCGCTATGTGGGCTGTGAGTGGGATTTCTTTTTGCCGGGCCTGGGAGGGCCTATTGCACCCGGAAACACGGCTCCCCATGATGGTTCCGGCCTCCTGATCTGGCATATAGATGAGCGGATCATCGAGGAGAACTTCACGGCCAATTTTGATAGGAACCGCGTCAATGCTGATTCCAGGCACAAAGGCGTGGATCTGGAAGAGGCCGATGGCATCCAACACCTGGATACGGGCATCGTCGATACCTATAAATGGGGCGGCCCTTTCGATTCCTACCGAGCCGGGAACAACGATTATTTCGGCCATTCCATGTACGAGGGGAGTATGCATCTTCCCAGCGCGGAAAGCTATTATGGGGGCGTTCCCCTGGAGGTTTATGACATCGGCCCCAGCGAGAATACCATGAGCTTCAGCGTGAGTTTCGGATGGAAACTGGCTACCGACTATGCGGGCCCCAGCCCCTTCAATGCTGCATTTATAGACCTCGATCGGGATGGCGAAGAGGAGCTCTTTTTGGCTTTGCCCGATGGCAAAATATACGCCTGGAAAGACGAGCTGCTCATGGATGGCTTCCCCAAATATGCCACGCCTGTGGCGCAAAACTTCGTCTGGGATGGCTCTCACGTCTATGTGCCCATGCAGATTCCCACCATGATTCGTCTGTATCGCATCAATGCCGAAAACAACAGATATGTGCTCAATAAGCGAGGCGCCTGGGCATCACATCCCGTGGACCTGGGAGACAAGCTCTATCTGCCGCTGCATACCGATGCCGGGTCTGAGATCGCCGTGTATGATAAAAAGCAGATGAAGACACAGGTGCTATATGAATTTTCTGAGCCGATCAGCTCAAATGTGGTAGGCTTCCGTCAACATCTCTTCCTCCTCACTAAAGAAGAAGAAGCCTACCACAATCTTTGGGAATTGGGTCTGCAGGCAAAGTCCGGCGTGAAGATAGCGCTTGATATACCTGCAGATTCCACCATTGTAGCCATGGCCAAGGCGCCCATCACGCCTGATGTCGAGCAATTCAACCTCATCGTCCAAACCAGCAGCAGCCTCTACGCCTACGATGAAAGCTATCAGCTGCTGCCCGGCTTCCCCTATGTGCACGCTCATACCTGTACTGCGCCTTTCACCCTGACAGATGTGGATGGCAACGGCACGCTGGACATCATCCTGGGTTGTGAGGATGGCGTGTTGATAGTGGACTATTCCGCTCAGAACATGAGCCCCGGATTCCTGGCCGGCAAAAGCAGCGAAGAGGGCGGCTTCAGCGCGGGAGCGATAGCGGTCGATCTGGATGGTGACGGCAGAAAAGAGCTCTTGGGCAACTTTGCCTACAACCAGCTCAGGGTGTGGGACGACAACTTCAAGATCAAGAGAGGCTTCCCCGTCTCTTTTGGTGATCGCAGCAGAACCATACCGCTTCTGGGCAAGGGATCAGACGCCAATTATTACATCTGGAGCGTCACAAACAATGGTAAGGTCTTCAGAGCCATGATCCCGGGTGAGCCTGTTTTGACGGGTGACCTCTGGCTGCATGAATTTGGCAACCTGCAGCGGACAGCTAGCCTGGAACCCCAGGCTATGACCAATAGCTACACCACGGAAAAGTTTTTCGTGCCGGGCGAAGTCTACCTGTTCCCAATTCCGGTCAAATCTATCTATGACAAGAATCTCACGCTCAACGTGATGACCAGCCAGGATGCCCTGCTGGAAGCATCCATCTATGATGCCGGCGGCAAGCTGCTCTATCGCAAGAAGAGTGCGGTGCACGCCTACGTGAGAAATAGAGAAAGTTTTAGCTTCCCTGTAGAGAATCTGGGCTCCGGAGTATACTTTATGGTGGTGAGAGCGGGGAAGCATACCAAGACACTCAAATTTATCGTGGAAAACTAAACGGAGAACACCATGAAACTCTCTAAAATCATATCCGTGGCAATGCTCATCAGTGTTGCTCTGAGCTGCTTTGCACTCCACCCGGAGGCTGGCAAATACAGCTATCAGTTTCTCAATGTGCACAGCGATCCCGCCATGATTGCCATGGGCGGCCGAGGCGTGCACGCCCTGATGGACAAATCTGCCTTTTCATTGCAACCGGCTATCGGAGCAGTGAAAGCGCATCAAAACCTGGGTGTATCCTATATGAGCTGGCTGGATGACAGCGCTTACAACCAAATCTACTATAGCTCATCAGACAGGATCAGCCACTTTGGCATCACGCTGCGCAACCTGGATTATGGCAAGGTGGAAAGCAGAGATGAGACGGGAATGTTTTTGGGATACTACCATCCCCTCGACCTGAGCGTGATGTGCAACTATGCGCATCGCATCACACCATCCATCTTTGCGGGCGCAAACCTGGGCGTGCTCTATGAAAAGCTGGCTACAGCATCATCACTGGGTGCGCACGCGGATCTGGGCCTCACGCTGCTGCCTCCCATCGAAAACAGCAGCCTTTCCATGACGGTGCGCAACCTGGGCGCGGCTACCAAAGTCAATGAAGAGCGTGGCCTGCTGCCGCTTTCCTTTGAGACAGACCTCGGCAAGTATTGGGAATGGGAAAATGCCACCTTTGGCATGGAAGTAGCGGCCGTGAAAGCGGTGGATGAATATCTGAAGTTCTCCGTTGCCAGCCAGATAAGTATCTGGGACAAGCTCTACCTGCGCGGGGCTTACAAGATCAAGCAAGACCCCAAATCCCTGAGTGCCGGCATAGGATTCAGGCTGCGCAATATAGATATAGACTACGCCTGGGCGGCAAATAGCTCCGGCCTCAACGACGTACACAGCTTCGGCTTGAAATGGAACTTTTGAGGTGTTAAGTAGATAAAATGAAAAAAGCGGTATTGCTCCTGCTCGCATCGGTACTGATAGTTTCAGCTCTGGCATGGGATATCACGCCCAATCAGCTCCTCTTCAAGACCTCCAAGCCTGCCCAGGTGAAAGGGAATGGGCGCATGGGGCTGAGCGCATTCGATGGTTATCTAAACTCGCTGGGCGCCCAAAGCGTGCGCCAGATCACAGGTATGCCAAACAATCAATACTTCATGGTGAATGTGGCCGTGGAACCGGATTACGATGCGCTCGTCTCGGGCAAGACACGTTTTGAAGGCATAGAGTATGTGCAGCCAAACTACCTCAACAAGATGCACATAGAGCCCAACGACGAACTCTATGCCCAGCTCTATCACTATGTGGTTTCCTGCCCGCAAGCCTGGAATATCACCACCGGCAGCGATCAAGTGCTGGTGGCGGTGGTGGACTCCGGCATGAACCTCGAACATCCTGACCTGAAGGCCAATATCTACATCAACCACGGTGAAATACCGGATAATGGCATCGATGACGATGGCAACGGGTACATCGACGACTGGATCGGCTGGGACTTTGTGGATGCGCCCGAGCTGGCAAAAATAGCTCTGGGAGACTATCTGGAGCAGGACAACGACCCCAGCGACGAAAACTTTCATGGCACTCACGTTGCCGGTATCATCGGAGCGGTGGGAAACAACGGCATAGGCGTCTGTGGCGTGAATTGGAATGTGAAGCTGCTGGCGGTGAGAGCAGGTTTCAGGACTACCGACTCGGCCGGCTTCCTGCAGGATGACGACGCCGCAGCAGCCATCATTTATTCTGCAGATATGGGAGCGCAGGTGATAAATCTGAGCTGGGGTGATGACAAGTATTCACCCATCATCGCTGATGCCTGCCAATATGCCTATGACAAGGGTGCGGTGATCGTGGCTTCCGCAGGTAACGTGCCGCTGCCTTTTTTGAGCTATCCCGCCAAACTGGGAACCACCATCAGCGTTGGAGCAGTGAACCGAAACCGCAACCTGGCAGGCTTTTCCAGCTTTGGGCCAGACCTCGATCTGGTGGCGCCGGGTGAAGAGGTGCTCAGCACCTATATGTTGGAATCTCCAAATCAATACACGCGGCTGAGCGGAACCTCGATGTCGGCTCCCTATGTGAGCGGTGCCATCGCCCTGCTATTGGCGCTCAATCCGGGACTCAGTCCCCAGGAAGTGAGGTCTCGCCTCCTGGATTCCTGCGATGATCTGGGCACGCCCGGCTATGATATGTATTATGGCCACGGGATGCTCAACGTGCGCAAGCTCTTGGAAAGCACCAACCCTCCGCTCATCCACGTCTCTTCACCGGTGGAAATGCAGGGAATGAAATCCAGTTTTGACATCACCGGCAGTATTCAGGCGGAGGATTTCTTCCGCTATAGCGTGATGTATGCCACCAAAGATATCCCTGCCACCATTATCGACTGGCTGGACGTGGAAACTCATACCAACCAGCCAAACTATAAGACCAGCCCGGTGGACAACGACGTCCTGGCGCACTTTTACATCCCCGGTTTCTTTGAAGAAAGGACCTATCTGGTGAGAATCCAATATGAAAACAAGCAGGGCAAAAAGTACAACCAATACTTCAACTTCCGCTACGATATGAGCGCTCCCGTGATGAGACCTGAAACCCTGCAGACTCACTACCGCTATGAAAAACAGGATAAACGCTACTACGTGACGGCGCTCTTCGATGAAGTGGTATCCGCCAGATTGAAGGTCTTGGATTCCCTGGGTCAGGTTACCCATTGCTACAGCGCCATGGAAGACAGCCTGGTCTTCTGGGCTTTGCCACGAAGCATTGCGGAAGGGTATATCAAGATGCAAGTTGAAGCGCACAATGCCTCCGGCCTCACCTATGTATCCGATATCTTCCCAAATAAGGAATTCCCGGATAGCGTGTACATCCAATATGAGCTGATCGACAGCTATGGCTATGACTACGAGGTGATAGGCGAAGCGAGAGCGGTTTTGCCCAAACTTTATGATTTTGATGGAGATGGGAACGACGAATATATAGCCATGACGCTCGCCACCAGCGGTTATGGAGGCGTGAAAGCTTACCGCCCGGCCGTGGGACCACACACCGTCACCCACGATTTTGAGGACGGTTTCTGGCCCCGGGGCGTTACACAAGGGCGCAATGGCAAAGCCGAACTGCTCTACAACAAAGGAGATACGGCCTTTCTGCAGCTTTGCGGGGAAGGTCAAGACTATCCCAGCACGGCGGTTTGGCAGGAAGCATCCAGCATCAGTGGCGTCTTTGCAGACTACAATGGGGATGGCGTCGACGAGATTCTCCTCATCCGAAACCTCGCCCTGGAGCAGATAATACAGGCCTATAAGAGAGGAGCGGGAGACGAGGTGGAACCCAAAAACGAACTGAAGAATACCACCGCCACCTCGATGAGAAACTCCTTTGCGCCCACCATCATCGTGGATGATCTGGATGGAGACCGCTACCCCGACATCCTGTGTACTGACGCGGATGGCGACGTGATGATCTTTGAGATCAGAAACGACCAGGTGAGCGATCTCAGCTGGCAGCACCGCCTTCCCGTGGGAGATACACAAACCTTTACCGTGGGCGACTTTGATGGAGACGGCCGTAAAGAGTTTTTCGTGGGCGGCTATGTCACAGATGTGGCAAACCCCTATCGTAACTTCTGGTATTTTGAAGGCTTTAAAAACGTTTCCAACAACGAGTACGTATCCATGGGCAGTATGTTTTTCAACGATGTGATGGAACAAAACTCCATCGCCAGCATGGATGTGGACGATGACGGCAAGGATGAGATTATCCTCGGCATCACGCCCAACCTCTATATTATCGAGTATATAGACGGTGAATTCAAGCCCACCTTCAGAGGCGAAAGCAGCAGCAGCTACAACATCCTCACCTTCAGGGATGCCAACAACAAACCCTATTTCGCCACCAATAAAAGCATAGAAGACTCTCTCTACTTTGTGCAATATGCCCGGACAGAACCCTTTACCGGACCTTCCATACCCAAAAACCTCAGCGCCGAACCACTCAATGAGAGCTCGGTGAGACTGACCTGGCTGGATAACGGCGCGGATTCCTATTACGTCTACCGCAAAGACGAAGAGGGAGACGTGCTTCAAATCTGCAACTGCCCCCAAAATACCTATGTGGATGAAGGCCTGAGTTCCGGCGAGACCTACCAGTATAGCGTGAAAGCCGTGGATTCCGGCTACACACCGGCGGAAGGCAGGCACAGTCCCTGGGTGAGCGCTATACCCTTGCCTGCGCCTCAACTGGAATCCATTGGCATGGTTTCCAGCTCTGAGGTCAAACTGATCTTCGATTCCGTGATGCAGCCCGAAATCCTGAATACCGGGCTTTACAGCCTCGATCACGACATTGGTTATCCGATATCTATAAACAGCATTGCGGCTCAAAGAGGGGTGCTTTTGCGCTTTAGAAAGCCCTTGCCTCCCTCCACTCAGCCTTACGTCCTGACGGCGGAAAACATGAGAGGCAAAAGCGGCGTGATCTGCGCCACCAACAGCTTCTCCTTTGCCTATGAGCCGGATACCAAAGCTCCGGAAATTGAGGGAGTGCTGGTGGCCAAAGACCGTGCCAGCTTGCAGATCACCTTCAGCGAGCCCATTGCCTCCTCGCCAGACCCACTGTATAGAGGCAATTATACCTTCCGCACCACGGCCAACGATCCGGACAACGATATCCTGAGCATAGCTCACGATTCTGATATCATCACCATCAGCTTCATCCACCCTCTCAAGGTGAGTAACCAGCCTTACAATATCAGGGTGGAAAACATCCAAGACCTCGCCGGCAATACCATTTCCCGCCAGCATAGCGTGGCCAGGATCTCGCTCTCCGATGCCAAAGACCTCTCCGAACTCAAGGTCTACCCAAATCCCGTCTATACCTCTCAGCAAAGCTGGGTGGCCATTCACAACTTCCCCATGAACAAAAAAGGGCGCATCTCCATCTACGACAGCAGCGGCAACCTGGTTCACAAAGCCAGATTGGGGCCTTACAAACCTGAGCTGGCAAACAATACCTACCGCTGGGAACTGAGGAATGACAGCGGGCACAGAGTGTCCTCCGGGGTCTATTTCTACGTGGCGGAGATGGGCGGCGAAACTGCCAAAGGAAAGTTTGTCGTCCTGAGGTAGCCGTGCGCACCTGGGGGCTTGTCCGCTCGCTCCCAATGCTTTCACATCTATGAAGGGCCGGGTTTTGCTCCCGGCCTTTTGCCATATCCAAAGATTTCACTTGCCTGATTTGGGGCTTTTTATATCTTGGCTCATAAGTAGAAGAATAGCCCTTAATAAGGAGCGTAGACAATGAAGATTATAGAAGGAAAACTGGTATCCAAGGGGTACCGTTTTGCGATCGTGGTGAGCCGGTTTAACGAGCTCATCAGCAACAAGCTCTTAGGCGGAGCTTTGGATTGCCTGAAGCGGCATGAAGTGAAGGCAGAAGACATTGAAGTGATCTGGGTGCCCGGTGCCTTTGAGATCCCTTTGGTGGCCCAAAAAGTGGCACAAAATGCCGATATTGATGCCGTAATCTGCTTGGGAGCCGTGATTCGTGGCTCCACACCCCACTTTGAATATGTGAGTGCGGAAGTGAGCAAAGGCATAGCACAAGTCGGCTTGAAATCCGGCAAACCCGTGATCTTTGGCATTCTCACCACAGATACCATTGAGCAAGCCATAGAACGTGCCGGCACCAAGAGCGGGAACAAAGGTTCCGCCGCCGCAGCTTCGGCTTTGGAAATGGTGGATTTGATGAAGGAGCTTGGCCATGGGCATGAGGCGTAAGGCTCGCGAGATCGCTGTTCAAACGCTTTATGCGTTGGAGTTTACAGACGTCAACGAGCAGTTTCAGGAGTATTCACTCCTCAGTCAGTATCAGGATATCCTGTCCCAGATCGCTGAAAGTGATAACATAGACCCCTTCAGCTCGCTTTACGCCTTCGCGGAAGAGCTGGTCAAAAACGCGATCATCAACATGGAAGAGATCGAGACCAAGATAGACAGCCACGTGCTAAACTGGAGCTACGATTGCCTCGCCCGCCTGGATCGCAGCATCCTGCACATCGCGGTCTATGAGCTTTTGTACACAGACACACCTGCGCCGGTGATCATCAACGAGGCCATAGAAATCTCCAAGAAGTTTTGTAGTGAAAGTACCGGGAAGTTTGTCAACGGCATCCTGGATGCCATCAATAAAGAGATCAAGGAAGGTGCTCATCAGGAACGCCCCTCTTGATTCCTTGTCAGACCCAGATTGGAAGGACTTATGAATAGCAAGATAACCTGTTCAGTGGGTGTCTTTGCCCACAATGAAGCGGCCAATATCGGCGCTTTATTGGATGCTTTGATCCGGCAAAAGCTGAAGAAAGCCGAAATCAGGCAGATCATCGTAGTCTCCAGTGCCAGCAAGGACGGCACGGACGAGATCGTGAGAGAGTATTGTCAAAAAGATGAGCGCATCCGGCTCATCACTCAAGAGAAAAGGGAAGGTAAGTCTGCTGCTATCAATCTCTTCATCGCAGCTGCCAGTGAAGATGTCTGCGTGGTCATCAGCGGCGATGTCATCCCCGCGCCCCGCACCATAGAGCGGCTCGTCTCAGCTTTTGCAGACCCCAAGATAGGAGCCACCGGCGGGCGCCCCGTTCCCGTCAATGATCCCGACAGCCTGATCGGCTACAGCGTGCATCTGTTGTGGAGATTGCACCATAGAATGGCCATGCTCTCGCCCAAGTTGGGTGAAATGATCGCCTTCCGCAAGATCATGGATTCCATCCCCGCCGAATCCGCAGTGGACGAAGCAAGCATCGAAGCCATCATCCGCGACGCAGGCTACAAGCTGCGCTACATCCCTGAGGCCGTTATCCACAACAAAGGCCCGCTCAATTGGAAAGACTTTATCAAGCAGAGACGCCGTATCCAAAACGGACACCTCTGGCTCATCCAAAACCAAGGCTACACCGTGGTTTCTCAGGATAAGGGCACCCTACTCTGGATTCTCATCGATGAAGCCATCGAGCGCCCCAAAGACATCTGCAAGATGATGGTCGTGATGGCTATCGAGATATATAGCAGGCTGCTCGGCACCTGGGATTACCGCGTCAAGAAACGCAACCCCTTCGCCTGGGAGATAGCCAAAAGCACCAAAGACTTAAAGGGCGATCAATGATTTGGTTGATGATTCGCATGGTGGGCTTCTGGTTTATGAAGCACTTCCGCTTCCCGCGCCTCTTGCCCATCAATTACACCGTGAGCCTTCTGTATTCCTGCAATTCACGTTGCGCCACCTGCAACGTCTGGAAGAAAAAGGCCCGCAACCTCAGTGTTGACGAATATAAGAAGATATTCTCCTCCATCGGCAGAGCACCCTATTGGCTCACTTTCAGCGGTGGAGAACCCTTCCTCAGAAACGATATAGACGACGTGGTGATCAGCATCTACAAGATCAGCCGTCCCCGCATCATCAATCTCCCCACCAATGGCATCCTCACAAATGCCATCGTGGAAAAGGTGGCTATCATCGCCAAAGCCTGCCCCAAGGCACAGATCATCGTCAACGTCTCTATAGACGGCATAGAACAGCAACATGACGACATCCGCGGTGTGCCCGGCAACTACAAGAAAGCCGTAGCCACCGTGCAGAAGCTGAAAGCGCTCAAGCTGCCCAACCTCAGCGTGGGCATACACACCGTGATTTCCATCCACAACGTAGACAGCTTTGCCTCCATTGCTACAGGCCTGATGCGCCTGGAGCCGGATAGCTACATCACCGAAATCGCCGAAGAGCGCGTGGAGCTGGATACCATGGGCACCAACATCACGCCCGGTTTGGTTCCTTACAAGAGTGCGGTGGACTTCCTCATCCATACAATTAAAAGAAGCAAATTCAAAGGCATGAACAAGATCACCATGGCCTTCAGGATCGAGTATTACAACCTCGTGAAAAGGATCATGAGAGACAAAAAGCAGATCCTGCCCTGCTACAGCGGCGTGGCTTCTGCCCAGATCTCGCCCGATGGAGACGTCTGGAGCTGCTGCGTAAAAGCCAACAGCCTCGGCAACCTGCGTGAAAACGGCTACAAGTTTTCCAAAGTATGGTGGTCACGCAAGGCCAGGCAGGAGCGCCGCAGCATCCACAAAAAGGAGTGCTGGTGCCCTCTGGCAAACGCCGGCTATACCAATATGCTCATGGATTTGCCTACCTTGTTCAGGGTTTTCTATCGGTCTCAGATAAAATGGTGGAGCTGATATGATATCTCTCAAAAGAACAGTGGCGACTGCACCCAGTTCCATGTGTGAATACTGGGCTTCGCAGGATGGACGCTTTGGCTGGTTTCTCTGCACCTGGCATCCCGAAGATCATCACGCTCTGGAAGAAATCCAGGCAGAGATCAAGCTTACAATCCTCAATTCAGACATCCAGCGCGTGAGCAAGCTGGAAGCCGGCAAATGGCTCAAGGAGTTCTTTGCCGAGTTCCACTGGAAGCTGCACGCCCTCTTCAATAAGACCGAGATCAAAGAGAAAGGAATCTCGCTCTTCCTGGCCCTGATGTATGAAAACGAGCTGCACTTTGTCCAGTTTGGACGCCTCTTTTGTGCGCTCGGCAACGACAAGTCCATCAAACCCGTGGGCCTCAAATGGGAAAACTACCACGTGAAAAGCCTCAAGCAGCTCAGGCTCCTGGGTATGGATGCCGAAGAAATCAAGACAAAGGTTCAAAAGGTGGTCATTCCGGAAAAGCACTTCTTCCTGGTTTTGCCCGGGCCCATCACGCGTAAACTCTTTGGCGACAACTTTGATCCCGGCAGCGTGAAAGTGCTGCTGGATTCCATGAGCCAAAGCCCGGATGCCAATTGGCTGCTGCTTTCCAACGAACCGGAGCTCGTCAAAACCAAGAAACGCAGGTTCAACACCCTCCACATCGCCACCTTCACCCTCATCTTCTTCACCATCATTGCCATCCTCTATGTGATCTTTGGCAATAGGTTCTTCGAGGGCGCCTGGCGCAATTTACGCACTCTGTTCCAAAGCAATAAACCTGTCTCCATCCACGAAATCCCAGACAAACTGAATATAGACAACGACAAGATCCGCGGTTATATCAAGCAAGCCCTCAACAGCCCACTGCGGGAAGTGGAGATCAATCTGAGCTGGAATACAGACCTCCCTTACCAAGTGACAGTGGCTCCCTGTTTTGACCTGGATAACATCTATATCGCCGGCGGAAGGTTCCTTACGGCCTACAGCAAGAGAAATCAGAGAGCCCTCAAGTGGAAGAAGGAGTTTGATTCCGACGTCCTCGGCATCAGCTACATCAACGGCAACATCCTGGTAAGCCTCGAGGACAGCAAGGTCTGCAATCTCAATTCCAAAGGCGAAGAGCTGTGGATGCAAGACATGGAGGGCCAGGTGAAGCTCTACCACTCACTGAAGCCCATAGAGCTCACCAATGCAGATAATCCCCGCATCGACGGCAGCATCATCATCCTCCCCTCAGAGTACGGGATCATGGTGATAGACGCACTCAGCGGCGAAGTCTTGCATCAGGTCACTTTCAAGGATAAGTTGCAATATCTCTCGCAGTACGACAGCTTCCAATCCTGCTTCTATGCCGTGGTTCAGGACGCCATGCTATGTTTGGATCTAAAAATCTTAAACTGACCCTCATCTTTCTCTGCTTTGGCAGCCTGATCTTTGCCGTGACGGGAAACCTCACCAAGACAGGCTTTGCCCGCCTTCAATACGATGGGGGAGGGGATTGGTACAACGACCCTGAAGTGCTGCCCAATCTCGCCACCTTTGTCAATGCCAACCTCGGCACTCAATTTCCCACCGATCAAGCCGTGGTCAAAGCCTCCGAAGTCAGGCTTTTTGATTTTCCCTTTGTCTACCTCACCGGCCATGGCAATATCCGCTTTACAGATAAGGAGATAGACAACCTCAGGCAATGGATGAAGCGCGGCGGCTTTCTCTATGCCGATGACGATTATGGCATGGATGCCTCCTTCCGGCGTGAGATCAAGCGCATCTTCCCGGAATATGAGCTCACCCTGCTTTCCGCTTCGCATCCGCTTTTCACCGCTTTCTACGACTTCTCAAGCGGCGTGCCCAAGATCCATGAACACGATGGCAAACCGCCCCAGGCCTTTGGACTCTTCGACGACGAAGGCCGCATGATGTGCCTTTATACTTACGAAACCAATATCAGCGATGGCTGGGCCGATCCCGGCACGCACAACAACCCGCCCGAGGTGCGAGAAACCGCACTCCGCTTTGGCGCCAACATCATCCAATACATCAGCAACCAATGAAGATCTGCGTTGTCTCTGACGTTCACTACAAATACCACAGCACCAATGAGGCTGACCTCAGGGTGCAAAAACGCTTCCTCAGCTTTCTGGATTTCGCCATCGGACGCTACGATCTGCTTGTGCTCTGTGGCGATATCTTCGACCTCTACAACGAGTATAAACACGTGATCATCAGAGAGTATTTTGGCATCTACCACCGCCTGGCCAAGATCAAGGAAGCCGGCTGCCGTATCGTCTTCCTCAGCGGCAATCACGACTTTTGGTTTGGCAGCTTCCTCACGGACGAGCTCGGCGTGGAGCTGTATCCTGACAATTTTACCCTCCAGGCGGATGGCAAGACCATCATCTTCACGCATGGAGACCTCTACACAGTTAATGACCTGCGCTACCACCTCCTGCGCAAGTTTCTGCGGCTGCCCATCACCCGCACGCTCGTCAACCTCATCCACCCGGATTGGGCTCTGGTATTGGGCGCCGGGCTCTCGCGTTCCAGCAGAGAGCGTCCCGCTCCCACAGCGCTCCAAAAGCAGCGTGCAAGGGGCTTGAAAGCTTGGGCCAAGAAAAATATCTTGCAGGGAAAGGCCGATATCGTGGTAATGGGTCATAGTCACGAGGCGGAAATTCTGCCCATTGGTGATGGCTTTTATGCCAATGCCGGCGAGTGGATCAAGCGCCCCTCATATCTGGAAATAACCGATGGAAACATCACGTTAAAACAATACAAAACAAACAATAAGGAGAATGAACAGTGAGAACATTTCACACACATCGCATGATTATCGTAGGTCTTGTATTGTTGCTGAGCCTATCAATGCTCAATTGCAACAACACCCGCGCCAAAACAAAGGAACCCACCCTTGTAAAGGAGGAGAAAAAAGTGGAAACACCCCTAAAAGAAGAATCCCCCAAAAACGTGGTGAGAGTCACCATGGACACCACCTATGGCGAGATCAACCTCGAGCTCTGGCCGGACATCGCTCCCAAGACTGTGGATAACTTTGTAACCCTGGCCCGCAAAGGCTTTTACAATGGTATCTACTTCCACAGAGTGATCCCGGACTTTATGATCCAGGGCGGCTGTCCCAACACCAAAGACGATGATCGTAGAAACGACGGTCAGGGCGGCCCCGGCTACACCTTTGAAGATGAATGCCTCATCCCTGTCACCGGCGAGTTTAAAGATGACGATGTCGCAAAACAGGTGTGGGAAAAGATCATCATGCCCTATATGGAAAACTCAAGCAACAGCCCTCAACAAGACATCTTTGACATCGTGAAAGAGGTGCAGAAGCAGGGCAGCATGGAACCCATCAAGGCACATCCCGTCAGCTTCTATCAGAGACGCACCGGCATCAACGCCCCCATCTATAAGCTGGGTGCAAAAAACCTCTATGCAAGCATCTCCATGGCCAATGCCGGCCCCAACACCAACGGCTCCCAATTCTTCATTATCACCAAGAAAGACGGAACCCCCTGGTTGGACGGCAAGCACACCGTGTTTGGCAGAGTAACCTCAGGAATGGACGTGGTACATAAGATCGAACACCTGCCCAGGGATCGCTCAGACAATCCCAACGCCGAAAACCAGGCTTTCATCAATTCCATTTCCTTCCCCAAAGAATAAGGAGTTTTTATCATGGCCCGCACTTCAGATTCTGAATTGATGCAGGAAATGCTTACCTGGATACGTCAAAACCAGTATGTCTACTTAGCCACGGTGGATAAAAACCAAGCCCGCGTTCGTCCCATTGTGATGTTTGAATACGACGAGCGCTACTTCTTTACCACCTACAGTGGCGATGCGAAGGTGGGCCAGATAAGCGCCAATAAAAGGGTGGAAGTATGCGTGCCCATCAGCGAAGACGGCCAAAATGGCTATATCCGCCTCCTGGGAAGCGCCAAAATCGTCACCAACAACGATCTGCGCGCCGAAGCCGCCGAGTACTGCTACTTCTTTGATCAGTACTATTCCGGCTGGGACGACCCGGATTACACCTTGATCGAGTTCTACCCTGAATACGCCGAATATTTGCGCCCCGGTGAAAACCATAGCCGGGGCTGCACTTTTAGACGCTACTGATGGAGCTTTAGGATGAAATCCATCTATAGCTACACCGATCCCCACCTTGGAGCCTGCCACATCGTCATCCCCAAAATACGTCAGGTAGGCTCCGCGCTGGGGAACCTGCTCATCACCTTCGACAATGGAGAAAAGGTAGACGTTTATACAAACGACCTGAAGGCCACCACACAGGAGCTGCTGGAAGCGATCGAAAGATTCTATGAATCCAGAGCTTAACCCCATCCTCCTGGCCTTTTTGGCCACCTGCTTCACCTGGCTGATGACCGCCATCGGCTCAGCCTTTGTGCTTTTCTTCAAGACCATCAAAGACTGGGTCTTGGACGTTATGCTGGGCTTCGCCGCCGGTGTGATGATCGCCGCCAGCTTTTGGTCGCTGCTCGATCCCGCCATCCAGATGAGCAATTCCGCCTTCCCCGCTGCCATCGGCTTCCTCTTGGGAGGAGCATTCCTGCGCTTGATAGACCTGCTGCTCCCCCACGTGCATATTACGGGCGATACAGTGGAACACGAAGGTATCAAGACGCCTTGGGGCAAATCCACCCTCATGTTTCTGGCGGTGACGCTGCACAACTTTCCGGAAGGCATGGCCGTGGGTGTGGCTTTTGGTGCCCTGGCCCACGGAGTTCCCTCTGCCACTTTGGCCGGAGCCCTCTCCCTGACTTTGGGCATCGGCATCCAAAATCTCCCCGAAGGTGCAGCGGTGTCCATCCCCTTGCGTCGTGAAGGACTTTCCCGCTGGAAAAGCTTCTTCTGGGGCCAGTTTTCCGGTATGGTGGAACCCATCGGAGGCGTACTGGGTGCGCTCATGGCGCTCTCCGCCAAAGCATTTCTGCCTTATACTCTGGCCTTTGCCGCCGGTGCTATGATCTTTGTGGTGGTGGAAGAGATGATCCCCGAGATCCAACGAGGCAAACACGGCCATTTAGCTACCGTGGGTGTGATGCTTGGCTTCGTCTTGATGATGATCTTGGATGTGTCATTAGGGTAATGTAAAGTATGGTCGCTTGCCTATAGCGACCAAGCCTTGTAGCCGGCGGTCGCCGAACCGCCGCTTGTATTGGTCGCCGCAGACAGTTCAAAACGTTTGTTTTCCTTGAGAGCGATTCCACCAATGGACAGCGCACTGACCAAGCTCAGGACAGGGCGGGTAACTTGGTCAGTGACCAAGTTCAAGTGTGCGGGCCGCTTTACCCAGCACCGAAGGTACCGGCGCAAGCCGCACCGCCGATCTTCACGCGTCCATCTGCATCCCCACCCCTGGCGCCAGTTGCTCACAACTCACAGCTTGACGGCGAATCCGGCCACCCGTCCGTGTGTATCCGTAGAAGAATCCAAAACTCACTTTCAGAAAACCTCCTCTCATAATATACTCTGACGACCTCGCTCAGACGAAGAAAAACCGAAAAAACCAAACCTGTAACTGCTTGCTAACGTTAAGCATACGAAATCGGTCAAATGTTGTCTCTTTCTTTGTCAAAGTGTAATACCGGAGAAGGTAGCCGGCGGTCGCCGAACCGCCGCATAGTACGGTCGCTCGCTGCGCACCGAAGGTACAGGCGTAAGCCACACCGACCTGAGCAAGTGCAGCCTGATGCTTACAACTGCCAGTTCGCTGCAGGTGCAGCTTGCCACCAATCAACTACTTGGGCTCAGTAGGTTTTCGAAAAAACCATAACTATTTGCTACAGTGAAAGTAACGTCAGTGTCCAAGGCCTCAAAATGCTTTTTGCCACAATCTATTCTCGCCTTCTCTGATGGGCGGAGAGCATCTGAGAAAACATCCCCTTTTGTCTCTACAACGAAGAATAAGCGCAAGCCGTCTTCTGTATCTACCAATATAGCCCAGTCTGGATTATATCCCCCTAAAGGAGTTGGTATTTGGAACCAAGGTGGTAATTTGGCAAACACCTTTACCGCCTTGTTTTTCTCCAAGCTCTCTGCGAACGGCCTTTCTACTGTTGTAGAATCATAAACGATGTATTCGTAGGGAGTTTTCTGAGACTCAAGCATATTTTGAGATACATAGCCAAATAGTTCTTCGTTCTCAAACAATTCTTGGGTAAAGTAGTAGTCATCGCCTATACGCTGATACTTGATGCCATCTACGAGGGCTAACCTCTTAGTTCTATTGATGGCTTCAGTTGCATATTCAATGAACTTTTGGGGATTGCGTTTGAAATCAATCAATCTGCTGCTGTCCAAAAGAATTCTGGTTATGCTCTTTCTGGTTAACTTGGTTTTGTTCGCTAACTCGGATAAAACATCTGGTAAGACAATCTCCCCGGGATGAATGGATGCTGGTGATGTCGTTTCTTTCAGAACCGTATCAACTCCTCCGTCATCCATCTTGATATTTACTTTGTCCCAAATCAAGGCTGAATTTACAACTGGTGGCATTCTATCCACAGCTTCAATGCAGTCTCTTATGAGCTTTTCATTATCAAAGTTAACTCTGTATGTAGTTTTGTGCTTTATTCTGTCCCAGAGCTCTTTAAACTCAGGGCTGTACAGCACTTCTTTCCTCACTTTTATTCTACTTCTATCATCTGCATTCTTGATCTCAAGCCTTCCTGCAAACCTGCGCAGAATAATTCTAATTTCTTCGTGTTGATCCGCATATTCATCGGGGAGTTGCAGTTTATCTTCTTTCAATCCGGCGCGTAGTTTATCCTGAATGACTCCTTTGTAGTTGATGAGCTGGTTATCTTTCAAATAATCCCACAATTTTTCAGATTCTGCAACACCAAGGGCTACAGTTTTACCAGAGGGATCAACTACTTTTATCGCTGCAAACTGATCTTTTTCCACGATACCAAAACGTATTCCTGTGTCTGTTTCTATTTCTCTTTGCAGATTATAGGCAAAAGATTCATAACCCTCACTTGCGATCACCGTAAGAGTATTCACATCAAAACCTCTGACCCGTTCACCATCCTGGTTTACACACAGACGCAACCCCCTGCCTATGGTTTGTCTTCTTTGCAGTTCCGATCCCATCTCTCTTAGAGTACAAATCTGGAATACGTTGGGATTGTCCCACCCTTCCTTCAAGGCTGAGTGGGAAAAAATGAACTTCAATTTAGTGTCAAGGCTCAATAATTTTTCCTTATCTTTCATGATAAGGCTGTAGGCTCTCTCTGCGTTATCCCTATTTGTCTGATTGTTTTCTTTTGTATCCGTCCAACCACCTTTCCTATCTATAGAGAAATATCCATTATGTACTTCTTGAGCCAAGCTGTCTATATCAACATCATTAAAGATAGTGCTGTACTCGCCACGTCTAATTAGCCTTGCATACTCTTCCTCAAAGATCTTGGCGTACTCTCCCTTGATAGCGTTGCCATCTGCATCGTAACTACGATACTTCTCAACTCGGTCAATAAAGAACAGACTAAGAACCTTTATGCCCCTATGCGTGAGCCTGAGTTCTTTATCCAAATGCTCCTTGATTGTGCGTCGGATCATCAACTTCGCCAGTGAGTCTTCGTCTACTCCTCCATAGCTTTCTCCTATTTTCAGATTTTTGTTTACGCCCGGGAACCAGATCTCAACAAACTCTGCCCCTTTGCGACAACTGATTTCGCCAATCGTGCAGTTGTCGTAAATGTCCCTACCTGTAATCGTAAGTAGCAGATCTCCATCCTGAACCATGACATGTTTACGGACAACATCTTGTCCCCGTTGAACATCTAATTCCACCTTAGCCTGAATCAAATTGCGCCTGTTCGATATTGATACAACCTTGATATAGGGTTTATTATGGTCGCCGACAATCCTCGCAGATGCCACCTCTATCTGCTTGACCAATTGTTTCTGATAGGCATCCACTGCATCCAAGCGATAAACCATGTGATGTTTTTCAACATGTGTTGCAGAATACCTCAATGTACAGAGGGGGTTCATCGCAGCCAGGGCTTCTTTACCGCGTCCCTCCAAGCCTCCATCAACGCTTTGAGGCTCATCCACGATGATGATGGGGTTAGTTTGACTAATCAGGTCAATTGGTTTGCCCCAATTGAGTTTCTCCGTTTCCTTGTACAGATTGTTGACATCTCTTTTATTTATTGCTCCAACTGTAACAACCATGATCTGGATGGAATCACTGGTGGCAAAGTGCCGCACCTGACCAAGCTTGTTGGAATCATAGAGAAAATAATCATACGGTTCGCTTTCGTATAGGGATTTGAAGTGATCACTAGTAATTTGCAGCGATTTATACACACCCTCTTTGATGGCAATGGAGGGAACCACAATCACGAACTTTTTGAATCCAAAACGCTTATTGAGCTCCAAAATTGTTCTTAGATACACATAGGTTTTTCCGGTTCCAGTTTCCATCTCAACCGTAAAGTTCATTGAATGTAAAACACTGTCTGGTCTTAAACCATTACGAAGCTGGATTTCCTGAAGGTTAGCCAGTATGTCTTCATCTAATAGTCCAAGTTTATTTCCAATTCCAATGCCTTCAGATTCTACAAGTAAATCAATTTGCTCTTCTGTGGGCATAGCTACTGTAAACAGAGAATGACCTTGCTCTTGACCTTTAAAAAGGTCGCATACTGCCTCAATGGCATCCAATTGAAATTGCAGGTTGGGTTCAAAATGTAGTTTCATAATTTACCTATAAGCTATGAATTCTATCATATCCACATTGATTTAATATGGCAGTAAGGTTTGTTTTGGCCACATCATTTTCAAATGCAGAGTCACGAAATACAATCGTTGGCTCCACCTCGGGATCTTGGGACTTGATCCAGTCAACCATGCCCTGCGCAAGTAACTCTAAATCATCACTGGGAATGCTTTTTGATAAGCAAACTATCAGAGCACCGAAGCCAACATTATATATGACCTCGTGGCATATTTCCTTGCTTTCGATCTGAAGAGATAGATCTAAGCCTAACTTGAGTAGAAGTTCAAACAGAATATCCATTTCAGATCTATCTTTTTTGATATACTCTGAATATTTCTCAATAGACAATTCTATGTCTTGCATCGACGGGTCCCATGCTTTTATGTTGGAGGAATCTAGCTTAAATACCCTAAACCCGAGATCACCTGTGGACCCGGGGTAAACTTGCTTGATTAGTTGAGACGCTCTTCTAATTCTTTCCTTGGTTAATTCACAAATATTTTTTGGTTTGTTCATTCTATCACAGTATTCTGCAGCGTCTCTTTGATCTTTGACATTTGTATCAAGCAATTCAGGAAGCTGTACAAGAATATATCTTCGACTTCCATTATCGATAGCGTTCTGTTCTAATACAGCGTGCCCTGTAGTACCAATGCCTGCAAAAAAGTCCAACACAATATCATCTCTTGAGGTAACAATAGATACCAATGTTCTCATAAGATCAAGACTTTTGGGGTTCAGAAAGACTTTCTCGCCCATTAATTTGACTAACATTTCTGTATTTTTCTGCGCATCGAACAAACCTAATGAAGACTTAATGGGAATATAAGGTGATCCGAATTCATAGAAAAACTCTTTCATTCTAACCTGTCCTTCACTTGATTTCGGGAATAATAGCCGATTCTCTTGGATCAATCTTTCAATTTCAGATTTCGCGAATGCCCATGTATCGGTATACTCATTGCCAGTTAATGGGTCTGTTATTGTAAAGGCTGTTGATCTGTCGTTGACGGTGCTTTTTATGTTTGTGTTTCGCCAAGGGCCACGAGGATCATTGTCGGGATTGCTAAACCCATCCTGACTTCTTAAAGTACCTATGAACTTAAATTCTGATGACTTTGCGTAACATAGAATATACTCGTGAACACCAACAACCATATTTGTTGGCGGCACCCCCTTGGGAGCTGCTTTTTTGTCATAAACTAAACACTCAACAAAATTCTCCTCCCCAAAAACATCATTGCATATCGCCAATAGGTTTGCTATTTCATTCTCGTCTATACTGATGAGAATTGCGCCATCTTTTCTCAAAAGGTTTCGAGCTAAAATTAACCTAGGATACATCATGTTCAGCCACTGTGTATGGAATCTTCCACTTGATTCCGTATTGCTAGTTAGCTTCTGATTGCCATCAGACTGTGAGGTTAGTTCCAAGTAGTTTTGAATATTATCTTTATAATTGTCCGTGTAGACAAAATCAAGACCTGTGTTGTAAGGGGGGTCTATATAGATAAGCTTTACCTTGCCATGCATACTCTTTTGGAGAAGTTTTAACACTTCCAAATTATCACCTTCAATAATAACATTCTGGGTTTGCTCCCAATCGACGCTATCCTCAGGACATGGTCTCAAAGTTCCCATGCTTGGAGTAAGCGAAATCATGCGAGCTTTCTTTTTCCCATACCAGTTTATGCCGTACTTTGTTTCCTCATTATCAACATACTCTCCTAGAAGCTGTTTTAGTACCTCAAAATCAATTTTCCCCTCAGTAAAGGCCATGGGGAACAGTTGCTTCAACTGCTCTATATTTTTGCTAATAAGATCTTCGCTTCTCCCAAAGTTCTCATCGAGTCTTACCATGTTTGTATCTCCATTATAGTTTGTCTTTGCTCAAGGGTTGATTTTGGCGCTTTTTTGTCAACTACTAAAACTCTGCACCAACTTATTTGGAGAAAAAGGATTGAGTCTTGAGATTACAACAAATCTGCTGTAAAGCCTGTTCCGTATTATAAAGCCTTAACCCAAAAGTTTAGTGCGCATATTGCTTTATTAAACACGGATAAGATGTGTCGGGCCTAAATTGGAGAGTATTATAAGCAGGAAGTCATTTTAGATCATGGTTTCTTCGAGTTGATCTCTGTGCTTCCGATCAAGCCTACGCTGGGCACCGGATGTATCTCTCGCTTTTATGGTCGAAAAGTCAGTGAGCTTCTCAAGTTTCTTTCCTCTCAAAAAAGTGCTCATTTTGGGGGCATAATTTCCCCGGAAAAACCGAGAATATATCGAAATATTTGACTTTTTGAAAAGGTTCACAACTTTTCTGGCTCCTACCTCGCCGTTTCGCATATCTTACGGGTTTCCTATGGGTTACTTGCGGATCCCGTAGGAGCCCCTTAGGGGCCCCATTGGGAGGCCGCATGAAATCGACGTTTGAGAGGGGTCAAAAAAGGCGTTTTTCCGTTCAGTTTTGTTAAGATGGGGCAAATTTTTCACAAAACCCTCACTTTTCCGGTGACGGGGCGAGAAAAGGAATACCTACTAAATTAGTAGGTGTTCTTTGGATGTTCGTCTACCATTTTACGCCCTGAAAACCAAGGGAAATTGCCTTGTCCCTCCCAAGTTTTACCCACCTTAATTGAATTTGAGCCCTATTTTAGCATGCGGCGCTATAGGCAAGCGCCCGTACATGGTCGGTGCGGCTAACGCCGATACCTTCGGTGCTCGGGGAGCGGTCGTACATGGTCGGTCCAGCGACCGACCGTACTTTGCGGCGCTATAGGCAAGCGCCCGTACATGGTCGCTACGGCAACCGCCGGCTACTGATGACTGACGACTACTTATACTGATATATGCACCAGCCATCTCTACCCATGCCCAGGAAGACCAGATCCTCGCTCAGGGCCACGTCATAGACGCTGTAGGGCGTATTGATGGTGTTGATATCCTCGATCTGCAGGGGGTTTTTCACGTCCAGAATCTTCACGCCTCCGCGTCCCAAAGCCAGGTAGAGACGGTCGTCCAGCACTTCCAGGTCCAGGATTTCGTTTGGCATCCGGTATTGGGTGGTGAGGTAGGGGTTTTTGAGGTCGCGCACGTTGATGCCAAGCAGGTTTTTGCCGGCACCCACCCACACGGTATCCTTGTTTTTCACCAAGCAGCGAGATTCCGGGATCTGGTAGTTTTGGCCTCTGGCTTGCGGGAACTGTTGATCCGTGATATCCACGGTCACCAGGCCGAAGTCGTTGAGCGCATAGAGGTTGGGGTAGATGGCCTCAAAATCCTTGATGCCCCAGTTGGTGGAGAAGGTGGAGATGATTTCCCTGAGGCCGCCTTTGCCGATGTTGATGATATCTATGCCTTTGAAGCGGTCTGCGACGTAGACCGTGCTGCCCTCGCGGGTGATCTTGTCTCCGGGCAGGTGTTCGGTGAAATAGATGCGTGAGTAGGAATTGAGCGAATCCACGGGCACGATGACGTTTGCCGGCTCTCGCGTAACCACGTAGAGGTAGTTGTCTCCCACGAGGTCGAAGTCTTCGATCTGTGCCCCGGAGAGGAACGAGGCCTCGATGGAGGGGCGGAAGAGATTGAAGATATTGTAGATCCAGACCTGGTGTTGATTGCAGGTGATCACCTGATCTCCAAAGACTTGGATGCCCAAAGCCTGTCCGTCCGCAACCCTGACGATGGGCTGCAAAAATCTGGTTTCAACGGCTGTTAGGGCTAAGATACAGCTAATAAAAATGAGGGAAAGGATGAGTTTTTTCATGACTTTACTCCGATGAGTTCTTGGATGATGTCACGGGTGCTGACGCCTTCCGCTTCCGCCGTGAAGGAAAGCAGGATGCGATGACTGAGCACGGGTCTTGCCACTTGGCGCACGTCTTCTTCCGAGGGGCTAAGTCTGCCATCCAAGGCTGCTCTTGCCTTGGCGGCCAAGATAAGGTTTTGTGAGGCTCTGGGTCCGGCTCCCCAACTGATCCATTTGCGCACGCTTTCGGGGGCTTCGGGGCTGTTGGGGCGTGTGGAACGAGCCAAATCCACTGCATATTGGAGCACGTGATCAGCCAACGGCAGGCCTCTCACCGCCGCCTGCGCCGCGAGTATCTTCTCGGCGTCCAGGAGGCTCTGGATTTCCACCTTTTGGTCTGTGGTCGTGCTTTTCACGATCTGCAGCTCCGTCTCGCGATCCGGATAATCTATCTGTACATGAAACATAAAGCGGTCAAGTTGCGCTTCCGGCAGGGGATAGGTGCCTTCCTGTTCGATGGGGTTTTGCGTGGCCATCACGATGAAGGGCAGAGGCAGAGCTCTGGTTTGATTGCCGCTGCTAACGCTATATTCTTGCATGGCTTGCAGGAGTGCAGCCTGAGTTTTGGGGGGTGTGCGGTTGATTTCGTCTGCCAGGATGATATTGGCAAAGATGGGGCCTTTGATGTAGCGAAACTCCCGTTCGGTGGAGGAGCCCACCAGGATGTCCGAGCCCGTGATGTCCGAGGGCATGAGATCGGGAGTGAATTGGATGCGCCCAAAGCTGAGGTTCAGCGCTTTGGCCAAAGTGGAGATAAGCAGGGTCTTAGCCAAGCCGGGCACGCCTTCGATCAGCATATGTCCACCAGCGAAAAGCCCGATCAAAAGCTGTTCTATCACCTCGTCCTGACCGATGATTACTCTATGTATCTGCTCCAGTAGCTCGTCTTTGGCTACCTTCAATTGTTCGATTCGCTCTATCATTTGCTCGTTAGTCATATAAGTTTTCTCCTGTAAAAATCTTCTTGAGGATCCGGCTACCCGTGATGCTGAGTGCGATTCCGCCGCTGAGGCTGATCAACACCGCGGTCAACACGTGCGCCAGGGTCATCACAGCGGAGGCGCTCGCTTTTGTCAACCCAAATCCCAAGCTAAAGATGATGATCATCATCCATTGGTTCGATCCCAGTTGGGCGGGTGGCTGCGGCAAGGCGTAGCTGAGGTTGATCAGCGTGTAGCCAAATAGCACCATGGCAAAGGGATAGGCCAGATCGAAAGCTCTGAAGATGAGCCAAAAGTAAAGCCCATCCAAGATAACTCCCAAGATGGTATATCCCAAAGCACCAGCCAGCTTGAGCGGCTGCGACCTGAACAAATCCATGCCGCCGATGAAGAGCCGGATAAACTCGTCCCGCTTGGCATGAAAGCGCTGGGGCAGCCAAAAGAACAGCTTTTTGAGAACAAGGATCACCTTTCGGGGATTGAACATCGCCAAAAGCACCAATCCTACTGATATTACAAACACCAAAGCCAAACCCCCCAACAAAATATACATGGCGGCGTTCAGCTTCAGCGCCAAAAAAGGCAGCAGCGCCAGCGCCAGAAAGATGCCGAAGGTATCGAAGCTCTTGTCGATAAAGATGATGGAGAGGCTGGAGCTCATGGGGAGCTTGTCCTGCTTCCTCAGCAGCCAGGCTTTGGCCACCTCGCCGGCGCGGATGGGGATGAGGTAGTTGATCATGTTGCCTATCAGGCTGTAACTCCAGACCTTAAGCAGCGTGGGGCGTTTGGCTCTGTCCATGAGCTGATGCCACCTGATGCTGCGTACAAAATAGGCCAGCATATAAAAGCCCAAAGCCAGGACCAGTGTGGAAACCTTGACCCCTTGGATAGCCAGCCAAAGCTCGTCCAGATCCACCATCCTCAACCAGAGGAGGACTAACAGGATGCCCAGGATCAGCCCCAGGATCAGGAACAGTGCTTGCTTTTTGGTCACTGCTTCGGCTCGAAGAGGAAGTATTCGTGATGCGCCCAGATGCGCTTGAAAGCCTGCGTTGCGTGGCGCTCAAACAGATCATATTGCAGCATGCGCCCGGCAAACCCTTCATCCTTGCCCCGATAATAATCCAGGATGGAAAGCGGCTCTTTCTCTGGACGGGCGCTCTGGACGGGCGGTCGCTGAACCGCCGCACCACTTTCCTGCTCCTTGACCCTCAGTTTGATGCCCAGCTTGTTCCGGATAAAGTCCTCCTTGCTCATCCCGATATCCGGCCAGAGGGGGCAGTCAAAAAGCTTGCTTTCTTTCAGGGTCCAGCCCAGTTTGCCCAGCAGATAGATGAAGGAGGGGGGATCTATGTGTGAAATCTTCAGATAGGGGTAACGCGCGGGGCTGTAGTCCTGCAATTGCGATTGGTAGCCCAAGCCGCTGCGGTTGGGAACGCTGATCAGGATGCACTTTTTGCTCACGCGAGCCAGCTCGGAGAGATACAAGCGCAGGTCTTGGCAAAACCACAGGGCCGAAAAGCTGAAGCTGAGGTCAAAGCTTTTGTCTGGATAATCCAAGCTCCGATAGTTTGCATTGTAGCGGATTTCCATGCTTTGATCCAGGCTGTCCCACAGCTCCTTGATCATCAGGATGCGCTGCTCGTCGTGGTCTTCCAGATGCACGCTGACGGCCTCTTTGGCCAAAGCTACGAGGTTGATGCCGCTGAGGCCCGTGAAGCCGAAGCTGGGGCTTTCCAACACGCTTTTTACCTCATACTTCTGCATCACGCTGAGCAGGACATTGTTCAAAATGATGCGTTCGTAGCTGGAGCCAAGCCCTTCATCGCCATGCTCAAAGTAGCTGCGCCAGTTGTTGATGATGGGGATGGCCATCAGCGCTTCTCCTTGCTCATCAGGATCTTGAAGCCGGGGATGGTGTAGATGGGCTCCAGTTGCATCAGCTCGAAGGTGTCGGCCACCTGATAAAACCAGCTTTTGGAGATCAGCTCAAAGCGGCTGATCCAGAGTTCATTCCCGAAGAATCGGGCTACCTTCTCACCCAGGCTGAACCAGCGCTCGTCCACCTGAAGGAAGGCAGGATAGTTTTTGCCATATCGTTCCCTATAGATAAAGTTGACCAGGGCATGAAGTTGCACGGGTTCCCTGTCCGCCACGTTGAGCACCAGGCCGCTCTCCCAATCGTTCTGCAGCAGCCACACAAAGGCATCTGTGATCAGATTGATATGGCAAAGGTGGATCCAGACGCGTCTCTTGATGAGCGGGAAGGTGCGCTTTGTCACCATCTTGACCAAGGTCTGCGGAAAGCCGTTATCGCCCGGGCCATAGGTGATGGCAGGCCGGAGGATCGCCGCTTTCAAGCCCCTTAGCACCGCTTTCTGGATATAGTTTTCGCTTTGAATCTTGGTGAAGTGATAGTGGTTATCCGCATTGCGGGGTGAGAGGTTTTGCGCGGGCAGCTCTTTGGGGATGGCGCCAAATACTCCCACCGAGGAGCAAAAAAGCAGTTGCGCTCCCGTCTTGAGGCAGTATTCACAAAAGGCTTGGGTGCTGTGGAGGTTGGCTTTGAGATAGATGTTTTTGCCAAACTTTCTGCCGCCTCTCAGCGCGCCGATATGCATCACGATATCGAAGCTGCGGCTTTCCAGCCAAGCGTTGATCCCCTTCGTATCCGCCAAATCCAGCTCCACGATCTCCACTTTGGAGCCAAATTCTGCATATCTGCTCTTGGAGGTGCCCGGCCTCACCAATGCGGTGATCTCGTAGCCACCATCCAGGGCTAAAATCGCCCTCAGGACATTGCCGCCAATCAGGCCGGTGATACCTGTGATGAGGATGGAGCGCGTCATCAACCGAATAACCATCTCCAAAAGCTTTTAGATCTGGAGCGGTGGTGGTGTGGTCTTTCCACATGTACATACTTGTAGGGAATTTCTTCATCTGCCAAGACCATCAGTGCGTGCTCGCGGCTCAGTAACTGGGCGGTTCGCTTGTCGATGCGGTGTTTGATCTTTTCCACCGCCTCAAAGTAGGACGTGTAAGGTCCGCGCACATGATCGTCAGAACCAAGCAGGTGAGCCCAGCCATTATCCAGCAAAATCCAGGCGGTTTGGCGCACCTTCTCGCCGTATTGGCCCACTAACGAGCCGGTATTTACTTGGATATAAACGTTTCTCTCGATCAAATCGCGCACCTTGCTCGGCTTTCTCATCACGCTCACATAGCGTTCTGCATGGGCCAAGATCGGCTTATACCCTGCTCTCAGGAGATCGAAGGTATAGTGCTCAAAATCATGGTAGAGGCCGTTCAGCTCTGTCTCGATCAGCACATATTTGGAGTCGCCCAGGGTGAGATTCTTCTCTTTGACATCTTCCAAAATCGTGGGAGAGAGAAAGACCTCAAAACCGGGGATGAGCTTCAGCTTTGCGCCCTTGGCTTTGAGTGCCTGCTGCAGCTCCTCCAGCTTCTTCATATATTCTTCCCTACTATATTCATAATGCCCTTTTAGGTAATGCGAAGTCAAAAAGGCATGCGTGATCCCACCGGCATCCATGGCCAAAAGCTGTCCGATAGAGCTGGCGAGATCCTTGCTGCCATCATCAATTGCGGGTATGATGTGACAGTGAATATCGATCATGTGGTTTCTTTTTCTTAAGGTAGTGTGTCACGCAACATTTGGACAAACTCGTCCAGGACATTGCGATTGGAATAGGGTTTGATCATTCTGTCGCAATCATCAAGCATCTTTTCCACTTGATTGCGAGCTTTGTCAAAGCCCAAAATGCCGGTGTAGGTGCGGCGACTCGAAGGAACAAATTCCTCGTCAAAATCCAGGCCTTCGCCACCCCGGTTATAATCCGAGGCGATGTTTTCTATCATCTGATAGCAAAGAGCCAGGTTGGAAGCATAGGTGTTCATCACCATCCTGTCCTCTTCTTCAGCTTCCGCCAATACGCAGGCGATGTCCGCCGAAGCTTGGAGCAAAGCGCCTACCTTCTTCATGTCGATAAAACGTAAGGAGTTGATCTTCATCACCTTGCGCTTCATCTCCAAATCTACCAGTTGCCCGCCAACCAGACCATAGGATTTGGTGTAAGAAGAGAGGATACGCGTTGCTTGGATGGCATGTTCTTTGTTTGAGATGTGGCCGATCACCTCAAAAGCCAAGGTATAAAGCGCATCTCCGGCCAAGATGGCCACGGCATTGCCGTATTTCTGATGCACCGCGGGGATGTCCCGGCGCAGCTTGTTATTCTTCACGCTGGGAAGATCATCGTGAACCAATGCGGCATTGTGACACAGTTCCACAGCCACGGCTGCCAAAACGGCATCGTTTAACACCTTGGTCTTCTTCATGCCGGTGAGCATCTCAAATACGGCAAGCAGCATCAAGGGACGCCAACGCTTGCCACCGGGGATCACGGCATAACGCATAGCTTCCTTCAGCTCCGAGGCATGCTTGTCCTCAAAGCTGAGAAAGCTGTCAAGGCCTTTCTCAATGAGATCGAGCCGAGTTTCAAAATACTTCTGAATTAACAAAATAAAACTCCCTTATATAATCTAAAAGGTCAATTTCAACGTGCTGGCTTATGATATAAAAGGGGCGGAAATTGTCAAGTAAAATCCGCTCTTGATGATAGATATTCTTGATGTCATGCCAAATAACCCGCCTGCGTGCAAGCAGGAAAGCTGCAATTGGTCACGCTCTCGTGTGTTACGACAGTATATTGAAAGCAGGTTCACCAAGGCTTGGTATGGCAACCGCCCGTACACAAAAAGGCACCCTGTGGATGAGGGTGCCTTGTCAATTGTATCAGATTTGTTAGATGAACAGGTTGACGTTGCTCTTTTCGGCAGCTTCCAGGTAAGTAGCTACTCCGCCGATGCTTACGCCGTCGATGAGTTCTGATGCATCCACTCCCATCACGTCCATGCTCATTTGGCAGGCGATGAGTTTCACACCGGCCTTGATGGCTTGCTGGATCATGGTTTCGATGGAGTCTACATTTTTGTCTTTCATGCGTTTGCGCATCATTTTGGGGCCCATGCCGGCGAAGTTGATCTTGGAGAGTCCCAGGCCCTGAGAGCTCTTGGGCAGCATCATGCCAAACATGTTGGCCATCATGTCCTTATCCACTTTGGGGGCGTTGGGTTTCTTGATGGCGGTGAGTCCCCAGAAGGTGAAGAACATGGTCACTTTCTTGCCTAAGGCAGCGGCTCCGTTGGCGATCACGAAGGCAGCCAGGACGCGGTCGAGGTCGTTGCTGAAGACCACGAAGGTTTTGTCGTCACCCGCGGCTCCGCCTTTGTCAGGGAGTGTCCCTGCGCCTTTCTGGATGGTGGCGACGATCTTCTTGCCTTTGGTTTCCAGGTTTACCAGCTTGTTTCCGGTGACGTTGCACCAGGAGGGAGCGTCGGTGGCAAAGCCGGGATCGGTGGCTGTGATCCTGAGGATGTCTCCGTCGTTGAGCTTATCCATCTCGTTTTTGAGTTTCACGATGGGGCCGGGGCATTGCAAGCCACAGGCATCCGCTTCTATAGTGACTCCCCCGGTGGGGATGGGTGCGCTTTCTTTGGGGGTTTTAGCTTCGCTCTTCATGGGTTGGTCTCCAAATATGTCTTCATTGCTTTGTTTTTTGTTTACGGTGCTGTAGGTTACATAGCCACCGCTGAGGTTGTATACGTCTTTGTAGCCGTGTTGCATCAGGATTCTTGAGGTGAAGTAGGAGCGTCCGCCGGTTTTGCAGTTGATGACGATCTTTTTGTCTTTGGGAATTTCGTCCAGGCGTTGGCGTATCTGTTGCAAGGGGATATTGACGCTGCCAGGGATGCTGCCCAACTGATATTCTTCCGGGGTGCGGGCATCGATGAGCATGGTGTCATTGAAATCAATATCCGGTATTTGATGCCAATGGATGACCTTCACGAGGCCGTTGATGATGTTTTCCGCTACCAGACCGGCGACATTGACGGGGTCCTTGGCGCTGCCAAATGGAGGTGCGTAGGCTTGTTCAAAATCCTGCATATCCCAGATGTCTCCACCGCGGGTGATGATGCTGGCCAGCACGTCTATGCGCTTGTCCACGCCATCATAGCCAACCGCTTGGGCGCCAAAGAGCTTGCCATTCTTGGGATCAAAGACGATCTTGAGAGAGAGGGGAGAGGAGCCGGGGTAATAATCGGCATGATTGGCGGGATGGACGATGGTCGCTTCGTAGGGGATATTGGCCTTTTTGAGCGTCTTTTCGTTTAATCCGGTGGAGGCAACCGTGAGGTCGAAAACCTTGGCTATCGCCGTGGAGATGCTGCCTTTGTACTTGCGCACGTGGCCATTTGCCAGGTTGTCTGCCAGGAGGCGTCCCTGCTTGTTGGCCGGGCCGGCGAGATAGGTGTTGGCATCTTCGCCGGTGATGGGGTTCTTGAATACGACGGCGTCGCCGAGGGCATAGATATCCGGATCGCTGGTCTGCAGGTATTCGTTTACCACAATGCCGCGGTTGACTCCCAATTCCAGACCGGCATCGGCAGCTAACTTGCTATCCGGCCGCACGCCAATGGAGAGGATCACCATATCGGTAGCCAGGGTGCGTCCGCTGCTCAAGGTTACTTTGAGCTTATCCCCTTCCCGGGCAAAGGATTTCACTCCATCGCTGAGGTAAAGCTCCACATTCTTGCTTTTGAGGTGCTGATGGATGGGGGCTGCCATCTCATAATCGAGCGGCATCATCACCTGATCAGCCATCTCGACGATGGTGACGTTAAAGCCGAGATGGTGCATGTTTTCTGCCATTTCCAAGCCGATGAAACCAGCACCCACGACGGTCACGTGCTGCACGTCATGCTTATCCACAAAAGATTTGATCTTATCGGTGTCATGCACGTTGCGCAGGGTAAAAATCAGCTCGTCGTCTATGCCCGGGATGGGCGGTTTGAGGGGTTCCGCACCGGGGGCGAGGATGAGTTTGTCATAGCTTTCGGTGTAGGTGCTGCCATCTCTGCGTGTGATGGTGACTTCTTTGGCCTCGCGGTTGATGGAGGTGACTTCTTCCTGCACACGCACGTCCACGTTGAGTTTGGCGGTAAAACTTTCGGGTGTTTCCACAAAGAGACGCTCACGTTCCGTGATCACGTCTCCGATGTAATAAGGCAGACCACAATTTGCATAGGAAATGTAGTCTCCACGTTCAAACATAATGATTTGGGCTTGTTCGTCCAGACGTCTGAGCCGGGCGGCTGTTGATGCTCCGCCAGCCACTCCGCCGATGATCAGATACTTTGGCATCCGTTATAACCTCCATTGATAGTTCGTTATGAGATATAAGCTATTCATCATTTAACGATAGGCAAACAATTTTCGTGAATCCGGCTCTTTTTTTTGGCTCATGCTCAATATATGGTGGGTAGAGGTTAATTACATACCCCTTCCTTACCGACCCACGGGGAGATGCCGTGGAGATACTCGGGTTTTTCCCGGGAGGCACCGAGTAATCACCGGGCGGGTCGCTAAGGAGGCGGCTTCGCCGCAGTTGTCAGTTGCCAGTTGTGAGTTGTGAGCGCTGGCGCAAATTACGAGATACGAATGCTTTATGCAAACTGGCGATTGTGCGGGCGGTCGCTGAAACAACCAAGTACGGTCGCTTGCCATAGAGACCATTCGACCCATCCTAAAAGAATATGAACCATTTTTCTGCCTTTAGGTTTTGGTTTTTTCCTCACTTGCAAGCCGGATGCTGTGATAAGTGTAAGGATTTCTTTTTTGGGGCTTGCGCAGGCATCAAAACTGGCTATTTGGCTCCTGCCTCAAAAAAAGACTTTACAGATTTAGCGGCAAAAATACACTGGCAATCAGCTAAACAAATAGACTATTTTAATATGATAAAGCACTGCAAGGAAAAGCAATGAGAAAACTTCTGATCTTGCTACCCCTGCTTTTATGCTTGGGGTTGCTCTCTGCCAAGGTTGATCTCAACACGGCAGATTACGACGAATTGAGACAGCTCAATTTGACTGAGAAGCAGGCGCGTGATATCCTGGAATATCGGGACTACGTGAGCATGTTCACAGATATCTTCCAGCTTCGCCAGATACCTTCCATTGATCAGCGCACGCTGCTGCGGATCAAGGATCAGGTGGTGGTTTCAATGTTTATTCAGACGGATGAAGCTCAGGCTCGCAGAGATGAGATTCGCTATTTAATCGAGCGTCTGGATAGCAATGAAGGCGCTTCCGAAGGTATGGCGGACGTTTGGGAGGATTATCTGATGACACCTCACAACGTCAACCGCATGCATTTTGAAGAGTTTGTGAGTTTGCCCAATGTCTCCGCCATGGAAGCCGTAGCGATCCTCAAGCGCACCGCCAGAGGGGATACTATCGCCGAGATGAGAGACCTCCGCAACACGGTGGGGTTGACTCACTACGGTTATACAAACCTGCGCAACTACGTGTATTACAAAGAGCCACCGGTGAAGGATCGTCTCTTCTTTGATGCCTCTTTGCAATACTATACGCGCTATTTTGAAGAAGGCAGCCACGATATGCTGCATGAGCCTTTCCTGCGCAGCAAATATGGCAATAGCAGCATCACCATCCCGCACGAGAAAGACCTCAGCTATTGGGGCCACTTCAACCTGGACAGGGTTGACCCCGATATCTCCATGAAGCTGCGTGCCCGTTGGGGCAAAAACTTCAAGCTCGGCATCATGAACTACACCGGCAAAGGCGAGCTGGGGATGCAGCACAAGACGGGCCGGGAGATCATCAAGGACTCCAAATACTATGCCGGCTATGAAAATTCCGAGCTGCCGCTGCTGGATAACACCAGGCTGAAGCTGTATCTGGGCCACTACAGGGCCACCTTTGGCGAAGGTTTGGTGATGGAAAACACAGATTTCTACAGCGCCAGGAAGACGGGATTTGGCTTTAGCAAGCGCATCTTGGGCATCACGCCTGACCTTTCCCGCACGCAGGAATATGCGCTCAGAGGTGGAGCAGTGGAGATTTCGCATCCGAAGTTCAACGTGAGTGTCTGGGCTTCCGATGATGAAAAGGACGCCATCGTCTATGTGGACGAGAACGGCGATACCGTGCTACAAAACGGCAAGAGCAAGGTCTTCAGTTATGTGGTGCCGACCATTCGCTTTGAGAATGATGATCTGCGTGAAGCGGAAGCCAAATTCAATACCGAAATCGCCTCCGGAACCGCATATGCCGTGCCCTATATCAACCTCGCCTATCGCAAGGATGCCTTCAGGGAAAAGCTCTGGGGTACTCATATTCAGGTAAATCCCTGGCTGGGAACCAGGCTGGGATTCACCACCTATACCGCTCTGTATGATGATGCCCACTTTGTGGTGCCGGGATACAACGATCTGCGCTCGCTCTTGATCCGGGACAGCTATTACTACCCAAAATTCAAGATGTTGGACGCCGAAATCGCCGGCCTCTACAGCACCTACAAGCCCGGCCATTATGAGAGAGACTATCGCAGAGTGATCGGCTTTGACGGTGGAACGGTGATCGGCAATACCAGCATCCAGGGCGAATATGCCGAGCTGAGCGTGACCGGTGAAGACTACAAGCTGGGTGATGATCCTTCCGCACTGTTGGTCAGCGCTCACACCCTGTTTGACAACCTCTATCTCATCACGCTTTATCGGGATTATGATGTTGGCTTTGACAATCCCTACAGCAACGCCTTCAGCGAGCATGAGAAGTTTGACGACACCATCTTGGAGAAAAACGTCTACACGCTCACCAATACACTGCTTTCGGATATCTATCTGGGTAGCACGCAAGCTCAACCGGAGCGCGGCGTCTACTTTGAGACCAGATACAAGTTCAACAATTTCTTCACCTTGGGCCGCAGCTATCTTGACCTCTTTGAGCGCAAGACAGACGGACGCAGAACTGCCAGATTCCAAAGCGAACTGGAGTTCAGGCCGCTCTACCAACTGGCCCTGCGCCTCAGATACAAAAACCAGGTCAACCGGATGGACGATATGGCCGAAAGAGGAGTTTCCAAGACCAATGAATACACGCTTGTGGCCAGGACTTTCCTCTCAAATCGGGACTTTTTGGAGTTTGAATATCGTTACAACACGGTGCTCAGCCCGCCTTACACATCGCTCACCAATCCGGCCGAGCCGGGAAATAACTCCATGGCAGCGGCGATGACGCTGATGACCGGAGACTATATAGGCGTAAACTATACCCACAACTTCAACGACAATCTGAAGCTGCAAGGTTCTTTCATCTATTGGTTCAGCCATGGTATCTCGCACTGGGATTGGGAAGACATGGAGATCGACTTTATGGGTGACAAAGGCGCAAAAGCCTGGATTGCACTGCATAGTCGCATTTCAGACAATATGAACCTCAGCCTCAAATTCCGCAATAAAACCTATCAAACAAAGGAATACTCCATCCGCAAATACAACGTTCCCGTGGATGGAGAAAGCTACTTCCCAAGAGTGGAACGCAAAGAAAATACTATCCGTCTATCCTTGGATTACCGCTTCTAATGGAGGAATAATGCGTAACCATAAATATTTCAAACACCTGATGCTTGTGCTGCTCATAGCCTTTGCGGCTGTGCAAATGATGGCAAGCTCGATCACCGATGCTTATTTTGGCAATCCCATCGATGGCTATGATGCCCGTAACTTTGGCATGGGATCTGCGGGAACCTTCAACGATCTGCGCCCCTTTGGCATTGCGGCAAACCCGGCCAACCTCACACTGATGAAAGCCAAGGCAGGATTCACTGCATCCCTGCTGCTGGACCGCAATGAGGACAACCGCCACGTGCCATTGTACAACTCCTTTGATAGCTATATAGATGACGCTGTCTATGCCTCCAATATCGATATCTACGACAACTATGCAGCGGCGGGATTTGGAGCCCTGAAAATGGGCGAGGTGCGCGTGGGAATGGGTGCATTCTATGCGCCTATGCTCAGCTTTGATGGAGACTACATCGAGGAAATCCGCAACAACCGCAACACCGACAACGACGGCTATCCCGAAAAGCTGGCTACAAACCGCATCGAGAATAGAGGCACCTTGGATCAGGCAGCCGGTATCTTCAGCATTGGCTATGATTTTAACGAGATTACCCAGCTCAATTTCGGTTTTCAGTTTGGCATGCTGGAAGGTAAGCAGGAATTTGCCAAGACCATCCGCTGGAGCCAGTGGGCCATCGATACCTTCGCTACAGCTACCGGAAACGATCCCAACAAGGTGCTGCCAAACTACAGCCTCACCACAGATGCCAAGCTGGAAGGAGCATACGCCAAATTGGGCCTGGCTATGAGGGTGAACGAGCGCTTTGGCTTCGCCGGCACCTGGGTGCCCAAGTCAGTTTTGGATAGAACTGGCAGCACCCTGGAACACAGAGACGCCTATCGCAACACGGCAGAGCTGAATCAGCTCACCGATATAGATGAAGACTATGTCCTGCCTTCCAACTACAGGCTGGGCGTGCTCTATCAGCCTCGCAACATCATGCGCACCTGGCTCAATCTCGACCTCGAATATGTGCAGTTCAGCGAGATTTCAGAGCACTACGACGATCAGTTCAACTTCTATGCCGGCGTGGAACATTGGGTGGAAAACCGTCTGCCCCTGCGCATAGGCTTTGCCGCCACCAATAGCTACCTCAGAGAAGTGGAAGCCGACGGCAGCTTGATCGTAAAACGCATCCTCACTCCCAAACTAACTGCCGGCAGCGGTTTTGCCATCACCGACTGGATGGGCGTAGACCTCGGCTTCGGCTATAGCTGGCGTGAATATGAGGCGCAAGACCTCTTTAAGGATTCCTATTACAACGACAAACTTTACAGCGGCAGCTCCTCCTATGCCCTGTGGCCAAACCAATACATCAACCTGGCAGACAGGGATTGGAGCAATCCGGATAAGATCAGAGAAAACGACGTCACGCTCAGAGCCGCTCTATCAATCACCTGGTAAGCAATCATGAAACACTTACATCTCGTCCTCATTTTATGCCTGATCTTTCCCGTGCTGGCGCATGCGGAGAATCTCAGGCTGGATATCATGTTTACAAACGACATTCATGGAGGCATAGACCGGAGTAAAGCCACCTTCATGAACCCTGAATTTCCGCCCCAACTGGGAGGAGGCGCTTCCGCCGCAACGCTGATCCGGCACATACGCTCGTTGGCAAGCAAAACCAGAGACAACCTGCTCTTGGATGCCGGTGACTTCTTCCAGGGCAGACCCGTGGGAACGGTGACCAACGGCGTGGCGGTGATCGAATATATGAACGCCATCGGATTTGAAGGCTTAGCCTTGGGAAACCACGAATTTGACATTCATAGCGATGAATTGATCGAGACCCTGCGCCTGGCAGACTTTCCCATCATGAGCTGCAATATCATCGATAAGCGCACCGGCGAAATCCCTTGGTTCCTCTATCCTTACTATATCTACGACCGCCTGGGAGTTCGCATCGCCGTGGTGGGATACACCACCTCGGATACGGCGCTGATGAGCTTTCCGGAAAATATCAAAAACTATGAGTTCCGTGCCGACAAAGAGGTGCTTCAACACTGGGTGGATGTGGTGCGCACCGAGGAAAAAGCCGATGTGGTGATCGTTTTGGGCCATGCAGGCATACCTTATGACCCCGTGGCAGGCTATCTGAGCCGCTACGATGCCAAAGGCACACCACTCTTTGAAGAGCGCAACGCTGTCTGGGGCTACGATGCTCAGGAGCTGGCCCGCGAAGTGAGTGGGATCGACTTCTTTATCGGAGGCCATATCCACAAAGGTTTTCCCGGCCCTTGGATCGATCCCTATACCCACACCATGGTGGTGCAAGGATATGCAAATGGCACAAACCTCGGCTGGATCACATTGCTCATCGATCCCGAGACTCGCACCGTCTGCGGCTATGAATTGCCGGCGCTGCGGGAAGGGATGATGATCACGCTCTTTGAAGACCAGTTTATCCCCGATCCTGAAATCAACGCCACCATCGAAGCGCAAGTGGCCATCGCCGAAGCAGGTATGGATGAGGTGGTGGGACACAGCGCCGTCTACCTCTCCAGGGTAAATGTGGATGCGCAAAGCCTCATGGGAAACACGATTACAGATGCCATGCGCCATGAAGTGGATGCAGATTTTGCCTTCCTCAATCTGGGTGGAGTGCGCTCAGATATCAAGAGCGGCCCCGTCACCTACCGCAATATCTTTGAAGTGATGCCCTTCGATAATATGCTGGTGTCCTTCAGATGCACGGGAGAGTTTTTGCGCAGGATTATCGAAACCCGCGTGGAAGGCAGCCGTCACGGCCTGGTCGTCTCCGGCGTGAACGTGATCTACAGCAAGAAGCGCCCCAATTTCGACAGAGTCACCTCCCTCAAAATAGGCGGTGAACTTTGGGATAAAAACAAGATCTACACCTGCGTTACTACAGACTTCCTCCTGCAAGGAAACGCCGGGCTTACGCTGCTCACACAGGTGCCGGAAGTGGATATCATCCGCCATGAGATAAACCTGCGGGATGCCATCGTAAATTACTTCCGCAAGAATAGCCCGATCAAGACCAAGATCGACGATAGATGGCAGAGAAAAGACAGCGCTCAGCCTACCGCGGAGATGCTGCAATAAATACCTTTTGGACTATATAAAGCATGAGCTGAAGAGAAGGGCCCCGCTCTTCTCTTTGGCTTTGTAAAACAGTGTGCAGGGAATGTGCGCCGGAAGTGTAATATAGGTAACAGGGCCTTGGCCCGGATTCATAACAATAGATAGGGAAACAAATGAAAAAGTATGTCTTTCTCCTTGCCTTAGTGGCAATTAGCATCAGCTTGAGCGCTCAACAGGGCCTCTTTGATATCTCGTATGACGATCCCGTGAATAAAGCGGACTCGCTGCTCATGCAGTTTAGCTTTAAAGCGGCTATGATAGATGGTTATATGGTGAAATATTATGCCAAAAACGATCCCATGGTGGAAGCGGTGATCCTCTTTATCAAACCCGATACCAAAACGGTGGCCGGCTGGTTTGTGAAACATTGGGCCAGCAATACCGATGAGATGGACGAGATCGTGGTGCGCAGGATGTATCAGATGCACAGGGAACCCACCATGTATGATGAGGATACAGACCAGATGATCTGGGCCTTCAACCTGGATCGCAGCGCCCACCTGCTCTTCGTGGGGGATGGCAGCCTCTGCGTACTCTATGCGGATAGCAGATACAACGAACTGTTCCAGGTGGATCAGTGGCAGCAGGATTTGCAGGAAGAATCGGAGGTGCCGGCCGAAACAGAGGGGCAAGGAGCACCGCCTGAGACAGAAGGACAAGGCGCACCGCCGCCGGAGTTTAATCCTCCGCCTACCGGGCAGTAACAGCTTTTCAAAAACGGGATGCGTCCCGTTTTTTTGTGTCTTTGGGGATTTGTCTGAAGCGTGTGGCTGCTACAGGATTCTCATCACCAAAATCAAGAACCCCCAGCCACACAGTCCCAAAAAGATCATCCAGAGGTAGAAGCCCACGGTTCGCTTGGTGCGCGGGATATTCAGCTTATCGTGGCAGTGGTTGATGTACTTTTGGACGGGGATCATCACCACCAGGAAGCTGATCGCCGAGACAAACAAGGTGGGGACAATGAAGGCCGAGATCGTGAGCCACACCATCAGGAGAGCAGTCAAAATCAGGATGGTCCAGAGGATGAAGATGCCCACAAAGGAGTTTGAGGGCACCAGCACTTCGTTGAGCGTCTTGTGGTTTTCTATTCCCTTGATCACGTTCAGGAAAGGATTTCCCATAGCAAAGCGCTTGAACAAGCTGGATTTGCTGCTGTCGGCGTCCACCACCTGGTAGAGATAGCGGTTTTGCACCACCAACCAATAGGAACCAAACAACCCCAAAGTGATCAGCTGCCAAAAGATTAGCTCGGCTATGCTGAAGTAGACAAAAGGCTGCTGCTCGTGCTTCATTTGCATACCCAGCTCTTCTTCAAACTGCTGGATGTCGATGTCTTGAAAGTAGTGTCCCTGCACGGGCTTGTGCACCAGGTCCATGATCTCTTTGATCTCACGGATGCGCTTCCAGAGCTGCGTCTTGGTGCAGAGCACGTAGTCGTCCAGCTCCAGCTCATGATTCAGCACCTTGTTGGCTATCTTCTTGCTGTTCAAGGGGCCTATGTTGCGTCCATCTTTTGAATAAATCCAAGGGCTCATACTAAATACCTCCCTTATTTGCCTATGCAAAAGTTTGAGAATATGCGGTTTAAAAGGTCGTCCGGACTCACCAGTCCGATGATTTCTTCCAGAGCGGCACTGGCAGCGATCAGGTCAAAAGCCACAAATTCAAAGCCCAGCTGCTGCTTCAGCGCTGCCTGCGCCTTGCCGAGCGATCCTGCACATACCTGCAAAGCAGCCAAGTGACGGGTGTTGGTCACCAAAGGCGTATCGCCGTCTTCTTTATTGTGTTCCAAGCGGGAAAGGATAGTGGCGTAGAGCTCGTCCAGGCCTCCTTCTTCCATCACGCTGGCAGCCGCGGCATCATGCGGGATCTTGTCTTTCAGCTCTTGAAGCCTGGCTTTGTCCACCAAGTCCGCTTTGCTGAGCACGATCAGGGTTTTATCTGGGCTTTCAAGCTCAGGCAGGTCTTCATATGTGCTTGCATCAATGAGATATAGCACCAAGTCTGCCTCGCTCATCAGCTGCTTGCTCAGCCTTATTCCTTCCTTCTCGATCAGGTCTGTGCTCTCCCTGAGCCCGGCTGTGTCAAAGAGGATGACCCAATATCCTTCCAGCGAGATGCTTTCTTCCAGATAGTCTCTGGTGGTGCCGGGATGCGGCGTTACGATGGCGCGGTTTTGCTTGAGGAAGGCGTTGAAGAGAGAGCTTTTGCCGCTGTTTGGGGCGCCGGCGAGGCAGATGCGAAAGCCTTCGCGGATGAGGCGTCCGTGCGCCGCTGAGGCTATCATCTGCTGCAATCTGTGATGCAGGGAAGCCAAGTCCTGCGCCAAGGCCTGTTCGTCAATAGGCGGAAGGTCTTGATCTGCAAAGTCTATGCCCAGCTCACAGCGCATCCTGAGGTTGATGATCTGCTCCAGGAGTTCGTTGATGGTATCGGAAAGGTCGCCTTGGAGTTGCGACAGAGCAGCCGCTTCGCTTTTGCGGGTGGGGGCGTTGATCAGGTCGTTCACGGCTTCTGCCTGGATCAGGTCCAGCTTGCCGTTGTGCAGCGCTCTCAGCGTGAATTCGCCCGGCTTGGCCATGCGTGCACTCAGCAGCAGTGTCTTGAGGATGCGGGCCGCCAAACGCGGGTTTCCATGACAGGAAAGCTCCACCGTGTCGTCGCCGGTATAGCTCTTGGGCGCTCGGAAGACATACAGCAGCACCTCATCTATCGGCTCACCCTCTTCATCCAGGAAGTAGCCATGCAGGATGCTGTTGCCGGGGGCCTGGATGAGCTTGTCTGCCTGGCTGAAGTGCTTGGCCACCAGTGGGATGCAGTCTTTGCCACTGATGCGGATCACGGCAATGGCGGCTGTGCCGGAGGGCGTGATTTGAGCCACGATGGGCTCGCTGAGGCTGTAGCTCATGGCTTTATCTGCTTTAATATCCTCTTGCTGAGTGCTTCTGCGGTGAAGCCTATCTCTTGGTTGAGCAGCTCAATCTTGCCATGCGGGATGAAGCGATCCGGATAGCCGAAGTTGGTAACCCTGCAGGTTTTATCGCTTAGGAGCTGAGTGATTCTGGAGCCTGCTCCACCGATCACGGCTCCCGTTTCGAAACTAAAGATATGCGTGCATTCCTCTGCCAGGGTGTGGAGCAGCTCTTCATCCATGGGCTTGATGCTGCGCAGGTCTATGATGCGGGCTTTCACCTTGTCCTCAGCCAAAATCTCGTGGATTTCTCTCACCATCGTGAGTGTATCGCCCACCGAGATCAGCGCTATATCTCCTTCGGGTTCCAAGACGTGTGCCTTGCCCGGTTTGAAGGGCATAATAGCTTCATTGGCAGAATGTACCATCCCCCTGGGATAGCGGATGCTCACCGGGCCCTGCTTGTACATGGCGGCCCAATTCATCATGCTTCTCAGCTCTTCCGCGCTGGAGGGCGCAAGCATCACGAGGTTTGGCACGCTCAAAAGATAAGCGATGTCAAATGCGCCCTGATGCGTGGCGCCGTCTTCGCCCACGATGCCGGCTCTATCGATGCAAAAGACCACCGGCAGGCGCGGCAGGGCCACGTCATGGATCACCTGATCCAGGGCTCTTTGCAGGAAGGTGCTATAGACCGCCACGAAGGGTTTGATGCCTTTGCAAGCCATTCCTGCCGCCAAAGTGACAGCGTGCTGCTCCGCGATGCCCACGTCATAAAACCGCTCCGGATATTGCTCTTCAAACTTGCTCAGGCCCGTGCCGGCGCTCATGGCCGCGGTGATGGCCACGATGTCTTGATTCTTCACCGCCAGGTGGCAGAGCTGCTCGCCAAACACCTCGCTCCAGCCTTTTTTGTGGTTATTGGTCGGTTTGCCGCTCTTAAATTCAAAGGGCCCCACTCCATGGAAGAGCGCAGCGTCCTTTTCGGCGGGTTTGTAGCCCTTTCCTTTTTGCGTGACGACGTGCACCAAAACGGGCCCCACCATATTGTCTCTCACTCTTCTGAAGATGGAATTGAGTCCTTTGAGGTTGTGCCCGTCGATCGGGCCCACATATTTGAGGCCCAGGTCTTCAAAGAGGATATTGGGCACGAGGATGTTCATCATGGATTCTTCCAGCTTTTGCGCTCCGTAGATGAAGCGGCGGCGGATGGAATCCGGCAGTGTGCCACTCAGCGTCCAAATCTGCTGCTTGAGCGTATTATAAGAGCGTGATGCCATCAGCGTTGCCATATGTTTCTGCAGTCCGCCCACGTTTTTGCTGATGCTCATGGCGTTGTCGTTGAGCACCACGATAAAGCGGTCCATTTGCAGATGGCCGGCGTGGTTGAGCGCTTCAAAGCTGATGCCTCCGGTGAGGGCTCCATCCCCGATCACGGCGATGTGATGTGCATCCTCTTCGCCCTTCATTTCCGCAGCGCAAGCCAGGCCCAAAGCAGCCGAAATAGACGTGCTGCTATGTCCGGTGGTAAAGGCATCGTAAGGGCTTTCGTCTCTGTTTGTAAAGCCGCTGATGCCGCCCAGGCTGCGCAGCGTGTCAAAGCGGTCGTTCCGATCGGTAAGTATCTTCCAGGCATAGCTTTGGTGCCCCACATCCCACACTATTCTGTCCACCAGGGGATCGAAGGTATAGAGCAGCGAGATGGTGAGCTCCACGGTTCCCAGGCTCGGCGCTATATGCCCGCCCGTTTTGGACACCACTTCTATCATGCGCTTGCGCACGTCTGTGGCCAGCCTCTTCAGTTCGGCAGGCGTCAGCTCCTTGATTTGCAGGGGATCGTTTATATATTCGAGCATTTTATCATTGTCCTTGCTGGTCTGCAGCTTTAAATTCTGAGCTTTTGATGATGATGATCTCTATCAGAAAGAGGATCAAGGCCGCCATCAAAAGGTATTTCCAGATGTCATGACCCAATCTGGAGAGGAATATCTGCTTTGTCCAGTCTTTTTTCATGGTTTTGATGTATTTGAGTTTGCTAAAGTCTTGGCGTTCATTGCGGCTCTCACTGGCGTCTGCATCCACGGCATAAGCATTGATGGAAGCGCCTTGAGTGCTGAAGTAGATGCCGGGGCTGTTGATTCTGTGGCTGCGATTGCCGCTTTTGATCTTGCTTCCATCCGGCAGCGTGAGCTCTTCTCCCTCGATCAGGTCGCCCACTTTGAGCTTATTTCCCTCCGCGCTGCTCTGGCTGCTATATTCCAGGGCGCGGTAGCTCAGCAGCGGGAAGATGGGCCCCAAAAAGAGGTTGTTCATCTGCTTGGCAGGATCAAAGCTGAAGAGCACGTTTTTGTCTTTACTCAAGACCAGCGCTTCACTGCCGGAAGACACCAGCGCTACAGCCTGATTGGCTTTGAGCGGGAAGAAGTGACTGCTTCTCCTGTTTGCCAGGTCTTTGTTGCCGATCAGCGAGCTCACGTAGTGATGGTTGTTGAAGCTGCTCAAATCCTTATATCCGGTGTGGAAGGCGCCAATCTTGCAGCTGAAGACGCTCTCCCAGAGGTTGCGTACGCCGGCAGACATATGTTCGTTGAGGATGACCAGTGCGCCCTGATTCTGCGCTTTGAGCGCAGTGAAGAAGTCCTGAATCTTGGCAGCGGATGAGCCCGGATCATAAAAGACAAAGTGTGAGTAGCTCTCGGAATCCGCCAGCCGCAAGGCATCCGGATGGATGAGCTTGTAGCGTCCCGTTCCGCCGGCAAAGACGCTCAGTGCACTATCCAGGTAGAAGGGCAGCGCCTGCCGCGTGGAAACCACCGCCAGCTTGGGCGAGAGGCTGTGCGGGAAGGCAAAGTAACTGCGGTTATCGTGCAGCAGCCGCTCTTCCACCACCTCCACGTATCCCGTCTGCCAACCATCTTCCATCAGTTCGATGGTGATGCTTTCCTGCTTCTGTTGCCCCGCGGGCAGGTCGATAAACTTCTCGCTCACTCTCTGATCCTTGAGTATAGCCCGGATGAGCAGGTCTTTCACATCCTCCGAGCCGTGGTTGATGATGGTAAAATCCAGGCTTTGCCGGCGCGTCTTATCCACCAGTTGGCTTCGTGGTTTCAGCTCGCTGATGCTGATGTTTTCATTGATCTTATCCAGCTCCAGCGGGATCAGATGTACGTCCATCTCAAAGTTTTTGGGGTAGTCTGCCGCCTGCCTGTCTGTAAGCAGATAGAGTTCTCTATTGGGCAAGCCGCTGAGTGCGAGTTTATCTTTGGCTTGCATGAGTGCGTCTGCGATGCTGATGGGGTTGTGCGTGACCTGAATCTGCGAGACCAGATCCTCGGGTATCTTGCCCGCAAAGACCTGACTGTGCAGCATATTCCAGCTCTCATCCAGGCTGATCAGCAGCACTTTATCCGCAGGATTGCAGAGGCCGTTTATCTTGTTTATAGCTTCCTTGGCGCGTTCCAGATTGCTCTTACCCTCGTGAAAGTAGTCCATACTGAAAGAATTGTCCAGCACGATGCCCAGCGCTGTGGGCGGGTGTTTGCTGCTGTCTTTGAGCCGTGGCGAATACACCTGCGGGCGCGCTATCGCCAGCGTGATGAGCAGGATGATCAGCATACGGATGATAAGTAAGAGGATGTTCTTGAGCTGACTCCGCTTCTTTTGCTCTTCCTGGCTCTGCTTCACAAAGCGGAGCGATGGGATCACCACCTTGGGCGGCTTGCGCTTGGCAATCAGCCACACGATGAGCGGCAAGAGAGTAGCCGCTGTGAAGAATAGCAGGCTGCTATGCAGGAAGCTGATCTGGAACATTTTGGTTTAGGGTAAGCCCACTCCGATGGAGAAGAGGTATTCACTATCGCGCAGCTTCAGTCCCGGGCTGTTGATAGAGAAGTCAAAGAGTATCATATTGTAGCTGTAGCCGCTGCCGAAGGTGAAGTTGATGTTGTTGGTTCCGTAAAAGTCTTTGGAATAGAGGCCAACCCTCAGGGGGATATTGTGCTGGATGGTGGCTCCGGAAGCGGTATGCCCCCGTCCCCAATTCCAGTTGTGTTGCAAGCCCAGGTGTATGGTGCTGTCAGTTTGCTTTTTCAGCTTGCCCATCACGCCTATGTTCATGGCCAGGTTATCCTTTACGTAGGTGCTGGAAAAGGCCAATCTGGGGCTGATGGAGCGGGAAGGATAGCTCTCCCAATACAGCCTGGAGAGCAGATCGTAGGCCACCGCACCGAAGCGGAAATCACCGGTTTCCAACATGAACCCGAGGTCGGTGGAAAAGCCTTTCACCTTGTTGTCGATAAAGGCTTCACGCACAAAGACAGTAGAGCTGGAGCGCCTTTCTTTGAGATACACCAGCCTGCCGCTCAGGTATTTGAAGCTGAGGCCACCGCTGAAGCTGGCATGCTTCTCATCGCTGGCGGCAATGGAGAGCTGCACCTTATCCAAAGCATAGTCGTAGTAGAGATTACGGCCATCGTCGGTGATCTCGCTGATATTGATGCGGCTCATCGGTTGGTAGACGAATCCCATCTGTTTGGTGCTGAGCCCGAAATATTTAAACTGCTTGGATTTTAAGGCATTGGAGAGCGAGCTCACCTCCGCAATGCTCATCGGCTTGTCGCTGGTCAATCTGAAGGAGGTAAAGACCTGAGCGTTGCGCATATGTGCCAGCAGCGCAGGGTTGCTGTAGCTGCAATAGGGATCGTTGTCCAGCGTTAAGTTCATGCCTCCCACACCGATAGCGATGGGCGAGACGTTGTTTTCCGCGGTAGCGTAGTCGTATTCCGTGATGGGCAGCGGATACTGCTGCGCCCACAAAAGCCCCACCGCCAACATGATCAATATCATCCTAAATTTCATCTGTTCTCCAGCATTTTGTTGTAGACCCATCTACCCAGATAGAAGCTGCCGATTCCCACCGCGATGCCTGCCAAAGAATCCACAAACCAGTGATAATGGCAATAGGCGATGGAGAAGGTCATGATAAACGATATCACCGCAAAGACATATCCCATCTTCCTGGTACGGGGATGGCTCAGAGCGGCGACGGTGAGCACGACGGTTATGCCCAGATGCGAGGAAGGGAAAGCTCCGCCCCAGTGTCTGCTGTAGTTGTAGATAAAGGCCATGATGCGGGTGAAAGGGCCGGCGCGGTAGATCTTGGTGCGGATCAGTGCCTCGTCAAGATAGCGTCCGCCGATGGTGGGGAGGAGGCTATAGATAAAGTAAAAGACATAAAAGCTGAAGGTGAGCACAAAGATCAGCTCTTCAAAGGCTTTCCTGTCTTTAAACCACAGATACACCGGCAGACCCACGATCATGGGATAATAGCAAAAATAGGCAAAGTGAAAGAGCTCTGAGATCAGCCAATGATTGTATTTCACACCCCACTCCAGCGAAGGGAGATAGCCAAAGAGGGCGCGGTCTGCCTCCATAAAGAGCGGGTCCTGCCAGGTGGTGATCAACACCCGGTTGAAGCTATGATTTGAGGTGTAAAAATAAGTGAAGAGCAAGACGGGATACAAGCCCCTCAGGAAGCGAAAGACGCTGTAAAACCAGCCCTCTCTGCCCACCCAAATCCGCTCCAGATAGGCGCTGAGGATCACCCCCACAAAGATGCTGAGGTAGCAGGCAAAGTGAAAGCCAAAACCCTCCACGCGTTTGTACCCCACCGCCATATAGACCATGATCCAGGCGGTGAAGGCCAGAGTGATCACATCAATGGGGCTCAGCAGCCTGGCTTTAACCGATTTGCTTTTCATAAATCCTGTATGTCTTATATCTTTCGGCGTCCAGCATCTCGGCCACTCTGTTCATCATGGTATTGGTCTCCAGCACCCAGGAGAATTCGCCTCTGAAGTAGCCTTTGGCCAGCCCGTGTTTGTATGAACGATAGTAAAATACGGTGTCTATACCCTTTTGACGGTAGCCGTCGATCACGCCCATGGTGATCACCCGGGCAGTGCTGATCTTGTTCTTGGCGATCAGCGCCTTGACGATGGTGATGGGGTTGATCCGTCCCCGCATGACTTGCAGCACCTCGTTAAAGTTTGGCATCGCCAGGCAAAAGCCCACCGGCTCGTCGTCTATTTCGGCCAAGAGCACCAGCTCAGGATCCGCCAGAGGCAGTAGTTGTGCGGTGAGATGTTCCAATTCCGCTTGAGAAAGCGGCACGTTGCCCCAATTGTCTTCCCAGGCCTTTTCATAGACCTTGAAGATGCGCTTGATATCTTCGGCTCTCTGTTTCTTGTCGGCGCTCAGCGTTTTGATCTTCACGCCCGTCCGTCTCTCGATCGCTGCTGCCATTCTCTCGATCCGCTCCGGCATCTCCGTCTTTTCGCTCAAATAGGCATACATATCCATGGCTTTGGTAAAACCGGCTTCTTCCAGCAACCTCGGATAATAGGGCTTGGTGTGTGTATTCAGGAGCATGGGCGGGGTATCGAAGCCATCCACCAACAAGCCACACTGATCGTTGATCGTGAAGTTGAAGGGCCCCAACACGTTGTCACGTCCTTTTGCCTTGTTCCAGCTGATAGCCTCGTCCAGCAATGCCCGCGCCACCTCCACATCGTCTATGCACTCAAAAAAGCCAAAGAAGCCGGCTTTGTCGTTATGCTTGGCGTTGTGGCGGGGATTGGTATGCGCCGAGATTCTGCCCACCACCTTTCCGTCTTTGAGTGCCAGAAACAGCTCGGCCTCTGCATACTGAAAGAAGGGATTGTGCTTTTGGGAGAGATGTTTTTTGTCGTCCCCGATCAGATTGGGTATCCAATTCGGGTCATCCTTGTAAAGCCTGAAAGGAAGCATGATAAAGGCTTTAACGTCTTTTGGACTTTTCACTTTCTTGATTTGGATCATATCTTTATTCTCCTTATTTGGGAAAGGTTTATCTCATGTATTTATAGCTCATCCAGTTTCTTCGAAACAAAGAAGTTTAACACGCCCATAAACAAGGCCACGCCAAACATCATCCCCACAAAATAGGGAGGCTGAGCCTTGCGATAGTTTGAGATAAAGGAGTAGAACAGCACCTCAAAGACCACCGGCAGGATCACAATCATATATTGCGCAAAGCGAACCTGCTTGTATTTGGTTACCAAAACCAGGGCTACGAGCAAGGCAATGATCATGGGCCAGGGCGCAAAAAAGAGCATCAAACCCGTGTAGGTAAAGATGCCGCGTCCACCCTTCAATTTATGCGTAATGGGCAGACAGTGCCCGATCAACAGCCCCACCCCATAGAGCAGGAGGAAGGTGGGCTCGGCGATTGTCTCCACCCCGGCTATCAAGCCCGTGCCGGCCAGCAGGTCCAACAGAAACTTTACGATCACCAAAAACAGATACGCTTTCGCAGCATCCAAAGCACCCACCAACACACCCAAGGGTCTGCTGATATTGCTGAAGATGTTTTCCGTATCCGGCAATCCGGTACCCACTTTGTAGATATCCAGCGAGCGGAAGCTCTTGGCCACTATCCTCGCCGTGGAAAAGCAACCATACAGGTAAGCCACGACAAATATACCGAAGGCAAGCAGGTAAATCATTATCTGTCACCTCCATAATCACGCTCACCAAAGAGCACGGAACCCAATCTTATGATATTGGCTCCCTCTTCTATCGCCGTAAGATAGTCTCCACTCATGCCCATGGAGAGCCAACGCATCTCATAGCCTGCGTTTTCCTTATTCTTCAGCTCATCAAAAAGTTCTTTCAACAGCTTGAAGCTGGGGCGCGTCTTTTCCGCATCATCACTCATCAGGCCAATCGTCATCAGGCCTTTCACCCTCAAGTTGGGCAAATCGCTGATCTGCTGCACCAATTCTATCGTTTCCCCAGGCTCGCAACCACTCTTGGATTGCTCACCTGTGGTGTTTACCTGCACCAATATGTCTTGCACCCGGCCTCTGGTCTCGCAGCGTTTGTTCAGGTTTACAGCCAAATTGAGGCTGTCTATGCTGTGAATCAGGATGGGCTCCAGTTCCAACAAGGCATTGATCTTATTCGTCTGCAGCCGGCCGATATAGTGAAAACCCTCATACGGCTCCGTGATGAAGGGCAACTTGCGCCGCGCTTCCTGAACCTTGTTTTCACCAAAATGCCTGATTCCCGCCTTCAGCGCAGATTCAATCGTCTCCACAGGATGTGTCTTGGTGACCGCAACCACCAACACCTCATCCGTCTCTCTGCCTGTCTGCGCAAGCTTTTCTTTCAGCGAGGCTTGCACCGCCTTCACGTTTTCCACAATAGTGGGCATTTATTCTCCCTTTAGAATTACATTATTTAGTCACTTGGCTCTATTGTTATTGCAAATCTTCCGGCTTTCAAAGGTGAGAGTATCCCCACCCTAAAGCTATCACTATCAGAATAATAGAGCATTTTATCAAACAAATACAAAGGCTTAAGCTGTCAAGGGAAAAGTGAAACCCCGGGGCCACACTCCAAGATTTGCAGCTTTCATGACTCATCCACTCAAGAAAGTATTTGACAGCCAAACCCCGGTTTAAAACAATAGCTTTGGTCGATTTGACCACCCTAAAACAAGAACCAAGGAGCACACCATGATCCACTTAATCCAAGGTGACATCACCAAATTTGAGGGAGATGCCATCGTAAACGCAGCCAATTCCAGTCTCTTGGGCGGAGGTGGAGTGGATGGAGCCATTCACCGCGCTGCCGGGCCCGAACTGCTGCAAGAATGCCGCACCCTGGGCGGTTGCCCCACCGGCGAAGCTAAACTTACCGGGGCCTACAAACTGCCCTGCAAATACGTCATCCACACCGTGGGCCCCATCTACCGCGACGGCACCAGGGGCGAACCCGAAGCCCTGAAAAACTGCTATGCCAACAGCCTCAAGCTGGCGCTAAAGCACGAAGTCAAGAGCATCGCTTTCCCCAATATCTCCACCGGCGTCTACGGCTACCCCAAAGAGGAAGCCGCCCAGATCGCCGTGCAGACGGTGAAGGATTTTCTGAGTGAGCATCCCGGGCTGGAGGTATCGTTTTATTGCTTTGATGACGAAAACTATCGGCTGTATCAGCAGTTGCTGTAGGGTCGGTCGCCAAACCGCCGCACTTTGTAGCCGGCGCTCGCCGTAGCGCCGCAGTATGGTCGCTCGCCGTAGCGATCGCGTACGGGCGCTCGCCAAACCGCCGTTGTTCAGGATGTTATAAATGTGCAGCTCCGCAGAATATGGTCGGTCCAGCGACCGACCCTACCTCACCACTGCCAGCTTGCTGGCCCCATTCGTGGGAAATATACCGGCGCAGCCGGACCATCCGTGTGTATCTCCGGAAAAACCTCTCCTTAACCCCCAAAATTTCCTTGCCAAAAACAGGACCCTATGTCAACCTTTGACTTTTGACCCTGCCTGCCCCACCTGCGGGACTCCTTGCCTCCCGTTTGCGTAACTCTTGGGTTT
>DGFM01000009.1:0-31707 GCA_002391675.1 Cloacimonetes bacterium UBA3900 | reverse complement strand
CCATAGGAGCCCCTAAGGGAGGCTGCATGAAATCGACGTTTTAGAGGGCGGATTTGTTTTTGCAAAACGGGCTCGCAAGTCAAATATTTCAAAAAGGTCTACGCTTCCCGGTGCCGGAGCACGGAGAGGAACTCCTACTATTTTAGTAGGTGAACTGCTCACTCGAATACGAAATCAATTAGCGGGTGTTTTGACGGGGATTTACGAGTGGGTGAAGATTTAGCTTGACAAAATAGGATGAGCCATTCCATACTGCCGACATTAATATTCATGGAGGAATTCTATGTCAGAATTCTATACAACTAAGCTCGTTGACCTTAAGCAGCGAGCAGAAGCAGGCGATCCGGAAGCCCAGTTTGATTTAGCTTGGATGTTTCGTCTGGGCGAAGGTGTAGAGCAGGATAATTCGGCAGCATTGAAATGGTTCCACGAAGCTGCGCATCGCGGATGTACAAAAGCAATGTATAATATAGCAATGATGTATTTTTACGGTATAGAAGTGAAAAAGGACTATACTGAGGCGGAAGTATGGTACCTTGAAGCCGCAAATCGGGATTATGCACCAGCACAGGATTGGTTAGCCAAGATGTACCATATTGGTGTAGGTGTAGAGCGAGACTATTTCAAAGCGGCAAAATGGTTTCATAAAGGTGCAGAACGAGGATATACATATGCACTATATTGGCTGGGTTTGATGTATTATGATGGCAGGGGTGTGGAAATGGACACAAGTAAAGCCTTCAAACTATTCAAGCAAGCTGCGGCTCAGGGGGATACACCAGCTCGTTACATTTTACGGTTTTTCAATCAGGATCTTTCAGATGATCATTTGGACAGTGAGTTTGCATATTTCTGGTTTCTAAATAGTGCCTCCTATGGGTACAGCTTGGCAGTTAAGTGTAGAGATCATGTAGCTGAGAAACTGTCTCAGGCGCAAAGGAATCGTGTAGAAATCTTCGCCCAAAAGTGGTTGGAGGCTGCGAAAAACTAGAGCCAATACCAGTTTACAGCCGTATTGCCTTCCTCAGCGAGGTGAGATCGTATTGGTCGGCGCGGTTGTCTATGATCTCCAGTTGTTTACGTTCATCCATATACCACCTGTTGAGGTGGTCTTGCTTGTATTTGGCGTTGGCCTCTTTGATGATCTGTGTCTTTTGCTTGTCCCACACGCTCAGATCGGGGCGGGTGCGTTTATTGATGCGGGCCAGGAACCAGCGGTTGTTGTGTTCGACCAGGGGGGTAAACTGGCCTTCGTCGGTATCGAAGAGGGCTTGGTTGAGTGCGTCGATCTTGCCGATCATGGAGATAGGGCTATCGATATGGTGGTCTGTGACCTCGATCACGCTGAGGCTATCGTGTTCTGCCTGCGTCAGATACATGGATGGTTCCAGGTTGGTGAGGTAGCCTTCCGCCATCTGGTGGGCGTGGTACATTCTTTTGGCACTGGTAGCGCGGGCGATGAAGGATTGCTCTCGCTCTTCAAAGGTGGGGTACCACTCGGGGTATTCGTGAGCGGTTTGGATGACGAAGGCATCGCCGGAGGAATTGTGGAAGATATCTGCGAGGCTGTTGGGCGGGCTTTTGAAGGCAAAATTGAGCAGGACTGAGTCACGGCCAATCTGAGGGATGAAGCCATCTTCGGCAAAGAAGACGGGAGTGGTTTCTATCTCGTAGCCGAGGCTTTCCGCGGCTTCGATGAGTCCCTTTTCCCGGGCGGCTTCATGGAGGGCGATGCTGTTTACTTTCAGGGCTTGCAGGCTTTCCTCACTGGTCATGGGGCGGATGAGGATATGCGCCGCCTCGATTTCGGGCCCATAGGTGCCTTCGCGCTCGCCGGTCACGTTGATGATGTGCCAGCCAAAGTTGCTTTTTGCGGGTGGGCTGATACTGCCTACGGGGGTGTTGAAGGCCGCTTCTTCAAAGGGGGGCACCATTCTGCCTCTGCCAAACCAGCCGAGTTCGCCGCCTCTTTGGGCCGTGGTGATGTCATCGGAGTAGTTGGCCGCCATCTCTGCAAAGTCTGCTCCCGCCATGAGTTGTGCATAGACGTCGTCCGCTTTGGCTTTGGCTGCCAGGGAGTCAGCGTGTGAAGGAGCGGAGGAAAACTTTACATAAAACAGGTCACGTCCGTTTTCGCGGCGATATTCCTCTCTGTGTTCGGCGTAGAAAGCGCGGGCCTCTTCTTCGGAGGCGTTGATGTGCAGCATACGATTGTAATCAAAAAAGATGATGGAGGCGTCCAGGGAGTCGTTGTCCTTGAGCCACTGCGTTTTGACGCTATCGGGGTCAATTTCCACTTCCGCCTTGATGTCGTCCAGAAGTTTGGTGTATTGATAGTAGCTGCGCACGTGTTCGATCACCATTTTCTTGAATGCCGGTGCGGTTCTCAGTGCGTCTTCAAACTTCTTTTTATCAAACTTGCCCTTGGTCTGCAGGTCTTTGATGCCCTTCACCGCAGCGGGGACGTTGCGCTTTGCTTCGGCTAAGACTTGGGCGTCGGTGAGCTTGCTCTTGCCGGCTTTGATGGCTTTGTCATAGACGTAGCGCCCGATCAGTTCTTCAAAACACTGGTCGTTGAATTTGGCTTCTTCCTCCACGGTCTGGGGTTTGTAGTGCTGGAAATAGTTGGTCAAAATCTGGTCATATTCCGCAACCGTATAGGTCTTTTCGTTTATTTTCACTAATGTGGCCTTGGGGTCCATGTTTTGAGCCCAGAGCAGGCAGGTAAGCATAAGTGCAAGTAGTAGTAAGCGTTTCATCGTTTTCATACTCCTAAAATAATGTGAGGCATTCTACCCCTATATACAAGGTTGGGGCCATAATCCTGCATGAGAGTAGGCAGTCAAGAGCTTTTTGGTATGGGTGGTCGCTGAACCGTCGTAGATGGACAAGCGTAGCCAAAATCCTGCACGGGTTCATGCTCAGGGGCGGGAAAGCGGGATGCAGACGCAGTCAGAGCTGCGGAGGCGCAAAAACTACTTGCCTAAAAACCCGTCTTGAAATATGCTGGCTTCGGACTAAAATTTCAAGGAGCTTTGATAAAATGGCTTTTCTCAGAAGAACCGGACTCTTTCTGCTCATCAACTTTTTGGTGATCACGATGCTGACCTTCATCCTTGGCCTGGTGGGGCTGAAGATGGACGACGTAAGCTTCATCGTGGGTTTCTGTGCCATTATTGGATTTGGCGGCTCATTTATTTCGCTTTGGCTCAGCAAATCCATCGCCAAAAGAAGATATAGAGTGAGGCTTATCGACCCCACTACGACAGACTCCAGAGAGCTTTTCATCCTCAATGTAGTCCGCAAGATGGCTGAGGACAACAAAATTGAGATGCCGGAAGTGGGGATATTCAAATCGCCTTCTCCCAATGCGTTCGCTACGGGGCCCACCAAGAATAAGGCACTGATCGCCTTCTCCGAAAGTATTATCCATTCCCTGAGCGAGGAAGAATTGGCGGCGGTTGCCGGCCATGAAATGACGCACATCCTCCAAGGCGATATGGTGACAATGAGCCTGATCATGGGCGTGGTAAATACCTTTGTGCTGGCTTTGGCACGTATCCTGGCCATGGTTTTGGATTCCGCCCTGAGGGATAACAAGGGGCGGGGTGGCCTGGGATATTTCGGCTATAGAATGGTGGTGTATCTGCTGCAAAATGTGCTGTTCCTGCTGGCTAATATCCCCATCGCTGCCTACAGCCGCTGGCGAGAGTATCGTGCCGATAAAGGAGCTGCCAAAATGGTGAGCCCGCAGGCCATGATCGACGCGCTGAGGGCGATAGATGTGCCGGTTCGAGGCGGTGTGCGATCCGGAGTGGCTGCAGACATTGCCATGATCCACAACAAAAGCAAGGTTTCGATCCATTCCACGCACCCTCCCATCGAGGACAGGATCAAGGCGCTGGAAAGGATGATGTAGGATCGCTTGCTTCAGAGTTTTTTCTTTTCCACGGATGAACACGGATTAACACGGATGAAGAATAAAACTCCACGAATTATGGGATGTATGGTCGCTTGCCATAGCGACCTTGTACGGGCGGTCGCTGAACCGCCACTGGTAGGGTCGGTCGCCGGACCGACCAATAAAGGCATCACGATCAGATGAAGAAGATGAACAAGAAAATCAAAAGCCTCAAGATAGAAAAGCACGCCTTGGGCGGCTACGGACTCGGCTTTGATGATGGTTTGGCCATCTTCGTGCCCTATGCCCATCCCGGTGATGTGGTGGATGTGGCCGTCACCAAAAGCCGTAAGGATCACGCTTTTGCCGAGGTGCAGAGCTACATTTCCCGGGGCGAAGCTGTTCCTGCTGAGCTTTGCCCATCTTTCGGACCCGAGCGGGCCTGTGGAGGCTGCGATTGGCAAGACCTCAGCTATGCCTCACAGCTCAAATACAAGCTGGAGCTGCTGCAGGAGCTTTTCACCGGCAAAGGGATGCAGGTGATTCCGGAGGTGATACATCCCTCGCCGAGAGAGTTTCACTATCGCAACAAAGTATTCATGCCTGTAGCGCAAAGTGATGCGGGGCTGAGCTTTGGTATCTATAAGCCCGGTACGCATCAGGTGGTGACGCACGCGCAGTGCCGCATCCATCCGCCCGTCTTTGACCGCTTGGCGGCGAGGGTGATGGAGCTGTGTGCCAAAGCCAAGGTAACAGCCTATGATGAGGCTGGGCACACGGGGCATCTGCGGCATATCGGTATCCGCAGCTCCAAAGACGAGAGCCGGTTGCTGTTGATCTTGGTGACGCGCAGTGCCAAGCTGCCTTTCAGCGGGCTGTTGGTCAAAAAGCTGAGCACGGAATTCCCCAACCTGGTGGGCATCGTGCAAAACATCAATAGAGAGGTCACCAACGTGATTCTGGGAGATGAAGAGAAGCTGCTTTACGGCAAGCCGTATCTGATGGATGAGCTGCTGGATAAGCGCTTCAGGGTGCATTATCAGAGCTTTTGGCAGGCGAATGGCAGGGTGGCGGAGCTGCTGCTGGAGCGGATCAGAAGTGAGGTGGAGGAAGGCTGCACCCTGATAGATGCCTACAGCGGCAGCGGCAGCATCGGCATCGTGTGTGCGGCTAAGACGGCGCGGACACTCTGCATAGAAACCAATCCCGCCGCTACGAAGGATGCAGAGTACAATGCGCAGTTGAACGCAGTGGACAACATCAGCTTTATCAATGCGGATTGCGCGGCTGCCATGCCTGATTTGGTGGCAGAGATGCAGGCTGGCTCCTCCAGACTGAACGTGGTGCTTGATCCGCCGCGTACGGGAGCGCAGAGAGCAGTTTTGGAGGCGATTATCGCTTCGCCGGCATCGAAGGTGATCTACATGAGCTGCTATCCCATCACTTTGGTGCGCGATCTGCAGATTCTTTGTGATGAGGGCGGCTTCCGGCTGATGAGCGTGGAGGCCTTTGATATGTTTCCACAAACCTGGCACATCGAGAGTTTGGTCATCCTGGAAAGGTCTTGAATATGAAAGTTTTACGCATCTTGCTGATTCCATTTTTGCTGCTGCTTACTGCCTGCGGTATTTCCTCGCCGGAGCAGATCGGCGAACGTGAGATTGAGGATATCCTCTACGAGATCAGTCAATACTACAATCGGGGCGATGTAAATGGCATCATGGCGCATACTTCCATAGATTACCGGCACGATGGGATGCAAAGGATGCAGCTGAGACAGCTTTGGCTGGACAGGATGGGGCGCTATCCGCTGCTTGAAATCTCGGAGGTGAAGGTGGCTTTCAGCGGCGATTATGCGACGGCCAGCTTCAGGATGTCGCTGATTTCCAGCGAAGGAACCGTGGTCAGTGAGGAACCGGAAGACAACGGTGACCTCAGCTATTTCTACCATGACGGCGTTGCTTGGAAGCTGCACGGCAATCAGGAGTATATTAAGAGTCCACGAATTACACGAATTTACACAAATTAAAGGGCCAGCTACCGCTGGCTTCATTTTTCCACGGATGAACACGGATGTGCACGGATGGGTGGATTAGGGCGGGGTGGATAAGTCATAATTGGGAAAGCTCTGTGGTGAAGATCGAGACCATAGGTAAAAGAGAATTCTCCACGGATGTGAGCCGATGGGCTGGCAGTTGTGGTGCGGGTTTTGCTGAGTGTTGTTTGCACGGGGCAGTAATGATGCGGCCTTTCAGGTATTTTCACATCCACAGAATAGGGTATATATTTGACTGATTTGTATAGCTTTCCCTGTCAGTCAGTTACAAGATATTTTTCTGGTGGGGATGAGATCTCAGCCGGGTCGTCAGGGTATATAGTGAGGGGACATTTCAGCGGGCTGTAATTTGTGAGGCAGGGTCACTGAGTCGCCGTTTGATAGGGTAGTCTGTCGCTGACGCCTGTTTCGGGGTATGCGTGCTATTTTTGGGCGGCGGCGGTTCGGCGACCGCCCGTACACCGATTTTGGGTGCTTCTATTTTGGCAATTTCAGCGCAGGGTTTCAGATAATAATTGACAAAAGCCCGTCGTTTATTATCTTGGTATACGAGGCATAATTTCATTTAAACTATTATAAAATAAGATAAATATGGAGGTTCCGAATGAAAACAGGCGGTTGCCGTTATGGAACACATCGTGTAGTCGAGCCACAGGGAGTATTACCCCAACCGGCTAAGGTTTTGAACAACGATTTTACCCAGATTTGGGATAACGAGATGCTGATCGACGTGATCAGGCTCAATGTGGATAGTGCATCCTTCCATCAGATCAAGAACAAGCTCATCGACCAGGGGCACAAGGACATCGAGAAGGCCTTTGCCGAGCACGCCATCGAGCTTACAGACCGCACCGGCAAACACAAAAACGAAGATACCGGTTCCGGCGGAATGTTGATCGGACGTGTGGCCAAGATCGGGCCCAATTTTGAGATGAAAGACGAGGTGAAGGTGGGCGATAAGATCGCTACCCTGGTCTCGCTTTCGCTGACGCCGCTCAAGATCAATAAGGTCAATAAAGTGCTGTTGGATAAGGATCAGGTGGAGATCGACGGTCAGGCCGTGCTCTTCTCCAGCGGCATCTATGCCAAGCTGCCGGATGATATGGACGAAAACCTCGCCCTCAGCGTCTTGGACGTAGCCGGCGCACCTGCTCAGACCGAGCGCTTGGTCAAACCCGGCGATACGGTGGTGATCATCGGCGCCAATGGCAAAAGCGGTATCCTCTGCAACGCCGTGGCCAAGGAACGTGCCGGCGTGAGCGGAAAGGTGATCGGTGTGGTGCGTAATCCCAACTACCGTGAGACACTTATGGCTACCGGTTGCGATGAGATGATTTTGGCACAGGCAAACGACGCCATCACCATCCAGAGAGAAGTTTCGCGCCTCACAGACGGCAAGATGGCAGACGTGGTGATCAACGTGGTCAACATCGAAGATACCGAGCTGCCCAGCATCATGGCCTGCAAAGACCGTGGCTTGGTCTACTTCTTCAGTATGGCCACTTCCTTCACCAAGGCAGCTTTGGGCGCAGAAGGCATCGGCGCTGATGTGGATATGATCCTGGGCAATGGCTATGCCAGAAATCATGCCATGATCTCGCTCGACCTCTTGCGTCGTAACCCCGTACTCATGAAGCTCTTCAAAGAGCGCTATACAGACTAATAGGGAGGTAAAATGAATCCCATCCAAGCAAAAAACCTTGAGCTCAAGCCCATCCGCAGCATGGGCACCAAGGAAGAGTGGAATGATTGGCACTGGCAGCTGCGCAATCGCATCACAGATTTTGACACCCTGCGTCAATATCTTGAGCTGCTTCCGGAAGAGGAGGCGGTGGCCCAGAGCGATTCCTTCAGCTTCCGTATGGCCATCACGCCACATTATCTTTCACTGATAGACCCCAACAACCCCAACGACCCGATCCGCAAACAAGCCATCCCCAGGATTGAGGAAAGCCACATCGCACACGTGGATATGGCAGACCCACTCAGCGAAGACGAAGATGCACCCGTGCCGGGAATGACGCATCGCTATCCGGATCGTGTGTTGCTGCTGCTTACCGACCAGTGCGCCATGTATTGCCGCCATTGCACGCGCCGCAGAAAAGCAGGTGAACACGATGCGCCCATGCCCAAAGAAAATGTGGACAGAGCCATCGAATACATCCGCGAACACAAGGAAGTACGCGACGTCATCCTCAGCGGCGGTGATCCGCTCACCTTGGGCGATGAACGGCTGGATGAGATACTGGGCAAGCTGATGGAGATCGAGCACGTGGACATCGTTCGCCTGGGTACCCGCACGCCTGTGGTGTTGCCGCAACGCTTTACAGACAGCCTGCTTAACGTACTCAAGAAATACAAACGCCTCTGGCTCAATACACACTTCAACCACATCAACGAACTTTGCGAAGATTCCAGAGCCGCATTGGCCAGAATCGCGGAAAGCGGCGTGGTGGTGAGCAACCAAAGCGTATTGCTAAAAGGCATCAACGACCAGGTGGACGTGATGAAAGAGCTGGTGCACGGCTTGGTGCGCAACCGCGTCCGTCCTTACTATATCTATCAATGCGACCTCTCCGAAGGCATCAGCCACTTCCGCACGCCGGTCGCCAAAGGCATAGAAATCATGGAATCACTGCGCGGCCATACTTCCGGACTCTGCATTCCCACCTACGTGGTGGATGCGCCCGGTGGCGGCGGCAAGATTCCCGTGATGCCAAACTACGTCATTTCACAAGCCCCGGGACGTGTGATCCTGCGTAACTACGAAGGATTCATCACCGCCTATACCGAGCCGGAATATCAAGCGCAAGACCCCGCCAACTACGTGAGCTCCCTCAAAGAAGAAAGATGCTCCACCGAAGGCGTGATGAGCTTGATCCGCGGCAAGAAAGTATCCATGGGGCCCTCCGATACGAGGAGAAACAAACGTAAACTCAACTGAGGCTGAATGCAGTTTAAGTGGATTGCCGACGATGAGGTGAAGATAGTAGCCATCGTCGGAACCAGTAAAAATGCAGGGAAGACGTCTCTTTTGAACCACCTGTTGTGGAGAAACCGGGCGCTTGCTTTTGGCGTGTTTTCCACAGGGATCGACGGCGAGAAAGAGGACGCTATCTTCCTAAAGCCCAAGCCGGCGGTGCAACTTTATGCCGGCACGCTGTTTTGTTGTGATTCAAACGCTTTGCGAGATTTGGGAAGCAGGGTGGAGATCCTGGCTTCCCTCGCAGAGCCGGGCCGCGAGCTGTTCATCGCCAGAAGCCTGGGTCTGATCAAGAGCATGATCACCGGCCCCGCTACCGCTTCCGCACAGATAGAGCTGGCTCAGCATATGCTGGAGCTGGGAGCGGATAAGGTGTTGGTGGATGGCGCTTTGGATAGGAAGTCCATCGCTCTGAGCCCCAGGATCGACGCCATTGCGCTGGTGTTGGGCGCTTCCTTTGGCAATCTGAACGAGCTGGAGCTGGAGCTCAAACGCCTGAGCGCACTCCGGTCTTTAAGCGTCTATGATGCTGATGCACAATCCTTTGCCCTGCTTGAGCCTGCTGAGGAACTGAAGTTCTATGACGGCACACTCTGGCAGGACAGCGGATGCGCATCGCTGAATGCAGACGCACAGACGCTGATCAAGGCAGCCAAAGCACAGCCGGAGCTGCAGGGCATCTACATCCCCGGCTCCGTCACGCCCAAGAGCCTCGGCACTCTCTACAGTATGCTTCCTCAAGATGGGGCTTTGGTACTGGTGCGGCATCCGGATTGTCTCAAGCTGAACGTTCATCAGCTTTTGGAGCTGGGAAGCAGGCACAAGCTCAAGTGCCTCATCCCCTTCAAAATCAAGGAATATATCATCAATAGCGAAGCCATGGGCCATAAAAGCAAGGATGCAGACCTGTTCCGCTCCAGGCTCAGAACGGCTTTCCCGCAGCTGAATCTCATAGATATCATGGAAGTGAACAGTGCAGGATAGAGATACACTCACCACCAGAAGCGTAAACCTCGGCCTCATCAGCAATGTGCTGCTCTCGGTGATGAAGACCGTGATCGGCATCCTGGGCCATTCCTCAGCGCTATTGGCAGATGGAATCAACTCCACCTCAGACGTGGTCTATTACATCGCCGTGAAGATCTTCATGCATCAGGCCAAAAAGCCCGCCGATAAAGAGCATCCTTATGGGCACAGGCAGCTGGAAAGCGTCGCCGCCATCGTGGTGGGCGCCTTCATTCTCACCACTGCCATTGCCATCTTCATGGATGCCATCAATAAGGTTATCAGCCACTTCAACTCATCCGAGCCGGGCCGTGCTGCCTCTTCTTTGGCACTCTACGCCGCCATCGCCACCTTGCTGATCAAGCTGTTCCTGTATTTCTACACCAAAGGGATCAATAAACAGGTGCATAGCCCCACCATCCGCGCCTTGGTAAACGACCATCTCAACGACATCATGGCCACCATAGCGGTGATCGTGGGTGTGGTGATGGGGCGTTTGGGCTACTTTTGGATGGACCCCGCAGCAGGCGGCATCGTGGCCATCTATATCGCCAAAACCGGCGTGGAGATCATCATCGACTCCTCGCATGAGCTGATGGACAGTATGCCGGACGATAGGTTTGCCTCGCAACTGCGCCGTCTCACCATGGGCGTGGAGGGCGTGCGCCGCATCGAAGAGCTTGGAGTGCACCGGCTGGGGCCTTATTTCAATATCAATATGACCATCGCTGTGGACGGGCACCTCACCGTAGAAGAAGGGAATCGCATCTCAGACGCTGTGGAAAAGGTGCTCATGAAAGAGTTTGAAGGCTCCCTGCGCGCTGTGCACATTCACTACCATCCCCTGGAGATTGATTCGGGATAAAACCTTAAGGAGTTCATACCTCTATGTTTACCGGAAGAAATATATTGTTGGGCCTTGTGATCTTGATCTTGATCGCCTTCACCTTTTTAGGAGTCATAAACCCCCACCGTAAACCCTCAAAGAGTCAGATAGATACACTGTTGGTAGCTCAGGCCATTCCCAAAGACGAGTGGATCGTGGAAGTGGTGCCGCCCAATGGCAGCCTCTACGGCCTCATGGAAAAGAACGGCATCCCGCTACCGGAAATAGCACGCGTCACCTTCCAATTTGGAGACTTTATCGACGTCACCACCATCCAGCCCGGAGATACGCTCAAGCTCAAGCTTACAGACGATAAGCAGCGGATCATGAAGATGAGCTTCATCCAGGAACCCACTCTAAGGCATCTCTTCACCGTCACGCCGGACAGCCTCATCTACAAGGAAGAACAGCTGCCCGTCAAGACGGTGACCAAGCTGCTGAAGGGCAACCTTTCCGGCACGTTGAGCAATTCCTTGAAGGAAGTGGGCCTGCCGCTGCAATCCGCCCAGCAGATCATCAACGCCCTGGAAACCAAGATCAATTTCAGACGGAATGCCAAGACCGAGGACGAATTTCAGGTTCTCGCAGACCTCCGCTACTTTGAGGGCAAGCTAATCCCCGGCGGCAAAGTCTATTACGTGAGCTACAAGGGCAAGAGTGCGGGCAGTCACGAGCTGTTCCGATACGAAGACCCCAGCCCCAAATCCGTGCTCACCGGACTCTACGGCCCCGACGGCAAGATCGTGAGGTCTTCCGGCTCGGGAGTGGGATTCCCGCTGGCTTCCATGCACGTGCGCAGTAAGTTCGGACGCCGTATCGATCCTGTCTATGGCGGTTGGGCCATGCATCAGGGCATAGACTACAAGGCTGCTATGGGCACCAAGACCTACGCCGTGGCGGACGGAACCGTCATCGCCGCATCCTACTCCGGCGGCTGGGGCAACCAAGTGCGCATCCGTCATCCCAACGGACTCATCACGCAGCACGCCCACCTCAGCGCAATCAAGGTGAGAGTGGGGCAGAAGGTCAGCAAAGGCCAAGTGGTTGGCCTGGTGGGCTCCACCGGCAAATCCACCGGCCCGCATCTGCACTTCGGCTTGATGAAAAACGGCGTCTGGATCAATCCCACCAACCTCAACATGGTTGCCACCCGTGAACTTACCGTGATCGAGCTCAAGGACTTCCACCAGCAGAAACAGAAGATACTCGATAAGCTGCAGCAGTATAAGTAAACCTTGTTTACGATGCTGTAAAGTGAAAGGGCTCTGCTCCTGAGGCAAAGCTGAGCCCTCGGCTCTGAGCGGTTTATTCAGCTCAGGCAGAAAGCTGCATCTGACAAGCTTCCCGAAGGCTTTTCCCTCCCTGCGGAAACGTAATTTACCCAAACAATACCAAATAATTACTGATTTGGAACGTTACTTGCACAGCATAAAGGCAAAATAAACATATGGGAGACGAGAAGATGAAGAAGTTTGCTATACTGCTGTTTTTAACGCTGGCCATCGGGCTGAGCGCCATCGTCAACATCGGCGATGAGTATATTGGCTCTACGCCTATGGGCTCTTACAGAAAGACATATTGCGGCCACACCCGTGGATGTGCAGAACATGATGATTTGTGGGATCGTACTTACTACTATTACGATGAAAGTGTCCCCACTCGTTTGACCAGGGTAGAGCATGAGTATTATGATTATCTGGAAAATATGTCTTATGATTCAAAGCTTATATATGAGTATCTTGAGGGTGACGATTGTTATCAGAAGGTAGAAAGCCACTATTGCAGGTATGCGTGGAATCCTGATCCTGAAACCTTCAACCTTCATGCGCAGAGAACCTATACCTACAACCTGCAGGATAAGCTGATCGAATTTTACAAGGTCTCCTTCTATGAGGATTATAGCGAGAGAACTGAATATACATATGATGCCAATGGCAACTTGGTTGGCGAGCTCACTTACAACAGTTCTTATGGCGAGACAGAGCCCTACCGATCAGCCGTATATCATTATGATTCCCAAAATCGCTTGACTCATCAAGAGGAGATGGAGCTTTCACAATTGACAAGTTCACTCACACAGGTGTGGAGCAATCATCCTTTGCCGGATAGCATCTACACGTGGAATCCACGAGCGGAAGAAGTGCAGATGAACCTCTTTGATGAGAGCGGACTGAGGAATTGTGTCCAGAGGTGGCGAAGACGTCCCAACCAGGATGACTGGAATAGATTTGATCAAACCTACCAGTATGTGACGGCACACCAGATTCACTTTCCCACTCAAATCCTGACCGTATCAGGCCGGGCACATACTGCAGGTGGGCCATTTTATCAGCAAGAGACAAACTTTACAGAGTATTATGAATACACCAATGACTTTCATAATGTGACCGTTAATGGGGAATATGTCTTTTATTACAATGACAGCTGGCTGTTGACCGGGGGCGAACCTGTCGACAGAGACTATGGTATCTATTACACTTACACTTGGGAGTATTATACCCCCAACGACGATCCTACCGCTATCCCGCCCGCTTTAGTCTCCGCCTACCCCAATCCCGCCAAAGGGATGGTCAATATCAGCCTGAGCAAAAGAGATGCCCCTAACCCAGTGGAAGCCAAAGTCTACAACATTAAGGGACAATGGGTACGCAACTTGCAGGTTAATGACTTGAGCAGTGACCAATATCACTACAATTGGGATTGCAAAGACCAGCGTAATAATGCCGTACCCGCAGGCATCTATCTCATCCGCATCAAGACGGAGCGCGGCGAGGTAAGCAAGAAGGTGACGGTATTAAAATAAGGCACCAGAGCTAACCGCTTATGTCTATAAGCGAGTTGGAGAGAGTGAAGGCCGGCTCAAAGCTGGCCTTTTTTATATGCGGGGAGTGATCTTTGGCGTGCTATGCGCAGTTAGCCTCTTCGGTTCTGAACGCCTACTATTTTAGTGGGAGTTTACTTCTGGAATCCGGCACCGGGGAAAGTGCCGCTCTCTGAAATATTTGACTTGCGCCTCGGTTTTGCGAAAACAAAACTGCCTCCGAAAACGTCGATTTGATGCGGCCTCCCTTAGGGGCTCCTGTGGGTCTCCTTTGGGGTCGACAAGTAACCCATGGAAAACCCATAGGTTACGCATTCGAGCGCCGAGGAGATCGGAGGGAGGGGAGGCCAGGTGGAAAGTCAAATGTTGACTCGGGCCTCCGGTTCTTGCAAATGAATTAAGGCTCAAAATGGGCACTTTTTTGGTAGCCGGCTACTCACTCAACTTGAACATGAGCCTTAAAAATGAGAAGAAACTGATTTTGTTATTGACAATTTCACCTGTCTCAAAAATGATGTCTCAAAATGAAGTAGTCTGCTTCTGCCTTGCCACAAATCTGTGCGTAAGGCCACAATACAGCAACAAAAATACAAGAAAATTTACTGTGAAGCAGGCGAAGCCATTTCGGTTTCGCCTTTTTCATTTCCGGTAAGAAGGAGGTTCTTATAATCCGGAGAACAAGGGGAAGAGCACGTCCCAGAGAGATAGTGCCCAGGGAACGGATAAACGAGCAGATCACCGGCGATAAGATTCGCCTGATCGGTTCCGACGGTCGTCAGATCGGCATCGTGTCGATCCGCGAAGGTCTGCGTCATGCAGAAGAAGCGGGTCTTGACCTGGTGGAGATTTCTCCCAATGCTGATCCGCCGGTTTGTCGTATCCTTGATTTTAGCAAGTATTATTTCCAAAAAGAGAAGAGAGCCAAAGAAGCCCGTAAGCGTCAGCACGAGGTGGAAATCAAAGAGATCAAGTATGGTCCAAACACCGAAGAGCACGATTACAACTTCAAGAAAAACAATGCAATCAGGTTTTTTAAACAACAAAACAAAGTCAAGTTCACGGTTCGTTTCCGTGGACGCCAAATGGCGCATAAGGACCTTGGTTACAATCTGTTGGAACGGATTAAGACCGAGCTGGGACACATCGCGGACGTAGATTCCGAGCCTGTATCGGATCGGAACACGCTTTCCATGATCATGAGTCCCAAAAAGGATGTTGAGAAGATCCTGGCTCAGGCAGCTAAAGCTGAGCAGGACGCGAAAGAGGACAACAAGTAACACACAGCGTTCTTGGCTCTGAGGCTAAAGCCTTGTGGCTGGGGACTATAGACTAAACATTTTATACTAAACTAAGGAGATAAAGATGCCAAAGATCAAAACACGCCGTGCCGCCGCCAAGCGCTTCAAGGTGACGGGAACAGGCAAGATCAAACGCCATCATGCAAAAAGCGCACATATCAAAACTAAAAAGACACCCAAATTGAAACGCAATCTGCGGGACAGTGCCATCGTACGCAAATGCGATGAACGCAGAATCAAGGTCATGTTGGGCTTGTAAAGGAGAAGAAAATGCCAAGAGCAACTAATAACGTCGCAGCACATCGCAGAAAGAAAAAATACCTACTGGCAGCCAGAGGATACTTTGGCCATCGCGGCAACAGCTATCGCGCCGCACGTCAGACAATTGAGCGCGGTATGGCTTTTGCTTTTGCTCATCGCAAACAGAAGAAAAGATCGTTCCGCAAATTGTGGATCATCCGCATCAACGCCGCCTGCCGTATGAACAATATTTCCTACAGCAAGTTCATGGGTGGCCTTCATAAAGCCAATATCAACCTTAACCGTAAGACTCTTGCCCATTTGGCCTGGCACGACAGCGAAGCTTTTGCCAAATTGGTGGAGATGACCCGAGAATAAGATACAGCAAACAAAGCGTTAATACTCACTTACCAAAGGATTTAACTTTTGCATACACAACTCGAAGAACTGGTTGCCAAAGCACAAGAGAGCATCGCCGCTTGCCGCACGCCAAATGATATCTTGGATGCCCGCGCGGCTTACTTGGGCAAGAAGAGCGTGCTCAACGGCTTATACGCCCGCCTCAGGGAGTTGGCGCCCGAGGAGCGCCCCGCTTTTGGGCAGCTGATCAACCAGGCCCGCACCAAAATTGAGGGCCTGATCGCTGCTAAGGATAAAGAGATCAAAAATGCTGTGAGAGCGCAGCAGGTTCAGCAGGAGCTGGACCCCGGAATGCCCGGCTGGATGAGCCCCTTCGGCTCCCTGCATCCGGTGACCATCGTGCGCAAAAAGATCGAAGCGGTGTTTATGAGCATGGGGTTTGAAGTGGCGCAAGGGCCCGAAATCGAAGACGAATATCACAACTTCGATGCCCTGAACACGCCGCAAGACCACCCCTCGCGCAATCTTGCCGATACATTCTACCTGCAAAATGGCAAATTGCTGCGCACGCAGACGTCTACCGTGCAGATCAGGGTGATGGAAAAATACAAGCCACCCATCAAGATCATCTCGCCCGGACGCTGCTACCGAAACGATAAGCCCGATCCATCCCATTCGCCTGTATTCCAACAAGTTGAGTCGCTCTGGGTGGATAAAGGCATCAGCATGAGTGATCTCAAAGACACGCTGCAAAACTTCGCCACCGCCATGTTTGGTCCCGATGTCAAGTCCCGCATCAGGCCTCACTTCTTCCCTTTCACCGAGCCCAGCGCCGAGATGGATATCAGCTGCGTGAGCTGTGCGGGTGAAGGCTGCCGCGTCTGCAAGCAGTCCGGCTGGCTGGAGATGGGCGGCGCGGGGATGGTCGATCCTGCCGTGCTGTCAATGGTGGGCATCGATCCTGAGATCTACAGCGGTTTTGCCTTTGGCTTGGGTATTGAACGCATCGCCATGCTCAAATACAATATCGGCGATATGCGCATCCTCTTTGAAAATGACGTGAGGATGCTGCGTCAGTTTAGAGGAGAATCGCTATGAAGATATCCAAAAACTGGCTTTCACGCTATCTGACGCATGATCTGACCGACGAGCAGCTAAACCATGCGCTCACTTTCTCCGGCATTGAAGTGGAGGCTACCTTGGAGATGCCGCAGCTGCCGGAAGAGCTGATCAGCGCAAAAGTGGTAACTGCTTCCCCTATCGAGGGTAGCGACCATCTGAAACTGTGTATGGTGGATGCCAATGATCCTGAGGGACTCATCCAGGTGGTGTGTGGAGCTGCCAATTGCCGCTCCGGAATGATGGTGGTTTTGGCACGTATCGGTGCGGTCTTGGGTGATCTCACCATCAAAAAGGCCAAGCTGCGTGGAGTGGAATCCTTTGGTATGCTCTGTTCGGAGCGCGAGATAGGGCTCTCGGATGAACACGGCGGCATCATTGAGCTGCCTTCCGATACACCCATCGGAGTGAGCGCCAATGAGCTTTTCGGGTTGCCGGATACCGTATTTGAGCTGGAAATCACGCCTGACAGGTCTGATCTTTTGGGCTATATCGGCATCGCCAGAGACCTGAGCGCAAACCTGGGTCTACCGCTTAAGCTCCCAGAGATCAAAGAGATAACCGCTTTTGCCAAGCAGACTTTGCCCCTCAAACTCAGGATAGACGAGCCCACGCTGTGCCCGCGCTATACTGCCAGGCTGTTTTCGGATGTGGTGATCGCACCCTCGCCGCTGTGGCTGCAGGTCGATCTCATCAAGTCCGGCCTCCGGCCCATCAGCAATGTGGTGGATATCACCAACTTTGTGATGCTGGAACAGGGACACCCCTTGCACGCTTTTGATTATGACAAATTGCTCAAAGAGAATCCGGACGATGAAGGCCCCGCAGTCATAGTGCGTAAAGCCAGGCCGGATGAGAGCTTCCATGCGCTCAATAAGAAAGATTATCAGCTCAGAGAGATAGATATGGTGATCGCCGACGGGCAAAACCCGTCCGCACTGGCTGGAGTGATGGGCTCAAGCGGTTCTGCCATCAGTCCCGAAACGACGAGGATAGTGTTGGAATCCGCAGCTTTCAATCCCAGCAGCATCCGGCGCACTTCTTATCATCACAAGATCACATCCGATTCTTCCTATCGCTTCGAGCGTCACTTGAGCCCCGAAAAAACTATTGTTACCAGCCTGCGTGCCACCGAGCTGCTGATAGATTTTGCACAGGCAAAGGTCGCATCAGAGCTGATTGACCCCTATCCCTTGGTGGATAAGGCCAAGTATGTGGCGTTGAGACCTGCTTATTTTGAGCGGTTGATCGGCTATCCCATGGATGTGGAGCAGATCAAGAGCTACCTCACGCGCCTGGGATGCGAGTTTATCCAAGAAGGCGCCTGGCACAAAGAAGCTTTGGAAGCCGAGGCTGAGATCCCGGCAGTTTGCGATGCTGAGCCCACGGCGCTGTGGTTTAAAGTACCGCAGAACAGGGTGGATTTGGTGCGCGAAGTAGACCTCATCGAAGAGCTGTCCCGCCTGGATGGTTACGACAAGATCCCGATGAAGACACCGCCTTCACGCATCATGGACCATCACGCCAGTCGCATCCAAGAGGTGGTGTCGCGTCATCTCGTTACACAAGGCTTCTTTGAAGTGCTCAATTATTCTTTCAACGATCCTGCTTCCCTGCAGGACTTGGGGATAGACCCGGAGCTGAACACGCAAAAGCTGATCAATCCACAAAGCAGCAACCAAAGCATCATGAGAGTGACGCTGCTGTCCGGGCTGCTGGAAAATATCCGCTACAACCTCAACCACTTTGAACGTGATCTCAAACTCTTTGAGCTGGCCAGAATCTATCCCGCAGATCATGAGACCGAGCCGCTTCGATGCACCGGGCTTCTGACGGGCAACCAAGACGAAACGCACTGGAAACACAAGACCAAGCCACTGGACTTCAGCATCGTGAAAGGTATGCTGGAGGCGCTGGTGGAGATGCTGGGCTTGCAGATTGATTCCATCGGCGAATATCGTGCGCCCTGGCTGATGCAGGCCAATTCGCTGGCCTGGTATGTGGATGATGAACCGCTGCTGATGATGGGGCTGATGGATGCAGAGGTGTGTGAAAAGTTTGGCATAGACCTGGGCACTCTGGATCAACAGCTCTGGATGATAGATATAGACCTGCATAAAGTGATAGAACTCACACGAAATGCTGAGCTTACCTACCGGGATTTGCCACGCTTCCCTGCGGTGTATCGAGACCTTTCCTTCCTGGTGCCCGAAAGCGAAAAGTGGCTGTCCATCAGCGAATGTGTGCAAAGCGTCGAGCCTGCGCTGATCTCGTCTGTCCAACTCCTGGATCAATATCGGGGCAAGCAAGTCCCGGAAGGCTTCCGCAGCCTGCATATCCGCTTTAAATTGCAAGACGAAGAAAAGACATTGACAGAAGAGCGCATAGAACAAATTGTTGCATCGGTGATCAAATCGCTCACCAAACAATGCAAAATCCAAATGAGGTAATGATATAATGGAAACTCAAGCCGTCAATTTACAAGACAAGATACAAAAACTGATCGACCAATACACCAGCACCAAAAAACGAGTGGAGGAGCTGGAGGCAAAGGTCAAAGGGCTCACAGAAGAAAATATGCAGCTCATCAGTCAAATCACAAGTTCAAACGATTCCACCGCCCAACTGAGCCAAACCAATCAGCTCCTGGAAGCTAAAGTAAGAGAACTGGAAGCAAAAGTGGCCGAAATGCAGAGCAGCGTCCAGGGCTTCAGCTCCATCGCAAATGATGCCATCGCTCAGATAGACAGCCTTTTCCCCGATCTTGAAGAAGAATAAGCCATGCAATCTGTAGAAGTGGAAATCCTGGGGCGCAAACATCGGTTGCGCACGGACAATCCAGAACAAACCAAGGCTGTAGCTGAGGCTATTGATAACCGGCTGAATGAGTTACAGGTGCGTTATGAGATGCTTGATTATTCCAGGTTGCTGCTGCTGGCTATCTTGCAAATGCAAAATGAGATATTTGAGCTTGACAAAAATAACCAAAATCTAAATAAAGAACTCGAGAAGCTGAACCAGATGATTGGCAAAATCATCTCGGACAGCTAACCCTTTGATGCCTGCGGAATTCGTGATATGGATTGCATAAAAGCTACGAAAAATAAGGGAACCGAGCCATGGGTGGCGTGCATGCCGGCAAGTCCCGGACCCATAAAGCCCACAAGGTAGGTGCCCACCTGATGCTTGGCTTTTTCATGAACAAGCATACACGGTTCACGCGGGCCTTGTATTATACAACCATGAATGGGCGGTGTCCCATGCCCATCATTCAATAGATTCATAAAGGATATATAAATGAACTTTAGACTAAGTCTCGATACATTGATCCTGCTCGGCATTGGTGTCGTCATCGGCTTCGCAATAGCACTTATCATCTATTACGTGCGCCGAAATACCACGTTCAAGCTGATCGCCAACGCCAAAGAGATCGAAGAAAAAGCCATCGTCGAAGCTGAAACCATCAAGAAACAAGCGGCTTTGGAAGGCAGAGAAAAGTGGTTTAAACAAAAAGCCAGCATGGAAGATGAAATCCGCGAACGGCAAAAAGAACTGCGGATCCAGGAAAAGAAATATAACGACCGCCTCAGCACGCTGGATAAACGCCTCGATTCTCTGGATAAAAAAGAAAGCAACCTCAGCGACCAGGAACGCAAGCTGAAAAACAAAGAAGAAGAGCTCAAGAAACGCAATTCTGAAGTGGATGCCATCGTGGCAAAACAAGAGGAACGCCTGGCGGAAATCAGCGGCCTCACCAAAGAAGAAGCAATCCAGATCATGCGCGAAGAGCTCATCTCTCAGGCACGTCAGGTGGCTGCAAACGATGCCAAACAAACCATCGACCAAATCAAGATGGACACCCAGAAAAAGGTGTCTGAAATCCTTTCCACGGCGATCCAGCGCATGGCTGTCGATCATGTTTCCGAAACCACGGTGTCTGTGGTGTCGCTGCCCTCAGATGAGATGAAAGGCAGGATCATCGGCCGTGAAGGCAGAAATATCCGCAGCTTTGAAAAGGCGTCCGGCGTAGACCTGATCATCGACGATACCCCGGAAGCAGTGGTGCTTTCCTGCTTTGATCCCGTGAGACGTGAGATCGGTAAGCTGGCTTTGGAAAAGCTGGTGGCGGATGGACGCATCCATCCCGGACGCATCGAGGAAGTAGTGGCCAAAACCGCTAAAGAGATGGATGACAACCTCATGAAACTGGGTGAAAAGGCCGTGCTGGAAACCAATATCCACAATATCTCGCCAAACCTGATCAAGACACTCGGAAAGCTGCACTATCGCACCAGCTATGGGCAAAACGTGCTGCAACACTCCATCGAAGCGGCTTGGATCTGTGGCATCCTGGCTGCAGAACTGGGCCTTGATCAGGAAATAGCGCGCCGTGCCGGCCTTCTGCATGACATCGGCAAAGCGGTGGATCATGAATTCGACGGAACGCACGCCATCATCGGAGCCAATCTCGCACGCAAGAACGGCGAAGGAAAGCTGATCGTAAACGCCATCGAAGCGCACCATGAAGAAGTGGAGGCCATCAGCGTCTATGCGGGGCTCACACAAGCTTCTGATGCCATCTCGGGCGCCAGACCGGGAGCCAGACGTGAGATGCTGGAAACCTATATGCAACGCTTGGAAAAGCTGGAACAGATCGCCAATTCCGTGGAAGGAGTCAATAACTCCTACGCCATCCAGGCTGGCAGAGAGCTGCGCATCATCGTGGAACCCAGCTTGGTGGAAGATGCGCAAACAGCGCTCATGGCCAGCGAGATCGCCGCCGCAATCGAGCGCGAAGTCCAGTACCCCGGTCAGATCAAAGTGACCGTGATCCGCGAAACACGTCAGATGGCAATGGCTAAGTAAATGCGCACGATATTCTTTGGTGATGTATTCGGGAAGGCAGGGCGACAGACCCTCACCCAAAGTATGGATCGCATTATCAAAGAATATCAGCCAGACTTTATCATCATCAACGGCGAAAACCTTGCAGACGGCAAGGGACTCACCGAGAAGACGCTCAAGCCGCTGCTCAGGCTGGGAGTGGACGCAGTGACGGGTGGCAACCACCTTTGGGATAGGGCAGAGTCGCTGGAATTCATCCGCAGTATGCCCAATATCGTCAAGCCGATGAACTATCCCGCTCAAGCGCCCGGAAGCGTCTATCACACCATCGAGAAAGGAGAGCTCAAGCTCACGGTGATCAACCTCTGTGGGCAAGTCTATATGCCGCCCTGCGATTCTCCCTTCAATGTCTTTGACCGCTGGTATGAAGGCTTTGCGGATCAGGATTCCTGCATCCTGCTGGATTTCCATGCAGAATCCACAGCCGAAACCAGAGCCTTTGGCTGGTATGTGGATGGCAGAGTATCCGCACTGCTGGGCACTCACACGCATATCCAGACGGCCGATGAAGAGATTTTACCATCCGGAACGGCATATATCACCGATGTGGGGATGACGGGGCCGCATGACAGCGTGATCGGTATGCGCAAACACATCATCCTGGAAAAGATGAGTACCGGCGTGCCCATCAGGTATGAAGCATCAGACCGCGGCAACCAAATCAACGCCGTGTGTGTGGATATGGACCCGCAAACCAGACGCGCCACCAAGATCACGAGAATCAGACAATATGTAAGCCCTCGGGAGAAAATATGAGTTTGCTATTAAGCGGGAAACCCGTCGCAGACAAGATCAAAGACTATCTTAAGGAACGCTTCCAGGCTCTGGAAACCCCGGCAACCTTGAAGCTCATCCAAGTAAAAGGAGACCCTGCCTCCGGCTTCTATGTGAAAAACATCGTCCGTAACGGCAAAAGACTGGGCGCCGTCGTGGACCTGGTGGAGCTGGAAGAGGAAACCACCACACAGGAACTGCTCAAGATCATCCATGAAGCCAATGATGACCCCAGCGTGCACGGTATCATGGTTCAGGAACCACTGCCGGCTCACATTGATGTGTTGGCAGTCGATGACGCAATTGATCCCTACAAGGATATTGATGCCCTCAACCCCAGGAATATGGGGCACATCATGCTGGGCATCAATTCCCTCACGCCTTGCACACCCACCGCTGTTTATGCCCTGCTGAGATATTACAAAATCCCCACCCAGGGAGAGCATGTGGTGATCATCGGTCGCAGTGACGTGGTAGGCAAGCCTCTGGCCAATATGCTGCTCTGTAAAGCGCCCATGGCAGATGCCACTGTGACTGTATTGCACAGTAAGAGCAACCAGTTAAAGGAATTGACGCGCCAAGCAGACATTTTGGTCTCCGCAGTGGGCCGTCCCGGCTTCGTTACCGAAGATATGATCGGGGAAAATACAGTAATTATTGATGTGGGAATCAACGAGCAAATAGACGCTGAAGGGAAGGTGAGTTTCGTGGGAGATGTGGACTTCAATGCTTGTGTTGGCAAAGCGTTAGCCATCACGCCCGTCCCCGGTGGAATAGGCACGATTACCTCAGCGATTGTGTTTTTAAATCTACTGAGAGCTGTGAAAGGTGTGCAAAAAGACAACAAAACTATTGACGACTTTCTCACTCTTATTTTTATTGGAAACAATGACGAATAATAAACCGAACTTAATTGGGAGGAATAATGCAAAGTAAGAGGATACGTATCCTTGCGCTATTGGTACTGGTGCTTTTGCTCGCCTTGTTAGCAAGCGGCTGCGGCAAATCGGGTACCAAAAGGGCCAATATCGCCCCTACTATTACTATCACTTCCTACGAAGGATTCGATGACAGCGAGTTATTGAAGCCTTACGAAAACACTGATTTCGCGTTTCAGCAGAAGATCTACTGGAGCGCCACAGACCCTGACGGGGTAATTACCGGCTTTGCCTATAGGGTGTTGGATGAAAATGACAACCCTATAGCCACTCCAGGAAACGATTTTATCGACGCAGACGGCACTATCACGCCCAAGAACGTCCTCGACAGGTATGGCCCAGGCTGGGTGATGCACTATCTCCCCAATGCCAACCAGGACATCCCTCTGGATAGCCCTGAGGCAAGACGTACCATCTGGACATCACAAAAGTATGCAGTGATTAACTTCCCTGCCGCTGATGAAAATGGTGAGCCCGTTGTTACCTTGAGCAAATTTGAAGTTATCGCCGTGGACAACCGTGGCGAAATCACTCAAGAAGCAGCCTGGAGGAAGTTCAACGCCACTTCTGAGCGTCCCGACTGCAACGTCACCACTTCCAAAGGTGACCCCCACGGCGAGCAGGTGGGAAGCGGCATCAAGCTTTCATTTACCATGCACGACTATGATCCCTACATCTCAGCTATACCTTACAGGTATGAATTTAAGATGATGAAGATCAAAAAGCAGGCAACCACAAACGGTAACTACACAGAAACTGTCATCCCCGGCACAGAAACGGAATGGATTAACACTGTAAATCCCGATGATCCTGCAATCGACGAGTATCTGCTCACACGTTACACCGATCCCGCTCTCAGCTATGACGTGATCTCGGATGACGAAGACAAGGCAACCTACACCAAGATCATCGGCAGAGTCTTCGACATGGCAGGTGTGGTTTCCAACAACCAGGGAAGCATCCACTTCGCCGTCAAGGATGGTTTCAGGCCAAAGACCATAATTTACCCCCAAAAGATATATGCTTTGGGAGACAACCATTACGTGGATTATGCGGATGAAAACAGCCCCGAAATCTATCCCTTCACCATTGTGGGTGGAGCTCAGCGCTTTGCTACCAGCTTCTTCCGCAACTTTAAAGGCGAACACACTGCTGTAACCAGCCCCAACACGAAGGTTTGGATCAGATGGGGATGGCACGGAGAGTATGGCAAAGTGCACGATTCTGGTGCCGTCGATCCTACCGATAACCCCTACGACACCAAAATCGACTATGTGCTGGATAAAAATCACACAAACTACTTCAGCGAAATCACCCACTTTGACCTCCGTTATGATGGCGATGAATATGAATATGCTCCTTATGCAAACGATCCCAGCCGCCACGTAACCGACTCCGATGGAAAGAGATGGCTGCGTATCCCGCTCTACTCACCTATCGGCCAGACGGTCGTGCTCACCTTCCCCAGAACCACTGCAGGAAGGCATACCTTTGAGGTACGCTGCGTTGACCTCCAGGGTGAAGTTGACCCCGAACCTCAGACCTTTACATTTGTCTTGGACGACTACCTGCCGCCCGCACAGCGTTCTGGCGTGTTGATCATTGATGACGACATGGACGGACAAGACTCCCCGGATGCGCTCGTAGACGCCAAATACAACTATATGCTCTCAGATTATACCGGAGATGTAGTCACCAAGAAGCGTCCCCCGCAAACATCAGACTACGCATACCTGCGTGACCACAAGGATCGTTTCTTGTCTACCACCGATCTGCAGAAATACAAACTGGTGCTCTATCATAGCGACCGTCCCTCTCAGAAGGGTAACCTGAGCTTTGAACATGACGGACTCTATCTCTTCTTGAGCAGAGGTGGTAACATGATAATTTCGTCTACAACCAAGCTTGCGGAGGATCTGGAAAACTTTGCCAAAAACGGCCATAGAACCTTCCTCAGCTACTTTGGTCTGCCGTTTATCGCCAGTCCGGCTGAATACATGAGCAACGGCTTGCACACCAAGTCCTTCCTGCAAAAGGCCAAAGGACAAGAAGGCTATCCGGACATGACGCTGCAGTGTTCTGCTTTGACAGATAGCTCAAGCTTCATTTCCATTGTTGAGAACCAACATGGATTCTCCACGGTCTCCTACTTCAAGGAATCAGCACCCTCCAACCCCAATCTCTTGCTGCCGGGCACCACTGTGGTTTACAGACTCGGCTGCAAACCAGTGGGTTATAGCGTCAGACCTCCCACAGAGGCGGAATATGCTCTATACAATGACAGAGCCATCGGTATCCGTCACTTGAACACCCAAGGTGGTCGCACCTGGATGTATGGATTCCCGCTCTCCTATATGTATGGGCCTCACGCCAAAGCCATGATAAACCAAGTGCTTAGCGAAATCTAACCAATTAACATAACAGCATAGAAAAACCGGCAATACCAATTGGTGTTGCCGGTTCTTATTTTATTTGGGATGATAAAGCTTTATGACTGTATCAGATGCCACATGAGCGCCACGCCTACGTCTATGCTCTTTTGAGAAGGCAGAAAGCGCGGTGAATGCAGCGGATGCGGGCAATCCGAACCCAGCCAATAGAGTAAACCCGGATAGAGGGTGGTGTAAAAGCCAAAGTCCTCGCCTGTCATGGCGATCTCTGCTTCCTGATAGATGACTCCTTCAGCTTCGCAGGCGCGTTTGAGCTGTTCCACCAGGCCGGCGTCATTGACCACAGCATCATAGCTGCAGAGGAAGTCCACCTGGAAGGTAGAACCCGTCAGTGCCGCTGCCTTTTTCGCATTATCCAGCGTGAGCTGGTTCATCTTATCTTTGATTTCGCGCTTGATGCTGCGGTGTGTGCCTTCCAAGCTGCATGATTCCGCGATCACGTTGCGGATGCTGCCGCCGCCTATCTTACCGATATGGTAGATAACCCGTTCATCCTTTGCAAGTTGAGCGATGTCATTGCGCATCATCTGTGCAAAAGCGACGGCGGAGGCGATGGCATCATTACCCTTTTCAGGGAAGGCCACGTGCGCACTTTTACCTCTGAAACTCACATCAAATTCCTGCGGGATGCCAAAGAACACGCCCGCCCTGCTGCCGATGGTTCCCACGGGCATATCGCTGGCTATATGCAGTGCGATAACCGCTTCAATCTCATACCTTTGGATAAGGCCTTCGTCCAGGATGCTCATAGCCCCGCCCTTGCCTTCTTCCGCGGGTTGAAAGAGGAAGAGCAGGTTTTGATCGGGTGCAAGCTCCAAACATCTGCAGATCAATCCCATGAGGATGGTCATATGCACGTCGTGTCCGCAGGCATGCATACATCCGTGGTTCAAAGAAGCAAAGTCGCATTCCGTATCTTCCACGATGGGCAGAGCGTCCATATCAGCCCGAAACAGCCTGTAAGCACCCGTTCCGGCGCTGTATTCGATCAGGATGCCGGGGCTGTTTTTAAAGCGGTGAATCTTGAATTCGGAGGCATTTTGCGGATGTTTCTGCAGCTGTTTATCCAGGAATTCCAGCAGGATAGCCGCCGTCTTATGTTCCTCAAAAGCGAGCTCCGGATTCTGATGCAGTTTTTCGCGCAGTGTGTATAGCTCTTTCATCTTCAAGCCTCGTATCCAGCGTGTTTCAGCATGATTTTCACGGCGTTGGTGGCAGCGCCCAGGCGGATATTGTGGGCCACATTCCAGAAGGCGAGGCTATATTCGTCTCCACCGTGACGCAGCCTGGAAACGTGGCTCTCATTTGATGAGCCCAAGTCCAGCGGCGTGGTGAAAGTATTGGCAGAGTAGTTGATAGCTTCAGCTTGGCTCAGCTTTTGCTCCGCCAGTTTTAGGTCCACTTTATCCTCAAATTCTGCATAGACGCTGATGCTGTGCCCATACATCACCGGCACTCTCACCGTGGTGGCGCACACCTGTATCTTGTCGTTATTTAAAATCTTACACGTCTCGCTGTGCATCTTTTCCTCTTCGGCGCAGTAGCCATCATCCAGCCAGGCACCGATCTGCGGGATCAGGTTCAGGTCTATCACGGCGGGATAATCTCCCAAGTCTTCGCATCCTTCGCGCTGGGCTTGCAAGGTGGCCAACCCCTTGTGTCCACTACCGGATACGGATTGGTAGGTACTCACCACCACTTTGCGCAGGCCGAAGAGTTTATCCAACACCGCCAGTGGCAGCACCATCTGAATGGTCGAGCAGTTGGGATTGGCTACAATGCCTCTGTAACCCTTGAGCAATTCGCCGTTTATCTCTGGAACCACCAGCGGGATGCCCTCATCTTTGCGGAAGGCGGAAGAGTTGTCTATCGCCAATTTGCAGGCTTTCAATGCTTCCGGTGCCTGCACCTTTGCCACGCCGCTTCCGGCAGAAAACAAGACGTAGTCATAAGCCTTATCCCACGCTGCGGCAGTGAGTTCCATCACTTTCAGCGCCTCATCCATATAATATAGAGAAGTTCCGGCGGAGCGTTTGGAGGCATAGAGGTCCAGCTCGTCGATCTGCACCCCAAATTCCACCAAGTTGCGGATCATCATTCTGCCAACTTCTCCCGTGGCACCAATAATGGCTATTTTCATGCTAATAAACCTCGTATTTACTTATTGTTCCAATTACCTATTTCGCTTATAGCTCACTTTTGTCAAGGCAAAACTTGACAAAAAACGCCTCTTTACTTTTCTTGAACGAGATCGCGCCCCAGTAGCTCAGGGGATAGAGCAGCGGTTTCCTAAACCGTTGGTCGGATGTTCGATTCATCCTTGGGGCGCCATCCTAATTTATAAGGGATTTCGATGGAAAAGCTTCAGCCCGGCCAGATGGCCCTCTTTTACCACCGCTCAGAGCTTAAACTTGGGCTCATGACGGCCGTGCACGATAATGTGCTTGAACTAACCGACACAAGCGGGCAAAAGCACCAATTTCCCCACGCCAGAATCTGCCTGAACAGCTCTGAAATATTCAACACAGATGAACCCCCGGCCCAGCTCCGGCTTTTCCAAAACCAGATGCAGCAGCAGGGAGACATCCTCTTAAAGATCAAGGACTTGATGCAGGATTACCAAGGGCGCACCTTCACACAGATCATGGAGCAAATAAAGCCCGGCACGGATGCGCAAGTCTTCGCCGCTTTCCACCAGCTTTCTTGCCTCAATACCGTTTTCTCGCACAAAAAGGGCGTGTTTCATCTTTTGACGGCCACCGAGCAGCAGGAGGCAGAAGCGGCACAGCGGGAAAAGCAGGTTAGAGCGGAGTATTTGAGCAGGGTGCAGGAGTGGCTCATCCACCCCGATACCGCCCTGGACGCCGGCACTAAACACCAACTGGCACAGGAACTTAGAGACCTGCAACAAGAGGACAGCCATCACGATCTCGCCGTTTTGCTCAAGAAGCACGGCTCCCATCAACCGGAGCGGCTCATCGCTTTGCGTCGCAGTTTGGGCGATCTGCCTCAGCAGGCAGATCACGTTTTGGATGCTTCCGGACTTCCCTTGTTGCACTCGGACTATATTTGGGGCCAAGCGCTTCAGATAGATACAGATAGGCCTTTGGCTGAGGTGGAGGCTTTCAGCATTGACGACGTCGATACCCAGGATTTTGACGACGCCATCAGCTTCACTCCCCAAGGGGACAGCTGGCTTTTGGGTGTGCACGTTTCTGATGTGGCATCCGTATTGCCGCTGGGCAGTCCCGCCTTTACTGATGCCATTTTCAGGGCTTCTTCCATGTATTTGCCCCACACCAAAATCAATATGCTGCCCCGTGTTTATTGTGAAGACAAATGCAGCCTCAAAGCCGCCCAGCCCCGTCCCGTACTCTCCCTTTATTGCGAGATAGACAGCCGGCAACACATAGCCGCGTGGCATTTTAAGCTGGAAAGCCTGAAGGTGAGAGCCAACCTCAGTTACAAAGATGCGGATGCCCTGATTTCCACTTCACCTTGGAACAAGCTCAAGCTGTTTGCGGACAAGCTCTATTCGGAGCGCGATTTCGCCTCACCCAAAGCCAAGTTTTCCTATCATCTCAAGGTGGAAGGCAGCCAGATCCGCGTGGTACGCACCGATTTACACAGTCCTGCGCGCCTGATGATGGAAGAGCTGATGATCCTCTACAATCGGCTTTTTGCCTGCGAGGCAAGCGACAATCTGCTCAAGCTCATCTATAGAAATGTCGACACCGGCGAAGCGACAACCCCTTCCGGCAACGGCACTTCCCAAGCGAGAGCGCAGGCGTATCTTTCTCCCGAGCCCAAATTTCACAACGGCATTGGCGTCAAGGCTTATCTGCATGCCACGTCACCGATTAGACGCGCCGTGGATCTGATCAACCAGGCTCAATTTGCCGCCTGGCTCAGAGACGAACCTGCCTATTATAGCAGCGATGATCTGGATGCGCTCATCCCCAAGATAGAAAAGCGCCTCAGATTGCAGCGTGAGACGCAGCGCCAGAGCGAGAGATACTGGCTGCTTAAGTACTTGCAGGCCAATTGTATGCACACTCCCATCAATGCGATCATGCTGCGTAGTTTTGCGCGGGGCTGCCTCTTTGAGCTCATCCCCTGGGGCTTCAGGATCGTGGTGGAATGCGATGATCTGCCGCGTCCAGACGAAGAAGTCAAGCTGGTGCTCACGCAAATCGACCCTCTGAAAGGCAGTTGCCGCGCCGACCTGATCAGCTGAAAATCACAAGATAAGCTTGACATAAAAGAGAAATTCCAGATCTTGGCATTCGTCGGCTCGTTGCGCCGGATTCAGCATCGCGCACGCCGAAATATACACTCTGGGAGACCAATATGCCATACAATATTTACGTCACACGCAAGATTCCCCAGGCCGGTTTAGACCTCCTGCCGCCTACATTTTCTGTGAGTGTGAATCCCTTTGACCGCAATCTCAGGAGATCGGAAATCATTGAACACACAAAAGATGCGGATGCACTCATCTGCCTGCTGACAGACGTGATTGACCGCAGCGTGATAGACTCCGCTCCGCGCCTCAAGTGCATTTCAAATTACGCAGTGGGCTACAACAACATCGATGTGGAATACGCCACTTCCAAGGGCATAGTGGTCTGCAACACACCCGGCGTGCTCACGGAATCCACGGCAGACCTCGCCTGGGCTCTGATCATGAGCTGCGCCAGAAGGATCGTGGAAAGCGACGTCTACACCCGCGCCTCACTCTTCAAAGGCTGGGAACCGATGCTGATGTTGGGGCAGGATGTTTACAACAAAACCCTGGGCATCATCGGTATGGGCAGGATTGGACGTGCGGTGGCCAGACGCGCCAAAGGCTTCAATATGAAGGTACTTGGCTACAACCGCAGTCCCCAAAAAGCAGAGGACAAAGACCTCTGGGAACAGGTGGACCTGCACACCCTTCTGCAGGAATCCGACTTCGTGAGCTTGCACCTGCCACTCACCGACGAAACACACCATCTGCTTGGTGAGAAAGAACTTAAGATGATGAAGAGAAGCGCCATCCTGATCAACACCGCCAGAGGTGCAGTGGTGGACGAACCCGCCCTCATCAGGCTGCTCAAGCAGGAAAGAATAGCCGGCGCAGGCTTTGACGTCTATGAACAGGAGCCATTTATCCCCAAAGAGTTGATGGAGCTCAAAAACGTTGTGCTGCTGCCACATATAGGCTCTGCCAGTATTGAAACGCGCACAGAAATGGCGGTCATGGCTGCCAAAAATGCCATTGCGGTGATCAAAGGACAAGAGCCGCTGGCACGGGTCAATTAATATGGGGAAAGTCTCGATGCAGACTACATTTGAGAAGCAACAAAACGCAGAAACAGCCCACAATGCGGGTCTGAATTGCGCTCAAAGCGTACTGAAGCAGTTTGTCGATCCCAATAAGCTTGAGGAGATGCTGAAAATCAGCTCCGGCTTTGGCGGAGGCATGAAAATTGGCAGCGTGTGCGGTGCTCTGAGTGGCGGCATTATGGCTCTGGGCCTGAAGCTGGCCAGCACAGATCCCGCCCTTAAAAAGCTGATAGATGAGCCGGTGAAAGAGCTGATCGGCCGTTTTGCAGAAACCATGGGCCACACAGATTGCCTCACTATCATCGGCTACAACGTCAACATCCCGGAACAAAGAGAACTGCCCGCCTGTAAAGAGATTATGAAAGAGAAATGTAAACTGGCCATAGCTACGGCAGTGCAGATCGTGGACGAGATTCTGGCCGCAAAAGCCGCCGAATAATCTCCTTCACCAGCCACCAATACAAGCGTTAAAAAGCTGTCCGAATTCGGGGCAGCTTTTTCTAAATTAAGCCTCTTTTTGGGGCACTTTTTTACATCAATTCCAGCCTCAAAATTCCTCTCAAACCAAGGGGGTGATAGCAGGCCATTCTGAAATATTTGACCTGGGCACCGGTTTTGCGGAAACAATTCCGCCCTCTAAAAC
>DGFM01000035.1:9880-14810 GCA_002391675.1 Cloacimonetes bacterium UBA3900 | reverse complement strand
TACTCGCCTTTTCTGGCCATCAAACACACGGGCGACAAGAAAAATCCTTTCAAACGGGCCGGTATGCTCAGTAGCGCCATGCAAATGGGCAAGGAAGTGATCAGCTCGCCCAAGTTTGCCCGCAGCGTGTTGGCTGATCCGCATACCAGCATTTTTGGCTGTCTGGCAGTGTTTCCCGGCTCCGCCTTTCTCAGATACAGATTTCCACAGGTCAAGCCGCTGATGTTTTACTCCTATGAAGAGTGGAATCCGCAGCTGATCCTGGATACGATCCGCGCAGAACTGGATTGGCAGCTCCCGGGCGAGATCAAGGAAGATTGGCATACAGACTGCGTTTTCAACGTCTTCAAAGAATATATGTTTCAGAAGATGTTCGGAGCGTCCTACACGGATGCGCATCTCAGCAACCAGATCCGCAAAGGCTATCTCACCCGTGAGGAAGCCCGGCAGAAGCTCTTGGAAAGCAAGCAGTATTACGCTGCCGCGCTGCTGCCTGCACTGAAGTTTCTGGATGCAGAAGAGCTGATGGCGCAGGTGGATGTGGATTGTTTTGAAGTGGAGGAGTAAAAGATGGTGGTGCTCGGGTTGAACGCCTTTGGTCAAAATCCCGCCGCCGCGCTGGTGGTGGATGGCAAACTTCGGGCTTTCTCGCATGAGGAGCGCTTCAACCGCCTCAAAAGCTCGCACAGCCTCTTCCCCTCGCAGGCTGCTTCCTGGAGCCTGAAATCACAGGGAATCGATATTGCCGAGGTGGATAAAATCGCCATAAATTGGGACTGTCACAAGTATCCCTTCACCATACTGCGCAACTTTGCCTCCATTGCGTTCAAGGGCATTTTGGGCAAAAAACCAGATAGTGGAATCCGCTCAGCAGGCGATGGTATGGGCAACGTGATCAGATATATAAACACCTATCGCCCAAGTAATTATCGGAGTATGCTCTACGCTGCCCTGCGAGAATGCGGCTGCCGTGGCCCGCTGCCGGAAGTGGTATACGTCAATCATCACCTCTGCCACGCCTATCAAACCTATTATCAATCAGGCTTTGATGACGCTCTGGTTTTGGTGGCGGATGGACACGGTGAGGAGAGCTGCATCTCCGGTTACACAGTCCGAGACGGCAAGTTTACGCGCATCCTGCATTATCCCATTCCTTACTCCCTGGGCTGGTTTTATGGCGGATTTACGGCCTATTTGGGCTTTCATGCCAATCGTGATGAAGGCAAACTGATGGGCCTGGCGGCCTACGGCGAAGCGGGTAAAGACGATAATCCCTGGCTGAAGCGGCTGGACAGGATTCTGAAGGTCAAGCGCCACGGCTTCGAGCTGAACCCTTACTACTTCAAGATGGGCGGCAATTACCACCACGCCCGCTACACCGACGCTTTGGCGAAGTTTATCACCGATTATGATGCGGATCTGCGTCCCATCGGCCTGGGTGAAAAGGCAGAGGTGGATGGCAAAATCACCAACCGCTACCTGCTGCCCAAATACATCGAGCTGGCCTATGCGGCGCAAACCAGGCTGGAAGAAGCTCTGCAGGCTTTGGTGACTAATATGGTGGGTCAAAGCGGCCTGAAGAAGGTCTGCTTAGCGGGCGGGATATTTATGAACTGCAAGGCCAATCAGGTTATTAGCCAAATGCCGCAGATAGACGAGGTCTTTATCCATCCCGCCTCCTCTGATGATGGATCCGCCATCGGTGCAGCTTACTGGGTTTCCAGGCAGTTGGGCGCAGATGTGAGGGACCCTCTCAGGCACGTCCAATACGGCGCTGCCTTTGGCAATGATGAGGTTAAGCAGGCGCTGGATATCTGCGGAGTCGAGTATCAAGCTTTGGATGATCCCGCTGCAACCACGGCCAAGCTGCTCTCACAGGGAAAGATTTTAGGCTGGTTTCAAGGCGGCGCAGAGATGGGTGCCCGGGCTCTGGGAGGCCGTAGCATCATCGCCTGCCCCACTCAAGAGACGATCAAAGAACAGGTCAATTCCCGGGTCAAATTCCGCGAAAACTGGCGCCCCTATTGCCCTTCCCTGCCCATGGAAAACCGGCAGGAATATCTGCAAAGCAGTGCTCACCAACCCTTTATGATCCGGGCGGATCAGGCTACGCAGCTCCTGGCACGGCAGGCTCCCGCCATCGTGCATATAGATAACTCCGTGAGGCCGCAAACTGTGGATCACGAGGTGCTGCCGCTTTGGCACCGCCTGATCTGCGAAACGGGCAAGCTGACGGATGTGCCGGTGCTGCTCAATACCTCCTTCAATATCAGGGGAGAACCCATAGTAAACTCTCCCTACGATGCCATCCGCACCTTCTTTTCCACCGGACTCGACGCACTGGTCATGGGCGACTTTCTGGTCTTAAAGCAGGGAAGCAAAAGAAACTGGCAGTAGAACATTAGCTCAAGATAAAGCTTGACAGTTACCTCACTTACAATAATCTAACGCCTTGATCGTCAGAAGCCACCGAGAGTGCTTCATCACAACCGCAATTTTAAAAGGAGTTTAAGATGCGTAAGACTGTGTTGTTTTTTATCTTTATCATGCTTGTCACTCTGCTGCCGGGCCTGGAAGTCCCCTTTTCCCGGCAGCCGGTTCTCGAAGACAGCAACCTCTTTTCAGATTTCGTGCGGGTAGACCCGGATGATTCTATCCCCGAAAAGCTCCCTACCAAAGCCTGGCTCTGGCAGGATGACAACAACCTGATGATCCATTTTGAATGTGAAATCGATGATAATTTCGCCGCAGGTTACCCCGTGGACAGGGACGGCTACCCCCGTTCTGAAATGTTGAGAGTGCAGCTCAAAACCCTTGCCGATGAGCCCTTTGCTTATGTCTTCATCGCCTACCCCAGCGGCAGCCTGGCCGATGGCGTGCGGCGTCAGGATATGAGTATAGATTATCAATGGGACAGCCAATACGGCTATCAATCCAGCCACACAGATTCCACCTGGAGCGTCACTTTCACCATCCCCTTGGGCTCTTTGCGGTTCAAAAAGGAGCCGCCTTATCGATGGAAAGTGATTTTGACCCGCTATCATTATGTTGATGGAGAAACCTTTAGCAGTCCCTATGCAAATTCAGATCACAAGCAGACCTATTTTGACAGTATGCACGCCATTACGCTCACGCATCCCATCAAGCGTGACAGAAAAATAGAGCTGCGGCCTTACTTTGTAAAAAGCTACGATCTGATCAATAAGACGAGCAGCTTCGATCCGGATATGTTGGGCTTGGATATCGCCCTAAAACCCACACAGCAGACCAGTATCAAGGTAAGCCTCAACCCGGATTACTCAGATACCCCGCCCGACGAAGCAGCGGATATTTACAACATGGATGTGCCTTATCTCCCATATGAAAACCGCTTTTTCTTCATCGAAGACCTCGACTTCTTCGGCCTGAGTTATGGTGTCTTCGAATCCCGAAATATCAACCAACCCTCCCTCGCCTACAAGGGAACCGGCATCGTTGGCAAAACAAAGTGGGGAATCCTGGGTGCATTGGATAAGAAAGTAACTCAAAATGGCTATCTGCTCAATCGGGATGACTACTTCCAGGTGCTTTCCCTCACCTCCACCATCTCAGATTTTACCTTCACCAATGCCACGGTGAGCAGGCTCAATAATGGCTACTACAACCACCTATACAACGGAATCTACCAGTATCAGATCTACAAATACATGGACCTTTGTGCCAGCGTGATCGGAACCATCAAGCAAGACGACAATGCCCAGGACAACTCCGTGAAAAAGGGCTATCAGGCAGGCGGAACCTTGAGCTTTTATCCCGGCAGATTTGTTTTTACCACCTCCTATGATAAGACGAGCAAAGACATCTACGCCGATGCAGGCTACCTGTATTACAAAAACCGTCAGACCTACAGCGTCACCTCATCCTGGAACTCCAAGCCTATGTATGGTTTTCTCAAGCAGGCAAGCTGCTTTGCGTCTGTAGATGGCATGGACTGGTTTCATGAGGGCGGCACAGACTCTGAACTTGTCTACTACGGGACACTTACACTTGAATCCAAATCCAGGCTCAAAACCACTTTCGCCGCCCAGGCTGGCAATATGTACGACGAATTGCACAGAGACCATAACTACTACAGCTTCGGCACTTCCATCATCCTTAATCGCTGGATTGGGTTCATCCCGGTCGTCAACTTTTCCCGTTCTCATACCATGGTTTATGCCCTGAACGATACCTATGACTGCAACAGCTTCTATGCCACGATCGGCGGCGTTCTGGCAAAAAAGTATAATTATTACCTCTTCTGGAACATCAAGGATTATGCCTATCCAAAGGAAAACATCATTGATTACGGCGGCGTGCCCTACACCATCCACCTGGATGATAGATACTCCATCTTCAATGCCAGCCTCAGATATATGCCCAATCTGCAGTTTAGCCTCACAACCGGCTTGAGCTACAGCAGTTATGAAACACCGAACTACTATCCCCAGCTCGGTTATTATGCCAATCTGCGCTATGAATTCAAGCGGGATTGGTTTATCTATGCGGGCTTCAAATCAGCTCAAACACGGGATGTGGCCCCCACAGGCAACGACTATCTGGGCCACTTCAGCAAAGACAGCGCTTCGGCCTATTTCAAGGTCTCGGTGTCGTTGTGATCGGAACCCTGTAGCCGGAGGTTGCTTTTGCCGCCACAGGTAGCCGGCGCTCGCCGAAGCGCCGCAATCGGACACAGCTCGCTGCTGATAACTGCAGCAGAGCCGCGACTTTTCGTTTGTAATCGCTTATTTGAAGACCGCTTTAAGCACCATCACGATCAGGGTGATCACCGTGTAAATCCAGATGCCTCTGTTGCTGAAGAGGTCTTTGAGGGCTTGCTTGTCTATGAGACCGGATGTGCCGTCCAGCACCACCTTCTTCCTGTTTACCAGATATATGATGAGGCCGATGA
>DGFM01000035.1:6883-9612 GCA_002391675.1 Cloacimonetes bacterium UBA3900 | reverse complement strand
CAGCTTCTGCACGATGACGGCGTTGAAGAGGTTGGAGATGGAGTGCATCAGGATGGCTATGATGATGCCGCCGGATTTGACCGTGAGATAGCCCCAGATCAAGCCCAGGATGAAGGTGTAGACGATGTGGATCGGCCCCATGGATACGCCATGCAGGACGGCAAAGCAATAGGCCGACGCCAAAACGTAAAACCTTTCGCCGTGCTTCAACAACCTGGTGGCAAACAGATGCCGGAAGACGTATTCTTCCACTATCGGATTGAATACCAGCAGCATAAACACCATCGCACCGGTCATTTGCATATCGTCGGTCGAAGGTGGTTTCACGCCCAAAGCGGCGGTGATTCCCGTCAAGACGTTCATCACAAAGAAGGCGGTGCACTGCAAGAGCAAACACAGCAGCACGGTCTTGACCGAGACTTTGCTCTTTTCTTTGCGGGCATAGGGTTGCTTGACCACATCCTTGGTGATCCGGACAAACAATCCTGTACCCACTCCATACAACAATACGATGCCGATAATGCCCAAAGCAAGCTCTACAAAAGGCAAATGCGGCCTGATCACAAGCGAATACAGCCAAAAAAGGCCAAACATCACGACGATGCCCAGCGCTACCCTCTCCAAATCTTTTGCTTTGTTGTTCATGACTTATCCTCCTTTGATATTTTCATGAGCTTTCGGGAAAACACCCCAGTCTGACGGGGCTTTCCCCTTTACACCTGTCTTGATTTGACTGGTTGCATTATTCAAGGGTTGGCTTTTTTTGTCAACCCCGTTGCAAGACCCTCTAAGCTGTATTCGCTTCATATAGTTAGGGCGGAATAGCGGGCCCCAAACCTGAAGAATCGCAGTATTATTGGGCTTTGGGACAGCGAGGCAATAATAAACGTTGACAGGAACGGGAGATTATTAATTCTTGTTAACAGATTAGTTAGATTATGAAAGGAGGAATCGTGAAACGCATTATCCTCATCCTCTCCCTCCTGCTTTCGCTGTCGCTGCTTTTTGGCGGGCAAGCCGGCAAAGCCAAGGCCAGCCTCAACCTGGGATTGGCAAATGGTGCCTCGCTTGGCGTGGGGCTCGACAGTCCGTACGGCGAAAACAGGGATAACTATCTCAATATCCACGCTTATTACTGCCGTCTGTTCTGGTGTGCGGGCATCTGTCGCGAGATCAGAACCTACAACAACCGCAACGACTTCTATTACCTGGTATCAGCAGGCGTCAACATCGGACAGATGCTTCTGTATCCGTTTGACCGTGATTTGTTTGTCTCTCCGCACGTGGCTCTTGGGGTGGGTCATCGCTTCAAATTGGGAAGTGATAGCTATATGTTTGTCGAGTGGGATGTGGGCCTGAAGTTATCCGTAACCAATATCAATATCGGTGTCACCTTTTAATGGAGTCTGCACCGTTATCCAAGGTTTAGGCCCTCCGGTGAGTCAGTAGTATACGCCGATTCCGGGGCATCAAATCCGCGCCTCTTTCTTCTATAAAAAGCATTTCTATCTTGACAGAAATCGCTATCTTACCGAGCTTGCAACTATGGAATCCCTTTTTAGAGGAGTGCGGCATACTCTGATGTTGCAAGCCTTCAAGAGGGACGCCTGTGACGATAAATACTACAAATAAGCAGATCAATAAAGGAGAAACCCATGAAAAAACTATCATTACTGTCCGTGATAGTGATGCTCTTGATCGCACAGACTGTTACTGTGATCAGCGCCGGGGAGGTCACGCTTGGTTTGGCTTCCACCGCATCTCAGCCGCAGCCCGGTGAAGCTGTTGTTTTAAATGCAGATTCGCCGCGGGACAACACTCACCTGCCGCCTTGCAATATCCGTGCTACGGAGACCGATGATGAGCTCCATCTCACCTGGCTGGATTCCGGAACTCCGGGTGGAGGCTGGCTTAGCTATTGCGGGCCTCAAGAAAACGCAGTGGGCGTCGACGATGCCATCAGTTTTGACGTAGCCATCCGTTTCCCCGCCGATTCCCTCGCCGCCTATGCCGGCATGAGCTTGCAAGCGGTGAAGATATGGCCTGCTCAGGCTGGAGCTTACACCATCAGAGTGTGGTTGGGCGGCAGTGCCAATATCCCCGGAACCAGATGGGTCAACCAAGGTTTCACACCCACCATTAATGCCTACAACACCGTCATGCTCAACGAGCCTGTTTGGATCTCGGGAGATGATAATATGTGGATTGGTTACAATACCACCGTCCAGGAAGGATACCCGGCAGGCTGCGACGGCGGTCCTGCGGTAAATGGCTTTGGCAACAAGATCAACCTTGACGGCACCTGGGCCAATCTCCTGGATATCGCTCCCACCATCAACGTCAACTGGTGTATCGAAGGGTACGTCGGCTATTATCCTCCCACAGATGCACCCCGCATCAGCTTTGACCCTGTGGATAAAAGCGAGCTGGATCGGTCGCTCAACGGCTACCGTATCTGGCGCTTTGTTCGCGGCGAGGAAACCGATGAAACAAACTGGGTTTCCCTCACAGAAAACCCCATCGTGGCCAACTCATTTCAAGACATTGGATGGAGTGAGCTGAGCGACGCAGAATACAGATGGGCCCTCAAAGCCTATTTTACCGATGGCGAAGTCTCTGCTCCCGGATTCTCAAACAGCGTGCACAAGCACAACCTGTCAGGCCTGATCGCCGGCACGGTGCGCAATACCGCAAATCAGCCCCTCGGCAACGCAACCGTTTTCACTGGC
>DGFM01000035.1:3477-6598 GCA_002391675.1 Cloacimonetes bacterium UBA3900 | reverse complement strand
CAGACCACCGCGGCAAGGTTCAACCTCAGCCCCGTGGATACCATCATCGCAGATGGATTTGAAGACTATGATGATTTTGCCATACAATTTGAGCCCTGGACGCTCGTGGATGTGGATCAGGGCAATACTTACGGCATCCCGGATGTCAGCTGGCCAAATGTCCACGCACCTCAGGCTTTCATCATCTTCAATCCCGGCGCCACCACCCCTCCCTTGACAGGCTTCAATCCCCTGGCCGGCAATAAAATGGCCGTCAGTTTTGCCTCACAAAATCTGGCCAATAACGACTGGCTCATCACACGCCAAATCAAAGGAGCAGAAGACCTCAATTTCTGGGCCAGATCAATCAACGATATTCATGGATTGGAAAGGTTTAAAGTGGGTGTGTCCACCACAGGAACCCAGCCGGCAGACTTCACCATCATCAGCGGAACAGACTATGTGGAAGCACCGGACGAATGGACTGAATTTAACTACGACCTCTATGCCTATAAAAACGAAAACATCCACGTGGCAATCCAATGCGTCTCCAACGACGCCTTTGCCTTTATGGTGGACAACGTGAGAGTGCTGGGCGATGAGGTGAGTGTGGACGACCCCGGCATCCCCGCCACTCAAACCTGCCTTGAAGCAAACTACCCCAACCCCTTCAACCCCGAAACCACCATCTCTTACAACCTGGCTGAAGGCCAAAACGTGAGGCTGGAAGTATATAACGTCAAAGGCCAGCTGGTGCGCACCCTGGTGAGTGAATCCAAGCCCGCCGGTAAACACAGCGTGATCTGGACCGGTTTGGACGACCAAAATCGCCCTGTGTCCAGTGGCATCTACTACTACAAGCTGAGCGCCGGCAGCTTTACGAACACCAAGAAGATGGTTTTGCTGAAATAACTACCAATTGCTCCACTAAATTACAGCCCCGTGGATTTATCTGCGGGGCTTTTTGTGTGCGGACGGTTCAGCGACCGCCGGCTACAAGAGCGCCCCAACCAAGACATAAAAAACGCCGACCTGTGTTTCAAGGCCGGCGCAGTACGTTATTTGTCTCGGCTATTTCAGCCAAGCTGTTTGATCACGCTTTTTCCGGGGAAGTGGGCTGCGATGCCCAGTTCCTCTTCGATGCGGATCAGTTGATTGTATTTATCCACTCTTTCGCTTCTGCACACGCTTCCGGTCTTAAGTTGGCCGGTATTGAGCGCCACGGCCAAATCTGCGATGAAGGTGTCTCCGGTTTCGCCGGAGCGGTGAGAGACTACACAGGTCCAGCCTGCTTTGTGTGCGGTATTGATGGCGTCGATGGTTTCGCTGACGCTGCCCACCTGGTTGAGTTTGATCAGCACGCTGTTTGCCACTTTGTCTTTGATTCCACGTGCGATAATGGCGGGGTTGGTCACGAATACGTCGTCACCGACCAACTGGATGCGATCGCCCAGGATTTCGGTCATTTTGATCCAGCCATCCCAGTCGTTTTCGGCGAGGCCGTCTTCGATTGAGACGATGGGGTATTTTTCCACCATTTCCTTGTAGTAGTTGATCATCCAATCGGTGTCGCGCTTCTGGCCTTCAAAGACGTAGGCGCCATCTTTGAAGAAGCTGGATGCGGCGGCATCGATGCTGAGGAAGACTTCTTCGCCGGGTTTGTAACCGGCGGCGGTGATGGCTTCCACGATCACCTGGAAGGCTTCTTCGTTGGATTTGAGGTTGGGTGCAAAGCCGCCTTCGTCTCCCACGGAGGTAGCCAATCCACGCTTATTGAGGATGGATTTGAGGGCGTGGAAGATTTCGGCATTCATGCGGATTGCTTCTCTGAAATTGGGTGCGCCGAGAGGCATGATCATAAATTCCTGGATGTCCACGTTGTTATCCGCGTGCTCGCCGCCGTTGATGATGTTGCTCATGGGCACGGGGAGTGTGTGGGCATTCACGCCACCCAAATAGCGATAGAGGGGCAAATCCAGCTCTTCTGCACTGGCGCGGGCCACGGCCATGGAGATGGCCAAAATCGAGTTTGCGCCCAGCTTGTCTTTATTGGGTGTGCCATCGATTTCGATCATGGTCTTATCTATGGCATACTGCAGCGTGGATTCCGCTCCCACGATCTCCGGGGCGAGGTGCTCGTCGATGTTTTTCACTGCAGTGAGCGTTCCTTTGCCAAGGTAGCGTTTGGGGTCTTTATCACGTAGTTCCAGGGCTTCTCTTTGACCGGTGCTGGCTCCGCTGGGAACCGCTGCACGGCCGATCACACCGGAGAGCAGATGAACGTCTGCCTCGACGGTGGGATTTCCACGAGAATCCAGGATCTCACGACCTTTAATATAAACTATTTCAGACATTTGTATCTCCTTAATTTATCTCATGTTACTCATAAACAAGCCTTCAAAGTACAATATTCTGCAGGGGCCTGTTTTGGCAAGTAAAAATTTACTTTATCATCAAAAGGGCATCATTGCTTGAAAATATCGGCCAGAGTTTTGACGCTGCCCAAGAGAGCGCTGGATTCATAAGGCAAGACCACGGTTTTATCTCCCTTTTGCACAAGCTGGGCAAAGGCCTGCACATATTTGAGCGCAACTTGATATTGGGCGGGATCGACCTTGGTATCCTTGACCGCTTCGGCGATCAATTCGATGCTCTTGCGCTCGGCATCCGCCACCAGCAGCTTGGCTTGGGCTTCACCTTCGGCACGGGCGATCCTGGCCTGCTTTTCACCTTCCGCCACGCGGATCTGATATTCACGCTCGCCGTCTGCGGTGAGGATCTTGGCACGCTTGTCACGCTCGGCGCGCATCTCCTTTTCCATGGCGGTGCGGATTTCTTCCGGCGGCATAATCTCCTGCAATTCCACACGGTTGACCTTCACGCCCCATTTGTCCGTCGCTTCATCCAAGATATCGGTGAGCTTGGCGTTGATGGAATCTCTGGAGGTGAGCGTATGGTCTAAGGTCAGCTCGCCAATCACGTTACGCAGCGATGTTTGCGTGAGCTTTTCTATCGCCTCGGGCAGGTTGCTGATCTCATAGACGGCTTTGTAGGGGTCTGTGACCTGAAAGTAGAGCAGGGCGTTGATATTGATGGAAACGTTGTCTTTGGTGATCACGTTTTGCCGCGGGAAGTCGTAGAC
>DGFM01000035.1:2948-3277 GCA_002391675.1 Cloacimonetes bacterium UBA3900 | reverse complement strand
TTGGAGATGACAATGACAACCAATACAGCGATAGCGACGGCCACCCAAAGACTTGCGGTGAGCCCGGCGCTGGCAATAATCAAGCTGCTAAGATGCATAATTCGGCTCCTTTTTGATCTTTATCCCGTCGTATTTGCCCAGACCTTTATAGTGCCAAAAGCAAGCAAAAGCTAATCTTAAGCAAATTGGGCTTGACAAATACAGCAGGGAATTTTGTATAAGCTTCGTGGTGGAATGTTTGAAAATAAACAAACCACAACTGCTGATAATATAACGGTTTTAGCACGTGAGACAATTAGAAAATAAGATTATTATACTTGCGCTTATCC
>DGFM01000035.1:0-2759 GCA_002391675.1 Cloacimonetes bacterium UBA3900 | reverse complement strand
GAGTATGAGCTGATTTTGGGAGGGCAAAACCTGAAGGACCTGGCATCCGAAGTGAGCTATGAGCTGTCTCTTTACAGCAGATTACGGCGCTCCGAAACCGCCTCGCAAAAGCCGGTATTGCTGCTGGCTCCTCTGAGCGACAAATATACCGACGCCGCCTTCACGGAAGAGTTTGTCCACGAGTTATTAGCCAAACTTTTGCACGAAAGCTGGTGCCGCGTGGTCACTTCTTCGGCCCAGATCGCATCCGATGCGCTCTCCTGGCAGGAGCTGGGGCAGGAAACGGGGTCGCAATATATGCTGAGCTTTCTGTTTTCCAAGGATGAGAGCGCAAAGATGAGCGATATTGTGGCACAGCTGGAGCTTACTGAGCTGAGCTCGGGCGAGATCCTTTGGCACAAGACCAGCCACTTGCACAATCACTTACATAATTAATAAAAATAAAGATATAGCGGAGAATCGAATGCAGATTACCAAACTCGAACAGATGTTCCAAGTGTTGGCTACGCGTCCACAGAAGCGCTTAGTTGCCGCTTGGGCAGTTAATTCTCACACCATTGCCGCCGTCAACGATGCCGTAGAGATGGGCTTTGTAAGCGGAATATTGGTGGGCGATGAAAGCATGATCAAAGCGGAATGTGCGCAGATGGGCCTCGATGCGGATAAATTCACCATCGTGGATGCAAAGACCGATATCGAAGCGGCCAATGTGTCTGTGGATTTGATCAATGCCGGCGAGGGAGATTTCCTCATGAAAGGCCTGCTTTCCACGGATCGCTATATGCGAGCTATCCTGAACAAAGAACGTGGCCTCATGAACGGTGGAGCGGTGCTCTCGCACGTGACGGTCGCCGAGCCGAAAACATATCATAAGCTCTTGATCTTTGGCGATGTAGCCATCATCCCGGAGCCTGACCTGAAGCAGAAAATAGCCATCTGCAACTATCTGATCCGGACGGCGCACCTTTTGGGTATCAAGGAGCCCAAACTGGGTATCCTGGGGCCCTCTGAGCAGGTGCTGCCCAAGATCAAATCCTCATTTGAAGCCAGTATCCTTGCCAAAATGGCGCACCGCGGCCAGATCAAGGGCGCCATCGTGGAAGGACCCTTGGGTATGGACCTGATCATAGACAAGGAATCCGCACGCATCAAAGGCGTGGAAAGCTCCGTGTGTGGCGATGCGGATTGCATCCTCTTCCCCAATATCGAAGCTGGAAACACTTTCTACAAAACCGTTACAACGCTCTGCAACAGCGAGCTTTGCGCCATCGTGATGGGCGCCAAGGTGCCCTGCGTGCTCACCTCACGCGGTGACAGCGAACGCAGCAAACTCTTCTCCATCGCTCTGGCAGCTATTTTGGCATAGAATTATGACTAAAATCACCAAACTTTCACAACTCAGCGAGCATCTGAAAAAGACGGGCAAACTGGCCAAAGTGGCGGTAGCCGTCGCTGAAGATGCAAACACCATTCACAGCCTCAGCCAGGCAGCGGAAGAAGGCTGGCTGCACGCTATTTTGCACGGTAATAAGGACAAAATCATCGCACTCTGCGAGGCTGAATCCATAGACCACACCCGCTTTGAGATCATCGATCATGCAGACGAAACCGAAGCCACCCTGGCCGCTACAGCCATGGTGAAACAGGACGCGGCGGATATCCTCATGAAAGGCCTGGTGGGAACGGATAAATTCCTGCGCAGCGTGCTGGATAAGGAAAAGGGACTGCTGCCGCCCAAAGCCGTGATGAGCTACACCTGCGCTTTGGAGATTCCGGCCTACAACAAGCTGCTCTTCGTCTCTGATACCGCGGTGCTCACCTATCCCGACCTCAATCAGAAGAAAGCGATGATCCAATACAGCGTGGCGATGGCACACAAATTTGGTATTGAAAAGCCGAAAGTGGCCCTGATTTCCGCCACGGAGAAGGTGGGAGCGGCATTGCCAAACACCTTTGATGATGCGCAACTCTGCAAGATGAACGAACGTGGACAGATCAAAGACTGCATCATCGACGGGCCATTGGACGTCTTTCTGGCCTGCGATCCCAAAGCCTCTGAAATCAAACAGACGCCAAACCTCATCCAGGGCGAAGCGGACATCCTCATCTTCCCCAATCTGGAAAGCGCCAACAGCTTCTACAAAGGACTGATGCTCTTTGCCAGAGCGGAACTGGCGGGACTCATCCAGGGAACCAGCAAACCCGTGGTGGTGATGAGCCGCAGCGAAAGTGCCGATAGCAAGTTTTATTGCCTTGCACTGGCTGCTCTAATGGCAGGTACATCATGAAGATAGCTATCGCATCCGACCATGCCGGCTACACCCTCAAAGAGGCCATCAAAACCGCACTGCCGGAGCTGGAATTTGTAGACTACGGCACACATAGCGAAGAGTCTATGGACTACCCCGATACGGGCAGCAAAGCGGCTCAAGCCGTGGCAGACGGCACTTGCTCCAAAGGAGTGTTGATCTGCGGCAGCGGCATAGGTATGAGCATCGTGGCCAACAAGATACGTGGCATCCGCGCCGCACTGTGCTCTACCACGGATATCGCCCGCCTTTCCAGGATGCACAACGATGCCAATATCCTGGTCTTGGCCGCACGCTTCACCGCAGCCCATTATGCTATTGACATCCTCAAAGCCTGGCTGGATACTGATTTTGAAGGTGGACGCCACCAAAAACGAATAGATAAAATAAGTAAGATAGAAGGAGGAATACCTTGAAACACATTCAACAAAACGATCCTGAACTCTATTC
>DGFM01000053.1:7080-7610 GCA_002391675.1 Cloacimonetes bacterium UBA3900 | reverse complement strand
AAATATTTCAGAAACGCCTGCCGATACAGATGCCGGAGCGAGCCCGAGAACACCTACCAAAACAGTAGGAATTCTTTGGGTATTCGTCAGCCTTTTTGTATGCTCCTGAAATCTGGAGGAAATCCTGCTCTGTTCTTCCTGTAAAACTTTTTACCCGCTCAAATTGAACTTGAGTCTCATATTAGCCGGACACACCAAGGAAAAGCCACCGACTTTACACTTTGGAATTGACAAATGCAAGGCTTCAAATATAGTGGCATATAGAGAATAAAATATGAATTTAAGAGGTAAGCAATGTCCAAAAAGATCACTGAATATCTCAGCCAAGAGCTGACAAACATCAAAAAATCCGGCATGTATAAGACCGAGCGCGTGCTGGCTTCATCCCAAGACGCTCAGATCAAACTTACCGACGGCAGCGAGGTGATCAACTTCTGCGCCAACAACTACCTGGGCCTCTCAAACAACCCCGAGATCATCAAAGCCGCTCAAGCTGCGATGGATAAGTGGGGCTTTGGTCTCTCCAGCGT
>DGFM01000053.1:3067-6852 GCA_002391675.1 Cloacimonetes bacterium UBA3900 | reverse complement strand
CGCCTCTGCAAGGCACAACGCTTCCGCTATGCCCACTCGGATATGAACGAGCTGGAAGCAGCGCTGAAACAGAGCCAAAATGCCAAGTTCCGCATGATCGTGACCGACGGCGTGTTTTCCATGGATGGAGATATCGCCAAACTGCCCGAAATCTGCGACCTGGCAGAGAAATATGACGCCCTGGTGATGGTGGACGATTCCCACGGCACAGGCTACATCGGCGCCACAGGCAGAGGCTGCCATGAACACTGCAAGGTGGAAGGCAGGATAGACCTGATCAGCACTACCTTTGGCAAGGCCTTAGGTGGGGCCAGCGGTGGATGCCTGAGCGGCAGGAAAGAGATCATTGAGTTTATGAGACAAAAGTCCAGACCCTATCTTTTCTCAAACACGCTCGCACCTGCAGTGGCCGGTGGCACGCTCAAAGCCATTCAGATGATCAAAGAGACCAATCCCTTCCGCGATAAAGTGGTGGAAAACGCCAAGTACTTCCGTAAAGCCATGACTGATGCGGGTTTTGACATCCTGCCGGGCAACACGGCCATCGTGCCTGTGATGATCTACAAAGAGCCCCTGGCAGTGGAAATGGCAGACCACCTGCTGCATGAAGGCATTTATGTGATTGGCTTTACCTATCCCGTGGTCCCGCTCGACCAGGCACGCATCAGAGTGCAACTCTCCGCCGCACACACCAAGGAACATCTGGACAAGGCCATCGCCGCTTTCATCAAGGTGGGCAAAGAGTTAGGTATTATCAAGTAGCCTGATCCTCAGCGGGAGCCGCCATCCCGGTAAACTCCCGGATCGCCTGTTCTACCCCGGCTATATCCTCTCTGGATTTGAGGTAAAAGGGCTGGGAGTATTCCACGCGCACCCTGGAGAAGGGCTTGGGTATCCTCAGGCCGTCCCAGGTGTTGAGCACCCACGCCTTGGGAGTCTGCACCGCTATGCCCACGATGGGGATCTTGGCCAGAATGGCGATCTCAAAGACGCCCGGGTGTATCTTGCCTGCCGGGCCCTTGGGTCCATCAGGTGTGATGGCAAGGGTATGATTCTTGGAGATGCGCACCATTTCCCGCAGTGCCTTGGCGCCCTGGCGGCTGCTGGAACCGCGCACCGTGTGATAGCCAAGTTTCAAGAGCGGCCCTGCAATCAGCTCTCCATCTTTGGAGCCGGAGACGAGCACGGCTATGCCTGAATCCACCCGCTGCATGGTCATGATCAACAAGTCTCTATGCCAGAGGGAGTTGATGCAGCGAAAGTCGTCCTCCGGCTGATTGATCACCTCCCATCTGATGGTCTTTCTCAACAGGCGGAGCAGCCAGGCGCCGACTCTGGCTTCTATCTTAAAAAGCAGGCCGGGCATAGCGCTCCAGAAGCTCCAGGATGAGCTTGGGCATCACTTCGGAAGGTTTGGGCTCGCTCAGCATCTCCTGAAGCTGGGCAAGCTGGCTCTTGATCTCGTTCATCCGCTCTTCATCAGCCAAGTGCCGGCTCACCACCTGGTGCACATTCTTGGCTGTAAGCTCGTTTTGGATCAATTCCGGCAGGAGGTCTTGATCTAAGATTATATTGGGCAGGCCGATACGCTTGATCCGCACCACGTGTTTACCTATCAGGTAGGAGATGAAATTGGCTTTGTAGCAGATGGCCACCGGAGTGCCGATATAGGCGCATTCGAGAGTGGCCGTACCGGAAGTGCTGACGGCAAAGCTCGCATACTTCATCATTTCATAGGTATAGCCGTCGATGACGTGGATTTTGAGCTGGGGATGCCTGGCGATGGTCTCCATATAAAAATTGTGATCCACGCTGCGGGCGCGTGAGAAGAGAAATTCATACTCATCAGGATCAAATAGAGCAGCGGCATCCAGGAAGATATCCAGCATCCGCTTCACCTCGTTTTCCCTGCTGCCCGGGAAGAAAGCCAGCCACTTCTTCTCTTTGTCCAGGCGCCAAAATGCGGCAAACTCATCTCTATTCAGCTCGAAGTCGATCTCTTCGCTGATGGGATGCCCCACAAAGCTGCAATTGATGCTGTGGATATTGAGCATTTCCTCCTCGAAAGGCAGGATGCAAGCCACGTGGCGCGTCATGGCCTTGAGCTTGAAGACACGTTCGTGCTTCCAGGCCCAAAACTGCGGGCAGATGTAGTATAAAACAGGCACCCGGGCATGGTCTGCGATGTTGGCAATGCGCATATTGAGGCCGGGATAATCCACCAAAATGCAGAGATCGGGCTTTTCCTTGTACATATAAGATTTGATGCCACGCAGCACCTTCCAGAAAAAGAAGAGATGCTTGATCACTTCCACAAACCCCATCACGGCAAAACGCTTGAAAGGATAGAGGGGCTTGAGGCCCTCAGCCTGCATCCTGGGCCCGCCTATACCCACATGACGAGCATTTGGCAGCACATCTTTGAGAGCCTTCATCACGAGGGCGGCGTGCAGGTCGCCAGAGCTCTCTCCGGCAAGCCAAAAGATGAGAGGACTGAACGTTTTCTTCATCCCACCGCCATTAACCCGGCGAGGCAGAGAGCCGTGACGATTATCGCGGCTAACACCACGCCCAAGAATATATAAAGCATGGAGTTCCAGAAGCGGATGCCGAAGATCTTGGCAGCCAGGGAGCCAGTCCAGCCTCCGGTTCCGGGCAACGGAATCCCCACAAACACGGTGAGGCCAATAGCCTGGAACCGCTCTATCACCTTGCCTTTACGCCGCGTGCGTGCATAGAGCCAGGTGGTGAACCGCTTGCCCCATTTGAAGCGTTCCAGGATGGCAAAGGCTTTATCCAAAAGCAACAAAAGAAAAGGGATGGGCAACATATTGCCGATAATGCTGATGATCGCCACTTTGTGCCAAGGCATACCAAAAAGGAAGATGCCCACAGGGATGGCGCCCCTCAGCTCGATGATGGGCAAGGCAGAAATGATCAATAAAATAACAACGGGATCCAAGCCGTAAGCCTCCAGAAAGGCCACAGTTTTGGTGGTGGTACTCGAGGCATGCAGCTGCGAGAGCAGAGGCAAGACCAACAGCATGACAACGATAAGACGCTTTCTATTTAACACGTAGATTCCTCATTTTCCTTGATAAAAGCCTATAAGCAAAAGATGCGCTTTTTGGCAAGGACTATTTTTATACAGAGCTCCGAAAACCAAGTGCCCAGCGCTAATAAAATGGCGGAGAGTCAGGGATTCGAACCCTGGGTACCCGCAAAGGTACAACGGTTTTCGAGACCGCCCCGATCAACCGCTCCGGCAACTCTCCGCTGATATTTATCCGCGCTTTGAGGCAAAAAACTCTTTGAGCAAGCTCGAACACTCCTCCTCAAGAACTCCCCGCGTGAGCTGAGGGTGGTGGTTGAAGCTCTTATCACGCAATACATTGTATATGGAACCCACCACGCCGGTTTTGGGATCCTGTGCTCCCACAACCAGATGCCCGATGCGGCTGAGCATGATGCTGCCCGCACACATCAGACACGGCTCGAGCGTCACATACAAAGTATAGTCGTAAAGATACTTGATTTTGGTGCCCAGGATTTTGTCAATGATCAACTTCTCGGCGTGAGCCAAAGGGTTGTCAAGACTGCGGGTACGATTGTGCTCCCGCAAAACCAGGCTACCATTTTTGACCAAGACCGCACCCACGGGGATCTCATCCTCCAAAGCCGCTTGCCGTGCTTCTTCAAGCGCCATTTGCATCCAATATTCGTGAGTGTGTGTCATGAGGACAATCTTTTGGAGGGCTCCCTCTTTGTCAATAACAGAACCGGAT
>DGFM01000053.1:1819-2804 GCA_002391675.1 Cloacimonetes bacterium UBA3900 | reverse complement strand
GGTGTAGGACGCAGCAACGTGGTTGGAAAGCACTGCATAACCCTTAGCCGAGGCTGGGAACCTGATCTCGCGGCTGTCCAAGAGGTTGGTGGTGTGGAACTTATCGGTATCGATATTCTTTCTCACGGTGGTAACTCTACCGATACCCAGCAAGCCGCCCTTGCGGTCTACAATGCCGGCTGCCATCAGCTCTTTGCGTGTGCCGGAGATGTAGTAGATCTGGTTGAGGTCACGGCTCTGGCTGTCGATAATGCCTTGTTTTTCTTCAATCTGGCTCTCACGTCTGTTGATTTCAGCTTGGGCCATCTGTTGTACGTTTTCGATATCTTCACCCATTTGGGCTAATCTGTTTTCCAATTCAACCAGCACCTTCTCTTTGTCTGCCAATGAGGCTTTGAGGTTGTTCAAAGCTCTCAGGTGACCGTCTCTTTGACCCTTGACTTGCTTGAGTTGGCGCTCCAGCTCGGCAATCTTCTTTTTGTCTGCCTCAATCTGGCTGCGCATATTTGAAATGTTGCTGATCAATCTTGCTCTACGGTCTTCGGGTGTGCTGCCGGGGACTTCATCTCCACCGATGATTTCGCCTAACAAATCCGAACCCATAGCGTCAAGACTGGTTTGAATGTCGCTTAAAGTAGCGGAAGCGTTCTCATAGAGTTTCTGGGCGTCTTCGGCTTTCTTCTCGGCGCCGCTAACCTTGTTGGAAGCATTCATCCACATGATCCCAAAAAGAACGGCCAAGATTGCCAATATGGCCACTATTATCCAATTTCCAGCTTTCATGCTTGACTCCTTATGGTATTTTTTTATTGTTGTTCAATTCTATAATAAGCAGGATTGCTGTCAATACAAATATTTAATTGGAGATCGAATTGTGGATTATTCAGTGTTGAAAAAGTGGTGCGAACAGAGCGGCGCGCACAATGTAAAGATTGACGCCATCAGCCGTTACGGCAACCAGGTATCAATCAGGCTCTGGGACAGG
>DGFM01000053.1:0-1571 GCA_002391675.1 Cloacimonetes bacterium UBA3900 | reverse complement strand
GAGATAGACCCCGCCGATCGCATCATCACCTGGAAGCTCCAGCATATAGACATTTACAACCAGATGAGATGGTATTTATTGATCGCTGAGCTCATGCCGCCCAAACCCAACCTCATCCTCTGCGAGATGAAGCAATTCAAACCCATAGTTGTGGATGCCATTCACAAATATAGTCTTGCAGACAATCCGGCGCGGCAGGTCTTGCCCAATTTTGAATATATGCCACCTCTCACCCGCTGGAAACCCCAGGAAACCAAGCTGGACCCGCCCTATACGCTCACCGATCTCCAAAGCGGGGAAACCTTTAGCTATGATGATGTTAACTCCTATCTGGCAGCCTATCATCAGCGCGTGATCATCGCCCAACAGGAGCTGAGCCGGCGCAAGAGAATGATTGCCGGCTGGGACAAGCTGATAGCAAAGCAGGAGAAGAAGCTGGCCAAACAGCAGCAGGAGCTGGCAACTGCCGAGGATATGGACACCTGGCGCCTCTATGCCGAGGTGATCAAATACAATCTCAACGTTATCAAACAGGGTGACGACAGCCTCGAGGCCATCAACTATTTTGACGAAGCCATGCCCAAAATCCAGATTCCCCTGAAGCCGGAGCTCTCTCCCCAAGCCAACCTCAGGATGTATATCAAGCGCTACCAAAAAGCCAAAAACGGTTTGGAAGTGATAAAGCAAAACATCCAAAAAGGCCGTGAGGAACTCGAGCAACTGAGGAGCGCCAAAGCCAGAGTGGAAGCAGGTGAAGACTTAGATCCGGCTATAGGGCAAGACAGGCAGCAGAAAGGACACTCAAAGCTGAGCCTGCTGGACAAGCTGCTGAAGATCAGGGTCAGCGATGAATTTGAGATCGTGATCGGCAGAAAGGCCAAGGAGAACGACTTCATCAGCACCAGACTGGGCCGGCCGCATGATTGGTGGTTTCACACGCGTGTATTCCGGGGTGCACACGTGCTGCTGAGATGCCACAGGAAGACCGAGCCTCCCGAAGAGCTGAAGCGCATCTGCTGCAGCCTGGCAGCCTGGTTTTCCAAGGCACGCTTTTCCACAAATGTGCCCATAGACTACACACAGGTGCGGTTTCTGCGCAAACCACGCGGCAGCGCACCCGGATTTGTGACCTATACAAACCAACAAACCGCCTACGTCGACCCACTCGATCCCCGCCAGGCAAGAGAGATTTTGGGATTGTGAGCACGCTGATCAAAGACCGGGTAACCATACTCAACACATACCCTTACAGCGATAGCAGCTTGATCGTCAAAGCTCTGGGAAAGCTAAGCGGCAATATAGATATCATCGCCAAAGGCATACGCAAAAAGAGCGACAGCTTCATCTTGCAGGTTTTAAACGACTACGAGCTCACGCTTTATGCGCCCAGAGAGGGAGAATTGCACCTGCTCAAGGAGAGCAACCTAACCCAAGAACGTCACTACCAAAACCCCAAAAACTGGGCCACCGCCCTCTGCGGAGCGGAGCTGATGCAAAAACAGCTCATCTCGCCTGATGAAAACCGGCAATACTACGAGCTCCTGAGCAGCTTTCTGGACTTTCTCATCGAC
>DGFM01000004.1:46561-59158 GCA_002391675.1 Cloacimonetes bacterium UBA3900 | reverse complement strand
AGATGTGTATAAGAGACAGTATATGTTTGGCTGGGGCAGTGAATTGGACCCCATGAACCCTGAAAATGGCATGGCTTTGGATATACTGCCCATGATCACCTTCTCTTACACGGAAGAATCGGTGGAAAACGACCTGGGAGCCATGACTATCAGCGGCACGGAACTCCCCACCGTGGGTGTGCCCTCAAATTATACCATCAAAGTGAGAAACCACGGCTCTGAAGCGCAGGACGACTATACCGTAAAGATCATGGGGCCCGGCGAAGCGGAGCTGGCCAGCGTGGCAGGCCCTCCCATCGGCAGCATGGAAACAGTGGAAATAGTGATCCCCTGGGCGCCCAATACGCCAGGAAACTATGACATCTATGGCAAAATCGAACTTGACGGTGATGAATTTGATGCCAACAACCGCACCGCAAATCTAAATCTCTGGGTAAACCCCGTCGGAGTGCACGCCGTCACCATCGGCGCCGGAAACGAGTATGCCGTCTTGCCTGTGCATACCAACAGAATGAACTCACTCTTCCAAACCCTCTACTATCCTGATGAAATCGTAGACATAAGCGGCGACATCGCAGGATTGCGGTTTTACACCGACTTCGGCGCCAGTGCAGACAATGTACCGCTCTCCATCTGGCTGGGCAGCACCACAAATGCCAACCTCAGCAGCGGCTGGATACCCTCAACGCAGCTCACGCAGGTCTTCGATGGAATAGTGAACTTTGAAAGCGGATACGGCACCGCAAATATCACCTTCGACCGGCCTTATACCTACACGGGTGAGGACAACCTGGTGATGATGATCTACAAAGCCAGCGGAGAAATCTCCTATGGTATGAACTACTTCAAATGTCAGACTCTAAATGAAAACCGCTGCCGGTATATCTATTCAGACAACGTCGTCTATGATCCCGCAGCTCCGCCCTACGTCAGCCCTTCGGCACAATTTCCCATGACCACTTTCATGATCGAGGCCGCAGAGATGAGCAGCCAGATTTTTGGAACTGTGACGGGGAAAAACAACCTCCCTCTTGCCGATGTGACGATCAGCGTGGACGATGGCCTGTATACCACTACCACCAATGTAAGGGGAGATTACAGCCTCAACGTCCCCGTGGGCACCTACACGGTAACCGCATCTGCGGATGAGTACCATAGCCAAACCGTGGTTGATGTGGCGGTATACTTCAATCAACCTGCCATGGTCAATTTTGCGCTCACACATACACCCACGGATGATCCACATATCCCCGTGGTGGCTACTGCTCTGAACGGCAACTACCCCAACCCCTTCAACCCTGAAACTACCATCACTTACAGCATCAGGGAGCCGGGCAGGGTGAGATTGGATATCTACAATATCAAAGGCCAGCTGGTGCGTACCCTGGTGGATGAAGAGCACGCTGCCGGACATTATAAGAAAGTCTACAACGCCAGAGACAACAGAGGACGGCCCACCGCCAGCGGTGTGTATCTGATCCGGATGAGTGCGCCCGGCTATCAGAAAACCTCCAAGATGATTCTCATGCAGTAAGAGATAGATGCAAAAGAGTAGAGAGAGGCCCCGGGGATTATCCTCGGGGCTTTTTTGTTACCGGATATAAAAACGGACCCCTGCGATGTGGGGTCCGTCTTGGGTTATAGCTTGTTATCAGCTTTGATCGTCGATGTAATTTACCAGCTTGGAGAGACTGTAGACGTAGGAACCCATCTCGTTGTCGTACCAGCCAAAGATTTTGGCGTGCGTCACGGGGATCTGGATGGGTTTGTCTGCCGGCAGTCCAGCAGCTTTGAGCTGTGCGGCGGGCACTTCCACCATGCCGGTGCGGGTTTCGGTGTTGTGGGCTTCGATGGTTGCCGAGGCCAGGGAGCCGATCATGTCGGTGGAGACGTTCTGTCTTTCGCTGTAGACGAGGAGGTCTTTCTGTGCTCCTTCGGCGGCCTTTTTGTAGATGTCGTTGATCAGCTCTTTCGTCAGCACCGGCTCGCCTTTGTCGTTGAGCTCGGTGTGGAAGGTGACGTCGAGTGTGATCAGGGAGACGGTGCCGGTGGGGATGCGCACGCTGTCTGCCATGAAGCCGATGTCTTTCACCTCTGGAAGCACTAACGCCAGGGCTTTGGTGGCTCCGGTGGTGGAGAGGATGATGTTGTTGAAGAGGCTGCGTGACTTTCTGAGGTCTGAAGCTCCGGATTTGGGCACGTTATCCAGGATGGACTGCGTGTTTGTGGCAGCGTGGATGGTGCTCATGGACGCCGTCATCATCTTGGCGGTAACCTCATTATCCAAAAGCGGTTTGATCATGTGCGCCAAGCCGGTGGTGGTGCAGGATGCGGCTGAGATGATGTGGTGCTTTTTGGGATCATAATCCAGGTGGTTGATGCCGTAGATCATGGTCGTTGCATCTTCAGGAGTGGGTGCGCCGCTCTTGATCTTGAAGGGAGCGCTGGCCACCACTTTGAGGGCGCCGGATTCCAGATGGCCACGGATGCAGGCATCGCCGTCGGCGCTGGTGAGTGTGGGATCGAGGAATTTGCCGGTGCAATCCACCACGATCTTCACGCCTTCGTTCAGCCAGTTGATGTCTTTGGGGTTACGTGCTTTACGCAGGACTTTGATGGGCATGCCGTCGATCTCGATGATGGGGATGTCGGCATCCAAAATCTTGATTTCTGCCTTGCGTCCCACAGTTCCGTGCAAAAACTTGTGGATGTTGCCATAGTTACTGTCGTTTTCGATGATCTGGATCAGGTCGTCCAGCTTCTTTCCCACTTCACGGCCAAAGTTGAGCACGATGCCGTCGAAGTGTCTGAGGTGGATCTGGTTCCAAACCATCAGCTTGCCGATTCTGCCCAGGCTGTTGATGCCCAGCAGTTTTTTGTTTTTGAGAGGGTCCATTTTGTTACTCCTTTCTTGGTTTATTTTGTGTTACATAATGTCTTTAACGCTTTTAAGCGGTTGAAATCCGGGGTAGATAGAGCCTGTGGCAGCATCCAAAGTGATGGCGTCACCGGCTTTCAGGTGAGTACGACCGATGCGGCAGGTGGAGTTTTGCTCGTTTACCAGCAGGTCCCAGCAGTTGACGATGCCGGTGAGCTCCAGTCTGGTAGCAGTAACCGCGGCGTGTGAGGTCACTCCGCCCCTGGAGGTGAGCAGGCCCTGACACTCAAAGAGGAGCGCCATATCGTCCGGGACGGTGTCCGGTCTCACTAAGATCAGGGGTTTTCCCTGCGGTGCAAACCTGTCGATGTCCTCTTTGCTGATCACGATGAGGCCTGCGAGTGCGCCCTTGCCTATGCCAATGCCGCTGCCCAGGCGCTCTGCGTCTACTGCTTCGATGTCCAGCACCGGGTAGTCCGGCAGCTGGCGGATGATCTGGTTGCGTGTCTGCAGGATGTAGAGCTGGTCTTCGTTTGGGCCTTCAAAGGTAAATTCGATCTCCTGATGCGGATAGTTTTCGTTGAGGATCAGGTGTTTGGCAAAGCGGAGCAGGCGGTTGTAGATGGCGGGGAAGCTCTTTTCCAGCGAGGTCTCGCCGCTGCGAACCTGACGTGATGCCTGTTCTTCCGAGATGGGCAGCGTGTGCACCAAGCCCGCCACCACGTCCTCGCCCTGGCTGCTGAGCGTGAAGTCGCCATTGAGGCAGATGCCGGGGCCTTCCACCCAATCTGCGTGCGTGAAAAGCACGCCGGAGCCGGATTGCAGCGAGATATTGCCCATCACCATCTTCTGGATGATCACGGCTGTGCCCCAGTCGTCTGAGATACCCAGCTTGCGCCTGTATATCTGCGCCCGGGCTGTGTTCCAGCTATCCAAAACGTGGCCGATGGCCTGCTGCAGCTGCTTCATGGGGTCTTGTTCCAGGTTGATGGAGTGCGCTGCCAACACCGCTTTGTAGTCCTCACACATCGCCTGCATCACGCTTGCGGAAAAGTGCGTCTTCTGGCTGATCACGTGCTTCTTTTTGTAAGCCAGCATCACTTGGTCAAATTCGTCTCTCGCAATACCATAGGCCATGCCCCAGCTCTGGATCAGCCTTCGGTAGCTGTCCCAAGCCGTCCAGCCGAAACTGGGCTGCTGCGAGAGCAATTGCGTCACTTCGTCATTGAGCCCGATGTTGAGGAAGGTGTCCATGGCGCCGGGCAGGCTCATGGGCGCACCGGAGCGAACCGACAGCAGCAGCGGCTGTTTTGCATCTCCCAGCTTGCAGCCTGTATGCCGTTCCAGCCGCGCCAATTGCTCTTTGAAGAGCCGCTTAAACTCCAGTGAGATGTCCGGATGCATCTTGATGATCTCACGGTTGCGGTAAAGCTCGGTGGAGATCACAAATCCGGGGGGAATGGGGAATCCATAGCGGGCAAGCTTCTTGAGGAAATAGGCCTTGGAGCCCATCATCACCTGGTTTTCCAGGTGCGAGCTGCCCGCATGAAGGCAGAAGAACAGCCTGTCCGGATCGTAGGACATCAGCTTGAGCAGATCGCCGGAGCTGAACATTTGCCTCATCCCGTCCAAGGTCTTTATCAGATTGGTGATAAACACGTCCAGTCCCTGCACCATAAAAGAGTCTGTAAGCAGCTTGCGGTAAAAGGCTTCCGCCTCCATCTCCGTGTCCAGGCCGGCACTGACTCTGCGCCTCAGCTCGGGATCGTAATAGCGGTAGTAGTATTCGTTGATGATCTCACTCGTGCTGTCTTTGAGCAGCCTCACGATGTCCATGTATTGGCTGATGGTGCAATTGCGGGTGCTCAGCGCCGCTTCAAACATCTTCACCGCACTGCTGAAGGCTTCGTTGGTGAGCATTTCCTGCTGAAGAGCGAGATCGTAGAGCTTCAGGATACGCACGATGCGGCGCAGGTTTTGCAGGTTGATATAGTTGATGTTGATCTGCTTGATATTGTATTCAAAGAGGCGCCGCAGCACGTTTTCTATCCTGAAAACCATGCCCATGGCCTCCAGCTTCGGCTCCCTGTAAACGCCGTACATGGAAGGGATGCCGGCGGCGATGTGGCGCTTGTAAAAGATGTTTTCCCAGCCCGATGAAGGCACGGGATTGAGGATGATGCTGTTGAGCCTGCCGATATAGCCCAAGAGCTGGCGGATGGAGCTGTCGTAGTCACGCCTCAGCAGGTTGGCACGGAGGCGGTTTTGCTCCTTGTTATCAAAGAACTTGTAGCGGCCCAGGAACTTCACGATGTCGTAAGGATCGAGGCCATATTTATCTTTCAGCAGCAGGTGGATGTCGCAGAGGAGCTTCAGCCGCTTGAGGCAAAAGTCCGGCTCCTTGCCCTTGAAGAGCCGCTCCAAACTCTGCCAGGAGAGCGCCAACAGCCCGTCCACGCTGAGCTCTGCCTCCTCCAGGAAGCTGTTTACGCAGTCCTGCTGTGCTTTCAGCATGGGATCGCCGCTGGTTAGGTAGTTCATCACGTCATCCGGCACCAGGCCTTCCAGGCGCCGCTCATCGAGGTCTTGCCAATAGTGCATAATGCTGGCACAGAGGTGGATATGCGTGTTGTTGCTCTCGGTGTGCACCTGTTTGCGCAGGAAGTGGATCAGCCTGTCCTGCCGCTGGCCCATGTCGTCGATCTCGGTGCTCAAATCCCTGATCTCGCCCTCCGCACCGATCTCGCTGTAAAAGACGGGGAACTGCCGCAGCAGATGCCTCAGCTGGATAAATACGTCCTTGATGTCCGCATTCAAAAGCGCAGAAACATCCTTCTGAAAGAGGTCTTCATCCGAGATCAGGATGCCGTGCTTGCTCACGTTGATCACCAGATTGGCCAGCAGGTCCTGACACAGCGCGGGATTCAGCGCAATCAGCTCCATATAGACGCGCAGATGCTTGATATGCGTCTTATCCGTGTGGAGCTGCCAATCTTCGCTGATGCTCACCTTCCCCGGAGGCGTGAAAGGGATGAGCGCAAAGCGGTGGATAAAGTGCCGGATATGCGCCTTCACGCCGGAGCCGATGATAGTCTTGCCAAAGCCGCTCAGGCAGTCCAAGACGATGCTCATATGGCTGTGGTGGAAGCTCTCCAGAGCATCGCACACCGTGTCTATCACGCCGGGGATGGCCGTAGCGGGCATCTGTTTATACAATCCCGTCAGCTCCCGATTCAAGTCCCAGAGCAGGTTTTCCTGCAGCGCTTCCATGCCCTCCAGCTTGAGCAGGGCAAAGATGTAGTTCAGCCGCTGTTGTGGCTCCCGGATGTGGATAATGTTTTCTCTAAAGCGTTTAGCGATCTCGCTATATGAGGGAATCTCCGCGATGCCGGCAAAGCTGAGCCCACCCTCCAGCTTAGCTATATTCTCCTGCCAAAAGCCGTTCTGCGGGAAGGGGATGCTGATCTCAGCGGGCAGCGAAGCGCTTTGATTTTGCCAGCTCTGCAGGCTGCCCAGAAAGGTGTCGTGAAGCAAAGCCAAGGCACGCAGATGCAAATCACCAATATCCGGAAGCTTGAGCAAACCCTTGCGCAGCGTGCCGTTGTGCTTGATGTAGAGCTCCCGCCGCTGTGCCACTTCGGCTTCCAACCAGGCCAATATCTCGCTCAATAACTCTGCATCGGGCTGCTCCAGGACGGCGATACCGCTCAGGAATTCCAGCACCTCCGCACCTAAAATCAGCGCCTCGTCCTCCTCCTTGATGCCATCAGCGATATGCAAATAACAGGCAAAGATGGCCCGCAGAGCTCGGCCGCTGTCTGCCAGTGAGACAAAGAACCACAGATCGCCCAAGATGCCTTTACGCATGAGCTTCAGCGCCAGCGAGGGATTCATGTAGGGATGGTAAACCTCGCCCAGGAGCTCGCTCAGCCGCTGATGGATGCCAAAGTGGTCTGCCGTCACACTCAATAGCCATTCCGCTTCAGAAGTGAGCACTATCTGAGCTGGCTTAGTGACTGCAAGATTGGCACTTAAGGCTTTGGAATCGAGATTGTCCACGGGCTTCCTCATTGGTTTATTTGCTTTATTGCAAGTTAATTTATTGGGGGCTTTTCTGTCAAGCTCAAAGAACAAAGCCGCCTCAACAAGCTTAAAACACACCCGGTTCCCCTTTTTTGCTTGACCTCTTTCGCACCTGTAAAATGATGGACATTACATACGTCACTCAAGGAGTCCAACCATGCAAAAAACACCATATTCAAAGCACAAAAGGAGCCAAGATGGATCTGCACCAAAAACAGACCTGGTATGACTATGACCGCGGCGACTTCCTCAGCCTGAAGCTGAGCGCCGCACGAGAGCTCATTCCCAAGGATGTAAAGACCATCCTGGACGCCGGCTGTGGAAACGGAGTCATCACCAACGCCCTGCAAAACGACTATGACATCGTGGGCCTGGACATCTCGGAAGCCGCCCTGGAACACGTCACCGCACCCAAAATCCGCGGCTCCATCACGCAGCTGCCCTTTGCAGACGGGCAATTCCAGCTCTGTATGTGCCACGAGGTGCTGGAGCACCTGAGCCCTTCGGACAGCAAGCGCGCCATCAAAGAGCTCAAGCGCTGCAGCTCCAAATACATCATGATCTCCGTGCCATACAAAGAAAACCTCCGCCAACACTATGCCAAATGCGCCAGCTGCGGCTGCGAATCTCACGTCTACGGCCACCTGCAAAGCTACGGCCAAAACACGCTCAACGCTATGCTGGAGCCGGATTACTTCCCGCTGAAGACCCGCATCATGGGCCCCAAGCAAAAAACGAACCCACACTGGATCAGCACCTTCAAACAAAGACGCCTGGGCCAATGGTTTTACCCCGACTTTTGCCTCACCTGCCCCCGCTGCGGCGCTGATAACTTTGTCTACAAAAGCAGCATCCTCACCAAGCTCACCAACGCCCTGGGCAACCTCATCTCCAGCCGGCAACCATATTGGCTCCTGAAGCTCTATCAGAAGAAATAGCAGCGCTTCATCAATCAAACATCACACAAAAGGCGGATACGGCAGACATCCAAGCCAAGAGCCACTTTTGAGCCGCCAACCGACAGAAAAGACAGCTAAACCACCCCGAATTCGCATTTTGTTGTTGACAGCTTTTCAAACTTATTTATTGTTGGTACCTGCTTGGTGAATGCCTCGCTTCACTTTGTTAACCATAGTTAACAAGCAGGCTTACGCCCGGCACACTTGTATTAACATTTTTACTTAACACAAGGAGACATGATGAATTTCAGGATTTTTACCCAGCCGGAAATGAGACAAATCAGGGCACCCCGCCCCGGTGTGGAAATACATCCACAATCCGCAGCCATGTTTCCTTCTTTCCACCTCAACTTTCGAGATCAAACCGGTCTTCGCCTATCATATGTCCTTTGCGGCAATATAGGTGGAGCCACCACCCCCTTCAACCCCCCATATCTCAAACAAAATTAGGAGACTAACTCTATGAGAAAACAATTTTCCTTTATCCTGCTGTTAGCTCTGATGCTGAGTATCTTCAGCCTGGGCTATGCGCTTACTGTGCAGATTGGTGATGGAACTGCGACTACCGACTATCTTCCGATATACGGATTATATGACTTCAGTTACACTCAGCAGATCTATACCCCAACGCAGATTAACGCTTCCGGTGATATCACCAAAATCCGTTTCTGGTACTCGTCCGGTAGCATAGCCAATAGTAAAGATTGGACTATCTACATGGGACACACCGACAAAACGGAATTTACCAGTAACACCGATTGGGTAACACCCAATACACTAACGCAGGTCTTTTACGGCGATGTGACAGATATGCTGCCTGCAACAGGCAACTGGATGGAAATCACCCTGGCTGTTCCCTTCAATTACAACAACTCTGACAATCTGGTCATTGCCGTCCATGATCGGACTGACGGTTGGGGAAGCATGAGCTGGGGAAGCTTCACCAGCGAAGCCAATACCGGTATCTATTACCGTAGGGATGATGTGAATTTTAATCTTGATAACCCTCAAGCAGCCTACAGCAGAACGGGTAGCATCAACCGTATCCAGCTTGTTTTCCCAGACACCGCGCCACCTCTGGCACCCACCTTGATCAGTCCCGCAAACGGCGGCTATGCCCTTGATGGAGATGAACTCTATTGGAGCGCCACCCCGGGTGAAGCTGATGCCACAGACTATGATGTTTATTTTGGCACAACTGTGGACCCGCCCCTGGTAGCGAGCAACCAAACCGAGACCTCTTACCTGCCCACCCTCCAACCCGGCACCACCTACTACTGGAAGGTGGTAGCCAACAACGCAATCGGCAGCTCTCCCGCCAGCGAAGTGTGGTCTTTCAGTACCCCCGGAGCCAACCAATTAGCGGAAAGTTTTGAAGATACCACCTTCCCGCCTCCCGGATGGTATGTCGATGGCTGGAGCCGCAATACAACCTATGCCAAGCATGGAGACGTATCCGCAGCTGCGTATAGCTCGTCATGCTTGCTCAGAACCCCCATGCTGAGCGTTGTTAATGGCAGCAGCCTCAACTTTTGGACTCGCAGTGGAAGTATCAATGGCATCCTGCAAGTGGAGTATTCTACTAATGGAACCGACTGGACTCAGCTTGGAACCGATATCACCTTCGCTGAATCCGGTATATGGTACAATCAGGATATAGACCTCGGCTCGCTGACTCCCGGCAACTACTACTTTGGCCTGCGTACCGCCTATAGTACCAGCTACTACGTAGACATGGTTATTGGCCCCGAAATCGCTGAGGTACCTCCCGGAGCCCCCACACTCGTCTCACCCGCGGATGCAGCCACCTTTGTGAGCGTCACTCCCACCTTCACCTGGAATGCCCCCACCACAGGTGGTCTGCCCACGTCCTACAATATCTACTGTGATGACGGCTCCAATCCCACCACACTGATCGGTACCAGCACAACTACCAGCTTCACACCTGAAAACCCCTTGCCCTACGGCAGCATCCTGTATTGGACTGTGGCAGCGACGAACGCCAGTGGACATGGACCTACAGCCACGCCGAACAGCTTTACCACTCTCCCTGAAGGTTTGGTGTTTATCGGTGATGGAACTTCCAATAACTACCTGCCCATCTATCCCTACTACAACTTCTCATACAGCCAGACCATCTACCTCCAGAGCGATATCAACGTCGCAGACAAGCGCATTGAGCAAATCGCCTTCTATTGGAACGGTGCAAAAGTGGGAACCGCAAGCAAAGATTGGGTGGTCTATATGGCTCACACCGACAAAACCGCTTTCACAGGTGCTGCGGATTGGGTGCCCTTCAATCAACTCACCCCTGTCTTTGCAGGTGAGCTGGATATCCCCGCGGAACCGGGATGGGTCAATATCGTGCTGCAGTCACCCTTCGTCTACAACAACACACAAAACCTCCTGATCGCAGTTGACGAAAACACAAGCGGAAACAGTGGTAGCTCAGCATACTTCTACTCCACTGCCGTGACCGACACACGCGCCTTGATTTACTACGACGATACCACAAACCCTGACCCTGTCGCCCCGCCTCAGGTTGGCTATAACGGCCAAAGGAGTGCCTATGCCAATATCAGGATGCAGTTTGGAGATCTGCCCACCACACCTGTGTTCACCTACACACCTGATGCAATCGACTTTGGTATCGGCTTTGCCAATACTCCCACGGAGTATCAGAATGTAACTGTGACAAATACGGGAGCTGGCACCCTGAACCTGCCTGCGGCAAATATCAGCATCATCGGACTCGATGCAGCCATGTTTGAGCTTGATCCCTCGATCTCGGATTTTGCTCTCGCCACAGGCCAAGGTGGCACCATCCCTGTTCGTTACATCCCCACCACCGCAGGTGAACATACTGCCACCCTGCGTATGGTTTATGAAGGAAGCATCTATGATGTTGCCTTGAGCGGAACTGCTTTGAGTGAAAATGCCCTCTATGAGAGCTTTGAAGCTGCCACATTCCCACCAGCAGGCTGGAATGCAGGTAGCTGGACTAATAGTACCACTTCCTACCATGAAGCAAGATCTGCCTACAAGTATGGTTCTTCCTATACTCAGTATACGCTCAGCACGCCCATGCTGGTCATAGAGAATGATAGCAGACTCAACTTCTGGGCCCGTTGCTCAAACGTCAGCGGCGTCTTGCAGATAGTCTATTCTACAGACAGGACAAACTGGAGTACATTGCTTGTTGGAAGCGACGTTACCTTTACGGCAAGCGGTATCTGGTACAATTACGATATAGACCTCAGCGAGTTGGCTGGCGACAACTACTATATCGGCTTCCGTACAGGTTTAAACGGATACTACTCCTACTATGTGGATTACGTTATCGGCCCCGATATCGCCAGCATTGCCCCTGATACACCGACTCTTACCGGTCCCGCCGATGGTGCCACCTATGTGGAACTTAAACCTACCTTCACCTGGACTGCCGCCAACACGGGAGGTGTAGCCACATCCTACAATATCTATTGTGATGCCAGCGAAAATCCCACCACGTCGATCGGCACCAGCACAAGCACCAGCTTCACACCTGAAAATGCCCTGCCTTACGGCAGCACCCTGTACTGGACAGTGACTGCAGTGAACGCAACTGGAGAAAGTGACAAAGCTACACCTCGCAGCTTCACCACTATCCCAGACCCCACCGTCTACACCTATCCCTTCACTGAAGGCTTTGAAGAAGGACAGACGCATGGTGCTCAAGTGGGTGGCGGCTGGACACAGCTTAGTAACAACAAGTATTGGGTAGCCAACTCCACCAATACCACTTACGATCGTGCTCCACGCAATGGCGATTTCAATGCTACCTTGGCGTGGGAAGGTGACGTTATGCTGGCAAGGCCCTTCTCTATGCAGGCAGGAAAAACCTACGAAATAGAACTCTGGGCCAGGCAGAATACAACTGTCTTAGCTGATGCCACTGTAGGTCTCTACTACGGAACAGAAGGCACACTTGCTGCCATGACCCCCAACGTAATCGTGGACCAAACCGGTCTTACCAATGAAGTATACCAGCAGATCTCTGGCAGCTTCACACCTGAGACCGATGGTATCTATTGGATTGGTATCTATGGTATGTTAGAATGGGATCCCATGTATCTCAGCATGGACGACATCACGGTAAAGATTGCGCCCGACATCTACGCCGGAGAGCCCTATGATGCTCTGAACATGAATGGTGAATACCTCGGCGCATTGTTCACCTCCACCCAAGACCTCTTCAAGGTCCCGGGATTTGACGGAACCACAGGTCCGGTGGCTGAATTGAACCTGGATCCCGCAAATACTCATATCGCTGCCTATACAGCGGAAAGCGGTATCTTCGACTTGACATTCGTGGCCGGTCTCCCCGGTACCTATTACCTGATGGGCTACTGGGATGGACAGTGGCACCAGGCCAATTTCTGGCCTCTAATCGTGCAAACCGGTGATATTGGTGAAACTGTGCTCTTCGACATTCAGTTCGCCGCCAAGGGAGATGTCTATATAGTCTTCACACGTGGATTTGACCCCACCGTGCCCGTGGAGCTCTCGCACTTCGCGGCCACCATCACCGCTCAAAACTACGTGCAGATCACCTGGACAACGCAGAGCGAAAGCAACATCACAGGCTACAACATCTATCGCAACGACAGCATTGATCTCGGCTCAGCCATCAAGGTC
>DGFM01000004.1:42799-46374 GCA_002391675.1 Cloacimonetes bacterium UBA3900 | reverse complement strand
GCCCCGTAAGCGTGACCTTCACGGCTGAAGATGGTGGCGGCACGCCCGACATCCCCTTCGTAACCAAGCTCGAGAATGCTTATCCAAACCCCTTCAACCCCAATACCAATATCCGCTATCAGCTCAAGGAAGCCGGCGATGTGAAGATAGACATCTTCAACGCCCGCGGCCAATTAGTGCGCAGCTTCAGCCGCACCCACGACGCTGCAGGATACTATCAGATCAACTGGGATGGACGCGACAGCTCCGGCAAAGCCGTCTCTTCCGGTGTCTACCAATACAGAATGAGCAGCGGCAAATACCGCTCCACCAAGAAAATGGTGCTCAAGAAATAAAGACCTTCGGTCTTTGATAAAATGTAAGCCCGCGAGTGATCGCGGGCTTTTTTTGTAGCCGCCGCTGTAGGGTCGCTCGCCGAAGCGACCATTAACCGTTGCTCATTGGAGCAACGGATGTTTTGCATCGGCACTCGAACGAGTGCCGTTAAGGGCGCTGTGGCAAGCGCCCCTACCTTCCGGTTACAAGAGCGGCGCTTTGGCAAGCGCCCGTACAAGATCATATTTTGTTGTTGACAGCTTTCCACCCTTATTTATCGTGACCAATGCTTGGCTTGCGCTTTGTTTTGCGAGTGCAAACTCCGCAAAAAGCGCAGGTTACACTCGGCATATTTGTTTTTATATATTTTTGTAACATGAGGAGACATGATGTGTTTCAGGATCTGTGGCAGATCAGAAATGATAAAAAGTTGGGGCTCCCGCCCCGGGGCCGAGTTGTATCCACAATCCATGACCATGTTTCCCGCTTCCCCCTTCAACCCCCTAAAACAACTAACATGAGGTAACAGACTTTATGAAAAAACACTTGTCTTTTATCCTGTTGCTGGCTCTGATGCTAAGCATATTCAGCACAAGCCATGCAGTCATCGTAACAATAGGTGATGGAACCGGCGACAACATTGACCCCTTCAATGCATATTGGGGTTATGGGCGCTCCATAGGCCTTTATACTGAAGCTCAAATAGAAGCATTTGGCAACATAACCAGCTTAGGCTGGAGTGTCTCCAGTAGTAGCAATACGGCCATCCCCTACAAGATCTATATCATGAATACTACTGACACACAGCCTGCTGCCACGACTTGGAATGATTTCACCACGGCAGCTACCCTGGTAAAAGATGGAACAAATGACCCCTACGCTTTCAATAGCGTTGGTTGGCACCATCTTGCCCTGGATACCCCATTTACTTATGTGGGCGGCAACCTGCTTATCGGCGTGGAAGCCAATTATGGTAACAGTGGAAACAGTAGTTATCCAAAATTCCATTACACATACCTGACAGACACACACCGGAGATGGCGCTCTGACAGAAACCCACCCACAGGAACCGGACTCTTGGAAGCATTCCTGCCCAACCTGCAGATGGATATTGTCCCGCTTTCAAACGACCCTGTCTTTTCTCTCAACCCCACGGAACATGACTTTGGCAGCTTGTTAATCAACGATACGGGCAGCCGGACATTCACCATTATGAATGTTGGCGGCGGAACCCTCAGTGTCTACGATATCAACCCCATGTCTGATGGCTTCTTTAGCGTGACAGATGCCCCGCTGTTTCCATTGGCTCTGGCTACGGGACAAAGCACAACCTTCAAGATTCAATATGCTCCCACAGAAGCCGGCAACCACAACGCCACTTTTACCATCAGCTATATAAACGGGACAGCAGATCTAACGGTCAGCGGTGAATGTTATGATCCCGTTATCTACACCTATCCCTTTACGGATGGTTTTGAAGAGGGGCAGACGGATGGTCAACCTGTGCAAATATGGACGCAGTATCTGGATGGTGGTATGTCTCAATACTGGATTGCCAACTCCAGCAATACTGGCTACAACCGCGCCCCCCGCAATGGCCTCTTCAATGCCACGCTGAGGTATGGTGCCAATGCTTGGTTGATGAGACCCTTCTGGTTGGAAGCAGGAACATACTACGACGTAGAGGTATGGGCCAGACAAGATGTCAATTCCGGTGCAACTTTGGGCATTTACTACGGAACAGAAGGCACCGTTGAGGGTATGCTCAAACCCATCGTCCTTCCAAAGCCAATCTACAAAGGAGACTACCAGCAGGTCCTGGGCAGCTTCACTCCCGAAACTACCGGCGTCCATTGGATTGGCATCAATGGTATTACAAGCTATGACCCCTGGTATATCAGTATTGACGATTTCATGGTAAAACACTCGCCAACCGAACCTGTGTTTACTTACACACCCGATACCATCGACTTTGGCACGGCCTTTACCAATGCTCCTACAGAGTTTCAGGACGTAATCGTCACAAACAGCGGTTTGGGTACAATAGATTTGACTGCAGACGATGTCAGCATCATTGGAGCAGATGCAGCCATGTTTGAGCTTGGTCCCAATGAACTGCCCTTTACCCTTACCATAAATCAAAGTGGCACCATCCCCGTTCGCTACAAACCCACTACAGTAGGTCCGCACAGCGCCACATTGCGCATGGTTTTTGAAAGCGTAAACTACGATGTGGCCCTCAGCGGAACCGCCATAAGTGAATATGCCCTCTATGAGAGTTTTGAAGGCGAAACATTCCCGCCTGAGGGATGGACGGTCATCAATGGCGGAGACGACAATACATGGACCAGGTCTACCCTAAATCCTCGTACCGGAGCTGCTCATGCCCAGATTGCCTATGACTGGAACTATGCTCATGATGACTGGCTGATTACACCCAAGCTCGCACCTACCGCTACAAACCATACCTTCAGCTTCTATGGACATACTTATGGCAATTATGACGAAAGATTCAACGTCTTGCTCTCTACCACAGACGCAAACACTGAGTCCTTTACCGAAGTCTTGGGTACAAATGTGGGAACAGGTTACCCCGATTATATGTTTCACACCTATGATCTATCACCCTATATCGGTCAAGAAGTCTACATTGCCATCCAGGCAATATCCTTAAACGAGTACTATCTGATGATCGATGACGTCTCCGGACCCGACAGGGTACCGCCTCCCGACATCTACGCCGGAGAGGTATATGAAGCTCTGAATATGAATGGTGAATACCTCAGCGCATTGTTCACCTCCACCCAAGACCTCTGCAAAGTCCCGGGATTTGACGGAACCACAGGGCCGGTGGCTGAATTGAACCTGGATCCTGATAATACTCATATCGCTGCCTATACAGCGGAAAGCGGTATCTTCGACTTGACATTCGTGGCCGATCAATCCGGCACCTATTACCTGATGGGCTACTGGGATGGACAGTGGCACCAGGCCAATATCTGGCCTCTAATCCTGCAACCCGGTGATATTGGTGAAACTGTGCTCTTCGACATTCAGTTCGCCGCCAAGGGAGATGTCTATATCGTCTTCACACGTGGATTTGATCCCACCGTGCCCGTGGAGCTCTCGCACTTCGCGGCCACCATCACCGCTCAAAACTATGTGCAGATCACCTGGACAACGCAGAGCGAAAGCAACATCACAGGCTACAACATCTATCGCAACGACAGCATTGACCTCGGCTCAGCCATCAAGGTCTC
>DGFM01000004.1:39571-42584 GCA_002391675.1 Cloacimonetes bacterium UBA3900 | reverse complement strand
ATGGCCCCGTAAGCGTGACCTTCTCGGCTGAAGATGGTGGCGGCACGCCCGACATCCCCTTCGTAACCAAGCTCGAGAATGCCTATCCAAACCCCTTCAACCCCAATACCAATATCCGCTATCAGCTCAAGGAAGCCGGCGATGTGAAGATAGACATCTTCAACGCCCGCGGCCAATTGGTGCGCAGCTTCAGCCGCACCCACGACGCTGCAGGATACTACCAGATCAACTGGGATGGACGCGACAGCTCCGGCAAAGCCGTCTCTTCCGGTGTCTATCAATACAGAATGAGCAGCGGCAAATACCGCTCCACCAAGAAAATGGTGCTCAAGAAATAAAGACCTTCGGTCTTTGATAAAATGTAAGCCCGCGGAAACGCGGGCTTTTTTTGTATGGGAGAGCGGCTGCGCTTGTACGGGCGCTTGCCACGCACCGAAGGTACCGGCGTAAGCCGCACCGCCGCTCTTGTAGCCGGAGGTTGCTTTATGAGCTGCCGGGGAATCTAACTGCAGTTTTGGGTTGACAGTAAGCATCATCCCACAATTCTGGATACAGATCAGTTTGAGTTGACCCAATCAGCAAAGGAGTAGTGATGGATAAAGACAATATGGACATAGTGGTACGAAATCTGAGCAAGAGCTTCCAGGCGGTGAAAGCCGTTGATGACATCAGTTTTGAGGTCAGGACCGGCGAGCTTTTTGGCTTTTTGGGGCCCAATGGAGCGGGAAAGACCACCACGATCAAGATGATAACAGGGCTCGCCAGGCCGTATTCCGGCACCATCATCACCGCCGGCATAGATTGCTCGCAAAACCCCAAAGCTGCACAGCATCTGATCGGAGCTGTTCCGGATGAAAGCAACCTCTATCCGGAGCTGACCGGATTTCAAAACCTGTGTTTTTGCGCTTCACTGTATGGCATTGGCAAGGCAGAGAGGGAGCGGGAAGCCGGGAGACTGCTGGAGGTTTTCGGTCTCAGCGAAGCAGCCAACCGCAAATTTGGTGGCTATTCCAAAGGCATGAAGCGAAAGCTGACCATCGCCGCCGGCATTATCCACAAGCCCCGAGTCCTCTTTTTGGACGAACCCACCACCGGGATTGACGTTGCCAGCGCCAGAGCTTTGAGAGTTATGATCAAAGACCTGAACAGGCAGGGCACCACGATTTTTCTGACCACCCACTACATCGAGGAGGCAGAGCGGCTTTGCGATCGCATCGCTTTCATCGTTTCGGGGAAGATCGTGGCCACAGATACAGTGCAAAATCTCTTGAAGCATCACGAGGGAAAACACTTTCTTCATGTAACTCATCAAGGCAAAAATGCAGACATTGCAGAAAAGCTCAGTGCCAGCTTTGACGCAATGAGCTTTTCCTTTGCCAAAGACAACACCTTCAGGGTGGAATCTTCACAACCCATCAACATCACACCCTTGATCAAGTTTTTGGAGGAATTGGGCATAGACGTTGTGGAGGCAAGACGTATCACCCCCAGCCTGGAAGAGGTTTTCGTAAGAATTACCGGCTTGGAGGCGGAGACCATGCAGAGAGACAAAGAGAAAAAAGGAGGCGGCAAATGAAAAAGTGGATAGCCTTTTGGAACATCCTGCTCAAGGATATGCGCACCTACTACCTGAAACCGCCCAATATCAGTTGGGGCATCATCTTTCCCCTGGCTTGGACGGGTATGTTTCTCATCCGTTCCGGCAGCGGTTTAGACAGCATCCCCGCACTATTGCCGGGTTTGATGGCAATCTCAATCCTCTTTGGCACCACTTCAATGATGGCGGTAACGGTCACCTTCGAGAAGAAAAACAGCTCCTTCGACCGCTTGCTGTTGGCTCCGATCTCATTTGATCTGTTGATGTTAGCCAAGACCAGCGGCGCCATCTTCTTTGGAATAATCAATGCGATAATCCCGATTCTGCTGGCTTCCTTGATCACAGATATCCATGTTGCCAGTTGGCCGCTGTTGATTCTTGCAGTCTTCCTGATCGCAACGGTTTCCACTTTTCTGGGTCTGTTTATCGCCATAGCAGTCAAAGAAGTCTTTGAAGCACAGACTTTTTCAAACTTCTTCCGCTTTCCGATGATCTTCCTCTGTGGCTTGTTTATACCCGTGGCCAAACTGCCCATCTTCCTCAGGCCCCTCTCCTATATCCTGCCCTTGACCTACGGCGTGGATATCATGCAAGGATTGATCAGGGGCGGAAACGTCATGCCCATCCCCCTGGCTTTTGCGGTGCTGACTGCCTTCTGCATCCTCATCTTCGTCCTCAATAAACACTTTATCAAAAAACGCTGGATTACATAAATCCCGGGAGGAAACATGAACCACACTATCATACTGACAATCATATTAGTTTCACTTGGCATTGCCATACTGGCTGCCGACACCGCCAAACCCATCATACACGTCTTTTACAAGAACAAGAGGCCCTCTCAAAAAGCACTGGGAAGGATCAATGAGGCGCTGGATAACTTCCGTGACCGCTATGCTATCCACTATCATGATATAGAGGATGAGGCCAATGCTGAATTGATCCAAAGTTTTGGCCTCCCCTCCACACATTTCCCCGTCGCAGTGGTCATCGAGGGCAAATTTACGGCCCGATTTGGAGATAGAATTGCCTCTTTTGTGCACTTCCCTTCCTTTATGCACGGCATCGGCAGGCATGAAGGAAATTGGTCAATCTCCGATCTGGAGGCAGCTCTGGAAGACAATAGTCTGCTGCTGGACGAAAACATCCTGCCTGAGCTGGAAGAAGGGCACACTGAAGGAGAATGCGAATAACCGCTTCGATAGATTTGGGACATCTCCGGTGTGATTGACTTCGGCTTCTGCGGATACCTGCCCGGCTGTATCGTAGCGCAAGGAAATGTTGTCCTTTTTAGCCCTTAATTTATTTGCAATTTCCAGAGATTTGTGAAACATTTGACTTTGGGCAGGGGTTGACTTCCCCTCGGGACTCCCTGGCGCTCGCTTGCGTAACTCTTGGGTTTTCCGTGGGTTACTT
>DGFM01000004.1:38707-39375 GCA_002391675.1 Cloacimonetes bacterium UBA3900 | reverse complement strand
ATGAAATCGACGTTTTCGGAGGCAGATTTGTTTTTGCAAAACCGCTGCGCAGGGCAAATATTTCAAAATGGCCTGTCTGTCCCTGTGCCCGGCGGCGGAAATGAATTCCTACCAAAATAGTAGGTGATTGCCTGTTGCGCACTTGCCACCCTGATGCCGTCCTGTGCAAGCCCCGTTAACACTAATTATCTTGACATATATCCACGCTTTTTTAGCTTGCTCCAAACAAAAGGCACCATGACGCCTTTTGGCAACCCACAGCTTCACTTTTGAACGAGCTGTATGCAGCACAAGGAAACGCCATGAATATCATCAAATGTTTGAGCCGTAAATGTCCTCCCGAAAGTAGAGCTTTCAGTCCTGCCGGGAGTCTGTGCGCTCTTGTCTTTCCCTGTGCCCACAACCCTCCAGGGACAATTGAATGCGTCTCTGCCCAATCTGAAATTGGAAATATCGTATGCACCTAACGTGGAAGTGATTCTCTCCGACTCGAACGTCATACTGACTTGGGATCCGGTCGCCGGCGCCACCGGTTACAAAGTCTTTGCATCCGAAGACCCCTACAGCTTTGACACCGAACCCCTAACTACAGTAAATACCAACACTTTTACCCTGCCTGCCATGGAGAACAAGCGCTTCTTCAAGATCTCTGCCATCATGCCCTGATC
>DGFM01000004.1:16572-38472 GCA_002391675.1 Cloacimonetes bacterium UBA3900 | reverse complement strand
CGCAGCTTGGTGTTTGCCCATTCGGGCGTGGGAAATCAGTTCTGTTGCAACTTTGGAGTGTTCAATCCATCCATGTAGACACTTTTTATCTTGACAAATATCTACACTTCAATACAATGCAGCTCAGATTAAAATCATGCCCTGCGTCTTTTGAGCGGGCGTAAGGTCTGACTTTGAACCGTCTATACGCAGCACAAGGGAAAAATATGATTTTTGAGATCGCCGCCTGGCCCGAAGTATCTGTTTTTGGGGCTTTCAGCCCCTGGGGCCTGCTTGCCCTCTTTTTTGCAATGTTACCGCATCCCAAACATCAAATCCCCCAAAATGCCATTAATATATGGAGACAGACAAGATGAAAAAATATCTTTTATTTATCCTGATGCTAAGCCTGGTCAGCACCTATTTGGCGCTCACCGTGCAGGTGGGCGAAGGAACCGGGACAACCGGCTTGTTCCCCATACACGGCTATAACAGCTATAGTTATACTCAGCAGATCTATACGCAGGCACAGATTGGCTGCTCCGGCACAATCAGCAAGATCCGCTTCTACTATGTGTCTGGGTCTATCGCCGACAACAAAGATTGGACTATCTACCTGGGACATACTCAGAAAACGGCTTTTGACGACAATACAGACTGGGTGCCCGCAGACGGCCTCGTGCAGGTCTTCAGCGGCAATGTGACGAGTATGCTGCCGGCAGCCGACCACTGGATGGAAATCCCGCTGACTGCTGAATTTGCTTACAACAATACCGACAATCTGCTTATTGCGGTTCACCAATCCACACCCGGTTATAGTATTATGAACTGGGGAGCTTTTGGCTGCGGAACCCGTTCCGGCATCTATTACAGTAGTGACAGCAGCAACCCCGATCCCGGCGATCCGCCCCCGGCGAGCGGAAGAAGTAACAATCTCAACCGCATCCAGCTCGTCTTTCCGGATACTGTGGCACCTGATGCACCTCTGCTTTTGTCCCCTGAAGATGGCGAGCGGGTGTATACCGGTCACTCCTTGAACTGGACTATGCCCGCCGGAAGTGCTGACGTCAGCGGTTATGACGTCTACCTGGATGACACTCTGATAAGCAACAACCAGCCTCTGCCCACTTATCCCCTCACCGATGCCCTGAGCTTGGGTGTGCACAGTTGGAATGTGGTGGCGCGCAACAATATCGGCAGCTCACCCGCCTCTGAGACGAGGAGCTTTGAATATGTAGATCCCGTATTCATCGGTAGCGGCACCAGTGGACAGAATTACCCTTTCTATGCCTATTATGGGCATACCCGTTCTTTGGCAATTTACAACGCTGATCAAATAGGACGGCTGGGCGTGATCAACACCTTGGGCTGGAATGTGAGCGCAGCCGGCAGTGCCCAAATCCCCTACAAAATCTATGCCAGGCTCACCGATGCTGCCTTGCTTACTACCATGACCTGGGCGGAATTTATCTCCACAGCCACCCTGGTAAAAGAGGGAACTCAGGTCTTCGACAGCACCGGCTGGCACAATCTCACGCTGGATACGCCCTTTCCCTATCCCGGCGGCAATCTGCTCATCGGCGTGGAAGCAAACTTCGGCGGCAGTGGAACTTCACAGGCAAATTGTCCGCGTTTCTGTTTTACAAGCACAAATTACACAGGCTCAAGCCAAAACTGGCATCAAAACGACAGCCCGCCCTTGGACAATGGAACGCTTAGCCACTATCTGCCAAACTTGCTGCTGATACTCTCAGCGCTGCCGGATCAACCTGTCTGCAACATCAACCCCAACGCCTGGAATTTCGGGCGCTGCATCATCAATACCACCGGCAGCCAAACCTTTACCATCGTCAATGCCGGATGCGGAACCCTCAACCTCACCGGCATCAGCCCCGTGGAAGCTGGCTTCTTCAGTGTGACGGATGCCCCCGTCTTCCCAATAGCATTGGCTACGGGAGAAAATACCTCTTTCACCATCGATTACAGCCCCACGACGGTCGGCAATCATGTCGGCACCTTCAGCATCTCTCATGCGGATGGCACTACAGACCTGATGGTAAGCGGTGAATGTTATAACCCCACCGTCTACAATTATCCTTATACGGAGGGCTTTGAAACGGGGCAGACGCATAACACCCCCGTGCAGGAATGGCTACAACTCCTGGACGATGGCAAGCCCAACCATTGGATGGCCAATTCCGGCTTTACAGACTACAATCGCAGCCCCCGCAATGGTGAATTTAACGCATTCTTAAAGTGGGACAGCAACGCCTGGCTGATGAAACCCTTTCAGATGCAGGCAAATCAATCCTACGATGTTATCCTCTGGGCGAGGCTGAACACCACCACCGGCGCCACCTTGGGGCTTTACTATGGCACAGAAGGCACGCTGGAAGCCATGACCAATACCATCGTGCCGCAAACCACAATTGTCGATGGGGATTACCAACGGCTCAAAGGCAGCTTCACGCCTACCACTGACGGTGTTTACTGGATCGGCATTCACGGGATAATCAGCCGCACGCCCTGGTATCTCAGTATTGACGACTTCTCGGTGCAGCACACACCGGCAAATCCTGTCTTTGCCTACACTCCCGATGCTATCGGCTTTGGCTCCATTTATGCCAATACAGCTACAGAATATCAGGATATCACCGTGACCAACATCGCCGGCGGCACGCTGAATCTGACTGCGGCGGACATCAGTATCACAGGCCCGGGTGCAGCTATGTTTGAGATCAATCCCACTGGCCTGCCTCTGGCTCTCACTGCCGACCAGAGTGGCGTCATTCCGGTGCGCTACAGCCCCACTGCTACAGGTAAACACAATGCTTTCTTGCAGATGGTGTTTGAAGGAGTGGACTATGAGGTCGCCTTGAGCGGCAGGGCGGTGGACGAGAATGCCCTCTTTGAGAGCTTTGAAGACACCGAGTTCCCGCCTCCGGATTGGTATGGCAACTGGAGCCGCAGTACCAGCCAAGCCCGATACGGAAGCGCATCCGCCCATAAATACGGCTATTACCACAGTCAATCTGTGCTTAGCACACCCATGCTCATCATTGAAGATGACAGTACGCTCGATTTCTGGGCTTTCTGCGCCAACGCTGCCGGAATCCTGCAAGTGGTATATTCTTCAGATAGAACCAACTGGACTCAGATCGGAGCCGACATCACCTTTGCCGAAAGCAACACCTGGTACCATCACGAGATCGACCTCAGTGCTTTGAGCGGCAACAATTACTACCTGGGCTTGCGCACCGGTATGGTCAATTATTGTGCCTACTATGTGGATATGGTGGTTGGGCCGGAAGTCCTTCCCCTCCCGCCTGATGCACCCGTCCTCAGCTCTCCTGCGGATAATGCCACCGGCGTGGCCGCCAACCCCACCTTCACCTGGGATGATGCCATCACGGGTGGCAGGCCGGCATCTTACAAAATATACTGTGACGAAAATAACCCGCCCACCACGCTGATCGGTACCAGCGAAACCTGCAGTATTACATCACCCGTCAACTATCCCTACAACAGCACTTACTATTGGTCTGTAACGGCGGTGAATGATCTGGGAGAAAGCGAGCCCGCCACGCCCTTCAGCTTTACCACCCGCATTGATCCCATCATTTATGATCTCCCTTGGCTGGAGGATTTTACCGACACCGCCTTCCCGCCTGAGGATTGGGCGCGCTACACCGGCCTCTATCCCACAGAGCCCCTCACTCCATACACAAGTGGATGGACGAGAAGAAGCTTTAACGGCAATCCTGCCGCCAGCCTCTATATCTACGGCACTCCGATCAGGTATTGGTTAGTCACGCCGCCTGTCTCTATTCCTGCTGGAGCTTACCGGCTGAGCTTTGATCTGGCTCTCACCAAATACAACAGCTCAAACCCCGTCGACCCCGCTCTGCAACAAGACGACAGGTTCATGGTCTTTATCGCCGACAACCCCACCATGGTTGACGCTACACCCTTGAGAGAGTGGAATAATACGGGCTCTGCCTACGTGTATAACGCTATCTCTCACACGGGCACAAAGCAGTATTTAGACCTCAGCAGCCACAGCGGCGTCAAATACATCGGCTTCTACGGAGAATCAACCGTCTCCGGAGGAGGTGGCAGCGTCTATGTGGACAATGTCTTGGTGGATGAGACACCCGACGCACCTGTTTGGGCCTATACACCTGATGCGATTGATTTTGGCCAGGTGAACTACAACACTCCCGGCGAGACTGTGAGCGTCACCGTGACAAATATCGGCTCAGGCGTCATCAATCTTGATGCTGATGCTATCAGCATTATTGGGCCCAATGCGGCGGAATTTGCTTTTGGAACCACCAACTTGCCTGCCAGCTTGGCCATGGGGGAATCCGTGCACATCCCCGTGAGTGTGCAAAGCAGCACCGAGGGCAATATATCCGCCACCCTGCGCATGACTTACAACGCCGGAAACTACGACGTAGCCTTGAGTGCATTTGTGCTGCGGGAAGGAATGATAGTGGTGGGCAATGGAACAAACTACAATAATTACTATTCCAATCCCTCGGTCTATGGCGGCCACTACAAAAACGGCCGTGAACAATACATCTTGACTGCCGCTGAATTGACCGCAGCCGGAGCTCAAGCAGGCCTGATAAACTCCATTGGCTTCAACGTCCATGAGCCCAACAACTGCGCAAACCTGCTCAACTTCAGCATCAGCATCAAAGCCATCACCGATACGGAATTTGAGAACAACAACTTCTTTGGCGGCCTCTTTGAAGTGTATTCCGTGGATAGCTATACCCCCACCAGCGGCTGGAACGAGCACCTCCTCACCACACCCTTTATCTGGAATGGTGTGTCGAGCCTCCTGATCCAGACCAGCTTCGGGATGTCTGATACATACACGCAAAACGCCAGTACCTATTATACCGATGTTTCGCCCAGCTACCGAACCCTGTCATTCCGTCATGATTCCACTGCCTGGCCCACAGCCGGCACGGGAACACGCTACAACCTGCGCCCCAATATCGCTCTGCTTATGGATACCGATGTCATCATTCCAGCCACACCGGTGGTGCAAATGACTCTTTCCGGCACAGATATTGTCCTGCAGTGGGAACCTGTCCCCGATGCCATCTGCTATAAAGTCTACGCCTCGGATGATCCCTACAACTTTGCCGCTGAGCCTGTCGCCACGGTCGAGACCAATACCGTCACTCTTCCCGCCACGGAAGCCAAGCGCTTCTTCAGGGTCACCAGCGATACCGGATGTGGCCAAGATTAAGTGTAACGCAGCCCTTCTCTCCTTACAATCGAGCCCGCACCTGCGGGCTTTTTTTGGGTAGCCGGCGGTCGCTGAACCGCCGCAATCAGGCGCAGCTTGATATTTGCCCATCACGTAGCCGGCGGTCGCCGCACCTCTGCCATACTGTCAGGGCAGTTTTACCAGGATGTCCTCTTTCTTCAGTCTCCGCTCGCTGCCTGAAAACATATTCAAAGCCTTGCTATAGAGCGTCTTGCTGTCTTTGGGATAGCCAAAGGGTGACATCGCCACGATGCGGTAGTTCTTTGGTAGTCCCAGATGTTTTGCCAGTTTCTCTTCGTTGAAGGCGGCCATCCAGCAGGAGCCCACGCCGTGTGCCCAGGCGGCCAACATCATCTGCTGGAAGGAGATAGCCACATCCACCAGGTAGTAATCCTTCTGGTTGAGCTTCAGGTTTTTCTTCACATCGGCACAGGCGATCACCAGGCAGGGAGCATCCTTGATAAAGTAGTTTGAAAGGCCGATCAAGCCTGTGTTTTTGACTAACTCTTTGATTCTTTCCGGCTCCGTGATGATCACGTATCTCCAGGGTTGCCGGTTTTGGGCAGAGGGCGCCAGGCGTGCGGCTTCTATCATGTCGTCTATCACTTCCTGCGGCAGAGGATCGGGCAGGAAGTCACGCACACTGTAGCGGTTTCTGATGAGGTTGATAATATCTTTCATGAGGTCTATTCTTTTTGTGAGCGCAGGCAAGTCAAGAGAAATTAAGGACATAAAAATGCCGCCTCAGGGCCATAACAGTCCTGAAGCGGCTTTTATCACGGTTAAGCTATTATTTATCAGCTAACTCTTTATATTTGAGGTATCTTTCCTTGTAGAACACCTTGCTCATGTCTTGGAAATTCTCAAAGCGTTCGGGGAAGATAGCTTCCAGGCCGGCGTAGCGGCGTTCGCCCTTGAGAAATTCGGTCACGGGCATGGTGGGCTCTTTGCTATCCAAGGTGAAGGGGTTTTTGCCTTCCTGCGCCTTGAGCGGGTTGTAGCGGTAGAGCACCCAGTATCCTGATTCCACAGCCTTTTTCTGGCGGATCTGTGCGTGTGACATATCGATGCCGTGGTTGATGCAGGGGGCGTAGGAAATGATGATTGAGGGGCCGGGATAGGCTTCTGCTTCCTTGATGGCGTTGATGGCTTGCACCTTGTTGGCGCCCATGGCGATAGATGCCACGTAGACGTAGCCATAGCTCATCATCATCATGCCCAAGTCCTTCTTGTTGGTGTTCTTGCCGGCTTCTGCAAAGCGGGCGATGGAGCCCAGAGGCGTGCTCTTGGAGGCCTGGCCACCGGTGTTGGAATACACTTCGGTATCGAGAACAAGCACGTTGATGTTCTTGTTGGAGGCCAGCACGTGATCCAATCCACCGTAGCCGATGTCATAGGCCCAGCCGTCTCCACCGAAGCACCAGATGGATCTTTCCAGGATGTAATCCTGCAGGACGCGGATTCTATCCAGGTGTCCGACGCAACCTGCACAGGCGTTTTTGATCGCCTCGGGCAACAATGCCTTGATCTTCATCTGGTTTTCTCTGGCGGCGTCGTCCACATCGTTCCAGTGTTCCAGCGCATAGCCAAAAGCTTCTTTCAGAGCGGGATTGATGTCTTTATCCATCATCACGGTCATGGCTTGCTTGAGCAGCTTGCGGTGTGAATCCACGGCCAGACGCATTCCAAATCCATACTCGGCATTGTCTTCAAAGAGGCTGTTTGCCCAGGCGGGGCCACGTCCGTCTTGGTTGACTGCATAAGGGATGGTGGGGAAGGTTCCGCCCCAGATTGATGAGCAACCGGTGGCGTTGGCGATGATCATGCGGTCGCCATAGAGCTGTGTAATCAGCTTGATATAGGGCGTTTCACCGCAGCCGGCACAGGCGCCTGAGAACTCCAACAGAGGCTGTTTGAACTGGCTTCCCTTCACGGAGTCTTCCTTGCTGTTGCCCAGCACGTCGTAGGGGAGCTTTTCAAAGTATTGATAGTTTGCCACTTCGCCTCTTTCCAGTTCCTCTTCGATGGGCATCATTTCCAAGGCTTGTCTGGGGCATTCGTTCACGCAGACTTTACATCCCTGGCAGTCGTCCACATACACTTGCAGTTTGTAGCGATAGCCGTCTGCGCCGATGGCTTTGAGGGTGTTGAAGCTTTCGGGGGCGTCTTTGAGGTCTTCTTCTTTGACCAATTTGGGTCTGATCGCAGCGTGAGGGCAGACGAAGGCGCATTGGTTGCACTGGATGCAGAGTTCGGCATTCCAGCGGGGCACGAAGGGGGACACACGGCGCTTTTCCAGCTTGGCGGTGCCGCTCATGGCATAGCCGTCGGTGGTCATCTGCGAGACCTTGATCTGGTTGCCTTCTTCGCGCATGATGGGCTCGATCACGTCTTTGATAAAGCCGGTGGAGCCTTCCGGAACCAGCTGCTTCATGGGAGCGTGCTCCTCAGGCAGCGTGGCGGGAACGTCAATCTGCACCAAGGCTTCGCTGGTTTTGTCGATAGCGTTGAGGTTCATCTGCACTACCTTCTCGCCTCTGCGGCCGTAGGTCTTGACTGCGGCTTCCTTGATCAGCTTCATCGCTTCTTCGCGGTCCAAAACGCCGGAGATGAGGAAGAAAGCGGTCTGCATCACGGTGTTGATGCGTCCGCCCAGTCCCACTTCTTCAGCGATCTTGAGTGCGTCGATATTGTAGAATTTGATCTTTTTATCTATGATGGTCTTCTGCATATCGCGGGTGAGGTTGTTGAAGGCCTCATCGCGGCTCCAGAAGGAGTTGAGCAGGAACACGCCGCCTTCTTTGATGCCGCCCAAGAGGTCGAAACGGCCGATGAAGGCTTGGTTGTGACAGGCCACAAAGTCTTCCTTGGCAACCAGATACTGGCTGTGGATGGGAGCTTTGCCAAAGCGCAAGTGGCTGCGTGTGATGCCACCGCTCTTTTTGCTGTCATATTGGAAATAGCCCTGCACGTTCAGGTCTGTATTGTCACCGATGATCTTGATGCTGTTTTGGTTTGCACCCACGGTTCCGTCTGAGCCCAAGCCCCAGAATTTAAGGCTGATGGTGCCTTCGGGGACGGTGTTGATTTCTTCGTCCAAGGGCAGGCTGAGGTGAGTGACGTCATCTTCGATGCCCACGGTGAAGCCATGGAAACCCTTGGCCATGAGGTGTTTGTAAACAGCCAATACCATGGTGGGTGTGAATTCTTTGCTGGAAAGACCATAGCGTCCGCCGATGATGAAGGTGTCTTTGCGATCCTTGAGGGCTGAGACTACGTCCAGATAAAGCGGTTCGCCGATGGAACCGGGTTCCTTGGTTCTGTCTAAGACGGCGATGTTTTTCACGCTCTTGGGCAGTACTTCTGTGAAGTGCTTTGTGCTGAAGGGACGGTAGACTCTCACCTTGACGAGGCCCAGCTTCATATCGCGCTTGTCGTTGAGGTAATTGATTGTCTCTTCGATGGTTTCGCAGCTGCTGCCCATGGATACGATCACGTTTTCGGCTTCGGGGTGGCCCACATATTCAAAGGGCTTGTAATAGCGGCCGATCTTGTCGCCCACCTGCTTCATCGTCTCGGCGATCACATCGGTTGCGCCTTGATAAAACTTGTTGGTGGATTCACGGCCCTGGAAGTAGACATCCGGAGAGTGCTGACCCACCTTGACGCGGGGCTTTTCGGGGTTGAGGGCGTTGGCGCGGAACTTCTCGACCAGCTTGGGGTCGTTGAGCTCGGCCATGGTCTCATAGTCAATCACGTTAATCTTTTGCAGCTCGTGCGAGGTGCGGAATCCATCAAAGAAGACCACAAAGGGAATGGAGGTCTTCATCGTGGCCAGCTGAGCCACAACGGAAAGGTCCATCACTTCCTGCACACTGTTACAGGCCAGGAAGGCAAAACCGGTGTTGCGGGCAGCCATCACGTCTGAATGGTCGCCAAAAATGGAGAGGGATTGCGCCGCAAGCGAGCGTGCGGTCACATAAAATACGGCGGGAAGCATCTCACCGGCGATCTTGTGCATATTGGGAAGCATCAACATCAAGCCTTGGGATGCGGTGAAAGTGGTGGTCACAGCACCGGCAGAAAGAGAACCGTGAACTGCGCCTGCTGCACCGGCTTCACTCTGAAGCTCGATCACATCTACAGTCGTGCCATTGATATTCTTGCGCCCTTCCGCTGCCCAAGCATCGGCGAGCTCTCCCATACCGGATGAGGGTGTGATGGGATAAATGGCAGCAACGTCTGAGAATGCATAAGCAACGTGTGCTGCTGCGGCATTGCCGTCCATGGTAGTTTTCTTTTGATTAGCCATGTCTGGTAACTCCTTTTATTCTTTTTTTATTGTTGTATAAAAACGAGGGTTTATAGACATGAGAATTGGAAGCGGCATTTATGTCAAGTGAGAAGTTGACAACATGACCAAATAGCGATAAATCCAAGCTTTTTGACCGATAACGGTATCCCGGATGACAGACCCAATCATCGGTAGCGACCTTAGTCCTGAGCCGATAAAGATAATGCCTTCCGCTGCCTCCAGTCCGGTAAGTACTTATTCAGCAAGCTATAGAAGCGCTCGTTGTGCCCTCTTTCCAGCAGATGCACCAGCTCGTGCACGATCACGTATTCCAGATACCTGTCGCACTTCTTGGCCAGCTCCAAACTCAGCCAGATGCGCTTGTCACGCGTGTTGCAGCTGCCCCATTTGGTCTTCATCTGCTTGATGTTCCAGGCGCTTACTTTCACGCCTATTACCTTCTGCCATTTATCCATCAAGGGTTGTACTCTGGCTTTGAGCCTGGCCCGATGCCACTCTTTCAGCAGCTTGGCTGCGTGCTCGGTGCTGCGGCCCGGCTTCAAATACAGGTCTATGCGCCCCTCTTCATGCAGCTGGATGCAGTTTGAACTGGCGCCTGGTATCAGGTTTAAGATGTAGCTTTTGCCCTCCAATTGGTGTGTGGAGCCGCTCTCGTAGCTGATGGGTGTCCTCGGCTTTGCTTTCGCCAGTTGTCTCTCGATCCAGCTCAGCTTGGACTTTAGGAACTTTATTACGTGCTCTTCGTCCATGCGCTCGGGCACCGAAATCCGTATCCTGCCCGTAGCGGGATAGACGGCTAAGTTTATGTTCTTGATGCGCTTGCGCTGCAGCTCTATGCTGTGTCCCTGCAGGGTGATGGTCTTGTGTCTCTTGTTCACTTATGTGCCTTTTTGGCTATCTTTCTCTGCAGGCGAATTCGCCGCTTATCGATGTCGTGCAGCTGCCTAAGATCCGGCAAGGGAAGGCTTTGCTGCTGGCTTAAGAGCTGCTCGGTATACTCCAGAGCTTGCTCATACTCTTTTGTTTGCTCCAATAGAATCGCCAAAGCCAGCAGGGAAGGCGGATGCGAAAGTGCGGCGCCATATTCAAAGCAGTGCTGCGCTTCCTCAAGCTCTTTATCCCGTTTGCACAGCTGCCCCAGCTCATGGACGCTTTCCACCGTGGCGATACTTAAGTCCTTCATCTCACATAGGATCTGCTTGGCTACGTCCTTCTGACCTTGGCTCTGATACAGCCTCGCCACCGCATGATAATCCACTCGGGCGTCTTTTCCCACCTCGATGGGCAGGCGGAGAGCGTCGCAGATAATCACCATCAAAGCCATGGTGTAGATGATGTCCAACTGATTGTGTTTGACGATCTTAAGCAGCGGCTCCACGTCGCCGCTCATGAGGTATTCGCCATACGCTTGCGGGATCTGGCCGCCGTCTATGTCAAACTCCGGATCACGCAGCACGCCCATCACATAGTATTCCAGGCTTTCCAGGGCGCAGGAGGGCAAGGTGTTCTTCCACAGGCGCCGCGCCATATGCAGGAGGTCTATGTGCTCCTTTTCCCGCAGGTTAAGCCAGATGCGGTGGTAGAGGAGGCGTGATTCAAGCACCGGGATGTCGAAGCTTTTGCCATTGAAGGTGACTAAGACGCTGTGAGTTTCGAGGAGCTCGATCAGCCGGTCAAAGCTGTTGAGCTCGGCATCGGGCTCCGGCAGGAAGATCTGCTCCACCTTGTATTTGCCATCCTCAAAATAGCCCAGGCCGATGAGGAAAGCCAGCGTGTTGCCCCTGCCCAAGCCCGTGGTTTCCAGGTCTAAGACCAGCAGCTCATTCACATCCGGGCCCTGCGAAACATCCAGCTGAGCCCAGTTCAGGAGCACCTCGGGGATGTCCTGCAAGTCCAGGCTCACTCCCTCGTCGCTGTAGCCCTCCCAGCTCTCGGAGATGATGAGCACGCTGTCTTCTTCGTGGGCAGAATACTCCCCGCCCAGCGTCGCTTGCAAGAGCTCGCGGATGAGTGTCTTAAGGTCAAAATCTTGAGTGTGAGCCATGAGAACAAGCGTGGCCGGAGGGCCTTAGCTGTCAATGTATTTCAGAGTCAAATCCACGCATTTTGTCTAAATAGATTGACAGCAAATCGCTTTCCAAAAACCATGCACTTTAGAGTAAAAACCTATATTAATAGCAATCTTAAGGATATAAGTTAATGGAAAAACGAGAGTTCGACGTCTTTGAACTGATCAGGATCTTGCTGGACCATCGCTGGTTCATCATCATCTTCGTAGGCATCGTCAGTGTGGCCGCGGTGATTTATTCGCTGGTCACGCCCAAAATTTGGGAGAGCGAAGCCACGTTTTACATTGTGGGCGATGAGACTGCCTCTTTGCCCATCAATCTCCCCGGCCTGGGAAGTTTGGCTTCCAACATCATGAAGCAGGATAAGCTTCAGGGCAGCCTCAATGCCGTTTCGGCCTTGCGTTCGAGACGCTTTTCTGAGGATGTGATCCGTCATTTTGATCTCATCCGCTATTTCAAGATCAGCGAGCGGGACAGCTTGATGCAGATGGATATTGCGCTCAAGAAGCTGAAGAAGCGGGTGGTCAAGGTCAGCATCAGCGAAAAAGCCAGTCTTATCAGCATCAGCGTAAAGACCAAAGACAAGAAGCTAAGTATGGATATGGTAAATTATTACCTGCAAAAGCTGGAGGAATACAACCAAGACCAAAAGCTCACCCGGGGCAAGCGTGAACGCATCTTTTTGGAAGAAAGAGTGGCTGAGACCAGAGCGGTTTTGGATTCCCTGATCGCTGCAGATAAAGAATTTAGACAGAGCAGCAACGCCATCGACATCGAGGAGCAGGCCACCGTGTTGATCAAGAGTTATGCAGAGCTGGTTGCCACCAAGATGGCTGCGGATATAGAGCTGGAAATGGCGCTTCAGACCTTGAACGAGAACTCACCCGTCGTGCAGGAACTGAAGGTCAAAAGAGATGCCCTGAATGCTCAGATCAAGGAAATGGAAAGCGGCAAGAGTAAGGTCAAGCCCCGCTATCTGATAGACATCTCCTCATTGCCGGATTTGGGCTCGCGTTATGCTCAGATCAAGATGGAGCTCATGATTCAGACCGCCGTCTTTGAATTCCTCTATCCGCAATATGAGGCCGCACGCCTGGAAGAGCTGAAGGATACACCCTCGGTGGACGTCCTGGACTACCCCAGGGAAGCGGGTTTGCGCTCCCGGCCCAAGCGCGCCATGATCTGCGTGATTGCCTTCTTTGCGGCCTTTGTGGTTGCCGTGATCATCGTGCTCTTCAAATCCATCCTGGAACGCAATAAAGACAGACTGCTGGAGCTGCGCCAAGACCTTTAGGAGCAGACTTTGGAAGCACTGCAAAGAGTAGCCAAGCCGATTATCTATCTGGCATTGATGAGCTTGTGCCTGTATCTGGCGCAGGCTTTGCAGGCCGTGACCTTTGGCATCGCGGCCATCACCCTGGCTTTCCTGGGTGTGTGGGTCTTTGTGGCCTTTGCCTTTGGGCTCAATTTCAGGGTTTGCGTGCTCTTTTCCACCCTCTTTTTGGTAAAGCCCTTCGAGCCGACCTTTTATGTGGTGCTGGCCTTGCTGGTCTTTTCTGTGCTTACCCAATACTATCAAGAAAGGCGCAAGCTGTTGTGGCCCTTCCCTGTGGCTACTGCCATCCTCATCGGCACTTCACTTTATGGACTCATCAGGAGCGGCACTCCGGATCGTGCCCTGCCCTATTTCTTTTCCACGGCGATAGTTCCGACGGTGATGCTGGTCTGCTTTGCCAACAGTGATATAGATGCCAAGCTCTTTGACATCTGGGTGCGCATCATCGCCTGCATCAATATCTTTCTGGCTTTTATCGGCATCATCGTGGCTTTCATGAATCCCGGCAAAAGGATTGGCTCACTGTGGGTTACGGCCATGACGATCAACGGCTTTTACCTCCTGGGACTCTTCTTTGCCATCGCTTTGGGCATGAGGGAAAAGGATAAACGCAAGAGCCTGCTCTGGTATTTGGGAGCTGTAGTCATCTTTTTGGGAATGGTTTACACCTACACGCGCATGGCGCTCTTAGCCCTCTTTTTCGGCTTCTTCCTGATGATATTCAAGATGAAGCGTTTCAGGTTGATCGGGATTGTGATCCTGCTCCTGATTCCGCTAATTATCCCTGCCTCCATGATCGAGCGCGTCCAGCAAACCTTCAGCTTCGACCTCTCCATCTTCATCCGCCTGCTTGCCTGGTATCATGCGGTCAGGCAGATACTGCAGCAGCCGTTCTTTGGCATGGGCATCAGCACTTGGGAGACCTGGTATTGGGGCATCATCCCCTACACCTTCCTCTATGCAGAACACCCGCACAACCTCTTTTTGAGGGTGCTTGTCGAGATCGGCATCTTTGGCTTTATCTGCTATTTCTGGATCATTTACCGCGTGCTGAGAGACTTCCGCCGCCGCGTGGTCAAGCCCAGCCAAGACCACTATTACTCCGTCATCTACATCGGGATGGTGTCGCTGCTATTTGCTTGTCTTACCGACGTTTTTATCCAGCAATACGACCTGAGCATCGCATTTTGGACCTGTATAGGCTTTATGTATGCGCTTAGCCGCAAACCCATTCAAAAGAAAGAGGATACATGAAAGAATTTGACCAACTGATAGAGATTATGGCGCGGCTGCGCGACCCTGAAACCGGCTGCCCCTGGGATGCCAAGCAGACGCCTATGTCCTTGCGGGCAAACTTTATAGAGGAGCTCTACGAAGCTATTGAGGCCATCGAGGCAGATGATCCCGAAGCCCTCAGCGAGGAGCTGGGCGATCTGATGCTGCACATAGTTTTCCAGGCACGGATGGCCGAAGAAAAGCAGCTTTTTGACATCCGCACCGTACTGGAAAAGATAAATAGCAAGCTGATCCGCCGTCATCCTCACATCTTTTCAGATGCCAAGATCGAGGATGCAGCGGGCGTGAAGCAAAACTGGGAGCTGATCAAGAAGCGCGAGAAGAAGCATCGCAAGAGCATCCTGGACGGCATCCCGGGCTCCATGCCTGCCCTGATCCACGCCTCGCGCACGCAGGAAAAGGCTGCCGCATTGGGCTTTGACTGGTCTGAAATCCTGCCCGTGATCGAGAAGATAGAAGAGGAGCTGGACGAGCTGAAGACCGCCATCAAATCCCAACAAGAAGCCCAAATCACCATGGAGATCGGTGACCTGATCTTCAGCGTGGTAAACCTGGCCAGAAAGCTGAATATCGACGCCGAAGCCGCTCTCAAAGCCAGCACACGCAAATTCACCAAACGCTTCCAATTTATAGAAGAATACTATGAAACGCACCAAAAAGACATCAAAAGCGCAGGACTGGAAGAACTCGATAAGATCTGGGAACTCGCAAAGAAGCAGTGACCTCTTCCGCCAGCTGCGCACCTACCTGATTGTCGGTACAGTGCTGATCTTCATCGCCTTTACCGCTTACAACCTCATCCTGGTGAGAAACGCCCGGAAAGAGCAGGAATCAGTGCCCCGGATGTTTGCCCAATACATCGCCTACACAGACAGCTATCTGCGTCAGGCAGCAGAATATGAGAAACTGCTCAGCGAAGTGCGCACCCGCTACTTCCAATTTGCCACCAAACAAAACTTCCAGGAAGAGCTCTGGGACTACATCAGCATCGACTTCATGCAGAAAAACCCCATCCCCGTGATCATCACCGACGAAACCTTCAACCCGCTTTTCTGGAACAAAGTGGGCGTGAGCCAGGACACGCTCTACGCCGAGCTTTCATACAGTTCCAAGAAAAAGCTGCAGGAACATATGTCCTGCATGGTTCACTACAAACTCACCGAGAAAGACATCGTCACCGGCTATGCTTTCTATGCCAAACCGGTGTCTTTGGAGGAGTTTGTGAGTCAGGTGGACTACTCGGTGGTGGTTACCGACAGCAGCAAAAAGCCGCTCTATTGGCACAACGTAGGCATTCCGGAGGTGGATTGCTTTGAAGACGTGGAACCGGAGCATCGCAAGGAGCTGAAAGAGCAGATGCTGGGCATGACCGAAATGCCCCTCACCAGCGATGCAGACAGCCTTGGCTTCATCTATTTCAGCGCACCCCGCTCCCTGCATCATATGCGCAACTTCGTGCTGTTTCAGCTGGTTATCGTCTTGATCCTGCTCGGCTTTTCCGCCTACGGCATCTACCTGCTAAAACGCACCGAAAAGGACACACTCTGGATAGGCCTGGCCAAGGAAATTGCGCATCAGTTTGGCACGCCCATCACCTCGCTCATGGGCTGGATGGAATATCTGAAAAGCAGAGACGAGGATTCGCCCAACTCCATAGATACCAGAGAGATATTGGACATGATGGCCACAGACCTGGGCCACCTCAAAAACATCGCCTCACGCTTTGGCAAAGTGGGCTCGAAGACAGACCTGAAGCCCACGATAATGCACGACCTGCTGGAAGAAACGGTGGACTACTTCCGCCAGCGTATGCCGCATCTGGGCTCACGCATAGACATCCACCTGATCAGCAAAATCCAGGACGTGAAAGTGATGCTGGATGTGGAGCTCTTCAAGTGGTCTTTGGAAAACCTGATCAAAAACTGCGTGGATGCCATGGTTCCCAAAGGCGGCAACATCATCATCACCGCCACGCAGAGCGAAAGACACGTCTATCTTCAGATCCGTGACGAAGGCAAAGGCATCCCGCGCTCCGAGTGGAAGAAGATATTCGAGCCCGGCGTCACCAGCAAAACCAGAGGCTGGGGCCTGGGACTCAGCCTGGCCAAACGCATCATCCAGGATTACCACGGCGGCTACATCAAGGTAGTCACCAGCGCCGCCGATGAAGGCACCACCATGGAGATCAAGCTCCACAAAGAAAACCGTGAAAAGGACGAATCATGATACCTCTTTACAGCCTCAAGCAAACCAAAAACGCGGATGCCCACGCCATCAATGAATTTGGCATCCCCGGTATGTCGCTGATGGAAAACGCCGGCCTGGCGATAGCCAAGCGGATTCTGAAACTTTACCCCAAGCTGAGACACTGCACCATTGCCTGCGGACCGGGCAACAACGGCGGCGACGGCCTGGTGATCGCCCGCTGGCTGGTGGATATGGAAGTGGACGTCACCATCATCCTGCTGCCGCACCCCAGAATGAGCCGCGAGATGGAAGCCCAGCTCAAGATCTGCCGGGCATTGGAACTTTATATCCTTGATTTTGATGAAGATAGCCTGACTGTCGACGACGCTTTTTTTGAGACCGACCTGATCGTGGATGCGCTCTTTGGCAGCGGCTTCAAAGGCGAAATTGGCGGCGCCGCAGCGCAATTGCTCACCATGATTGAAGATTCCCTTGCGCCCGTGCTCAGCGTGGATATCCCCTCCGGTTTGGACGCAGATACGGGCAACAGCACAAACTGCGTAATTGCCGACCACACCATAGCTTTGGAGACGCTCAAGCCGGGCTATTTCATGAACCTGGGGCCTCTGGTTTGCGGTGAGCTCAGCGTCGCTCCCGTGGGCCTGCATCTGAAGACACAGGCAATCCCACCCACGCTTTACAAACTGGAAGAGAGCGATCTGATATTGGATTACCGCAGCAAAGTTTCCCACAAAGGCGTGTGGGGCAAACTGATGATCATCGGAGGCTGTGATGGCTTCACCGGCGCCACCCTTATGTCCACCGCCGCTGCACTCAAAACCGGTGCCGGATATGTGTATGTATTGCATAGAGATAGCCAGGAAGAGCTCTTTGCCGGCCGCCTCACCGAAGCCATCTATCACAAGGTGCCCGAGACCGTGAGGCAGCTACCGGATACGCGCAAGGTGAAGCGGATGCTCAAGGAAGCCTCCGCCATCCTCATCGGCCCCGGATTGGGCCAGGATGACTGGTCTCTCAAGATGTTGGAAATAGTTGTGCAGCAAAAGGATATCCCCGTTGTCTACGACGGCGACGCCCTCAACCTGCTCGCCCGGCATCCCAAGCTCCTGAACTACTCAGCCCACCAAATGAGCATCTACACGCCTCATCACGGTGAATTCTGCCGCCTGGCAAAGATAGAGATGCAAACCCTGCAAAACGACCCCATAGCCGCACTGCAAGCCTTTATGCCGCAATCGGATGCCTGCATCCTGCTCAAGAGCCACTACTCCCTGATCCGCTCAAGTGATGAGCTCTATCTGAACAGTTTTGGCAACGACGGCTTGGCCAAAGCGGGTAGCGGCGATGTGCTCGCCGGTATGCTGGCCTCTTTTGCCGCTCAGGGTTTGAGCCCTCTCGCCTCCGCCTGCAATGCCTCTTTGCTCTTGGGCCTCACCGCCGAAAAGATGGCGCAACATATGGCCAGCCAGGCGATTACCGCCACGGGCATCATAGCCAACCTGCTCACACGCACTCATAAAGGAGGATAAGGTGCACAAATTAGCCAAAATGGGCACGCCCATCTTCTGGGCAGAAGGCCATCCCGGCCGTTTGGATAAGGAAAAGTGGGTCTTGAAAGTGGAAGGTCTCTGCGAAAAGCCCACCGAGTTTAACTGGCAGCAGCTGATGGACTTACCCCAGGTAACCGTCAATGCGCGCCTCACTTCCGTGACCCGCTGGTCTGTGCGTGGAGATTGGGGTGGCATTCGGTTTAAAGACATCCTGGACGCCGTGGGCATGAAGGACAGCTGCACTCACCTCCGCTTTTGGAGCCATGGAAACCATTATGACACCTCCATCCCTCTGGCCATCGCACTCAAAGAGAAAAGCCTGCTGGCCACCAGCTTTGACGGCGAAGACCTCACCGAGGATTACGGCGGCCCCATCCGCGCCCTCATCCCCTATTTGTGGGGCTACAAATCTGCCAAAAGCATTGTGAAAATACAGCTTATGGACTACTATCTGCCCGGCTTTTGGGAGCTCAGAGGCTACACGGATGCCGCCGAGCTCGAAGATGGCCCCTGCAGGGACATCAACGACGAGGGTGTGGTCAAACACATGACCAGAGAGGATTTTACCAGTTAGAAAAGGGAGTGCTCAGCAGCTGCATAACTCCCGTATATCCGGGCTACTTCTCGTCTTCGAAGCTATCCCAATCCGGGATGTTGTGATATTTTGCCCTGTCGGCTTCCCTCACCCGCACATTGGGTCTGGGCTTGGGTTTGGGTGTAAATCTTTGCTGCGTACGTGAAGCAGACCTGTTTGACCTGAAGCTGCGCTGCTGTTTGCCGGCTTGCGAATCGCGCTGAGCGGATTGGCTCCTGTTCTTGGAGGTTCTGCCTCTCGATTTTTGTCTTCTATCGTAGTTTCTTGACCCTCCGGAGCTCCGGCTTGTGGCGGCTTTGCCATATCTTTTCTTTTTGTCCCAATGCATCTTTTGCGTGGCGTTTTGGATCACCAGCGGAGCCGCATTGTCCTTGTGCAGAGTCAGAAATTCTTCCACCGCTTCGGAATAGAATCCCCACAGCTCCATCAGATAGGTACCAACCGCTTGCTGCACAATCTTTTCCGGATCATTGAGCAGAGGCTCGGCAAATTCCAGCAGCATATCGGAGGAGACTTTATCTTTCAGATACAACATGGTGAGTATGCCCACGCGGCGTGTCCACTTGCTTTCGGAGCTTCTCCAGCTCTTGAAGTCGTCCACGCTTGCGATGCCCAATTCCAAAAATACGGGGGTGATCTTATTGGCCAGAAGATCAACTATGGCAATGTTTTCCAAGCCATTATCCAGCCAGATCTTCACCTGTTCATAGCAATGCCTGTCCATTCTGGGCCTGTGTTTTTTCAGCAATTGAACCGCTAAAAGCTGCAGCTCATACTTTTGCGTGGCCACAAATATCGTCCCCATATCTGCCATCTCGGGCACGGTGAGACCGTAGTCGTCCAACACCATCAAGAGCATTTCACGCTGCTCTTCCTCGGTGAGTCCAAAGGCATCGTAGACCGAATCCTTGTGTTTGGAAAAGGTTTTAATCACCAATTGGGGATCTTCATGCTCATAAAGATACTGCATGCAATCGTCCAAAATCTGTTGTTGAAGTGTACTTATTTCAAGGTTTTCTTTCATATTTCTTACTCCGTATTATCGTGCGAAAAGCCTTTGCCTTTGCCGGTGACCAAGACGTGCCAGCGATTGAACATCTGTTTGAAGCGCCAGCTCATCATTTTGCCGGGATTCAGCTGCATCAGCATCCTGCGCAGGAAAACATCCCAGTTTGTGCTCTCATGATCCTGGAAAAAGCCGCTGCTTTCCATCACATCCATCATATAGTGATGCAGATATTCCATCTGCGGACGCTCCAAAGGCGCCTCCTGATCGGCTTTTTGCTGTGCCTTCACTGCGGAAATCTCCCAGCAGGCGATGGCTACAGCCTGGGCCAGATTGATGGAAGGAAAGGCCGGATTTGCCGGGATATGACAGCGCAAAGGGCACAAATCCGCCTCTGCATCCGTGAGCCCGAAGGTCTCTCTCCCAAATACCAGGCCCAGCTTGAGGTCTTTCACCTCGCTGGCATATTGGGCCATGGTTTTCGGATCAAAATCTATAGGTTTGAGCTTGCCTACGCGTCTGGAAAAGGCGATCACCCTGTCCAGATCCGCGGTGGCAGCTTCCAGATTGTCAAACACTTGCGCATTTTCCAGGATGAAGGTGGAATGCATGGCCAGGTAAAAGTCGTTCTTGGTGGGCAGTGCACCCACGATGCGCAGGTTGGCAAAACAAAAGTTGTTCATGATTCTGGCCACAGCTCCCACGTTGCCCTCGTAGATCGGTTCCACCAGGATAATGTAGACGTTTTCAGCTCTGTAGCCGGGGTTTATCATCTTTATAAGGTGTTATGACTGAAGCAGTTGTTGCAGACGATTGCCCATCTGCGAAACCAGAGGAGAGGGGTCTTTGCGCCAATCACTCACCGCTTTTTTGGTGACGGCCCAAAAGTCGTTGCTCTGTTCCTCACGTTCCCGCCGTGCCACGATGCTCACCAGCACCTTCAAGGCATCCCACAACAGCCGCGCCCTGTCCTCGCTGCCGCTTTTGAGCCAGCGATAGATATTCGTGTAGGCGTGTTGAGGACGGTGACGCCCCACCTGGATCAGTATCTTCACAAATTTCTCCTGAACCTCAGGGTCCTCGTCATCAACCAGTTTTTCCAGGTGCATGAGCACAAACTGAGGGCTGTCCAGCGCGATTTTATTCATGCCGTGCATACTCATCGCTCTCTTCTTGGGCGAGGGAGACAGAGCCCACTGCGGCATCTCACGCCTCATCAGCTCGGGATGCGATTTCCAGAGCTCCTCGATGATGTGTTCGCTCTCCCATCTCACCGTCTCAACCGTCTTGCTCAGAATGTGCAGCAGCACCTCAGGATTATCTATATTGCTATAATAAAAGTAAAATAACGCCGTGGCGCGAATGCCGTAGATATGGTCGTCCAAAAGCTTGGCACAGACCTCTTTCATCGCCCCGGGCCCTTCATAGTTGGCCAAACGCTTACCGAGCTCCTCGCGAACAAAATAGTTTTGCGTGTTCGCCATCGCGGTTATCAGCTCAGTTGCCTCTTCAATTTTGTCCTTGCTCAGGCAGACAAATATCTTCTCCACCTGAGAATCAATTAGTTTGTAATCGTCCAAATTAAGACGACCTATACTCTTGATCATAAAGCTTACTCCAGCTCATTTGTGCTTAGTTTAAATGCGCATCCTAAATAAAAAACGAGCCAAAAAACCTGTACTCGGACTTTTCCCCAAGGATGCAATTTGATAGTCGTAACGTTTTTAGGTAATATCACAGATCGATTGTTGCCAAAAAGAATGTCGAATAATGGCCATCTGTAGAACCCATGTAACTTGAATACTAAGATATTGGAGAGGCCGTTTTTGTCAAGAGAATTCGGATTTTACCCTTTTTGCGTGCCGATAACTGCTTGTGATAAAAGAGAAAAGAAACAGGAGCCGGCTTGCGATGAAAGCCGCGAAGCATCAGTATCTTGACCGAATCGAGATCACTGCCCAAGGTCAAATGTTTCTTAATAATTGTATTTGATGTTAAGGAAATGGGTTTCGGTAACATCATTGTACATTATTGGCAACTATCGCCTGCGATGGGCATAGATAAAGAGACAAGTGCCTCTCATCCCTGCCTTCATGCGGCTCTTTTCCCGGGGTGAACAGGGAGCACTTTTTCACCACAGAACGCCTACTATTTTAGTAGCCGATTATTTCTTTGCCAAAAACCGATGCTTGACTCAAATATTGCCTTTCTGCAATGGTTGCCCGCCCCTCCGATCTCCCTGGCGCTCGAATGCGTAAC
>DGFM01000004.1:13395-16437 GCA_002391675.1 Cloacimonetes bacterium UBA3900 | reverse complement strand
GGAATTGTTTTCGCAAAACCGGCCCTGAGGTAAAATATTTCAGAAACGCCTGCTTTTTCAGCCTGCGCAGAGCTGAGTTTTTGGCCTTGGTTTTCCCCGGGAATTAAGCCGTTTTTTGGGGCCTTTTAGGCCTCGTCTTCCTCGTCTGCTTCCAGCTCCAAAATATCCATATCCAGGAGTGCGGTTGCCTCTTTTTGGGGTAACTCTTCCACTTTCCGCAGCTTAGCCTGGATTTTCCGGGTGCGTGTTCCCACTAATGCGTCCAGATCACTGCCTGCGCCTGCTATTTTCTTCTGCGCTTTTTCCAAAACATCGCCAAAGCGGCCAAACTCCGTCTTCACCGCACCCAGGAGCTTCCACACCTCGCTGGAGCTTTTTTGGATGGCGAGGGTCTTAAAGCCCATCTGCAGGCTGTTGATATAGGCTCCCAGGATGGTGGGCCCGGCCAGTGCGATCTGGTAATCTTTTTGCAATTCCATCACCAGCTGAGTGTTTTGCAACAGCTCGGCGTAGAGGCCTTCCGAGGGCAGAAACATGATGGCCCAATCCGTGGTGTTGGGCGGGTCTATATATTTGTCCTGTATAGTTTTGGCGGAGGCTTTGATGGAGCTGTAGAGGTCTTTGCGTGCGCTTGCGATTTTATTGCTATCTGCCTCGTCATAAGCTTCCAGCAGTTTTTCATAGGGCGTCAGGGGAAATTTGGAATCTATGGGCAGGTATAAAGGCTTGCCGCCCTCGTCTTTACCGGGCAGGCAGATGGCAAATTCCACCCTCTCGCCCGAGTTTGCTTTAACCTGGACGTTGGCCTCATACTGCTGCGGACTGAGGAAGGAGTTGAGCAGCGATTCGAGCTGGATTTCGCCGATGATTCCTTTGGCCTTCACGTTGGTGAGTGCGTTTTTGAGACCGCCCACGTCTTTGGCCATATTGGTCATCTCACCCAGGCCGGTGTGCACCTTCTCCAGCTGATCCTGCACCTGTTTGAAAGATTCCGCCAGGCGCGTATTCAGCGTCTTTTGCAGCTTTTCATCCACGGTTTGGCGCATCTCTTCCAGCTTTTCGCTGTTGGCTGCCTGCAGTTTTTCCAGTTTTTCTTCCACGGTTTTGCGGATGGTTTCCAGGTTTGTGTCGGTGGATTTCTTGATCTCATCGTGCTTTGAAAGGTAACTTTCCGAGCTCTGTTTTTGCAGCTGCCCAAAATCGAGCAGCTTCTGATTGAAAGACTGGGTGAGGGCATCGAGAGCCTTGTTCATGGATTCGTTGAATTCTCCCAGCCGCGCTTGCGTTTCTTTGCGGATCTGATCCTGCTTTTCGATGCTGATGTTTGTGCTCTGCGTCAGGGCACTTGAAAACTCCGTGATCTTGTCCTCGATGGTCTTGCGCAGGCTTTCCATGTTGTTGCCAAGTTCGGTGCGATTGGCCTGCAGATTTTGGTCCAGCTCACTTTTGAGCGCGGAAAAGCTGTTGTTAAACTCCGACTTCTGGTTTGAGAGATCGGTTCGGATCGTGGCGGAAAGCCTGTCCAACTCCTGTTGCATCATAGAGATAAGCCGCGCCGCATCCGCTTCAGCCGATGGTTTCTTGAGCAGGCTGATGATGATGTTTGCCAGCACCGCCACCAGGGTGATGATCATGAGAGTCAATTCCATGCTCTGCCTCCTAAGTTCATAATTCTTTTTATAACGGCAAGCTTAAAAAGGGGAGGGGAATTGTCAAACAAAATAAAGCGATTCCGCGCTCAGAGCCGTTTGTGAGGGTGTTTTGCTCGTTTTGGCGACCCTTTCAGGGAGTCAAATTCCTCTTTGGTTTTGGCTCTCAAGCTCTTATTCTATCTATAAAGCAAATACTTTTGCGGAGTGTAAAATTATGAAAAAGAGGTTATTGATAGCCACCGGAGGCGGCGACTGCCCGGGTCTCAATGCCGTGATCAGAGCCATAGTCAAGCGTGCTTATCAGGAGCAGAATTGGGAAGTTTTGGGCAGTATAGATGCCTTTAACGGGCTTTTGAGCGACCCGATCCGGGTGGTGGACCTGAACCTGGAAACCGTGGCCGGAATACACGTGAAGGGCGGTACCATCATCGGCACCACAAACAAGGGTGGGCCTTTCAGCTGGCCTGTGCAGCAGGCTGATGGCAGCTGGACCACCAAAGACAGGTCCCAAGAAATGCTGCAGACCCTCAAGGAGCTCAAGATCAGCGCGGTGGTCAATATCGGTGGAGACGGCTCACAGCGCATATCTCAGCGGCTTTACGAGATGGGATGCCCCATCATCGGCGTTCCCAAAACCATAGATAACGACCTTTCGGAAACAGACTTTACCTTTGGCTTTCAAACGGCTGTGGATGCGGCTACCGACGCCGTGGACAAGCTGGTTTCCACCGCGGCAAGTCATCACAGGCTGCTGATTTTGGAAGTGATGGGACGCTATGCGGGCTGGATCGCTCTGCACGCGGCTATCGCCGGAGGTGCGGAGGTGTGTCTTATCCCCGAAATCCCTTACGATATCCACAAGGTTAAAGAGGCGATAGACAGGCGTTTGGCCAGCGGTAAGAAGTTTGCCAACCTGGTGATCGCCGAGGGAGCCAAACCCAAAGACGGCGAGATGACCTACGTGGAAAGCGAAACGCCGGGAGCGATGAAGATCAAACTGGGCGGAGCCGCATTCAAGCTATCTCGAGAGCTCAAAGAGGTGGGCGTGGAAATGGAGATCAGGGAGACCATCCTGGGTCATCTGCAGCGCGGTGGACGGCCCAATGCCTTCGACCGCGTGCTGGCTACCTCGATGGGCGTGAAAGCCTTTGATATGGTGCTCAATCAGGAGTGGGGGCATATGGTGTCCTATCGCCATCCCAACATGGTTTCGGTGCCCATCAAAAATGCGGTGAGAAAGTACAACCTGATAGATGTGGATTCCGATCTGGTGAGGACGGCCCGGGGCGTGGGAATCTCTCTGGGAGATTGAGCGCAGGGTGTTGTAGGGTAGGAGGTTAGCTTGCCGGTTGAGGCCTATTGGCGCTTTCCCAATAGGCACAGGAATCCC
>DGFM01000004.1:1174-13166 GCA_002391675.1 Cloacimonetes bacterium UBA3900 | reverse complement strand
TCATAATTCTGCCGCAATTTTCGCAATATATGATGCGGGAAAAGAGCTGCAGTTCGATGCGAATCTGGGGTCTGATCACGAATCCACAGGCACCGCAAGAGCCGTCTTTGGTGAAGGATACGGCCAGGTTGCCCTTGTTTTTGATCATGTTGCCATAGTGGCGGATGATGTTTGTGGGCAGTGTGACGGCGAGTTTGTTGCGTGCGGCTCTGTTTTCTTCGATCTGAGAATCCAGCTTGTCTATCTTTGCTCTGAGGTCGCCTTCCTGGCCGCGCTTTTCTTCTTCGGCTTTGGCCAGGTTGTCCTTGGCTGCCTGGATGCGCTCTTTGATCTCGCTCTCCTCCTCCATTAGCACCAGTTGCTGGCTTTCCAGTTCCGAGACCTTCTCGCTCAGGTATGCGATCTCGCTGTTGAGAGCTTTATATTCTTTATTTGTTTTGATTTCAGAAAGTTGGGTGTTGTACTTCTCGATCTGGCTGTTGGCCTGCTGGATGTCGGCATCAATGGCACGCTGGGCTTTATTGAGTTCCGCTCTTTCGCTCTCCACTGCCAAAAGGTTTGAAGTGGCTGCATCCACGGATTCCATTATCTCGGCAAGCTGTTTGGGCAGTTCCTTCTGCTGGACGCGGAAGTGGCCTATCTTGTCGTCGTATTCTTGCATTTCGGAAAGGGTCTTTAGTTGGTCTTTAATCAAGCTTCCTCCTCAAATAATAGGCTGATATCCAATGATTTATATGAATGTGTGATAGCGCCGCTGGAGATGTAATGCACACCTGTGCGGGCATATTTTTGAATGTTTTTATCGTTGACGCCGCCGGAAACTTCCAGTTCCACCCGGTCGGCATAGCGTTTGACGGCTTTTCGGATGTTGGCGAGGGTCATATTATCCAGCATGACGCGGTCTGCTCCCGCTTTTACTGCTTCGGTAAGTTCTCTCAGGTTGGTCACTTCCACCTCAATCTTGTAGGAGGTGTTGCGCTCTTTTACGCGTCTGACCGCTTCCGTGATGCCTCCACAGGCGCGGATGTGGTTTTCCTTGAGCAAGACCATGTCGAAGAGGCCAAAACGATGGTTGTGCCCACCGCCAATCCTCACGGCATACTTTTCCAGAGCACGCAAGCCGGGGGTGGTCTTGCGCGTGTCCAAAAGCTTGGTGTTTGTGCCCTCCATGGCATCCACCATGGTCTTGGTGGAAGTGGCAATGCCGCTGAGCCTCTGCAGGAAGTTGAGCGCCACCCTTTCACCTTTGAGAATGCTGCTGGCGCGGCCGTCTATCTTCATGATCTCGTCGCCGGGTTTCACAGTATCGGAATCCTTGCGGTAGAGCGTGATTTTGAGGTCTTTGTCCACCAGCTTGAAGGTGCGGATGGCTACCTCCACTCCGGCTACCACTCCGGCGGCTTTGGCCACCATGAAGGCAGTGGCTTTTACGGCGTCCAGATCCAGAGAATCCGTGGTGATGTCTCCATGGCCAATATCTTCTGCCAGGGCTTTTCTTAGCATTTCGTCATAAATCATAGAAATTCCTCGCACAAAATAAGGCACTCGCCCTACACGCAAATGCCTTAGTCTCCAAGCTTTTATAGCTACTGTTTAGTTCGTCTGTCATGCACATAAATCTAATTTCCTCATTAAATGAATCAAAATCATGGAAAGGCCAATCTTGTCAAGGGCAAATTGAAGATCGCTCATCTCCCGAGCCTTTTATGTGTTCCAAAAGCATAAATCGGGCGTCTGAATGGACGGGAAAATCCGAGAGTAATTTGAGCCAAAATGATTTCACTTTTCTCTTGACAGTTTTGTGCTATCATCTGTTATGGCATTCTCAAGAATAATATATAAAGGAAGGAAGAACCATGCTCACCATAGACTGGAAAGAACGGTTGGTCAACGATACTAAAGACTACCTCGCCAACAAATTGCCAAATAAAGACTACGACTTTGACATCATCTTCAACGCCTATCCCGAACGCGTGAGCGGCAAGATTCCTTCGGAAGTGATCAACTTTGTGAGTGGGAAAATTGTCACTCTATTGGGTAGAAAACACGCTAAATATATCCCCTTTTACCTGCATCTCTGGGATAAAAAGGGAGAATATGGCCGCAGCGCCTTCATCGTGATCATCAGCAGGCTTTTCCGCAAACAGCCCGAAACCTATCTGGAAGTGCTGGAACACGCCATGAATAACGCCAATCCCACCGAGCTGTCCTCGCTTTTGGAGCGCGTGGTACTGCCGGTTATGAGAAAAGACATTCCGAAATATCTGCCTCAAGTGCTTACCTGGAATGAACATGAAGACCCCGAAATCCGCAAGGCCAGCGTGAACCTGATCATCAAACTCATCAGGCGCAGGCCGGATGCCATCCCCGAAATTATAGACCATTTCACCGCCCTGTGGCTCAGGCCTCTGGGCGAAGATCAGGCAAATCATATTGCACTTTTCAAAGCTATCCGCAAGATTGATCCTGAGGCATACAGTAAGGTGTGGAGCGACTTCGGGCATCAGCGCGACCCCGAGATCGTGGAAATCCTCACCGGAACCCTGCAACATTGGGAGCCGGAAATCGAGGAATTTGTAGAGATATGGACCAAAAGCGGCAATGCGAGAGTGAAGAAAGCAGGCCTTTCCGCCATGCGCACGCTGCAAAAAAAGAAGAAAAAGAAAGCTAAAAGTAAGTAACACAAATGGATTTGAGCATCTACATCACCGCCAGCGGTATGGAATTGATCCAGAAACGGATCGCTCAGCTGATGAATGAGAGACCGGAAGTGATCCAAGCCGTTGCCGTAGCCCGAGAATTTGGAGACCTTTCCGAGAATGCTGAATACAAGGCAGCCCGCGAAAGACAAAGAGCCATCGACTCTGAAATAGACTACCTGAGGCGTCGTGCCAGCAGGCTTAAAGTGATAGACCCCAGCAACTTCCCCAAGGATAAAGTCCGCTTTGGCAGCACTTGCGAAACGGAAGACCTGGATACCGGCGAAAAGGTAACCTTCCGCGTGGTGGGAGTGGATGAGGTCAACCTCCTGACCGATGAGGACTTTCAGGCTGTTTCGGCCATGTCGCCCATAGGACAGGCTCTTCTGGGTAAATCTGCCCAGCAAGTAGCTGTAGTGAAAGCACCTATGGGAGACAGACACCTCAAGGTGCTGACGATTATTTAAATAAAATAAGATATAAACGGAGACAAAATGACAAAGAAAACGGAACCTAAAATGAGCGAACTGCTCTACGAAAGGAAGAACTTCTTCAAGGAAGCTCCTCAGGCAGAGCGCGACAAGGCCTTCGAATATGCAAAAGGGTTTAAAACCTTTTTGGACGAATGCAAGACTGTCCGCGAAACGGTGGCCTGGACAGAAGATGTGCTCAAGAAGCACAAGTTTACCACCGTCGATGCCAAAACTGCCAAAGATAAGGTGTATACCATCTTCCGTGGCAAGACAATGGCCATGGCGATCTTGGGAAGCGAGCCCCTGAGCAAGGGATGCAACCTCGTTGCTGCTCATATAGATACCCCAAGAATAGACCTCAAGCAAAACCCCCTCTATGAAGACGGGCCCAGCGGTATGCTCTGCGGCCGCACTCACTACTATGGCGGCATCAAGAAATACCAGTGGGTATCCACTCCCCTGGCTCTGCACGGCGTGGTGATCAAGGCCGATGGCGAAGTCGTGGATATCAGCATCGGTGAGCAAGATGATGATCCGGTGTTTGTCATCCCAGACCTGCTGCCTCACCTGGCACGTAAAGAGCAATATAGCAAAAACCTGGGCGATGCCATCAATGCGAGCAAACTCAACGTGATCTTCGGTGGCATGCACGACCTTGACAAGGATGAGAAACAAGGCCTCAAACTCTACTGCGTGAAGCTCTTGAACGAGCGTTACGGCATAGATGAGAACGACTTCCTCTCCGCTGAGCTGGAGCTGGTTCCCGCAGGCAAGGCTCGTGACGCAGGCTTTGATGGCAGCATGGTGCTGGGTTATGGACAGGATGACAGAATCTGTGCCTACACCGCTTTAACTGCCCTTTTGGACAACCTCAAAGCCAAGCCCAAGCGCACCATGGTCGTCTATTTCTCAGACAAGGAAGAAGTGGGCAGCCAGGGCAACACAGGTGCCCAATCAGTGTTTTTACAAGACTTTATCGCCTCCCTGCTCAGGCATAAGGGCGAAAGTGACAGTTCCAGCAACCTCAGACGCACCATCATGAACTCCATGGTCCTGTCGGCTGACGTCTCAGCGGCGGTCAACCCCAACTATCCCGGCGTTCATGAGCTCCAGAATGCTGTGATGTTCAACCATGGCATCGCTCTTTCCAAGTTCACCGGAAGCGGCGGCAAATCCGGCTGCAACGACGCCAATGCCGAGTTTGTGGCAAAGGTGATCCGCATCTTCAACCAAGCCGGTGTTTACTGGCAGATGGGCGAGCTGGGCAAGGTGGATGAGGGTGGCGGTGGCACCATCGCCTACATTCTGGCCAATCAAGGTGCAGAGGTGATAGATTGTGGCGTTGGCTTGATGGGCATGCATTCGCTCTACGAATTGTGCTCCAAGGCTGACCTTTACAACACCTTCAGAGGCTACAAGGCCTTTTTGGTAAACAACTTAAGCGTATAGTAATGAGGACACCATAATGAAAAGAATCATTATCCTTTTGGCTGTTGCAGCTTTGGTGCTGGGCGGCTGCGTGAGCAACAGAGCCATGCGCGCCGAGCAAAAGAAGACGCAAGCCCTGCACGCCAGACAAGGCAAGCAAGAGACAGAGCTGGAGATGCTCCGCAAGGAATACCTCCAGATCAAGGAAAGGCTGGATGAGCTGATGTTGGGCTTTGACGAGCATGAGCAGCTGATTCTGGCTATCGAGCCCATGCAGTATGAGCTGGAATCCGGCGCAGAAGACCTGGCCTTTTTGCAAGACCAGGTTGCCACTTTGGTAGACCGCGTGGCAGATGTGATCAACGATCAAAACTTAGCAAGCCAAAGACAGGCAGACCAGGCGGTGGAAATAGCCAGGCTGCGTGAACAGGCAGAGCAAAACCTGACCGAGCTCATAGACCTGCAGATTGCAGACCTCAGAGAAGAGCTCAGGCAGATTGAAGCCGATGCAGACTTCATCCTGGATGCCATTACCGACAACATCGCCCAGATCAAGCAGGAATCCGCTGCAGCAGGCTCGGAGTTTGCGCTCCTGGAAGGCGAGCACGGGCTCAACGCCCTCAAGGCAGACCTGGACGACCTGCGCGAGATCGTGGTAGACCTGTATTCCGAATTTGCCGCATCCGGCATGGTTGCCAGCGAAGAGATGGAGCAGCGCCTTGGTGAAGAATCCGGCAAGAGAGTGCAGATGATGGACGACATCCTCAACCGCATTTCCACCGTGGAAGGCGAGCTGAGGGGAAGCATGGGCCACAGGACTGCCGCCGTGGATGAAGACCTGCAGGAAATCCGGGCTGATGTGGATCAGCTGAGCCAGGAAGTGGGCACCCTGCGTGAAGAGCAGCTTTCCTCCATTGGAGACATCAAGAGCGACGTCGCCACACTCAGGAAGAAGGTGGAAAGCGTGAGCAACAACGTGGGCGAGATCAGCTCAGACCTGGAGGCCGTGATCAGTGTGGAACGTGCCAAGAAAGAGAAGGCCCGTCTGGCCGAAATCAAGGCCAAATACGACGCTGCCCTCAAGGCCTACAGCAGATTCAAGCACGAAGAATCAATCCTCATGTTTGAAGAATTCATCAGCATCTATCCGGATGAAGAGCTCACTCCCAACGCCTATTACTGGCTGGCCGAAAACTACTATGCCGGCAAGAAATGGACCACTGCGGCGGACATCTTCCAGGAAGTGATAGACAGGTTCCCCGAGCACCCCAAGGCCAGGGACGCCTACCTCAAGCTGGGAATGACCTATTACAACATGGATATGAAGCTGCAGGCGCGTGACGTCTTCCAGCTCATCAAAGACCTGTATCCCAAACACAACCGCATGGATTTGGTGAATAGATACCTGCAACTTACCGCAAACCTATAAATGCATAAAAGCCTGTGGCTATGTTGTTTGCTGTTGATCGTTCCGATCAGCATGCTCTGTGCTCTGTCTTCGGAACCTGCCGTTCGCGAAGCCGGCCGGAGCATTGTGCAAACAGTAGACACAGATGAACCTATATTTATCGAGATCAGGGCCGGTCAATACAGCAGTGTCTTGGCAAACGAGGTCAAAAAGCAGCTCCTGGCGAAAGGGGCAGACCTGCGTGAAGCCGAGTCGGACTACTTTTCGGCGGCCCAGGATTCTCTGAACGAACACGCTTTCAGCCAGGCAGGAGCCCTGAAGCGGCTCGGCTTGAAGCAAGCGCGTTTGGTTTTGGTGGAGATGGAATTGGATTGGAAAACCGTGGAAGAGCGCGGTTTCCTTTCCTATTCCTCTACCAGAATCCCGCTTTATCTCTTTAATATCAAACAGATAGCGCTGCCCTCAGGACAGCTCTTGAAGCTGGACTCCTTTTCCCAGCAGGCAAAGACCGGCACAGACGGCCAAAAGGCTGCCAAAGGCATCGCCTGGTTTGAGCCGATGCTGATCACGGCAGCTCTCGCCTCCATCATCTACCTACTCTGGACCACCCAATAAGCTATAAAAGGATCACTCATGAAACTGCGAACAGTCATCATCTTGATAGTCATGGCCTTGCTCATGTCCTGCGCCAAGACTGCCGTTTACCAAAGCAGCGAAGAAAAGCTGGCCAAAGCCGATGGATTTTATGCCAAAAAGAAGTATGCCCGCGCCGCAGAACTCTATCAGGACGTCTATTTTGAACGCTCAACCGCCCACACAGCCTACGCACTCATGCGCCAGGCAGACAGCTATTTTGCCCTGAACAAATTTGCCGAAGCGAGAGTGGCTTACGAAGAGTTTATCAACGCTTTCCCCAGGCATGAAGACGCCTCCACCGCCATGTTTCAATCCGCCCTCTGTATGCTGGAAGAGTCGCTGCCGGCACAGTATGACCAGAGCGAAACCATCGCCGCCATCAACGTATTTCGCAGATTCATAGAGAAATATCCCAACGACGAGCGCTATCAACAAGCCATAGAATGCATCCGCAAGGGCCAGAACAAGCTGATCGAAAAGCGCTACAGAAACGGCTACATCAGCTACATGATGAAGGATTACAGCGCCGCACTGATGTATTTTGACGAAGTGACAGACCTCGGAAATGAGGACGAGTGGGACAGGCTTTCGCTCTATTACAGCGCCATCATCTGCAAAAAGCAGGACCGCGGGGAGGAGGCGATAAACTTTTACCAGAGCCTGATTCAGAAGTATCCCCACAGCAAAGAAGCCAAAAAGCTGACCAAGAAGTTTGCCAAATATTGATCCCGCCTGCCCCAAGCGCTGCACAGCCATCATCGGCGGCAGCTTTGATCCCATCCACAACGGGCATCTGTACTTAGCCGAAAAGCTGAGCCAAGACCCCGATATAGAGCGCGTGGCATTTTTGCCCGTGGGAAATCACCACTTTAAGAAAGACAAGATAGTACTATCCTTTGAACAGCGGCTCCGGCTCATCCGCGAGGTCTTGCAACCCGGCGTGGAAGTATGGCTGGACGATGCCGGCGGAAGCGGCTACACGGCAGACCTGATGCGTAGATTGCAGGCTAAATATCCTGACAGGCATTTTGCCTTCGTGATTGGCAGCGACAACCTGAGGCATCTGCATCTGTGGTATGACTTTGAGTGGCTGCAGGCAAACGTCACCTTCCTCATCGTTCCCAGGGTGGGCTATGAGGTGCAAGAGCTTGGCGAGCTGGGGATTAACCATCTGATCAAAGACATTCGCCCGCCGGAAGTCTCATCCAGCACCATCAGACGCAATATCGCTCAAGGACTGAGTATAGAGGGCATGGTTTCAGAGAGGATAAAGTCACAGGTGCTCGAGCTTTACCGGCCCGGCAACCCCCGATAATCTCACTTGCTTTTGGCTCTTTGATAGAGCACCTGTCTCAGCGCCGCCAGATTCTTCTTCATAATCTTATCCTTCATGTTGGCATTGGGATGCACCACGCTGATGCCGGCGGAGTTTATCCCGCCCAATTCCACCAAAAAGGCATCGGTCTGATAGGTGTGAAAGAAGAAGTTGCGGGCATTGCCCACCCTCGAGGTATTTCCTTCTCCCACTTGATAATAGCCCTTCTGATAGTCTTTTTTTACCCTCTGTGCATACCCCTGGGCAAATATAAACAGCTCATCCAACCTCCGTTCCTGTTCTTCGTCGCCTATGATGCGGTTTGGCAGGAATATCTTTTCGCTGAAGGCACCGGTGGAGGAGCTGTGATAGAAGATGGCCAATTCAAAGAGATGTTTCTCAGCCAGTTTCAGGATGGCCTGCACCTCGGTTTCGGAGGCGGGCCGCTCGCCTTTATAGTTTGCATGCCCGGGCGGAACGGGCACCTGGTCTGCCCAAAAGACGGGATAGTTGCGGTTTAGGTCCACGCCATCGGCACGGATATCCAGGCGGCCATTTTTGTTGGTATCGCGGTTGTTTTTGCGCTTAAACTGATATTCGCCGTCGCAGACACGCTTCCAGCCCTCGGGGTTGATGGTGGGCACGATGAAGAAGCGATATTCGTCCATGATCTGCTTCCAGAGCTTGTCGCTCTCGTGTTTCCGCATCAATTCAGCCGCCAGAGCCACGCTGAGCTCAACGCCCAAAACCTCGTCTCCATGATGCTGCCCGATGATGAGGATATTGCGCTGCGCCTGCGCTTTGCCTATTTGCAGCGCCAGGATGGGCAGCTCTTCCGTGCCGCTGAAGCCCAAAACGTGCAGTTGCGCCAGCGCAGGATCGAGCCCGGAAATCTCGGTGAGGCGGCTATGTAGCTGATTGTAATGGAGATAGGCCTTCGGCAGCGGATAGATGTTGGCCGAATTGGCCGAACAGCCCATGACCGCCAAGGCCAAAATCAGCAACCCAAAAAGCAGGAAACGAACAGCAGACAAAGCTTACTGCCCCGTGGTTTTGACTATCTTGGCGCTGATACACTCGCTTCCGGAGCTGATCCTGATCAGATAGATGCCGGAAGCCAGGCCCTCGCTATCCCAAGAGAGCTGATTTTCGCCACCTCGCAGCGTCACCGCCTCGGAATGCACCTTGCGCCCGCGGATGTCATAAACGGCCAAATTGGCATTCTGCGTCTGTTTACAGCTCACCCGGAAGGTAGCTTGAGCGGCAAAAGGATTGGGATATACACTGTCAAAAAGCATCCCATCCACGGCGGGAACAGTCTCATCCGCGGTGGAATTGTAGTTCCAGATGCGGTCTACATATTCGGGATGGTCGATGAAGGGATTGCGGTTGCCCTGATATTGATGGATGCCCTGATTGCGCGTGATTTCATGCGCATCCGGCGGGTCTTCGTTGCTCCACACTATGAGCTGCGGCAGCATATTGACGTATTGCTGCACCAGGCTATCGTTGTATCTCACATAGAAATACAAAAGAGCGCGGGCGACATTTCCCTTGCTCTGGTCTGCCGGCTCAAACACGGTATGCCCGGTGGAGGCCTGTCCTCTATAGCTCTGCCAGGGCGTATGTGTGTAATAAACGTCTGCATTGTTGTGGTTTACCACGGTGAAGATAGGCAGGTTTCCGCGTGAGCTGTTGGTCCTCATCTCACAGGGGAAGAGGTGGTGCAAATCCGCCTTTTTGACGCCGGACTCACTGGGCGAAAACCAGCTCTGCGCATAGACGTGCTCCGTGTTTGGATCGCTGGAGCCAGTGTAGTTGTAGCCCACGTTAAATTCCTGTCCCGTGTAGATGCAGGTCACATAGCCGTTGTGGTTTTCCAGATTTTGAAACAGCTGCACCTTCGCACCGTTGTAGCTGTTGTTGGTATTGGTGCTGATCAGCGCTCTCAGAGCTTGCAGCAACGCTTCGCTGTGCAGCTCATCGCCGATGGCGTCGTAGTAGTTGCCCTGAGCCGGCAAAACGAGGCTGAGAGCCAAAAGAAGGATGGTGATAAGATGTTTTTTCATAAATGCCCCTTTATGGGAATAAAATTTGTTCCACACACTCGATGATGATGTGCAGGATCATCATATGGATTTCCTGGATGCGGTCTGATGTCTCACCGGGGATGATGATCTGGTGGTCGCAGCAGTTTTTGAGCGCACCGCCATCTCTGCCCAGGAGCACGAAGGTCTTGCAATCCAAATCCTTGGCAGTCTGCATGGCTCTGATCACGTTTGGCGAGGAGCCGCTGGTGGAGATGCCGATCACCATATCGCCTGCTTTGGCATAGGCTTGCACGCCGCGGGCAAAGACCTCATCAAAGCCATAGTCGTTGGCCACGCAGCTGAGGTGTGAAGGCTCGCTGATGGAGATGCAGGGCAGGGCAGGCCGGTCGGAGCGGAATCTGCCGGTAAACTCCTCAGCAAAGTGGTTGGCATCGCACATGGAGCCGCCATTGCCGAAGATAATGCACTTTCCGCCCGCTCGAAAAGTCTGGGCGATCTCAGCGGCTACCTCAGCGATGGTGGCATAGCTATCCTCATCCGCCATAAAGCGTTGCAGCGCCCGATGCGCCGTATCGAAGGAAGCGGAGATGGTCTTGATCAGTTCTTTCATTTTTAGAGGTTTTCCTTGATTTTGATCTTGGTTTTGAGCTCTTCTTCCTCGATGAGGTCAAATTCCTTGAGCGTTTCGTTGATCAACCTCGCCCTTTGTTTATAGGGGATAAAAGCGCTCTTGAAGCCGTTTAGAACCAGGTTTTTGACCACCGGATAGTCCAGATCAAAGAGCTCAATCGCCAGCATATATTCATCCGTGAGCGTGGTGTTTGAAATGGTGCGGTTGTCTGTATTGATGGTAACTCTGAGCCCGTAGCTGATGTAGAAATCTATGGGATGGTTGCTCAGATCCGGCACACTTTTGGTGTGATGGTTGCTTGTGATGCAGATTTCCAGCGGGATGCGATGGTCGTTTACATAATTTAGCAAATCTCCGTCTTCCACCAGCCGGGTGCCGTGTCCGATGCGATGTGTGCCGCAATAGTGGAGGGCCTGATGGATGCTTTCCGGGCCGTAAGCTTCGCCGGCGTGGATGGTGATATTGAGGTTGTTGCGCAAAGCCAGGTCAAAAGCCTCTTTGTGGTCTTTTGCAGGGTGATCGTATTCGCCGCCTGCCAGATCAAAGCCGATAACGCCCTTGTTTTTGAAGGCGATAGCCAGCTCGGCCAGCTTGAGCGAGGTCATGGGATCCATATTGCGGATACCGCAGATGATCACGCCCGTCTTGATATTGAAGGCTCGCTCCGCATCCTTGAGTCCGTCGATCACGGCCTGCGAGATCTCGGTGAGCTTCAAACCCTTCTGCGTGTGCAAGATGGGAGAATAGCGCACTTCCATATAGCGGATGTTTTCCTTGGCGGCGTCCTCCGCCAGCTCATAGGCAGCTCTGCGCAGCGAATTTTTGCTCTGCAAAACAAGGTTTACAATATCGAAACCTCTCAAATAATCATCCAAACTCTCGGTGTGATCTCCACAGACGATGAGATTGGTAAGCTCTTTGGCATCATAAGTGGGCAAAGAGATGTTTTCTTCTTTGGCAAGCTCCAAGATCGTTTCGATGCGAACGCTGCCATCCAAATGCACGTGCAGATCCGTCTTAGGTAGCTTGTGTATCAGTTCTTTAGTGAGTTTGATATCCATAGTTTTACCATTTCCTGTTTTGTAGATAACCCAGTATCTGGGAGGGGCTTATGTGTCAAGCTCAACTTATCAAAGGCTTTTTTTCCCAAGCGCTTGATCATATTTTAGACTCCGGGATTGGGTTCTCTATATATAGCTACAAATGTCAGGGGTTTTCCCTTTAGTTTTGTTTCTTTTTGCAGGTTGATCACCTACCATTGTAGTAGGAATTGACTGCCGGACTTCAGCCACGGGGAAAGAGGGTGTTTGTGAAAAATTTGACTCGAGGGCCGGTTTTGCGAAAGCAATTC
>DGFM01000004.1:0-1034 GCA_002391675.1 Cloacimonetes bacterium UBA3900 | reverse complement strand
GTTACGCAAACGAGCGCCGAGGAAACCCCAAGGCGGGAAAGGCAGGGTCAAAAGTCAAAGGTTGAGGAAAGCGCAGGTTTTTGGCAAGCATTTTTCCGCGGATAGGGGCGAGCTGCGCTCGCTTATATTTTTCCACGAATGAACACGAACGGGGGCGGCTGCGCCGTCCAGTTGTGAGTAGTGAGTTGTGAGTTGTGAGCGGCTGCGCAACTTATTGGGATACGGATAGTTGCGGTGACAATGCACACGACTCCGGGTTTTTCTTTTCTTCCCACGAATTACACAAATTTTCACGAATGATAATGGAGAAAGTCCACGGATGAACACGGATTTGCACGGATGGGGGATGTACGGGCGCTTGCCTACAGCGCCGCAAGTATGGTCGCATGCCAAAGCGACCTAAGAGGTAGCCGGAGCTTGCCCAAAGCGCCGCATTTACCGCTGCTCATTGGAGCAACGGATGCTCCCATCGGTACTCTGGCGAGTGCCGTTAAAAGTCGCTACGGCGAGCGACCATACATGAGCGACCCTACCTCACAAACGTCACCTTCTTACTGCTCACATTCTTGCCATTCACGGTCAGATTGAGCAGGTAAATCCCGCTGGAGCAGAGCCTGTTATCGCTGTCTCTGCCATCCCAGTAAGTGAACTGCTCGCCTGCTTTAGAGGGATCAAGCGCAATAGTCTTCACCTTCTGGCCTTTGATATTATAGATATTGATGTTGGCGCTCCCGGCCTTACTGAACCCGCCCTGTGGCATACTCACCTTGATATTGGTAAAGACCTTGAAGGGATTGGGCCAAGCATCCAAACTCACCGCAGGAATATGTGGGATAGTGGGATCATCCACGCTCACCCATGGCTCTGAGCCGTATTCAAAGCAGCCCATATCTATCCTGCCATCCCAGATGCGCCAATTACCTGCCAGATCATAGGGCGGCAGATTGAGGCCGGTGGTATCCGGAGTGCCGGAGTTGACGCAAGGAGAGGCGGCAGAAAGGCTGTAGTAAAGCGGGTTGTGAATATCATCACCG
>DGFM01000001.1:44408-44922 GCA_002391675.1 Cloacimonetes bacterium UBA3900 | reverse complement strand
ATCAGCTGGTGTGTTTAGACTTCAATCATGATGGCTATGACGATTTGATTGTTTCTTCCAGATCTTATGGATATAGCTATCCATATACCCCACCACGTGGTAAGGTTTACGTCTACTACGGTGGACCGGGGTTTAGCTCAAATACCGCTCCGGCGATGAGTCTTGAAGGAGATTANNGATGATAGTGTAAATATCTACAATATCCGGGGTGAGCTGATGCGCCGCCTCAAATTATCAGACGGAGAAACGCTATGGGACGGTAAAGACAGCTCCGGGCACGACTGCCCCAGCGGCATATATCTCTTACGAAGCAATAACGAGAAGAGCCAGGTAAAGAAAATCAGCAAAATCAATTAGGGGGATAAAGTGAAACAGATAAAACTACTCACCCTTACCCTCCTGCTGCTCAGCGGGGTACTTTGCCTGAGTGCCATAAACGAGCTACCCTTAATCGCTGAATTTCAGGGTGAGCATATCAAATCACTTTTTGGTCATCAGCTGGTGTGTTTAGACT
>DGFM01000001.1:43734-44166 GCA_002391675.1 Cloacimonetes bacterium UBA3900 | reverse complement strand
CAATGGAAGAGAGTGTCAGATTTATGATTTATTATGGTTGTTCAAATGACTTATCCACACCCAACGTTGTTTTGATGTTGACTCCCGGGGAATCATGGGGTCGTATATATAAGTTAGGTGATATAGACGGAGATGGATACGATGATATTGGAATTTGGTATTGCATGAGTGGCGGCCGTCACCTATTGGATATCGTCTGGGGTGGTTCTTTTGAGCGCCAGAACATGATAGATATGGTCGTTATTGATGATCCTGATTTTTCAATTGTCGGNNGCGATGAGTCTTGAAGGAGATTATCCGGATGGAATGCAGAGGGTAGTAGGAGCGATCTATAATATTGGTGATGTAAATGGCGATGGCTATGATGACCTTATGATAACTGACTACGTACCTGGTTCCGGAAATATGTCAATGGAAGAGAGTGTCAGATTT
>DGFM01000001.1:43129-43494 GCA_002391675.1 Cloacimonetes bacterium UBA3900 | reverse complement strand
GGTGATATCACCGTTTGGTTAGGTTCAAGCTCTCTTCCCACCATGGAGCCAAGTCTTATGTTGTCTGCCTTCGGCGGGGAATATGCGATGCCACCCAGAACAACCGACTCCGCCGGTATTACATATGGAGACCTCAATGGCGATGGTTATGACGATGTGATTGCCCTCGGTTTTCTGCGTTTTGGCGTCTGGCTGGGTGGCAGCAATATGAACGGATATGTTGATCTTACTGTAAGCAACCCTAATCTAAGAGACTTCCCTTTCGTAGTAGCGGGAGATTTCAACGGTGATGGTTTTGACGATGTTGCGGTTTCTGTTCCAGAATTACGCTATGATAATTACCACCCCGGCTATATGTATGTTTA
>DGFM01000001.1:0-42915 GCA_002391675.1 Cloacimonetes bacterium UBA3900 | reverse complement strand
TACGATTTTCCGGCATTAAAGAAAAAGTGCCAGTGCCGACAGAAATCTCTGTTTATAACCTTAGAGGACAGTTGGTGTATCAGACCAAGGTTGCTCAATGCCGACCTTCAATTGATTATCTTGAACTCGATCTCACTGATTATGCTTCAGGCATCTACATCTGCCAGGCAAGGATTGGCAGCTTACAGAGCAGCAAGAGATTTACAATCATAAAGTAAAGGAGATTACAATGAAGAAGTATTATGTACTTTGTTTGGCCCTATTATTATGTGTGGCCACCTGGGCGATTAATGCTGAGGACTACCTGATTGGCGCCTATTCTCAATACCAGATCAGATATACTGGTGCCAACTACGCGGCGAAATTTGATTCATTAGCAATGTACCTGAAGAATGCCGGATACAATGCGACAACCTATGGCTCACCATCTAACAGTTTGGAGGCAGGCGATAAACTGCCCACGATACTGAATAAAATGCATCTTTCAAATATATCAAGTATGTATTATGATACTTGTTGGGAGCCAGAGATTGGTGATGGATTGATAGGCGTCGGCACTCTAAGTTATGGAAATCAGCTTATAATTGAAGCTGAATACGAATTGAAAAGTGTTGATGGTAACTTTGTGGTTGATAGCCTCAGAACTGGTTCTGAAGCTGACGAAAACTGTTTGGAGTCATTAGACTATGTCGCCAAACATCATAATGGACGCCCCATATCAAATGAACCAAATCGACTTTTCTCAAATAACTATGCTTGGGTATGCGATGTCGCAGAAGGCGACTCCGCCGGATATGCAATGTCATTCCCCCGAAAAAGATGGAAAAGATCATATGATTCATGGCCTGCATTACTAAGTAAAGACCTGGTGTTCATGAACCGAGCCATTGAAGAAAATGAGCTATACATAAGCGTTGCATTGCAGCATGATAACGTGCCTATGGGGGAAGACATAGCTTCCGTATATTTAAAAGTATATGAGCTGCTTTCTCATTTGAGCAATCAGGAAACACTATATCAAATGTCAGAAGATTAATTATTGGCAAATGGACGATATGTGTTATTGCCACTAATTCCATGTTTTCAAACCTCAGATGGTAATAAAATAAAGAACATTTCGTATTCAGGAGTTGAAAGGGATACATACGGAAATGATGTATTCGTATTTCGTGCTGATATGTCTAATCTTACTTCGTATATGGATGGAAGCTCATACTCATATGCGAGATCATTTTACCACATAAACCCAGAAATATACTGGCATGGGAATGGAAAGCTGATGATCGATTATATTAAAATTGAAGACATGTATGGCAGATCTATCGATAGCGATCCAGAATCTATATATTTAAGCAAATTGAGAAACAGCGTCAACGCGCTCAAGAATATGGACACAAATAACAACCTTCTTTATCTCATGAGTATGGATGAGCCCCGTGCAGGACAAATGGCTGCCTATAAAAACATCCAAAACTATCTTGATAGTGAAGAACCTGGCGTAAAAATGATCACCACTTCCAATCTTCGGGATTGGGATTTGTCAAAGGAAGCATACGATATAGCCAACACCATCTATAATCACCCCAAACGTTTCCTTTATGAAACTCGCCCTAATAGGGTGTTGGTAGATATCTATCCATTACAGGGTACAGTAGAATGGAATAATGGGACGAGTCGTAGAAGTGCCCAAAGAAGAATTGATAAGATGGTGCATTATTTCTACTGTCGATTAGCTAAAGATGTGGAAGCTTACAATTTAACCAACACTGAGCTATACCACGTCCCACAAACTTTCGGTATTCTCAAAAGCACGGGGGTTGGTCTTACAACTTCCCCCCAAGAAACATGATAAAAGTTTTGAAGTATCTACCTCTATGTTATGCATCTGACGGAACTATCGATTTCTGTATCGCATCCAATCCACATGATGTGGTTGAGGAAGGAAATTGGGTTACCCCCTTGATTCATGATTCTTCTGGCTCTTATAACAGATATAATAACCTTCGGGTTACAGATAACTTATCAGCATACGAAAAGATAAGCGAAGCAAACCAAAAAATAGCCGTATATGGACCTATAATTAAGGGGCTGAAATGGCTAACTGCCAATAAAATCATGGAACAGGGTATTGAGCTTATGCCCGAACTTAATAATGGTGACCTCATTGTCTTGAATAGTGTCCTTCTCAATAATGTGGTGGTAGAAGCTGATCCCGGCGAAACTCGATACACCGGATATGTTCAATGTGGATACTATGAGGACAATGATAATCCGTACTTCATGCTTGTAAATCGAAGGGCTGTCAGTCGTAAGACAGGAAACGATATTCTTGGAGAAAATACACCGCTCAGCGAGGTTGATTCATTCTTCAAAGATGCTTTACCTCAAATCGTTTGCTTTGAACCCAACAATGGCAGCCACAACGTTTTTGGCACCCATCTCGCCTTGTATGACCCCTACGACAGTGGACTATACAGGACAGTGTCTGATACCATCAGGGTTGAGATAGGCCCTGGCGATGGAAAGTTGCTTGAGATGTGCAGCACCCTTCCCCACGAGGTGGCAGCAAACTCCACTCTTTCAAACAAAGCGGTGCTTGAGGGAACGATAAACATCTTGCCCGGGGTAAATGTGGTAACCAACAGCGGTACAGAAACCAAGATACTGGACAATTCTGTCATCAACGTTGGCGATGGAGCATCATACACCCTGCGTGGTGACGTGACAATTGGGGATGGAGTTAGCATAGTTGTGTCTCAGAATGGTAGTTTAGATATTGACAACGCCAACTGTATTTGGGGTACGGGGTCATTTATCCAGGTAAATGGAGGCACACTATCAATTGATGGGGGTTCTATGAAAAAATCCGTAACTGCCACAAAATGGGGCGGGATAAGAGTTACCGATTCAAACAGTGTCCTTATTACGAATGCCACTATTTCTGGTGCCCATTACCACTCAGTGACCAACTCAAACCTCGAAATCTCAGATAGCAAAATCTCATTTCCGGAGAACTCACTTGGCTTGTTGCTCCAAAACAACACTCCCGGATATTCTACTGAAATCTCAGCCAGCGATGCGGCAGATAAAGGATTTTTTGGTGCATCGAATATAACATCCAGAGGCATTGGGCTTGGCGTTATGAAAAACCCGGTTATCATCAACAACGTGACTTTTCACAATCTCAAATACGGTATAGAAAAAACAGCTTACCCTCATGCTGCCAATACCATTACTTGGTGTAGATTCGTAAACTGCGGTATTGGGGTACGACTGAACAATAACGCTTATAATACGAGCATCCAGCGATGTACCTTTTCCAACAATAACACAGGTAAGCAGGGCACTGGAATCCGGCTTACCGCATCATTGCCTACCATTACCGGCTGTAGCTTTAATAAGTTATATCGCGGGATATTCACAGAGATGTCTTTGGCAACCGGACTCACATTAGGCGTTAAGATCAAAGATTCAAACTTCAAAGAATGCGAAGCGGGAATAGAGAGCAGGGGCTCCAATCACCGCCTGGAAACAAACTGCTTCAACCGTAACGACTCTGGGATTATAAACCATGCGGGCTCAAACTTGAATCTCAGTGATACTGCGAATAATATTATGAAAAACAAGGATTACAATATTGTTTTCAATGATACAGCGCCCTATAATTCCACGATTCAGCTCTTTACTGGACATAATGACTTCTACCATCTCGGAAATAATGCAACCAACGCAACTGCAATAGATTTCTGCTTTGATAGCAATTATCAGGGGGATCCGTCAACAATCTATAACTCGATTAATGCCAGTTATAACTGGTTCCAAGATTATCAGGTAACTGTTAACGATCCGGCTTATGCAGGCTATGTGTTTGTTGGCACATATGATAGCGAACCTTCCATGCCTGATCCTGATTATCCGCCAATCGGAAACAGACTATACGCTGCTCTTGGTCACGAATCTCAAGAATTATATGATTTGGCAGCAACCACTTACCAGGCAATTATAGATGATCAATTGGTGGCAGAGAGGTCTTATGTCACAAGTGCCATAGATGGCCTGTATCGCTGCAAAGAGATGACTTCGAGCCCACGCAGCGAAACGATAGACTACTTTGACGCCAAGGCTGCTGAGCACGCTGTTGAAAACCCCTCTCTGAGTGCCATCCTCAAGGATTATCTGTTGAAACTGCACCTGCTTGACAAGGATTTCCAGTCTGCCGTTGATCTCCTGCAGCCGCGCATCAGCGATCCGGTCAGCGAAGTGGACTCGCTTCGGGCTGTTTTGGATCTGGAGATAGTGCTTCAATTGGCTGCGGCTGAGGGAAGCAAGCGTCCTGTCGTGACGGAATATGCCCAGTATCAATATCCGAATTTCCAGGTGTTTGAAGTAATGCACGACCAAAACTGGGAGAAGTACAGGCAGGCCTTGCAGAAGAACAATCCGGAAATGGCCAATATCCCGGCAGTTCCGCTCATCAGTAACAACTACCCAAACCCCTTCAATCCCTCCACCACCATCGCCTTCAGTATACCCGAAGACGGCTTGGTGAAGATCGATATCTACAATATCAAAGGCCAGAAGATCAAACAGCTGTGCGATGCCGAGATGCAACGTGGACACCACAAGGTGATTTGGAACGGCAAAGACAAGAATGAACGAAGCGTCAGCTCCGGCGTATACTTCGTGCGACTCCAGGCAAACGGACAGACTGCAGCCCGCAAGATTATGCTGATGAAGTAAACCATTAGTAATCAGACAATTGAGCCCGACTCATTGAGGATCGGGCTCAATTTGGCTTATCCGTAGACAGAGTAACGAAATGCAGGGGAGGGGTATGGATAAATGGGGGGCTATCATCCCTGCTCGGTTTTTGGCAAACAAATTAAGTGCCAAAATTGAGTATTTATTTTTATGATCCGGCTCATTTTTGTCTTTTTCTCTTGACATTCCAAGGCTGCTAAAAAGGATGGTAATCAAAGAGAAAGTATCAATTTTGGGGGTTCGTGTCTTCTTCACGCATACCCCCAGCAAAGAGGTTTTAATGTCTTTTTTCAATATATTTGGACACATGACAAACGATGTTGCCATCGACCTTGGCACGGCCAACACGCTCGTATATAAAAAGACTTCAGGTGTGGTGATCAACGAGCCCTCCGTGGTGGCTGTTTCCACGGATAACAAGAAGATTATCGCCATTGGGCAGCAAGCCAAGGCGATGTTGGGCAAAAATCCTGACGAGGTGAGGGTGATCAAGCCCCTCAAAGACGGTGTGATAGCAGATTTCCAGGTCACCGAATTGCTGCTGCGCAATCTGATCATGCGGGCACAGAAGAAGCGTCTTTTGGTGCGGCCGCGGGTGATAGTTTGTGTTCCCTCCGGCATCACGGAAGTGGAAAAGCGTGCCGTGAGGGACAGTGCATTGCACGCAGGTGCGCGTGAAGTTTATTTGATCAGCGAGCCGGTAGCATCCGCTATTGGAGCGGATTTGCCCATCGAGCAGGCCTGTGGAAACATGGTGATGGATATCGGTGGCGGCACCAGTGAGATCGCCGTGATTTCGCTCTCGCACATCGTGGTTCACAATTCCATCCGTGTGGGTGGCGATAAATTGGATATCGACATCATCAACTACCTGAGGAAGAAAAACAATCTCCACGTGGGTTTACAGACGGCTGAGCAGATCAAGATGGAGATCGGGTCTGCCTATCCGCTCAAAGAAGAGCTTACCATGGATGTGCGTGGGCGCGACGTGGTGAGCGGCTTCCCCGTGACGCTCAAGATTTCCTCGGAAGAGATTCGTGAAGCCATCAGCGAAACCATTGCCACCATGATAGATGCCATCAAGCGCCTGCTGGAACGCACCGCTCCGGAACTCTCGGCAGACATCGCCGAGCACGGCATTTTCCTCACCGGCGGCGGCGCCCTGCTGAAAGGCTTGGACGAAAAGATCTGCAAGACGGTCGACCTGCCCGTGCACGTGGTTCCCGATCCCCTGGAATGTGTGGTGAAGGGTGCCGGCAGGGTGTTGGACGATGTGGATCGCTACAAGAAGGTATTGATCAAGCGCATCGAAGATTGAGTGGTTTTACGCTCCGAACCTTGCATGGAAACACTTGGCAACACAGCATCTGTAGTGGGGTTATAGCGGGATGATCAAGCAGTATCTGGTGCCGATAATCCTGTTTGTCCTCTGTTTGACGATGCTGATCGGTTCTGAGGAGAGCCGCAGCGCACGTGCTGCCTTTCTGGGCAATACCGTGTTTTATCCTTTCACGCATTCAATTCATACCATGCGCAGCAACGAGGAGCTGAAAACCGAGCTGACCAAGCTCCGTGAACAATTAGCCGGCGAAAGGCTGAAAAACCTGCAACTTCAAAACGAGCTGAAGCTTTATGACTGGGCGGCTACCGTGGCTATGGATGAGGGTCTGAGCGATTTTGAAACCTGTGAGGTTATCGGTTATTCGGGGGCTTTCCAGATGCGCAACCTGATCGTGAACAAGGGCTCGCTCCGAGGGATAAAGATAGAGAGTCCGGTGGTTTCCGCCACGGGGATAGTGGGCAAAGTGGTAAGCGTGGCGCCGGGCCATTGTGTGGTCATGCCCTTCAGCAATCCTGATTTTCAGATGCCGGTGATGGACAAAAATACCAGTGTGCAAGGTATTTTGCAATCCGACATCCACGGTCCCGTGAGCATGAATATGATCAAGATCGGCTCTCAGATCAGCGTGGGCGATACGATCGTAACCTCCAATCTGTCACAGCTTTATCCCAAGGCTTATCCCGTGGGGACGGTGCAGCGGATCAAGGAATCCAGCGACAATCTCTTTATCAGCGCAGAATTGGAGCCTTTTACGCAGGTGGAAAACCTGGAGCACGTCTTTATCCTCAGGAGACGGAGATGATCCTGAAAGCGCTCCGGTCCTGGGTTTTGGGCCTGATTCTCCTCTATATACAGATCATGCTGATGCCGATGATCAGCATCGCCGGCTGGATTCCCAATATCCTGATCCCCTGGGCGGTGTTTCTGGTCTGGACCAGGCCCCGCGACATCGCTCTGATCGTGACCTTCATCATCACGGTGATGTATGATACCACTCAGCCCGGTCTCTTTGGCTACAGTCCGCTTATGTTTTTGATTATCGGCGTGGCTGTGAGCGAGGTGCGCAAGCCTTTTGAAGCAGAAAGCAAGGCGGCGATGATGATCTCGCTGGTGATGGCAAACCTGATCTGGTTTTTGGCTTTGTGGCTTACTTTGGGGATCACGCACGGCTTTTCGCTGCAGCTGGCCACCCTGAACCTGATCGCCTTCATCTACAATCTCGTCATCAGTCTCGCGGTGTATTGGCTGCTGTATTATATCTCACGCTTGAGAGTGGTAAGAGTCAATGAATAGGAGCACTTCCGCCCTCTATCTGAGGGTGATCCTCTGCCTGCTTTTCTTGTTTTTGTTTGGTGCTCTCTTTCGGCTGCAGGTGATCAAAGGCAGCTATTATCGCCGGATCGCCGAAAACAACTTCGTGCGTATCCGCAGGGTAACTGCTACACGCGGCGAGATTTACGACGTCAAATACCGCCCCATCGTGATCAATATCCCCTCGCACGACCTCTACCTCATCAGCGGCAAGGTGAAAAACATAGATGCGCTGGGACTGTTTCTCAAAACGCATTTTGGCATAGAAAAGGAAGAACTGCACGATCTCATCTTCCAGCAACGCTTTAAGACTTATGAAGAGATCATGTTAGTGGATAATATCTCCTATGAGACGATGCTGACGCTCTCGGAGAAGCTCAACTACTTCCCGGAGCTGGTTTTCCGCAGCGGCACCACGCGTGAATACCTCTATCCAAACCATTTTACAGGCTATGTGGGACGCATCAACGAGGATGAATTCAGGCGCTACAGGCAGGAAGATTATTCGCTCAATGGCTATATCGGCAAGGGCGGCCTGGAGAAATACTACGAGATCCTGCTGCGTGGAAAAGATGGAAAGCAGATTATCCAGGTGGATGCGCGGGGGCAAAACCTGGGCTTTTTCCGCACCGATGCGGATGTGGCGCCGCTCAACGGCCTCTCCCTGGTGCTGAGTATAGACAACGACCTGCAAACCTTTGTGCAGGAATGTTTTCCCCCGGGAAGTCGCGGCGCTATCGTGGTTTCCAATATCGAGGATGGCGGGATTCTGGCCTATGCCAGCAACCCCTGCTACGATCCCAACGTCTTCATGCAGAGGATCAGTCCGGATTTGTGGGCGGAGCTCAACCGTCCGGAGCGGCCGCTTTTGGATAGAGCCTCGCAGGGCGCCTATCCGCCCGGTTCGGTGTTCAAGCCTGTGACGGCAGCGGAAGGCCTCGAGGCGGGTATCATCAATAGAAACACGCTGCTGGCTCCTTGCGGAGGCGGCCTCAAGATAGGCAACAGGTTCTTTAAATGCTGGTCGAGCAGTGGACACGGACGCACCAATGTGGTGGATGCACTCAGGGTTTCCTGCGACGTTTTCTTTTACGATCTCATCAGCAGGATTCCTCTGGATGATGCCTGGCGTCATGCCGTTTCCTGCGGCGTGGTAAACCGCACGGGGATTGATCTTCCAGGCGAAAGAGCGGGTTTGTATCCCAATACGGAATGGTTTAAAAAGCGTTTGGGCCGTGCTGGCAGTTTGCAGGGCTATAAGGCCAACCTTTCCATCGGGCAGGGTGAGGTGCTCACCACTCCCTTGCAGATGAATGCCTTTTATGCAGCCATTGCCAGAGGCGGATATTGGATCCAGCCTCACTTTCTGGTGAGAACTTTGGGGCGCGGCAGGGTGAGCCGTGAGCAGGTGCAGCCCTTGGATAAACACAGCTTTGGCTGGAGCCAGAGCACACTGAAAGCCATCCAGGACGGGCTTTGGGCAGTGACCAATGCACCCGGTGGCACAGGCAGAGCCTTCAACGTGGCCGGCGTCACCACCTACGGCAAGACAGGTTCAGCAGAAAACGCCATGGGCAAGATCACGCATGCCTGGTTTTGTGGCTACATCGTGGCGGAGAAACCGGAAATCGTGATCACCGTCTTTTTGGAAAATGCAGGCGGTGGCGGAGCCGTCGCTGCGCCGATTGCCAGCCGCATTGCAAACTATTATGTGGGCAATATCGACCGCTTCAAGGCACCGGCGCCTATTCCGGATCAGTTTAGAGACCTGGAAGACGAAGCTGAGGACGAAGCGGAAGAGGCCTTCCCGTATCAGGGCCCCTATGAAGAGCCCGCGGCGGTGACTCCTGTGGAGGAGGCGGGCTGATGTTCAATCGCAAGAAGTTTGACTGGGTTTTGGCCTCGCTGCTGATCATCCTCATCGTGATGGGCTGCATCGCCATCTATTCTGCCAGCACCACCATCATCGGCAAGCATCACAGCACGCAAAACCACTGGTGGAAGCAGATCATCTTTGCCATCATCTCGCTTTCGGCCATCCTTTTGCTGCTCAAGCTGCCCATGCCGATATTTGACATCCTCATCGTGCCGCTCTTTATCGCCAATATGCTGGCTTTGATCGGGGTGCTCTTCGTACCGGCGGCGCATGGAGCGCACAGGTGGTTCAGCTTTTTGGGCCTCAGCTATCAGCCTTCAGAAAGCGCCAAGCTGCTGTCTGTGCTCCTGGTTGCCAGGGTGATCACCAAAGAGAATCTCACCGAACTGCAGCAGGTGGCATATGGCTTTGGCATCATGGTCGTGCCCATAGTGCTGATCCTGATGGAGCCTGATTTTGGTACTTCGCTGGTGTTTGTCTTTTCGCTGCTGGCGATGCTGATCGCCGCAGATGTGCCTTTTTATTATATCCTGATCATAGTTTCGCCGGTGCTGAGCATAGTATCGTCATTGCACTGGATTGCGGTAGTGGTCTGGATTCTGCTCTTTGTATATTTGCTTATCCGGATGGGGCTTTCCTGGGTTACCATCACCATCTGTGGTGTAATCAATGTTTTTCTGGCGCTCATCATGCCCATATTTTGGAATGGGCTCAAGGCTTACCAGCAGGAGCGCATCCTCACTTTTATCGATCCCACGCGTGATCCGCTGGGTGCAGGTTATCAGATCATCCAGGCCAAGATCGCCATCGGCAGTGGCGGTTTTGCGGGCAAAGGCTGGCTGATGGGGACGCAGAAAAACATGAACTTTCTGCCGGAACACCACACGGATTTTATTTTCAGCGTGATCGGAGAGGAATTCGGCTTTTTGGGTAGTGTATTGGTACTGACAGTGTTTGCGCTCTTCTTTTGGAGGATGGCGCACGCTATCCCTGAGATCAAGGTCAAAGAAAGAAAAGTTGCCACCGCTGGCATTTTGGCTTATCTTATGATTCAGACCTTCATCAATATCGGGATGAATGTCGGAATAGTACCAGTCACGGGAGTTCCCTTGCTATTCATTAGCTATGGGGGTTCCAGCCTGCTGATCAATAGCTTGGCAGTGGGCGTCGTTTTAAAATATCTTAATGAACGGGGATTTATTAAATGAGAAAACTACTATTGGCCGCTACCGCCGTGATGCTGCTGCTTGCGGGCTCCTGTGTCGTGAGTCCCAGCCTGGTTTTTATGGAATCACAGACCGAGGGTCTGCCAAACCTTATCTTCAACCCGGGATTCAATCCCTACTCCTTGGACCCGGCCACCGCACTCAAAGGCTGGATGGTGGATCATGATCCGCCCGATATCAAAGAAAGCAACGTAGTGATAGACACAAACGTCGCCCTGGATGGTAAGACCAGCCTGCGCATTGATGCGTCCAAACACGCCACCATCATCATCTCAGACTCCTTTGACGTGATGCGTTATGGCGGCTACTTCATCAAAGCCAATGTGCGCACCGATTCCAAAGACAACCCGGACATCGTGCTCAGATTCATCAGCTTCAAAGAGAACGGCAAGGTCTACAACCGCATCAAAAGCAAGATTCGTCCCACCGAGGATTGGACTCAAGGCACCATCAGTGCAGGCTTCATCAAGCCCGGCGTGAGCTTCGGCCGCGTGGCAATCATGGTGTCTCCCTTCAAAGATGGTTCCGTGTGGATAGATGACGTCGGCTGCTGGAAGGTACACCACTTCAGGATAGACTGATGCGCGTGGTTTTACAAAGAGTCTTGCGTGCTTCCGTGAGCGTGGAAGGCAAGACGGTGGGAGCCATCCAAGATGGCCTCCTGCTCTTTGTGGGCTTTGGCCGTGAAGATGAAGAAGAGGTGCTGGATACCGCCGTGGATAAAATCCTCAACCTGCGCATCTTCTCGGATGAAAACGGCAAGCTGAACCTCTCACTCTTGGATAAAAAGTATTCCGTGCTGGCCATCTCGCAGTTTACGCTCTATGCAAATTGCAGCAGGGGACGCAGGCCGGACTTTACCCATGCTGCACATCCGGACAAGGCTTCGCACCTCTTTGAGCTCTTCAAAGCCAAGCTGAAAGAGAGGGGAGTGCACACCGAGAGCGGAGTCTTTGGCGCCGATATGCTGGTAGACCTGGTCAACGACGGCCCGATCACGATCAACCTGGAATTTTAGCAATACACCCGTAAAAAGAGAGAGTTAGAGCGCACTTCCGAAAGGCGTTCAGCCGAAGGAGCCTCTTGCTTCCGGAGCCCGATTTTAGTGAATACGATTTCTGGCTTAAGTAATGTTAATAATCTATAACTGTTTGAGCGCCATCATGTTATTCCTCTATTGGCAAAGCCATGCTGCCAGAAAAGAATATTCGGCCTGAAAAGTCCTTGACACGTTGGACTTGAAATATAAACTGGAAATCAAATCATTTTGACTATGCCATCATTATTAGGTTGGTGATGCATGGTCGTAGCCTCCAAGCAACCTGAGCAATCCTTAAGTCGGATCTTCACTTTCCGACCAACATTTAGATTACAGCAAAAGGAGATTTCTCATGCGCCGAATCTTTCTGTTATTTATGGCGTTAGCCATACTGTTGCCAGTTGTTACTGGGCTCCATGCCACAGAAGTGACTATTGGCACCGGAGATCAAAACGCTCGCTATCCCGTTGACTTCTATTGGAAGAACTCACTTTATCAGTGTTTGTATTTCCAGGACGAATTAGGGTTTAACAGCGGCACTATCACACAACTAACCTTCTACAACAACTTCAACTCCGCTAACATTGGGGAAAAACCCGTCAAAATATGGTTGGGAAGCACGCAGCAGTCCGACCTCAGTGACGGATATATCCCTGCTACGCAACTTACCCTGGTGTATGATGGAGATATGTCTTTCCCTCAAGGCGAAAATACCATCACCTTCGACCTGCACACGCCCTATATGCATACACCGGGCAACCTCGTACTGATGGCCCATCGTCATATGGACGGTCAGTACTATTCATCACAAGACTATTTCAAGTGTCAGACCGAAGGCAGCAATAGAGCCCGCTATCTCAGATCGGACTCTACTACGTATGATCCAAACAACCCTACCGGCGGCACTCTGACCGGACAATTTCCCAAAATTACTATCACTTACACGGATCAGCCCATCAACAATGACCTTGGGGCTGTTGCGATAAGTGGAAACCTGACCCCAAACCAAAACTCGCCCACTCAATACATGGTTACTATCAGAAACAATGGAATAAACGCTCAATCTGACTATCAGGTGAAGCTGAAAGACTCTGATGGAACGGAGCTGGTTAGCGTGGCGGGCCCTGCCATTGCAAGCCAGGAAACCATGGAAATAGCCTTGATGTGGACGCCCACGCAGGTTGGCAGCTTCGGCATCTACGGTGAAGTTGCTTTGAACGGCGACGAGATTGCCGCCAACAACCAGACCAGCACGCTAACCGTGGATGTGCAGGAGCCGGGGGCGATTATCCTCACCATCGGAACCGGCAGTGGAACCAACACCGCCACCGGAGTTCCCACACCTTATGGAACAAGGTACAAAAACTTCCGCCAGCAGTATCTCTACACCGGACAAGAGCTCCTTGATGCGGGTGCAGTGCCCGGCCCAATCAGCTCTTTGTCTTTTAATGTGCAAAACCTGAACAACTGCTTGCCCATGTCAAACTTCAAGATCAGGATCAAAGACACCACCCTGAATGCGCTTACCACCAGCTTTGAGACCGGAGACTACACTCAGGTATTCTTCCAGGAAAGCTTTATGCCGGAACTTGGCTGGAATGTGCACATCTTTGATGCTCCCTACATTTGGGATGGAACTTCAAACATCCTGGTGGATATCGTTACCACCCTCATTCCTGAAGCTTACACCCAAAACGCCAGTGTCTATTACACTCCCACCTCAGGAACCTACACCTGCTTGAGATACCAGAGTAATACCACGGACGCCGAAACCTCCACTTCAAACGGAACCCGCAGCTACAACCGCGCCAACGTAAGAATTGGCCAAAACGTATCCAATATGGGCACCTTGCAGGGAGTGGTGACCTGTGGTACAGAACCTCTCGATGCTGCCCTGGTGGTGGTAAACGACACTATTTTCAACACCATCACAACGCCTCTGGGAGAATACGCATTCCCCTATATTGATGCAGGAACGCACACGGTAACTGCCTCCAAGGTTGGCTACGAAACACAGACCGCCACCGTAACCATCGTGGCCGGCGAGACTACCACGCTGAACTTTAACCTCCCACAAAGTGTAACTGTCACGGTAAGCGGACACGTGGTGGGCAGTGATGTGCCCACGCAGGGCCTGGAAGGCGCAGAAGTGACCTTGCAAGGCCCGCTCACCTACAGCGGTGTAACCGACGCCCAAGGCAACTTCAGCATCACAGGAGTATTGAGCGGAAACGAATACTTTTACAGCATCATGCTGGAAGGCTATGATCCGCTCTACGGAACCGTGTTTGTGGGCTCTGCAGACCACAATATGGGCACACTGATCATCCCTGAAGCCACCAACCCACCCCGCGGCGTGACTGCCCAGGTTTCCGACGATAATACCCAGGTCAACCTCATCTGGATTTCTCCCGGTTCTGCGGGTGGAATCGGCGTGGTGGAAGACTTTGAATTTGACGACGGCGGCTGGGAATCCAGCGGTTATGGTGACTGGGAATGGACAAACGAATACGACGTTTCCCAGTATGTAGACATCGACAACTACCAGGATCAGCCACCGCAGACGGCGCACAGCGGCACCGGAATGTGGGGCACCAAGATCCACAGCGGCTACAGCAACGCTGGCGCCTGGTCTTATCTGCGTAAGACCTTCAACCTCTCAGGTATAGGTCAGCCCGTGCTCAGTTTCTGGCACTACATGGATGGCTACAACACCTGGGATTATGGCTTTATCAAAGTAAATGGAGAGCACGTCTGGGGCGCCGAGAACGCAGCCGTATTCATGCCCTGGCAAGAGCTCACCATAGACCTCTCCCAATGGGCAAACAACCCCGAGGTGGAGATCAGCTTTGAATGGTATGCCACCACAACCGTGTCCTACGCCGGTTGGTATATAGATGACGTATACGTGGGTCAATCCCTCGGCCGTCACACTCATTTTGCCAATCACGCACCCACAAAGGCAATCCGCTCCGGCCTCTCTGAGGAGGCGGAAGCTGATTTGAGGGCTTTGAGAGCTCCCACATACAGCTACGAAAGACCCGCAGAAAGGACAAACAACCGCGTCCATCTGGGCTATAAAGCGTGGAGACTCCTCGCTGGTGAAGAACAGAATGAGGACAGCTGGACTCTGCTCACCACAAACACCATCACCGATACCACGCTGGTAGACCCCGCCTGGGGCACTTTGCCGGATGGAAACTACAGATGGGCAGTGAAAGCGGCCTATACAAACGAAGTATACAGCGTCGCCAGCTTCTCAAACACCCTGCGCATTCTCAGGAACGACCTCGCTGCCACCTCCATAAGCGGTAACTTCGCACCCACACAGGGAACTGAAACTATCTACACCGTGGTGGTGGAAAACGTGGGTACAGACCCTCAAACCGGCACAGCCTACACTGTGAAGCTGATGCAGGAGGTTGCAGATGGCGACGACGTGGAATTGGCAAGCCTGCCCGGAGTGGACCTCGCACCCGGCGCAACGCAAGGCTTCAACATTGCCTGGACGCCTGTCGCAACCGGCCCCATGGGCATCTATGGTAAGGTGATCCTGCCCACAGACTCTGTAGCAGACAACGATGTAACCGACATCTTCAATATCAGTGTATTGCCCACGGGCACGCAGAGCGTCACCATCGGTACCGGAGACCAAAATGCCCGTTGGCCCATAGATTTCTACTACAAAAACTCACTCTATGAATGCATCTATCTGGCAGACGAGCTGGAGTTTGTGAGCGGAACCATTTCCGGCATCACTTTCTACAGCAACTTCAGCGTCTCTCCCACCAACGGAGCCACCAAGATCTATATGGGAACCACAGACCAGACAGACCTCAACGACGGCTGGATACCTGCCAACGAGCTCACCCTGGTTTATGATGGTGATGTGAACTATCCCGTCGGTGAAGGCAACGTCAATATCGCCTTCCAGACGCCTTATCAACACACACCCGGAAACCTGGTGATGATGGTGCACCGTCCCATGGACACCCAGCACTACGGCTCTTCCAACTACTTCAGATGTCAGACCATAGGCAGCAACAGAGCCCGCTATCTCAGATCGGACTCCACAACCTATGATCCCAACGCACCTACCACCGGCACCCGCACCGGCCAGTTCCCCATGGCCACCATCCTCTATATTCCAGCTGATATAGAGAACGACCTCGGCGCCCTGTCCATCAGCGGTAACAGATCTCCCACCGTGGGTGTAGCTTCTGTCTACACTGTCCGCATCAAAAACAACGGCAGTGCGACCCAGGACACCTACACCGTGAAGCTGATGGGGCCCAACGATGAAGAACTGGTCAGCATGGCCGGTCCTACCATCACCAGCCAGCAAATCCTGGAAGTGGAAGTCCCCTGGACACCCACCGCTGCAGGACCCTTTTCCATCTACGGTAAAGTGGAAATGGCTGGCGACACATTTGAAGTAAACAACACCACCAGACCACTAAATCTGATGGTCAACCCCGCCGGAGTGTTCACCGTGATGGTGGGTGATGGAAGCATGGAAATGCGTATGCCCATGGACTTCTTCTACAAAAACTCACTCTACGAGACGCTGTACTATCCGGATGATTTGGGCGGATTTATCGGTCAGATTACCGGCATCAGATTCAACACCAACTTCACGAACACACTCCAGGGTAAAGCATGTAAGATGTGGATTGGAACCACTACGGTGAACAGTCTTGCTGACGGTTGGATTCCTGCCACGCAGCTGACGCAAGTGTATGATGGCCTCCTGGACTTCAACTCAGGTCCCGGCGAAAGCGTAACTGTCATCTTCGACGAGCCATTTATGTACTTGGATGGCGGCAACCTGGTGTTGATGGTCAATCGTCCCATGGATACTCAGTATCACAGCTCTTCGGATCGCTTCCTGGGTCAGGGCGGCGTAGCCGACCGCGCCAGGAATGTCTACAGCGACAGCACCACCTACGATCCAAATGATCCCACCGGCGGAACCCTTACACCAAACTTCCCGCAGACCACCTTCCTGGTGATTCCCGGTGGAGTGGGGCACATTTCCGGAACCGTGACGGATGCAAACAACCAGCCGATCAGCGGTGTGGCGGTAAGCCTCAACAATGGCGCCTACAACGCCACCACAGACACCAGTGGACAATACCAGCTGATCAACGTCCTGCCGGATACCTACACCATGTCATTCAATGCACATGGCTACTATGAACACACGCAGACCGTCGTGCTGGCAGAAGATGATGAACTCACCATCAACGCAACCTTGCAGCTCTTGCCGCAAGTGAACGTCACAGGCACCATCCTGGCCAGTGATACCGGCGCTGGAATCTCCGGTGCCCTGATCCAGCTCAGCGGATATGAACCTTACACTGCAAATACAAACGCCGCAGGCGCCTTCACCATCCCGAATGTCTTTGCCGATCATACCTACGATTACAATATCAGCGCTGCCGGATACACCTCAGAAAACGGCCAGATCATCGTGGGAACTACAAACTACGATATGGGCCAAATCACGCTCAACGAGGTTGCTTACGCTCCCATGGGCGTGGAGGCAGAAGTAAATGATGGCAACGACGCCGTGAACCTCACCTGGCTGGCTCCCGACCCAACCGCTCTGGAGGTCGTCGAGAGCTTTGAAGCCGACACCTTCCCACCCGAAGGATGGACTCAAACCATCACCAACACCGGCCCCGCCAACGCACTCGGCATCTATCCCACTTGGTGCAGAAATGGCACGCTTACCATCTCCGGCGACGTTATCACCCCCACGGATGGAAGCTTCCAAGCCGGCCTGCATTGGGATTACAACCATCAGGACGAATGGCTGATTACACCGGCCTTCAACTGCCCGCCCAACGCACATCTCAGCTTTGATGGCTACGTCTTCCTCGGCTCTGAATATGGTGACCACTACTACGTGAAATTATCCACGGATAATGGCGCCACCTGGAATATACTCTGGGATGCTTCCACTCAAACCGGCGGCTGGAACGAATATTCATCACCCATCACTGTAGACCTCAGCGCCTACAGCGGAAACCAGGTGATGATCGCATTCCATGCCGAAGACCCGACTGATAACTCGGGTTTGAGATATTACTGGTTTATAGACAACGTCTATATCGGAGACAGCTCCAACCCGGTGCAATTGAGCCTCGGGGATATGACCACCATATCCGCCGCATCCGCACAGCGTCAGGTTGCCGGCATTATGCCACTCAGGGCAAGGTCTCGTGATATGGAAGAAGGCACAGTCGGCCGCGAGCCCCGCTTGCCGCGTCCTTCTGAAATGCCACCCGCACGCAAATCTACCCGAGTGCTGGTTGGCTATATGGTCTACAGACTGCAGCCAAACCAGGAAAACCTTGAAGACGAATGGGTTGCCGTGACAGACGAACCAACCGCGGAACTCAACTTCAGCGATACCGGCTGGGCTGACCTTGAAAATGGCGACTACCGTTGGGCCGTCAAAGCGGTCTACACAAACAACGTCACCTCCGTGGCCAGCTTCTCAAATATCCTCAATAAATTCACACAGACGGGTATGATTGTGGGCACGGTGAGACAGAAAAACAACACACCCATCGTTGGGGCAAGCGTAACCAACGGAACGGTGAGCGCAACCACAAACTCCATGGGAGCTTACACCCTCGTGGTGCCCATCGGCTATCACTCGGTGACCGCTTCCGCCGCAGGCTATGATTCTCTCACCGTCGACGATGTGTTGGTCAATTACAACCTCGCTACCACCGTGAACTTCGTGCTGCAGGAAACTTCCAACGCCGATGATCACCTGCCCGTGGTAGCCACCGCACTGAACGGCAACTATCCCAACCCCTTCAACCCTGAAACCACAATCAGTTACAGCGTGAAGGAAGCGGGACGCGTGAAGCTGGAAGTGTACAATATCAAAGGCCAATTGGTGAGAACACTGGTAGACGAAGAACAGACTACCGGACACTACAAACTGGTCTTTGATGCCAAGGATGATAGAGGGCGCTCCATCGCCAGCGGTGTTTATATGCTGAGGATGGCTGCTCCCGGCTATCGCAAAACCTCAAAGATGATCCTAATGCAATAGGTAATCGCTGACTTTAGCGGGTCTTGAAGACCCAAACTATAGTTGGCATGATAGACTGTCATCTAAGCCGGCTCCTTAGCGAGCCGGCTTTTTTGGATGCTGACGGATTTCAGGGATGTGAAATGGTGGCCCAACTCCTGCGGAATACCTACCTTTTTGGTAGGCATTCCCTGACTCAATCCGGTACCCTGAACAGCAGGCCTTTCTGAAATATTTGACTTACGCTCCGGTTTTGCGAAAACAAATCCNNGCTGACGGTGCTTGCGGATAGATAAGGACCGGATCAGTGAGCGGAAGCTGGTAATATAGAAAATTCTGCTGTAAAATTGGGCTTTGTCTGCGCCTGAGAAGGCTCCCTATCACCCTGATAGATAAAGCGTTATCTGCGTGGCATTCTTGGGCTGGGCANNCAAGTAACCCATGGAAAACCCATGAGTTACGCAAACGAGGGCCGAGGAAACCCGAGGGCGGGCGAGGCGGGGTCAAAAGTCAAAGGTTGACTCAAGCGTCGGTTTTGCGCAAGTAATTTTGGTGCGGATATCATGGCCTGCGTCGGTGAGATTTTGCCAGAGATGGGGCCGGCAGGGAGCTCGCTGTAGCCGGCGGTCGCTGAAGCGACCAAGACCAAGGCTGACGGTGCTTGCGGATAGATGAGGGCAGGATCAGTGATCGGAATCTGGTAATATAGAAAATCCTGCTGTAAAATTGGGCCTTGTCTGCGCCTGAGAAGGCTCTCTATCACCCTGATAGATAGAGCGTTATCTGTATGGCATTCTTGAGCTGAGCAAACAAACTATTGACGAAACTATGCAGGGCAAATAATTATGCTCTCTATGAGCAAAACATCAAATCGAGCCGTATCCTGGTTGGCCGGCAGGTATCTGCGTGGCCGCAATGCACGCTTAGTGAGCAAAAACCACTATCTCACGCTTGCGGGCATCACCCTCGGTGTGCTTGCGCTTATCTGCGTGAGCAGCGTCATGAACGGCTTTAAAGATGATATAGGACTGCGCATTTCCGGCACCATGAGCCAGATCCGTATGCGCAGCAAAGATTCTGGCGGGATCAGCAATCCGGATAGCCTGATAGGCGTGTTGAACGCCTCGGGCGTTGCCGCTTCGGCGGTGGTGCGCAACGAGCTTTTGGCCAAGAAGGGCACCGTGGTCTTGCCCGCCTTTTGTTTTGGCATTGATATCGACAACCACAAGCGTGTCTCCATGGCTCTGAATCCCTTGAGCGACAATGGGATGGGGCTGCGTCAAGGCTTCATTGCCGGACGTGCCACGCGGGAAGCTCTGGATGCCGATGGTATCATCCTGGCAGCCGGATTGGCGGGTGGATTGGGGCTCTATCTGGGCGATGAAATCCAGCTCATCTCGCCGCGCTTGAATATCCCCACCGCTTTTGGCATGATCCCCAGAGTGAAGACCTTCCGCGTGATTGGCGTCTTTGAATCTGCCATGCCGGAATATCAGCAGAGTTACGCCTATATAAGCCTGGATAATGCCATGTTTTTCAGCGGCAAATCCACCGTGGATCAGCTGGACCTGCGGGCGGGCGACTTTTCCCAGAGCGAGGCCCTGAGCAAGAACCTGCAGAAGAAGTTTCCACAGTATAAAGTGGAGCCCTGGAGCCGGTTTGATGCCAGTCTCTATAGTGCCATCCGCTTTGAAAAGATGCTGATGTTTACCATCATGTTGCTCATGTATGTGATTGCTTCTTTTAATCTTACGGGTAATATGCTCAAGAGTATCGCTCAGAAGAAGAAAGAGCTGGGCCTGCTCAAGGCTATCGGCTTCAAGGATAAGGATCTCAGCAGCCTGTTCCTGCGGCAATCGCTGTTTTTGAGCAGTTTCGGCATTCTGCTGGGGCTTGTCTTGGCCAGCTTGCTGCTGTGGTTGCAGAGCAAATACGGCTTTGTCAAACTCGCCGCCGGAGAAGACTTTACCGTCCTGCCCGTAAAGGTGATGTGGCAGGATTACGTCGTGGTGGTGATCGCCTCCTATGCGCTCACTTTCCTGAGTGTTTTGCTGCCGCTGAGGAAGCTGCGCGAGGTGGACCCCATCGCCCTGATCAGGCAGCATACCTAAGGGGAGAGGTTTATGAGGGATAAACAGACCAATCTATTTGAAAACGAAGAAATTAATGAGCGAAACGTGCCTCTGGCTGAGAGGCTGCGCCCCACTTCCCTGGATGAGATTCTGGGGCAACCCAAGCTGATCAATCCGGATTCGCTGCTGCGGCAGATGATCGAAACCGGACGCTATCAATCCTTTATCCTTTGGGGGCCGCCCGGAACGGGGAAAACCACCATCGCACGCATCATCAAAGAAAAGGCGGAGCAACCCTTTGTGCAGTTTTCCGCCGTGCTGGCCTCGATCACAGAAGTGAAGGCCATGATGAAGGATGCAGATTTTCATCATCGCAAAGAAGGGCTCGGCACCATCGTTTTTGTGGACGAAATCCACCGCTTCAACAAGTCGCAACAGGATGCCTTTCTGCCTTTTGTGGAGTCGGGTGCGGTGATCCTCATCGGTGCGACTACGGAGAATCCTTCCTTTGAGGTGATTCCGGCGCTGCTTTCGAGGGCGCACGTCTTTGTGCTCAGTATGCTCTCGGAAGAGGAGCTGAGCCAGATCGTGGCCAAGGGTATGCGCGAGCTGCAGCTCGAAGAAGATGAGGAAGTGAGCGGCTGGCTGGCTTCACAAAGCGGGGGAGATGCACGCCGCGCACTCAACTACTTGGAACTGATCTCAGATTTCCTGAGGGCAAATCCGCATCCCGGCATCAAAGAACTGGCGGGTATCCTGGAAAAGAAGACGCTCTTTTATGATAAAGGAAGGGAAGAACACTACAACCTGATCTCGGCGCTGCATAAGTCTTTGCGGGGTTCCGATCCTCAAGCGGCGCTCTACTGGCTGGCAAGGATGTTGGAAGGTGGCGAAGACCCGCGCTACATCGTGCGCAGGCTCATTCGCTTTGCCTCCGAGGATGTAGGCCTGGCCGATCCGCAGGCGCTTTCCCTGGCTATCGCTGCCAAAGACGCTCTGCTCTTCATCGGTATGCCGGAAGCCGCTGCGGCGCTATCTCAACTGGTGATCTATCTGGCCACCGCGCCCAAGAGCAACTCCGCAGACGTCGCCTACTTCAAAGCACGTGAGGACGCCATCAAGACCAGTCACTACGGCGTGCCTCTGCATATCCGCAATGCGCCCACCAAACTGATGAAAGAGCTGGAATATGGCAAGGGATACAAGTATGATCACGATTCTGAGCATCACTACAGCTATCAGAAATACTTCCCTGAGAAGATGCCGGAAAAGACCTACTACGAGCCGGGACAGTTTGGCTTTGAGAAGGAGATCGCCAAACGGCTGAAGTGGTGGAAGAGCCTGCGCGACAAGCAGTAGAGGGCTTGGCTTGTACGGGCGGTCGCTGAACCGCCGCTTATGTAGGGTCGCTCGCCGGAGCGACCAAATGAAAACGCCGCATACTCCCTGAATCCAGCACAGCTTTCTCTTTCTCTTTCTCTCTCCCCCTCTCCCTCATGCCAGCGACTGACCACTCGTAGACTTCCACTCCAATTGTGCGTGAGCAAAAAAAGAGCACTCTGAGCTTGGCCCGGAGTGCTCGAATAGTTTATAGGGCTTATTTCTTCAGGCTTTCGAGGCCGCGTTCCATATAGCCGATCAGCTTTTGAGTGGCATCGGGGCCCATCCTGAAGCAGGCGGATTGCAGCCTGAAGGGCGATGAGTCGTAGACGTGCTCAAAGTAGGTGTTGATCACCCTCACGATTTTCCAGTGATAGCCGTCCGGGAGCACCTTGGCCTCAAAATCGGTAGTTTTCATGTATCTCAGCATCTCGTTGATGCCCATGAAAAGAGCGCTTTGGTAATCAACGTTTTTGGCACGTTGGTAGTCTGTCCAACCCCATTCGCCTTCTTCCACTTCCCAGGTGCGAACCATCCGCTGGCAAAATTCGCTTCTTTGCTGCTCCCAGGCCGCTTTGGTCTTGGGGTCTTTGAGGATTTGGATGGCCGCTTTTACAAATGCCTCGCGAGTGGACTCCTGCCTGCTGTCGGTGAGGATTTTGGCCATGGTATAGGCATTGGGGTACTGCAGTTCGCGTCCGTAGCCTATCTTGCAATTCAGATACCAATAATCAGGCTCGAAATCCTCGTATATGCCGATGCGCGTAAACAGGAAGATGTTGTTGCGCAGCAGCGTTTCAAATTCGTCCAGGGTGATAAAGTATTCTGCCTTGGCCCCGCCGGAGTTTTCCACCATCCGCATCACTTCATCCCAGTCTACGATTTCCGCATAACCGAGGTCCTCGATGTCGTTTGAATACCAATCCCAGCAGATGGTGCCTTCGGGGAGCTTGAAGACCTCGCCCAGGGGTACGTTCACGCTCAGTTTGATTTGTTTGCTTTTGGTGACGCCCATGAGGCAAAAGAGGCACAGGCCAAGTAGCAATATGCGCAGAGTCCAATGTGTTTTCACGCTTTTTCTCCTTTGTTCAGGTTTTCGGTTTCAAGCGCCGAGGCTTATTTCTTCTTCTTGTTTTGCACGCTTTCGAGGCTGCGCTCAAAGTATCCGATCAGCTTCTGTGTGGCATCCGGGCCCATTCTGTAGCAGGCGGATTGGATGCCAAAAGGTGAATTGTCGCTGAGATACTCGATGTAGGTGTTGATCACCCTCACAAGTCTCCATTGATAAACATCAGGAGTCACCTTTGCCGAGAAGTCTACACTCTTCATGTGTCGCAATACGGCATTGATCCCCATAGAGACGGCGCTGTCGTAGTCGATATTGAGGGCGCGTTGATAGTCAAACCATCCCCACTGTCCCGGTTCCACTCTCCAGATGCGGATCATATCATCGCAATACTGTTCTCTTTGCTGGTTCCAGGCAGTCTTGGTTTTGGGGTCTTTGAGGACGCTGATTGCCGCTTTTACAAATGCCTCACGCTTTGAGTTTTGTTTGCTGTCGGTAAGCATTTTGCCCAGGGCATATGCGTTGGGATGCAATAGGGAACGGCTGTGGGCAATGTTGTAATTGACATCCCAAAAGGATGGCCTGTTGTCATCGTAAGTTCCGATGCGGGTGAGCAGGAAGATGTTGTTGCGCAGCAGCGTCTCAAACTCGTCCAGGCTGATATAGTATTCATGTCTTTCGCTCGGGGATTCATCTATCGACTTCATCACCCTGTCCCACTCCACGATGCTCATGCCGTCTATCTCAAGGTCTTCATCCCAATTCCAGCTTGGGAAATCATCCGGGACTCGATAGACTTCTGAGGGGACTTTTACGCTGAGTACGACCTGTCTGCTTTTGCACAGACCCATGAGGCAAAAGAGGCACAAACTCAGCAGCAACAGACGCAAGATCCAGTTTCTTTTCACGCTTTACTCCTTATGGTTGGGTTAATCTATATGCTATTCTTTCTTGTCCTTTTCAAATTGTTTGGCGTGTTCCAGTTTGTCCAGGAAGTGGGAACGTTTGGCGATGCGGTTCATCCAAATGATGAAGAAGCCCAGCATGATAAGCAATACTGCTATCAGGATGATGGGGAAGATGGGGATGCCCTTTTCCATCTCCACGGTCATGTATTCATCGCTATGCCAGAGCTTGCGGGTATCATAGGTCCAGGATACGGTTTTGGCTCTGCGGTTGATGTTTCTCTCATCCGCATTGGAGCTGATGATCTTCCAGGGCAGGTGCACCTTGTATTTCCAGACCGGGTAGTCCACCTGCTGGTTGCTGAAGATGTTTTCGATCTCGTCGTCCTTCTCCGTCCTGCCCAGGGCGATCCTGCGTTTGAAGCTCACCTTGCCCTTTTCCTGGTTGAGCGTGATCTTGCCCCAAAAGTCTGCCGTGCCGATCATGTCATTGACGTTGTTGAAAGCTTCTATATTCTTGAAGGTAAAGCTCACTTGATAGATTACATCAGCTCCGGAGCGAGATACCTTGGATTCTATCAGATTGATGCCCGGCAACTGTGCTTTGCGCATAATCTCTTCAGGGTTTTCGTAGGATGATCTATGCACCAAGCGCAAATTGGCCCTTCCGGAGCCATCCGATTTGATCCAAAGCTCTTCATCATATTCCACGCAGCCGGTGAGCAACAGCAGCGCAACAAGGGCGAGTGCCAAGCGTTTCATGTAACTTTCCTTACCTTCAGTTTTACTTTATTGCCATTAAATCATGAGCCCTTTTTTTGGCAAGAGAAAAATGAACAAAACTCAAGGTTTCATGCATAATGAGCGTTATATTGATGAAATAAGCGCCCCAAAACCGTGAATCAGGATAGCGAGCACAGATAAAAACCTGAAGCTTCACGATATTGACCAGGCTGCATCCCATGAAGTGTTAAGGCTGCTTGTTAAGATAAAAACACCGAGTGGGGGAAAATATGTATTGACAAAAGGGGGGTGTCTGAGCTATATTGTTCGGACTACAAAAACCAATTGGAGGTTATAATGACAGAATTACGTCAGATATACCATTGCGTCAAGTGCGGCAATGTAGCGGAAGTTGTTTTCACCGGTAAAGGTGTGTTGATTTGCTGTGGTGAGCCCATGGTCCATTTGGAAGGGAACACCGAAGAAGCAGCATTTGAGAAACACATCCCTGAGATTACAGACCTCGGTGGAAAGATCAAAGTAGCCGTGGGAAGCGTCGCTCATCCCATGGAAGAGAAGCACTACATTGCTTTTATAGAGGTAATAACCAAGGATTGCGTGTATCGTCATGAGCTCAAGCCCGGTGATGCACCTGAAGCAATATTCCCCGTTCCCATGCAGGATGTGCTTTTCGCACGTGAATACTGCAATCTGCATGGCTTATGGAAAACCAGTTAAACTAAAGATAAAGGAGTTTTTAAGAACATGTCATTTAAGAACACCAAAACCGCTGTAAACCTGATGCAATCTTTTGCCGGCGAGAGCCAGGCACGTATGCGCTATGTCTACAGTGCCAAGACGGCCAAGAAAGAAGGCTATGAGCAGATCCACAACATCTTCATGGAGACTGCAGAGAACGAGAAAGAACACGCCAAAGTGTTTTTCAAGCATCTCCGCGCACATGGCATGGAAGGTGAAGTGATCGAGATCAAAGCCGGTTTCCCTGTGGGCTGGAGTGCAGATGATACTTTGGCCAATCTCAAGTATGCTGCCGAAGGTGAAAGAGAGGAGTGGGAAGACTTGTATCCCGCTTTTGCAGACATCGCCGAGCAGGAAGGATTTGCCGATATCGCCGCATCCTTCAGAAACATAGCCAAAGTGGAGAAAGCACATGAGGAGCGTTTCCGCGCTCTTTATGATAACGTGAAAAACGTGCGTGTGTTTGAAAGAGAAGAAAGCGTATTTTGGAAGTGCCTCAATTGTGGCTACATCCATCACGGGCCCAAAGCACCCAGCATTTGCCCCGCTTGCCAACACTCTCAAGCATACTTTGAAATTCATAAAGAAACCTACTAATGGAGGTAACCCATGCAAAAATATCAATGCATTGCCTGCGGTTGGATCTACGATCCCGCTCAAAACGATGAAATCCCCTTCGAACAGCTTCCAGAAGACTTTGTCTGCCCAGAATGTGGTGTAGGCAAGGATATGTTTGAGCCCTACGAAGAATAAAACCCCAAACTCAAATTGATTGTTGCCGGAAGCTATGTTATGCACGGCTTCCGGCTTTATTTTATAATGGGAATGCCGAGGCAATTAACTTTGGCCCTCGATGCTTCGCAGGCTTCGGGCTCAATTGCCCTCTTTGAGGGCGACAGGCTGAGTTATGCCTCATATTTCAATGTATCCATCACGCACAGCGAAACCTTGATGCCGCAGCTGGATGCCGCCCTGAAGCTTACCGGCTTCACACCGGCGGAGATTTCCCGCATTCTGCTGGCCAACGGGCCCGGCTCTTTCACGGGTCTGAGGATAGGCTTGGCCACAGCCAAGGGGATAGCCTACGCTAATCGCTGTCCCTTGAGAGCCTTTTCCTCGCTCAAATTGGCCGCCTTGCCCAGGATGCACTGCGGCAAAAACATCCTCAGCGTGATCGATGCCCGGATGAAAGAAGTGTATGCGGCGCTTTGGGACGAGGATCTCAATCTGATCCAAGGCCCGGAGGTCTGTCCGCCTCAGGAGATTCTGAACTGGGATTTTGGCGAGGCGTGGTTGATCGGAGACGGGAGCCACATCCTGCCCGCTGATGACCGCCTAACTGCCCTGCATCCCACCTCTTTGGGCTATGTGCCCGCTATAGGTCTGTATACTTTGGATCTGCTCTCGGAATCGGATAGTGTTTACGACTTTGATTCTCTGGCAGACCTTCAGCCCTTTTATCTGAGAGACTTTTCTGCCCAGATACAAAGGAATAACTGAATTTGTTTGAATTATGGAATTGAAGATAAGAAACGATAACGAGGAGACGGTAAATGCGAGCTGAAGACTTTGAACCCTTCCTGCTGGAAAACCAGGCCCGCATCTACCACTATCTCCTTTCACTGACGGGGAATGAGGCAGATTCGCAAGACCTCTTGCAGATGAGCTTCATTGCCTTTTATGAGAATATAGACAGGATAGAAGCGCCCACTGCCCTGGCCTATCTGTATAGGATTGCATACAATAAGACGATGACCTTCCTCAAGCAAAAGAGCCGCTATGTTCACAGAGAGCCGGAAGTGTTTGAGCGTATGGCAGATAAGCCGCCACCCGAGCCGGAGCCGGATTATACGCCTCTGATCAATGCGATCAAAGAGTTGCCGCCACGCATGGCCGCCGTGATCCAATTGCAATATTATGAATCGCTCAGTTACAAAGAAATTTCTGAACGCCTGGGAATCACTGTTAAAGCGGTAGAATCGCTACTTGTGAGGGCACGCAAGATTTTGAGGAAAAAACTTGTGAAGGAAATCGAGGGGATGGGAGTATAAAGTATGAGAACAGAATTTACCGTGCTCTGCAGTAGCACAAAGAAAAACAAAAAGGAACTAAAACAATGAGATGTGCCAAATACAAAAAACAGATTGACCTCATGCAAGATGGAGCCTTGGACCAAGCCTCCACGGCGAAGCTGCAGGCACATCTTGATGAGTGTATAAAATGCCGCGCCTATCAGCAGCAAGCCCTCAAGCTTCGTGAGCTGATGCTTTCTGCGCCGCGCCCGCAAGTGCCTTCCTGGCTCCACCATCAGATCCTGCATCAATGCAAGGCTCACGAGCCCAAGCGCTTGAAGGTGCGCAAGAAATTCAGGCTGCAGTTGGTACCCGCCACTCTGGCGATACTGCTCAGCTTTGTCCTGGGCTCCCTCTTGGGGGTCACAGGCTTCCAGATTTCCGCCCTCAGCAGCAAAGTAGCCTCTGAGCAAGTGCAAGAAATCACCTTCTTCGGTGAAAGCACCCTGGTGGAAGATTCCTTCTTTGGCGGAGGTAATAGTGAGTAGACGTTGGTTGATCACCCTTTTACTTATTTCATTTGCTTTCAACCTGGCCGTATTGGGCAGCTATATCTATTTTACCAGCACCCACCGTGACCGCATGAACCCCAGATACGCACCCGCTTTGAGACGGGACAACCGTGGCCCAGGAGACAATCCTGCCTTCAGCGATACTACACGTGCGCTCTGGCGGGAATTTTCTGAGATCAAAGCAGAATTTATGAAAGAACTGGCCAAAGACCCGCTGGATATGGAAGCCTTGGACGACCTTCTGGCGCGCACCCTGGCCAACCAGGCTATCCTGGAAAACCACATGGCAGAAAGGCTGATCCGCCACAGGCAAAGCCTCACCCCGGAAGAAGCCAAAGAATTCTATACCAAGAGATACGAAGAAATAGTGCAACGTCAAAAACGCAGAAGACGGTTGGACTAACAATAAGAACTTCAAACTACTAAAGGAGAACATCAAAATGAGAAAATTCACTGTAGTCCTAATAGCCCTTACCCTGCTCATCGGAGGTCTCGTCGCTCAAGTTAATCTCAAAGACAGGACTGGCGCCGCAGGGCGCACACCCGGTGAAAACCCCAATATTAAAGTAACAGACAGGCTTACGCCCACTGATGAAGAAAAACCGCTGAATGAAATGCTGATGCTTTCAGCCAAGCAGAACACCAAAATCGAAGAGATCAAAACAGAACTGCAAAAGCAGATGGAAATCTGGACTGACCAGATCCAAAAACTGAGAATGGACAAGCAAAAAGCCATGCAAAACAGAGATTTTGAAGGCGCAAAGAAAGTCACCGGCCAGATGTTTGATCTCAAGAAAACCATGGCCAACGCCCGTATTGACGCCATTCAAGCGATATTCAATGAATTGAATGCAGACCAAAAAGCTGTCGTCAAAGAATATTGCGGCAAGGACGGCAGAGGCATTGGTGCCTTGCTGGGCGGACGTATGTGTGGTGACGGTCAGCGTCTCAGAAGAACTTCCAGTGCCACTCTGCAAGAAAAGCCACAAAGCGGGCTGAAAAAAGCCAGCGACCTGAACAAGACAAAACCTGAACCATCAACAGTAAAATAGAACAAACGCCTCCTTAATTAGCGTAGACCGCGGGAAAGACACAGAGTCGCCCGCGGTTTTCTTTGCCGGGAATTTACCAGGCTTTTGGCAGGGCACAGGGTAGTTGTCAGCTTTCTGCCGCCACGCAAGTTTCATGGTTAGGGTATGGTAAGCCCGGCTATCACCCAGCCTCCCAGATAAATAACCCTTTGGCTCACTGCTCACAACCGGCAACCGGACAGTGCAGTCGTGATCGTCCGCATACTTTCTTGGTAAAAAATCACTGACACAGGCGCCGATATTCGTGGTAAAATTACTTGCAGAAAACCGACGCTCGCGTCAACCTTTGACTTTTCGCCTGCCTTAGCCCACCTTGGGGTTTCCTTGGAGCTCACTTGCGTAACTCTTGGGTTTTCCATGGGTTACTTGTGGATCCCAAAGGAGACCCACAGGAGCCCCTAAGGGAGGCCGCATCAAATCGACGTTTTAGAAGGCGGATTTGTTTTCGCAAAACCGGCCCCCGAGTCAAATATTTCAGAAAGGCCTGCTGGTTGGGGTGTCGGGTTGAGCCGGGGATTACCTACTAAAACAGTAGGCATTGCTCAGGGTTTTTTCTGCCAATTTACGCCCCTGAAATCTGGAGGGAAAATGCCCCGTTTACCTTTTTGGTTTTTCTCCTGATACTGCCCACCCAAATTGTGCCTGAGCCTCAATTCAGGTGGAAAGCAGGGCGGCAGAAGCGGAAGTGCATGGGGGAGAGGCAGTTTCGGGCTGGCATTTAGCGGGTAGCTGGGCAAGTCTCGTTTGGCCCACGATGCAGCTCCCGTCAAGCTGGTCGGATTTGCAGCTCAATGAAAAAGCCGTGAACCAAGAGGTCCACGGCTTGTATATTGATTAGGGTTATTTGTTATTCGGCGATCACACGATAGAACAGCTTTGTTCCGGTTGCGGCTTCGCTGTAGGAGGTGGCAGGGGTGGTGCCGACCTGGACGAATCCGGTGTAAGGATCATCTGATCTCTCGATGCGATAGTTCACGGCGCCGGCAACGGCTTCCCAGCTGAGGGTCACGGTTCCGTTGGTTTCCACAATCTGGACCACGGGTGCGGCAAGCTGGGCTGTTGCAGGCAGGAAGTCTGCCAGGAAGCGGGGTGAGACCTGGATATTCTCATAGTATTGACCCACCAAGCAGATCAAGTCCACAGGCTCGGTGGGGATGGGGGTTCCGTTGTAGTCTGTCGGGCTGAACGTCCTCATGGTAAGGCTGCCTGAAGCGTCAGTGATAGTGATGCTTTCAACGCCTGTAGCGAAGTTGCCGTTGGTGGCGTCCATGGTCACGCCGCACACTCTGATCAGCTTTGCCTGATCATCCGAGGTGAGTGAGGCCAGGGTGCGCACTTCGGGCACCACAACGTTATTGCTGGAGGTGGCAGCACCGGGATCGAATACCGGCGTAAATTGCAACACATTATTATAAGTACCCAGTGTGCCCACGATGCCGGTGATACCATCGTAGAGGTTGTAGGCGGTGGTGATCACGCCCGGATAGTCATCGATGAGGATAGCAGCGGTGGCATCCTGGATATATTTCTGGTTACGCCAGCTTTGCTGGTAGGTGAGTATGGCTTCGCCTGTGAGCTGGTAGAAGTTGCTTGCTCCGGTGGGCATGCCTCTCAGGGTGACTATGTTTTCCACGGGGGTGGCATAGCTGTAGGTCACGCTGGTAACAAGGCTGGGAGTATAGCCCGGGGCGATGGTGATCGCTCTCACCGTGGTGGTGGTGGATACCACAAAGGGTGCGGTGTAAACGGTGCTGTTTGCATCGGGTGTGCTTCCGTCCAAAGTGTAGTGGATCACGGCACCGGGGGTGCTGCTGCTGATGCTCACGGTCACGGGGCCGGATTGCAAGCCGCCTTCAGGTGAAATCACGGGTGCATCGGCAGGGTTAACTTCAGATCCAGGTGTGAAGAGGTGGGTACCTATGTTTGTGAAAGTATTTGTAGGATAGGCATCCCACTCGGTAGCCAATGTGGCAAAACCGGTTGGGCTGTTGGGCTCATGGCCGCTGGGGTTCACACTCACGCCTTGGGTCACGGTGGGTTTGCGCACCAGGGTCTTGTCCTTAGTACTATATTCGCCGTCCGCAGTCCATGCGCCACCGGTAGGTCTTTCTCCAATAACACCAATGATATCCACGTAGGCATCTGTGCTGATCTTTCTTATGGCTACTGCATCGTCGCCATTGAAATTGACAACATTGTCATCGGTAATATTGGCAATTCCTGTAATACTGGCATCTGCACCGCTATGAGCCAGAACAAATACTTCTCCGTTGGCCAAAGTGCCGCTAAGCACCACAGTTCTATACCCGGGGTCTGATGCGCCATTGCTGTAGTGTTCTACCTGATAGTCGCTCAGGTCCACAAGCATACCGGTTCCGTTAAAGATTTCCAAAGCTTTATTGAGACCGGTTCCTTCGATGTATTCACTAAAGAAGAGATCCAAAGCTGCTCCTGCGGGAGGGGTGACGCTGCCGCTGAGGGCGATGGTCATGTCGGAAGCATTGGTGGTGACGTGCTGAATACTGCCCTGGAAGTTTCCGGTTGCTGCAGTGAGCATCTTCACGTAGATGCTGCCGTTGAAGCTGGGGGCCAGGCTGAGGGCATTGGTCCATTCACCGCTTGTGCCTGCACGCATGGAGAAGGCATCACCTTCGAGGGTGAGAACCAGGTTGGTGTTGGCACCGGTTGCGCTCAGGGTGTAGCTGAGTATGGGCTCTTCGGCATTGACTTCGGCGGTGAAGTTCAGCTCGGTCACGCTGCTGTTCCAGGTGACATCCGGAGCGAAAGCTTCGCCTTCCACACGCTTGGACACTTCTTCAGCACCCGGGCTGTTGTGAAGGATGAAGCCGACGTGATTGCCTTCGACTTCGGTATTGAGACGCACATAAACAAGGCCATTAAAGTCGGCGGGCAGGGTCAAGCTGCTTTGCCAAGGGCCTTCGGCTGCTGTAGCGATCTCAAAATGGGTCGGAGCGGTCACGTTGATGGAGCCGTACAGGTTTTCTCCATACACTGTATAGGAAGTGATCTCCTCGGAAGGAGCACCGGCAATGCTGTAGAGAGGGTCCGGCTCACCCACGGCGTGGAGCACGGGAGTGGGAAGCTCTTCACCGTCAAAGAGTTGGGCCCAGTTGTTGGTTACGCGGATGCCGTCGAAGATGGCTGTAACAGATGCGTTGTTTTGGCGTATTGCAACAGCGTTAATAGAAGCAATGTCTGTTTCAGTTACTGTTGCACTCAAGAGGGGGGTAGGCTCAGCGTAAAAGTCGGTAGGGTTGATCCAGGCGGTGACGATGTCGTTGTTGCCTTCAGGCAAAATCTCATATTTCAGCACAACCAAATAGGTTGTGTTGAGTGCGTAATTGTATTCTGTCCAAGCAACAGAGGAAGCAGAACTTGCAGCTTTGGTAAGGCCAAATCTCAATTGATCTTCAGCGTTTTTGCTTACAAAGAACTTGCCTTTAAAGTCTGTGGTGGGAACTTGGGGCATGAAGTGGTAGATATATTCTGCTGTCGCGCTTGCGCTGGTTACATTGATCAAGAAGGATGAATAAACTGTGCCCTCAGTGATAGCTTCACCGAGTAAAGTTTTACTTACATCTTCTCCACTTCCCAAGGTGATTCCGGCATAACCAGCAGCCAAAGGATAACCGGGGTAGCCCAAGCCTTCTGTGTGCACTAATGGGGAGTTCGTTCCCTCTCCACTGTGGGCAAACCAACCGTTGGATGCCAAGGTGGTGCCGGGGGTATAGTTAAATTGTTCTTCCAAGTAGGTAGTGGGTGGTAATGGTATATTTACGACGCCCTCTACGGCCAATTGTACCGGGGTTGCGCCCGTGCTGGTGTGTTCAATGTTGCCGCTAAACTCGCCTTGCGTGGTTCCATCCAAGCGTACATAGACGGAGCCTGAAAAGTCTGAAGCCAATGAAAGCGTGTTTGTGAAGGTGACGTCATCAGTGGACAGGGAAAATCCAGCCGGGGCTGCTACACTGATATTGCTACTCAAGTTGTAGCCACTAAGGGTGTAGCTCTGGGATCCTGAGGGAGTGCCAACATAGGTGCTGAAGGAAGTCAGAGTGCCGCCCACGAAGATGGTTGGGTCAGCGCTAACGTGGCCAGTCCATGAGATGTTATCCAGGGTTACTTGGGAGTTTTCCCCACTCGCACCTTGTAGTTTTATTTTTATAGTGACAAGTCCGGGGATATTGACATTATGGCTGAAGGGGTGGATGGTGGTGTCTTCTCCAGACTCTCCACCAAAAGCTTCTGTAGTGTAGACCACTGCATTGTTTGCGTATAGCTCCAGAACTCTGGCTCTGGCATTGGTAAAGGCCTTCCTGTAATCAAAAGAAAAGTTGCCAATTCCACCGGGGATAGTGGCTTCCAGATAGCTGGCAGATGCATTTCTCAGCATCAGACCATTGCCATCTATTGGATAGGATCCTTCATTTCTGGAATGTCCATATGTCCAGGTGATACCTCCGTTGCCTACAAAAGAGCCATCTGCATAGCTGGCAGTGGCAGTAGAATTAGTGAAATCTTCTGCTCCCTGCGCCCAGACGAAGCTGAGGGCCAGGACGAGCGTTAAAGCTAAAATCAGCTTTCTAAACATTGTCTTCTCCTTGCTTTGATCTTAATAGTAGTTATTTGTGTCGTTTTCTTGCCTACAGAGGCAAGCGCTTCTAAAGCAAGACCTTAGGCGCTGATATGAATGCCAAGTTATGGGCTAAACACCTAAATAGTCTCATGATTCACTATTATAGTAGAGGGCTTTTTGTCAATAGAAATAATAGAGTGCTCACTTTCTTCTTAACAAATGTGGGATAAAAGGGCTAACATCTTGTTTGTGAATGAGTAAGGCCGCTTTTTGTCGCAAAAGCCCATTTTGGTGGGGGATGTGCTTCAGGCTCAGTGTTATCAAGCTTATACAGATTTTACTTGACTCAGAATGCTCTTCATTCTTTATTGGAACTGTTATGAAAAATTTATTATCATCCGCTATCTCCCCGCCCTTTTTGGAGCCGTTTTCCACGGAGTTTGTTCTTGCAAACCTGTGGCAGGGTGGCTGTTGTGGGCGAGATTCAGTGGTGGATGCTTCAACCTTTATTTCAAGATATATAGCAGCTATTCGGGGTATTAAAAAGCCTCTGCTGCCAATCTAAGATATTGCCATGCAAGAAATAAACAACTTACCCATAGATTATGAACTGGAAGACGAGGTCTGGGAAGAGGAGCTTCAGGACTCGCAGCAGACGGCCTTTTTGGCCAGTATCGTGCGTCAGAATGAGACGGAGCAGGAGGCTCAGGCCACGCTTGAGGAGCTGGGTCGTCTTGCGGATACTGCCGGGATCATGGTCTTGGGTGCATATAGCCAAAAGCGGAATCAGTCGCAGCGGGCTACCTTTTTTGGCCGGGGCTGGTTGAGCGAAATCGCCGTCAAAATGCATCAGGCTCAAGCCGATATATTGGTGGTCAATGAAGAGTTGACGCCGATGCAGGGGCGCAATATCGAGCGGGATTTTGGCATCCGGGTCATAGACCGCACGGAGGTCATCCTCAGCATCTTTCACGACCATGCACGCACGCGTGAGGCGCGGCTGCAGGTCAAGCTGGCGGAGCTGGAATATCAGCTGCCGCGCTTGCGCAGGCTTTGGGATCACTTTGACAAGGAAAGAGGCTCGGCACGTGCTTCCGGCGGTGCAGCTTCCCGGGGTATGGGTGAGAAGCAGATCGAGATAGACAGGCGGCTCATCCGGCAGAATATCCGCAAGATCAAGGATGCGCTGGAGACGGTGACCAAGCAGAAGCAGACACAGCGCAAGATGCGGGATTCCGCACTCAAGTTGTGTTTGGTGGGCTATACCAATGCGGGCAAATCCACGCTTTTCAATCTGCTTACGGATGCCGGTGTGCTGGTGGAGGACAAGCTTTTTGCCACCCTGGATTCCACCTCCCGACAGCTCAAGCTCAGCACAGGAGAGCCTCTGGTAATCTCTGATACCGTGGGCTTCATCTCCAGATTGCCTCACCACTTGGTGGCTTCCTTCAAAGCTACGCTGATGGAGGTGCAGGATGCAGACCTGCTCTTGCATTTGGTGGATGCTTCGGACGATATGTATGGCTACTATATAGAACAGGTGAACGAGGTGCTGGAAAGCATAGACGCTGCCGATATTCCGCAGATCCTGGTGTTTAATAAGTGTGACCTCTTGCATGATGATTTTGGTGTGTTGCTCAAGCGTCGCTATCCGGATTGCGTGCTGGTGAGTGCCAAGGAGAATATCGGCGTTGAGGAGCTTTTGGAGGAGGTGGAAAATAAACTCCTTGACGCACGTAAGATCACCATCAAGCTTGGTTTTGACCAGGGGGCCCTGCGCTCCAAACTACATGAAATTGCCGCCATCCATTCTGAGGATTACAGCGAAGATGGGGTGGAGGTAAAGCTCACCATCAGCTCGCGTGACCTGCATCTGGTGAGTGATTACATCGTTCATAACACAAAAGATAAAACAAAAAATACATAGCAAGGAGAACCTTATGTTCAAAAGAATCACAGCGGCAGAAGCTGCTGCAATGATCAAAGACAGAAGCCGTGTAGCTATCGGTGGATTTTTGGCCGTTGGGGCTCCCGAGAGCCTCATTGACGCTGTTGTAGCGGCCAAGACCAAGGATCTGCACATCATTGTAATTGCTTCAGACTGGGAAGACAGAGGCATAGGCAAGTTGGTGGCAAACCGCCAGGTGCGCAGTGCCCAGGTTTCCCACTTGGGAACAAACAGAGAGATTCAAGCACAGATGAACGCGGGCGAGATCGACATCGAGCTCGTGCCCCAAGGCACCCTGATGGAAAGGGTGAGAGCCTTTGGCGCAGGCCTTGGCGGCGTGCTCACTCCCACAGGTTTGGGCACCGTGGTGCAAGAAGGCAAGCAAATTATCACCCTGGATGGCAAGGATTACCTGCTGGAACCCGCCATTCCGAGCGACTTTGCACTTGTTAAAGCTCATAAGGCAGACGAAAGCGGTAACCTCGTTTACAGCAAAACTGCCAGAAACAGCAACCCCATCATGGCGAAGGCAGGCAGGATCACCATCGTGGAAGTGGACGAGATCGTCCCCACCGGTGAGCTTGATCCGGAACACATCGTGACGCCCGGGGTGTTTGTAGACTATATAGTAGTGAAGGAGGTATAAAGTGGATAAAAGATCACGTATAGGAGCCAGAATCGCGGCCGAATTCAAAGATGGTGACTATGTCAACCTTGGCATCGGCCTCCCAACAGAAGCAGTAAACCACATCCCGGAAGGGGTGCGTGTGACACTGCAGAGTGAAAATGGAATCTTGGGCACCGGTCCTCAGCCTGCAGAAGGCGAAGAGCATCCTGATATGATCAACGCCGGCGGTGGCTTCATCACAGCCAATCCTGGTGCCGTCTTCTTTGACAGTGCCCTCAGCTTTGCCATCATCAGAGGCGGTCATGTGGACGTCACCGTCCTGGGCGCCTTGCAGGTGGATCAACACGGCAACCTGGCAAACTGGATGATTCCGGGCAAGATGGTGCCGGGAATGGGCGGAGCCATGGACTTGGTTACGGGCGCCAAGAAGGTGATCGTGGCCATGGAGCATGTGGATAAGAGAGGCAACCCCAAAATCCTCAAAGAGTGCAACCTTCCCCTCACCGCCAAGGGCAAAGTCAGCCTGATTATCACAGACCTGTGTGTGCTGGAAGTGACGCCTGCAGGATTGGTGCTGAAAGAGCTCTCCGACGGAGTTACAGTGCAACAGGTGATCGATGCCACAGAGGCGGAATTGATCATTCCTGACGAGCTGAAGTAAAAGTAAAGCTTGACGGATTTGCCCATTTCAAAATCTTGGTATCTCATGCATTAAATTTAAGGAGAAAAAGATGTACGCCATCGTAGAAATTAAAGGATTTCAGTACAGGGCTCAGAAAAACGCCATCCTGCGCGTTCCCTTGCTGAACACGGAGCCTGGTCAAAGCGTCGAATTTGACACCGTGCTCATGCTCAAAGATGAGGACGAGATCAAAATTGGCCAGCCTGTGATCGAAGGCGCTAAGGTTCTTGCCGAAGTCATCGAACACGGCAGGGGCAAGAAGAAGGTGATCTTTCACAAGAAACGCCGCAAAGGCTATCGCGTGAAGAAGGGTTACCGCGAGCAGTATACCAATATTAAGGTGACCGATATCCGGTCTTAAGTGAGGTAAATCATGGCACATAAAAAAGGTGTTGGAAGTAGCAGAAACGGTCGCGACAGCAATCCCAAATATCGCGGCGTAAAGAAATATGGCAGCGAGAATGTTGTCGCTGGCAATATCATAGTCCGCCAAAAAGGCACCAAGTTCCATCCCGGGCTCAACGTGGGCATGGGCAGGGACTTCACCATTTATAGCCTGATTGACGGCACTGTTAAATTTGAAACCAAAGCCTTGGGCAGAAAGTATGTATCTGTGATACCAAACTGATAAAGCCCAAGACAAGAGAAATTGAACCAAAGCCCCGGAGTTGTCCGGGGTTTTTTTGTGTTTCGGATTTCTGGACGGGATAGCATACAGCGGCGGTTCGGAACCACCTGTTTCAGCTTCATTTTGGCTGTCCGGCAGCGGCGGCGAAGATTTCGGTTGACATCTTTCTTATCTTTTTTATAATGGCTAAAAATATAAAAACAGTAGGAGAAATCAATGCCAAAAGTCCTTATCGCTACAGAAAAGCCCTTCGCAGCCGAAGCTGTGAACAAGATCAAGGCAGAACTTGAAGCTGCCAAGTATGAATATGAGTTTTTGGAAAACTACACCGAAGCCACTCAGCTTCACGCTGCAGTAGCAGATGTAGACGGCCTCATTATCCGCAGTGACATTGTGGATGAAGCCGTATTCAACGCCGCCAAGAACCTGAAAGTGGTGGTTCGTGCCGGTGCCGGTTATGACAATATCGACCTCAAAGCCGCCACCGCTCACAACGTGGTTGCCATGAACACACCCGGTCAAAATTCAAACGCAGTTGCCGAGCTGGCTCTGGGAATGATGATCTACATGGCCCGGGGAATGTACAACGGCAAGTCCGGTTCCGAGCTTTCCGGCAAGACGCTCACCCTCTACGGTTATGGCTGGGTTCCCCGTTTCCTGGCTAATATGGCCAAGGGCGTGGGGATGAAGATCTACGCCTATGACCCCTATATCAGCAAAGACCTGATGACTCAAGACGGCGTGACACCGCTGGAAACCGTGGAAGACATCTTCAAATTGGGAGATTATATTTCCCTGCACATTCCCGCCACCGCCGAAACCAAAAAGTCCATCAATGACAAGCTCTTTGGCCTGATGAAAGACAATGCCATCATCATCAACACCGCCCGCAAGGAAGTAATAGATGAAGAAGCGCTGATGAGAGCCTTTGAAGCGAAGAGCAAGTTCCGCTACGCCAGTGACGTGGCTCCTGATAACGCCGCCGAGCTGAAAGAAAAGTATGCAGACCGCATCTTCTGCACTCCCAAGAAGATGGGTGCTCAGACCGGTGAAGCCAACGTCAACGCCGGCGTCGCTGCAGCCAAGCAGATCATCGGATTCTTGGAGAAAGGCGACAAGACCTACCAAGTGAACAAATAAAATCTATATAACAGGGCCCCTCTGCAAAGAGGGGCTTTTTTGCTTTATACTTTGATGTGAACCGGATAGTAAAGAGTGATAGATAAGCAGTTTGTCAGGCCCCTGTTGATCCTGCTGCTTGCGGTATTGATCATACTCGTGGTCTTTCCCTTCATTCCTGAATGGGATAACGATATCTTCCCCATCAAGCGCATGAACCTCATCGCTCAGCTTTTGGGCCGAGATTCGCTTGCCGTGGCGGATAGCGTGGCTCTGGAAGTGGCGCAACAGCGCACTACGGCCAAGGAGTTGGAGCCTTTGGAAAGCTTTTGGGCCAAACTCGGTGAGCACAAGAAGGGCAAGCGCGGGCAGCTGAGAATCGCTTATTTTGGGGATTCCATCATTGAGGGCGACCTCGTTTCGGGCACTTTGCGCAAGGAGCTGCAAGCTCTCTACGGCGGACAGGGCGTGGGTTTGGTGGGCATCACCTCCATCGTGAACAGGTTTAGAAAGACCATCGTCCACAGCTTTTCGCCCAATTGGCAGAGCAACTCTTTCATGACCAAATCTTCCGGGCCTTTGGGCATTTTGGGACACACCTACATCCCGCAAAGCTTTCAGGTGCAAGAGCGTACCATCATCCCCGAAGCGGAGGCAACTGAGGACAGCCTGGGCAATGTGGATACCACAGCCGTCGCAGAGCCGCAAAAGGTGAAGGAGAGAGTGCCTTACGGTGGGCCGGCCTGGGTTGAATATGCAGGCACCTCTTTCGCCGGCGGAGCGAGGACTTTCTCGCAGATCAGGCTTTTTTACAGCAAAGCTCCGGAAGAGACGCAAATCACCGTGATCTACGACGGCGAGACCAGGGCGCAGCATACGCTCATTCCCTCGGACGAGCTGCAGGTGCTGAATCTCTCGCCGGCGAGGCCTGTCAGAAAGATCCGGCTGGAATTTCCCTCACACAAGCCCGTTCACGTCTATGGGCTCAGCTTCGATCAGCCCACCGGAATCTATGTGGACAATATCTCCATCCGCGGTTTCTCCGGTATGTATTTCAACCGCATTCCTTCCAATCTTTTAGATGCATTTGCCCGTCACTTGAAATACGACTTGGTGATCCTGCAATATGGCGAAAACGTGAGCAATCCCAAGACGACGAACTACGATTTTTACCGCAAAGGCATGATCAAAAGCGTGGAACACATCAAGGCTTCCATGCCCGGCGTTCCCATCCTCATCATCAGTGCGCACGACCGCAGCGTTAAGACGGCTTCCGGCTATCAAACCTCGCCGGATATTCCCATTTTGGTACACGCACAAAGCCGGGTGGCAGAAGAGACCGGCTCCGCTTTCTGGAACCTGTTTTCCGAGATGGGCGGCCTCAATTCCATGGCAGATTGGGTGAATGCCAGTCCCGCCCTGGCCAGCAAGGATTACACTCACTTCACCATCAGAGGAGCAGCAAAGGTGGGCGAGATGCTGCTCAAGGCGATCAGCAACCAGCCGGAGGAGCTCAGGCGATGAGACGTGCGCTTTACTTTATCTTCGTCTTGATTCTCCCCTGTTTCATGCTCACGGCAGCGGCAGAATCTCATCTCCCTTTGGCTCCGGAACAAGAAATCGAGATTATATCGGAGTTTCCCATAGAAGTGGACAGCTTGGAAGAATTCATCCAGAGCTATTACGAGCTTTTGGCCAACGACAACTACCTGAAGCAATTCAGCTTTCTCTCTTTTGACCACAATACCATCAGCAACATGAAGCCGGTTGAAGGTTTCTTCAAGCAATTGATGAAGCTGCGCAACGGCAGCAAAGACCCCATAACCATCTATCAAATAGGCGATTCGCATATCAAGCCCGGCTACTTCTCCAGCACCGTCAGAGGCGCATTGCTCAACTTCTTTGAAGATGGCATCAGCGTGAATCAGGCCAAGCTAAAGTATTATCACACAGGCATCAACGGCGCCTCTTTCCTCAATCTCACACCCAATGAACAGATCTTTGAGCGGATCAAGAAGCTGCAGCCGGACCTCATCATCATCTCCCTGGGCACCAACGATGCGCAGGGAAACTACAATGCCAAAAACTTCAGGAATCAGATGAACGGTTTTATGGACAAGGTTTTTGCCCAGATTTCCAAGCCCAAAATCATCTTCACCCTCCCTCCCGATACCTACAAGCGCAGAAGGCACAATGCGGATGTGAAGAAGGTCTGCACCGAGATCAAGACCTATGCGCAGGACAACGGTTTTGCCTGGTGGGATATGTATGAGGTGATGGGCGGCGACAAATCCATAGTAAAGTGGAGGAACAACTCCTTGGCATCCAAGGACATGATACACTTCAGCCCCAAGGGATATATGCTGCAGGGCTACCTCTTTTATCAGGCTATCATGCGCAGTTATCAAAACCTGGTAGGAGGGAGCTGGTAGTGGCGGAACTGCTCAAAGGCCTTCTCTATTCGCCGGATAACCCCCTGTTTTTCAACAGCGGCTTCTTCCTGGGCTTCTTTATCGTGGTAATGCTCTTCTATCCCCTGGTGGTGAGGAATTTCAAGGTCCGCACCTGGTATCTGCTCATCTTTTCGCTCTATTTCTATTACAAAACCGGCGGTCTCTATGTGATTCTCCTGTTGGTGACCTCGGCGATAAACTTCGTCATTGGCGCCGGCATTCACAAAGCTGATAGCAAGGCGCAAAAGCGCTGGTTGATGCTGCTCAGCCTGATCTGGAATCTCGGCTCCCTGGGCTATTTCAAATACACCAATTTCATCATCGAAACCATCAACCAATTGGGCGGCAACCTGCCCCTTTATGACATCTTCCTGCCCGTGGGCATCTCCTTCTTTACCTTCCAAACCATGAGCTACACGCTGGACATCTATTTTGGCAATCTGCAGCCGATTGAAAGCTTTGCAGACTTCTGTTTCTTCGTGTCCTTCTTCCCGCAATTGGTGGCCGGGCCCATCGTGCGCGCCTCGTGGTTTATCCCTCAAATCAACAAAAAGCTGTCCCTGAATAAAGACCAAATCGCCAGCGCCCTGGTGCTGATCATGGCAGGACTGATCAAGAAAGGCGTGATTGCAGACTATATCAGCATCAATTTTGTGGATAGGGTTTTCGATGCGCCGGAACTCTTTTCCCCGCTGGAAAACCTGCTGGCCGTCTATGGCTATGGACTCCAGATTTATTGCGATTTCAGCGGCTATTCAGACATCGCTATCGGCCTGGCTACCCTGCTGGGCTTCAACCTGCCGATCAACTTCCGCGTCCCCTATATCGCCACTTCCATCACGGACTTCTGGCGCAGATGGCATATCTCGCTCTCCACCTGGCTCAGGGACTATCTTTACATCCCCCTGGGCGGCAATCGGAAGGGCAAGGTGCGGCAATATATCAACCTGATGATCACCATGGTCTTGGGCGGTTTGTGGCACGGTGCGAGCTGGAACTTTGTGATCTGGGGTACGTTGCACGGTATCGCTTTGGTTGTAGATAAGTTACGTATCGGCGTCATGGGCAAAAAAGAGTATTCAACCGGAGCGAACGTACTGCTCAAAATTTTAGGCTGGCTCTTCACCTTCAACTTCGTGAGCTTTACCTGGATCTTCTTCAGAGCCAGAGGCTTGGGAGCTGCCACCGTCATGATCCAGAGGATCTTCAGTTCCCTGAGCCTGAACATACTCCCTCAGTGGATTTCCGGCTATCCCGTTGTCGCTTTCCTCATCGCTTTTGGCTACCTCATTCACTTCATCCCCCAAAAGTGGGACAAGGGCTATGAGGTTGTACTCAGGCGCAGCCCTATCATCGTGCAATCCTTTATCTTAGCCGCTGTGATCTGGCTGCTGTTCCAGGCCAAGAGCGCTGACATCCAGCCTTTTATTTACTTCCAGTTTTAGCTTCGGCAACCGGTTAAAGCGGCAGCCGCCCGATACTGTCAATCACCTATCATTTTGGTAGGACTTATCGCCTATCAAATTAGTAGGAGTTTTTCCCGAGAACGGGCACCTGCACCAGCAGGCGTTTCTGAAAAATTTGACCTCAGAGCCGGTTTTGCGAAAGCAATTACGCCCTCTAAAACGTCGATTTCATGCGGCCTCCCTTAGGGGCTCCTATGGGTCTCCT
>DGFM01000042.1:85572-86141 GCA_002391675.1 Cloacimonetes bacterium UBA3900 | reverse complement strand
AAATGCTTTTTTGTTGTATCAACTCAGCTTATCTGTCTTTTCAGATTTTGCTTTGGTGAGTTGTGTTGATAAAACGTGAACGGAGTTTCAATGCGAACTTTTGATTCGATTCTTCCTTACTTGCGGAAGAGTTATGGCAGGATCATAGGGGGCATTATTATGTTGATCCTGGTGGACGTGATCCAATTGATCATGCCCAAAGTGATGCAATATGCCATCGACAGCTTGCAGGCACGCACCATAGATCAGAAAGGCCTCTTTTGGGTGGCCATGTTGATCGTTGCCGGTGCTTTATCCATGATGGCCCTGCGCTATTTTTGGCGTATTTTGATCATCGGCAATTCTCACAAGATAGAGCGTCAATTGCGCCAGGATTTTTATGATCACCTTATGAGCCTGAGCCAGAACTTTTTCAATAAGAGTAAGATTGGCGACCTTATGGCCTATGCCACCAACGACCTCAATGCGGTGAGGATGCTGTTTGGCATGGGTTTGATTGCGGCGATGGACATAGTTTTGATGACGCTTGCGTCCTTCAGTTTTATGGGAACCATCAATTGGAAGCTCAC
>DGFM01000042.1:83206-85340 GCA_002391675.1 Cloacimonetes bacterium UBA3900 | reverse complement strand
CAGGAAAGCATTTCCGGCATCCGTGTGGTGAAGGCATTTGCGCAGGAGGAAGCTGAACTGGCCAAGGTGGATGATGTTTCCATGAACTTTGTAAAGCGGAACATTTCACTGGCCAGGATCACCGGTATCTTTCATCCTTTCATGAACTTTGTGATCAATATCTCGGTGATCATCACGCTCTTTTTTGGCGGTAGAGCAGCCATTCGTGGCGAGATAACCATCGGCGAATTCATCGCCTTCTTCCAATACCTCGGAATGCTGGTTTGGCCGATGATGGCGATAGGCTGGCTGGTGGATATGTATCAGAGGGGCACGGCATCACTGCAGAGGCTCAATGATATCTTTGTGCTCAAACCGGAAATCACCGATGCGAATGCAGACCAGAGCATCACGGAAATCCAGGGCGCAATAGAGTTTAAAAACCTCAGTTTCCGCTATGATGAATCCCTGCCCTGGGTGCTCAAAGACATCAGTGCCGGCATAGACAGCGGACAGACTCTGGCTATCGTGGGGCCCACGGGATGTGGCAAAACCACGCTGATAGAGCTGATTGCCCGCATCTATGAGCCGCCTGAGGGCAGCATCCTGATCGATGGAATACCCGTGGACAGGATACCGCTGCAGACCTTGAGACAGGAAATCGTGCTGGTACCGCAGGACATCTTCCTCTTTTCAGAATCCCTGGCAGACAACATCCGCCTGGCAGATGTCAACGCTTCCATGGAGCAGGTCTACGAGGCGGCACGCATCGCTCAGGTATACGATGAAATCATGGATTTTGAACACCAGTTTGATACCGTGGTGGGCGAACGCGGCGTGACGCTTTCCGGCGGCCAAAAGCAGCGTGTAGCCATTGCCAGAGCCCTGCTTACCGATCCCAAAGTCTTGATCTTGGATGATGCCCTCAGCGCCGTGGATACCAAGACGGAACGCTATATCTTGGAAAGCTTGATCGAGGCACGCAAAAACAAAACCACGATCATCATTGCCCACCGTATTTCCGCTATCCAACACGCGGACAAGATCATGGTGCTGGGTCAGGGTGACCTGCTGGAAAAAGGCAATCACGAGAGCCTGATGGCACAAAAAGGTCTCTACTATGACCTCTTTGAAAAACAGCGCATCCGCGCCAGATTGGAAGGAGAGGAGGGATAATGCGAGCAGGTGGTGGTGGACGCGGAGGCAGGGGGTTCATGGCAGACGACGTCAAGGGTAAGATCTACGACCGTCGTCTCTATGCCAGATTGTTGCACTATTTGAAGCCGTATCTGAAGTGGGTATTTCTCTCGCTCTTTGTACTGCTCTTTGTGGCAGGCGCAGAGGTGGTAATACCGCTGATCCAACGTACTGCGATCGACGATCTCATCGTTTCCAACAGATCGCTGTTGATCTTTGAAGATGAGGCTGTGCCGCGGGAATTTGTGGCCAAGTATAAACTGCCGAAGAAGCAGCAATATCAGTATAATGACAAAAACTTTGTGATCATCACATCCAGAAACAAAAACCAGATCAACAAGACAGACCTGGATGAGGTTGCCAGACAGGGATTCCTCACTTCCGACACCTTCTACATCATCAAAAATGGTTCGGACAAGATCGAGCTTTTAAACCGATATATGCAGCAGGTGAGAGAGCCGAATGCGGGCGAGAAAGGCACCCGGGGCTGGTTTAGGATCAGCAAGGGCGAGATCGCCGTTCCCAAAGCACGGCTGGACAAGATCCCGGGCAGAGAGCGCTTTGAACTGCGCAAGGAATCTGCAAACCAGCTGGTCTGGCTGGCGGTGATCTTCCTGGTGATCATCATCCTGCGCTTTATCAGCGGCTACGTTCAGAGCGTAGTGACGGCTTATTTTTCGCAGATGGCGATGAACGACCTCAGGCACGACGTCTTTGCGCACCTGCAGAAGATGCCGGTGAAGTATTTTGATCAAAACCCGGTGGGCCGGCTGGTCACCAGGGTTACAAACGACGTGCGCGCCATAGATGAGATGCTGGCTTCCGGCGTGATCACCATCATCCAGGATAGCATCCTGATCGTGGCTATCGTGGTGCTGATGCTGGTGTTGAACTGGCAACTGGCGCTGGTGAGCTTTACGATCTTGCCCCTGGTGATCATGGTGATAGCCGAATTCAG
>DGFM01000042.1:20531-82930 GCA_002391675.1 Cloacimonetes bacterium UBA3900 | reverse complement strand
AGACAGGATTTTGCCAATACCAATACCAAATACTTCAACACGTCTATCAAACAGCTCAAGCTCTTTGCCTTCTTCAGGCCCATCATCAACGTATCCTCACAGATAGCCGTGGCCGTGATCATCTGGTATGGAGGCGGACAGGTGCTGCGCGATGCAATCACCATCGGCCTGCTGATGGCTTTCACTCAGTATATCCAAAAGCTGTTCCGCCCCATCAACGACTTCAGCGAAAAGTTCAACGTCTTACAGGGAGCTTTGGCGGGTGCAGAGCGCATCTTCGACCTGATGGATCAGCCTACTGAGGAGTATAGGGAAAACCTGCTCTCCGATATCAAGTTTGCGGGCGAGATCGAGTTTGATCACGTTTGGCTGGCCTACAATCCCGGTGAATGGGTGCTCAAGGACATCAGCTTCAAGATCAAGCCGGGCGAGAAGATAGCCCTGGTGGGCCATACCGGCAGCGGCAAGACCTCCATCGTAAACCTGATGCTGGGAATGTATCCCTATCAAAAAGGCGAGATACGCATTGATGGCAAACCGCTCAGCAGCTATGCCTTGCACGATATCCGCGCCAATATCGGCATCGTGCAGCAGGATGTGTTTATCTTCAGCGGCAACATCAGAGATAATATCGCGCTCAACAACGATAAACTCACGGATGAAGAGGTGGTGCAGGTGGCCAAATATGTGAATGCAGACAAATTCATCTGCAAACTGCCGCAGAAATATCAGGAACCCGTGATGGAACGCGGCGCCACGCTTTCCACCGGACAGAGACAGCTGATCGCCTTTGCCAGAGTGCTGGCCTACGACCCCTCCATCTTTATCCTGGACGAAGCTACCTCAAATATAGACACCGAGACCGAGCTGCTGATCCAGGACGCACTGAAGAAGATAGTGGTAAACCGCTCTTCCATCATCATTGCGCACAGGCTTTCCACCATTCAACACGTAGACCGCATCCTGGTGCTGCATAAAGGTGAATTGGTGGAGGAAGGCTCACACTTTGATCTGCTGGACAAAGAAGGGCTTTACTACGATCTTTACAGGTTGCAATATACTTAAATCACAAATAATTGTGCTTTTGGATTGCATCTTGCATATATTATAATTTGATGGATGTGAGTTTTTGTTGTTGACAAAAATCCGCCATCATAATATACAGAGTCCGTACACTAACTATTAACCTTGATTCAATAAGGAGGATCAATGAAAAAGTGCTGGCTTATCTTACTGGCCCTTACCGTTGTTACCGCCATGTTTGCCTACGAAGTGGTTGCATGGCAAGAAGATTTTGAAGGCGACATCAGTGGTTGGACCCACTACGATGGCGCCGAAAGCCCCAACATGTGGCACATCTACGATTACGGCGGAGCCCAAGGCAACGTCTGGTGGATGGGAGACCCCGATCTTGCGCAAGGAAACAATATTGGCGGCTACCATAACGCTCAGTATTTGGTGTTGGATACCCCGGCACGTACCCTGACCGCAGATAATGCCACTCTAACTTTTAAAATGCGTTACAAAGTGGAAGACCCCGGTGGAACAGGCGAATATAACATCTGGGACTCCATGAACATCCGTGTTTCTACAAATAACGGCGCCACTTGGACGGTTATCACCGGAACACCTGCCTATAGCGGCACTTCCAGCTATGCCTTCGGTGGACAGCATGGTGAAGGCCCCGGCATCCCCGCCTGGGGTGGCTCACTGACAGACTGGACCACCGCAAACTTCAGCCTCAGTGCCTATGTGGGTCAGAGCGTGAAAGTGCGCTTTGCCTTCGCATCAGACCCTGCACACAGCACCGCCAACGACCGCACCCTGTTCGGCTGGATGGTGGACGACATCTCCTTTGGCGGCTACACCAACAATGGCGTGGATGACGGTCAAATGACCTACCAAAGCATGGTTCCCCTGGGTGGAGACCTCTGGCATCTTTCCACAGACCCTGCCGCTCCATCACCTCCACACGTGATGAAATGTCAAAACGATCAAGGCACCTACAACCCCAATATGTACAACTACCTGGTTAGCCCCTCAATCGTGCTGCCCAGCAGCGGCGATATCCGGGTTGACTTTATGCTTCAAGGTAACTTCAACGATAACGGCACCTTCCCCGATGTCGATTTCCACGGCTGGGAAATTTCTCCCGATGATGGAGCTTCCTGGTTTTACATGAGCAACCCCTATGGCCAGGACGGCGTTAGCAACTACGTCTATTCCGATGCACCGGATGTATGGGCCTCAATGGTGGGCAGCTACAGCTTGGATGGATACATCACAGAATACGCCGGCAATACCATTCGCCTGCGCTGGTATTTCAAGAGTAATGCCACCGTGGACGGAACCGGATATATGATCGACGATGTGAAGATCTACAACGACATCTATATCGAAGCACCCTCAAACCTCACCGCCGTATTGGACGGAAACAATGTGATACTCAACTGGGAACTGGGTGATTTTGGTGGCGGAGAAGAAGGCTGGCTGAGCTATTGCTCCGACGTCCTCTATTCCGGCATCGGCACCAACAATCCTGCAGATTTTGACGTGGCTATCAAATGGGATCCCAGTGGCGAACACGGCATCAACCCCTACGTGGGAATGCAGATCTCCAAGATCAAATTTATCCCCACAATAGATACCACGACAGGTCTCAGCTGCGATTACACCGTCCGTCTCTGGACCGGTACAAACGGCAATGAAATGGTCTATGAACAGGCAGTACCTTCTGTCACCCCCAACGTCTGGAACGAAGTTGTACTTACCACCCCCTGGACCATCCCTGCCAGATCACACGTGTGGGCAGGATATCGCAACAACACCACCGGTGGTTACCCTGCCGGTTGTGACGAAGGCCCCGCAATCGACGGTTATGGAAACATGATCAAATTTGGTGGCAGCTGGGGAACCCTGCTGAGCCAAAGCTCCACACTGAACTACAACTGGAACATCGAAGTATACGTGCAAGATGCAGGTGGCCGCGAATACCTGGTTGGCAAGCCTTTCGCCGATTATGCCAAACAACATCGCGATGCCACAGCTTTCAAGATCTATCGCGACAGCATCCTGATAGACGAAAGAGATGGCACCGCCATGACATATACCGATCCCAACGTATCCGGTGGCTTGCATACCTACTATGTGAGCGCCATGTATGGCCAATATGAATCCGAACAATCAAACACCGTGTCTGTCTTTGTGGTGCCCGATGATTATTCCGAGCTGGCCAATGACGACGGTACCGCTGAAGTTGGCTTCAATATGAGCTCTTCACACCTGATGGCCGTGAAGCACTCAATCAATGCCAAAGTAAATGTAAAACTTGCCAAGATCTTTGTGCATACCGCCAACCCGGCTCACCTCATAGTCCGCATCATGGACGATGATGGCCCCGGTGGAATGCCTGGAACAGAATTGGGTCAATTCCAACTGCCCGCACCCTCAATCGTACAGGGCTGGAACTATGTGCCCATCACCAGCGAGATCACCATTAATGATGGCCAATTCTACGTGCTGATCATGAACGTGCCCAACTCCAGCTTGATCGGTGTGGATACCTCCACCAATGGCAACACCTTCACCAAAGCCGGTGCCAGCGCCGAATGGCTGCCCATGGAAGGTGGAGAGCTGATGATGCGCGCCATCGTGGAAATACTCACGGATAACGATGACAACATCGCACCCGTACTCAACACCAAACTGGGTGGAAACTACCCCAACCCCTTCAACCCCGAGACCACGATCGCATACAGCCTGAAAGACAGACAAAATGTGAAAATCGAGATCTACAACGTGAAGGGACAATTGGTGCGTACACTCGTAAACGAATCTAAAGCTGCAGGAGATCACAAAGTGATCTGGACCGGTACCGATAACAACAACCGCCCTGTTTCCAGCGGACTCTACTACTACAAGATGACCGCCGGCAAATACAGCAGCAGCAAGAAAATGATACTGATGAAATAAGAGAGTATAACGTCTCTGATAAAAATGCCCGTGGTGACCCCCACGGGCTTTTTTTGTACGGGCGTTAGACGTAGCGCCCAGGACAATGACTACCAGCAGGCTAAGCCGTGAATACCAGGGGATTTTCCACGAACGTGGCCAACTGCGTGGGCAAGAGGGAGAGAGTGAGAGAGGGAGAGAGGGAGAGAAGCTGAAGCAGGCGATGGAGAGCGGAGTCAAGACTGAAATAAAGCGAGACCACAGGCAAAGGGTTTTTCCACGAATTATTGTATGAGAAAGTCCACGGACGTGGCTAACAAACTGGCAAGGCGGCGCGGCTTACACCTGTACCTTACGGTGTGCAGCGAGCGCCAGCTACCTGGTTCACTGCATCAAAACCATCCTGGTGGTTTTTCTATACCCGGGGGCAATCATTCTCAGCAGATACACACCGCTGCCCAGGCTGCGTCCTCCTCTGTCTATGGCATTGAAGACCAGCCGGTAGTGACCGGTTGAGTGTACTGCATCCACCAGGGTTTTCACCCTTTGGCCCTTGATGTTGTAGACCTCCAGCCTCACTCTGCCGGGCTCTTTCACGCTGTAGCTGATGGTGGTTTCCGGATTGAAGGGATTTGGGTAGTTTTGGTGCAGGGCCGTAGCGGTCACGGGGATGCAGGGATCGTTGTTGTGGGTATCTTTGGCCAATACAAATTGCAAAATGACGTGCTGATCGTGGCTGATGACCACATTTTCCACACTTTGGCTCACGTATCCCGGAGCGGAGACGCTTATGGTGTGAGTTCCCACGGGGAGGGTGAGCACATAGGCGCCCACGGTGTTTGAAGTGGCGTTAAAGGTGCCGTTGGTGATGGTTGCTCCGGCGATGGCGGCGTTGTTTTTGTCCTTTACCGTGCCGGCTGCCCTGCCGGTCTGCAGATCGTGGAAGATTACGTTTGAGAGGCTGGGAGGCGAGAGCACTTCGTCCGTATAGACGGCCTTGACGGCCCAGCGATAGTTGCCATTGGGAAGCGATATCCAGCTGGAATCGTTGAAACAGGTTGTGGTGATAGCCACGGGTGTCAAGCTGGCCCAGAGCACCTCATAATCTTCCTGGCTGGGCAAGAGCCGGTAAACCTTGTAGCCGGTGAGGAATTTGGGAGCTGCATCTGCGTCGGGATCCGGAGCCTGCCAGGCAAGCTCTATCACATAATCATTCAGGACAGCACTCACTTCCAGCGGTGCATAAGGAATTTCGTTGAGGATGAGCGGGCCCATGTCGTGATCTGTATCGGATAAGCTCACGCTGCCGCTTGTGGTGTGGTAGCCGGTGGCGCTGATGCTGTAATCGTAGCTTTGATGCGCATAGACCCCGTGGATGGTGAAGCGGCCCGAGGCATCCGCGTTGGCTTGGTGAAAACCATAACCGCCAAGCGTGACGAGTGCATCCGGGATGCCGGCGCCGGTGTCGTTGCTCACCACGGTTCCGCTCAGATTCACCAGCGGCAGAGGCTGCAGGTTTGCATCTATGACGAGCTGCTCACCCGGCTGCAGTTCAAAGTTTTGAGTATGCTCAAAATAGCCGTATGCGTTGAAGGAAATGAAGCTGTCCGGCAGGATGAGGACGCCCGGCAGCTGATACTCGCCGGCAGCATCGGTAGTGGTGGTAAAGAGGCCGTTGTTGACGCTCACTGTGGCTTCGCTGAGCGGCTGGCCGTCTATTCCCCTCACGGTGCCGGAGATTTGGCCCAAAGCGCCGGGGACGGTCATGAAGGTGGTCTTGGGGAAATCGCCTGAAAGCGGGGAATTGGGAGGCGGGGCGTAGGGATCAATGGGTGTAAAAATGGCGTGGTTGCTCAGGCTGCGGTTTTCATCCCCTGTCTGACATCGGAAGCGTGCATAAGCCGTATACTCTTCTGCGGCAGTTTTATTGATCAGCAGCACCAGATTGCCGCCGTACAAATAGAGGAAAGGTTGGTCGAAGAGGATGTTGACGATGCCTTCACCACCGGGGATATCTATATGTCCATCAAATACCTGGGTGAGCTGGCCGGCAGGAATCCAGCCGTCTGTCAGGTCAGCCTGAGTGGTGCTGCCCATCCAGATGGAGATGGGCAAGTATTCCACGTCACTATCGAAGCTGTGGTACAATTGCAAGCCGGTGATCTGCCCCAGCAGGTCTTGCATCTCATCTTCATAATACAGGGTCTGGTAGAGAGAATTCCTGTAGTACATATTGATTGGGATACGGTCAAAGTGGTTTCCTTCGCCTATGGTCAGAGCGGTGGCGCCGGCGGGATAAACGCAGAGTCTGTGCTTTGCGGTGCGGTCGTTTACCTCAAATTGATCGACGTCCACTTCCACGCTGCCGTAGAGAATATAGTCTCCTGCTGTGGGCGGCGCCCAAACCAGCGTCACGTCCTGCGTCTGAAGGTCGTTCAATGCAGGACCGGGCACGCTGGCCAGAACCGTATCATCCGCTCCCAGCAGCTTGACGGTGTAGTTTGTCTGCGTCTGTGAGCCATAGTTTTTGATGCGTATGGTGTAAGTCAGAGCGGTTCCCGGGGTGCTGACGCTTTCACCGCTGATGGAGAGGGCTGCGAGATCGTTTTCCACCGTCTGCCGGTTGTAATAGAAAGTGGCCTGGGGGATGGTGTTGCCTGCTTTTCCGGGAGGAGGTTCAAGGGGATCCATGACGTCATAATTATGACTGGCGGTACGACCGCGATCGCCATCCACAGATTGACACTTGAAGCAATTGTAATCCGGATAGTTTTGGGTGTCCATGGGCCGCTCAAACATTACTATCAGGTTGCCGGGCGTATGCAGATAGGGCGTTTGGAAGGGGATAAAAATGGTGGCAGTTTCGGCGGGATAGTGCAGCGTGCCATCGAATACGAGGGTCAGCTCGCCGGCAGGGATGAAGCCTGCGGTCAGGTTGTCCATGTTTGTGCTTCCCAGGTAGATTTTGGTGTCTTTATAGCCCGGATAGCTGAAAAAGCGGTTATAAATGGCCATCGAGGTAATGAGCCCGCTCTCAAAGCCCAATTCACTCTCCAGATAGATGCACTGGTAGAGAGAGTTTTTGAAGTTTACAAGTATGGGGATGTTGGCCAGTACGTCACCGGCGCCGATATTGACGGTTTGGGTAGCTTCGGGATGGACGTGTATGTTTAGGAAGTCTGAATAGTCGTTGCCCGGATACTCATCGCCATCCAGCTGTACTACACCGCGGATGGAGCAGTTTCCCGGGGTGGAGGGCGTCCAGGGAATCATCACATCCAAGGCTTGCAAGCTTTCTATGGGAGGGCCATCCAGCACCGTCAACACGGTATTGTTCCTGTCCACCAGTTTCAACTGATAGTTGTTTTGGGGTGTGTTGCTGTTGTTTTTGATGCGGAGGGTATAGCCGGCAACTTCTCCCACTACGGGATGTTGCGTACCGATGAAGCTGAGTACGGCGATGTCGTTTTCCACATCTGTGGTAAAGTGCAGCTTGATGTTGGGCGCGGTACTTCTGATATGCCCATATCCTGTGGGCGGGTTGTTGTTCTGAAACCAGATTTGATGCCTGTATTCACACAGGTTGCTGCATCTGTAGGTATGGTTGGCGGGTACACCTGAGCCGCCGTAGTTGGTTTCCACGGCGACAATCAAATTTACCCCCATATATTCAAAAGGTGTATGCAGCGGGAAGCTCTGCCAGCCAAGGGTGTTGGGCGTATGGATATCTGTTTTGACCAGAGTCATATCCGCAACGAGGTCTTGCCAGCTTTGCTGTGTCAGGCTGTCGTCATCAGTGTTTTTGAGCCAAATCCTGTAGGCAAAAGGGACCTCGGAGGTGCTGGCACAATCCCAGGCCAGCAGATCCAAAAGACCGTCACTTCTGATCTGATTGCCGGTATAGAGGGCAGCGGAGCGCTCATACCCGTATTCTATTCCAAAGGGTTGTCGCTGTGCGCTATTGCCTTCGCCTGCGATGATGGCGGTGCCGGGCGGTAAGACCTCAGCAGTCATGGCCACATCGCAGTTTTGCCCTGCGTAGGTGATGTGCAGAGTGGCAGAAATCGGGCCCGTGGTGATGCCGGTAACCTGGATGAAGATATAAGTGGCTTGAGATGAGTCCAGAGACAGGGGCAATGGGTAGGTATAAAAGCTGAATTCGGCTGCCTGGGGGCCTGTGATGTTGAAGCACGCATCGGTCAATATCATGGTCCCAACGCCCGTATTGGCAACCATGACTCTTATGTCACCGGTAGTCTCATCGTATCTCACTTCGCCAAAGTCAATGGCAGCGGGCGCAACGCCAAGAATGGGAGTGGTGGGCAAATCCCCAAACCGGATGCGGATATTGGGGATGGCAGTTATCGGGTATCCCGGAAGCGGTGAATCCGGATCCGGAATGATAGCAAAATTTGGGAGGTGGACGATACTGCGACTTTGGCGATGAGTGTATTCACCGTGAAAGTATTGACCGCCGCCATCGCTGCCGGGAGTGTGTTCAAGTACCCCAATCACCAGATTATCCGTGTTGTTGTACACAAATGGATAATCCAGCTCTATCTCTATCCAGCCGGCAAATGCAGGCAGCTCCAGATGACCATCAAAGACCGGCATCATTTGGTCGGCAGGCAGCCAGTCTGTGCTATCGGCAAAAACCGTTCTATTCGTGTGCCCCATATAGATGGTCCAGTCATTGCTATGAGTTGCAGAGCCCATTCCATTCCAGTAGTAGGCTATGCTTTCTATGAGTCGGGGCGAGCTCTGGTTGTCTGTGTTGTCAATATTAATCTCGGTTTGCAGGAAGATGCTTTGAGTATAATTGTAATAATAGCCTGAGTGGATGGGAAGCATACAGCTTTCACTGCCATTTCCTATCGCCACTCCCGGGACGACGCTGAAGCTGCGCGTTTCGGAAGGAGGCGAATCGCCAACGGGGTTTCTGGCGACCACATACCAGGTGTGATTTCCGAGTGCCAGGCCACTGATGCCATATCTGTGTCCCACCTGATTCTCACTCACCAAAATGCCATCTATATAGATGTCAAAGGTACCGGCCCACTCGCTGTCCGGAGGCAATTCCCAGCGCAAAGCTTCGCCATTCATCACAGAATCTCCTTCTGCGGGATAGAGCAACAGCGGCGCCAGGGGAACAGTGAGATCCCTCTGCGTGGCGGCAGGGTTGACTCTGCCTGCGTGGACGCTTGTGGCACAGAGGCCAAAAGCCAGTATAACCATCAGGATCAGGTATCTCTTCATGGCTCCTTCCTTGGGATTTGCCTTCATTTTGGGTGAATCTCCCGGGCAAAGCGGTTGGACGCTTTGAGGCCGATTTGAAAACGCCCGGCAGGGCCGGGGAATGGTGCAGAAATTACACACAGACTACTGTGGTGACAGATAATACGGGGCAAATATCTTGTCAATATATTCCGTGCAAAAGGGGGTGCCGGAGCGGCGTGATTTAGCTTTCTCTCAGCTGATAGTATCTCTTTTCAAACTTTTGCAGGTCTGCCCAGGCGCCGTGTTTCCAATTTGGATTGCGCAAGAGGGCGGCGGGATGGTAGGTGACGAAGGCGGGGGTATTTTGGAAGAGGTGTTCGCGCTGCCGGAGCTCGCCCATGCTTTCATTGCTGCGCAGCAGGGTTTGCGCTGCCACCAGGCCCATAAACAAAAACATCCGCGGCTGGATGATGGAAATCTGTTCCAATAGATAGGGCAGGCAGGCGAGCCTCTCTTCGGGCAGGGGATTGCGGTTTGAGGGAGGCCGGCATTTGACGATATTGGCGATATAGACCTCTTCGCGGCTGAACTTGATGGCGGCCAACATTTTGGTGAGGAGCTCACCGGCTTTACCCACAAAAGGGCGCCCGCTCAGGTCTTCGGATGCTCCGGGCCCCTCACCTATAATCATGATAAAAGCATCGGGATTGCCCTCTCCATAGACCAGCTTGGTTCTGCCTTGCGACAGCTCACACTTTTGACAGCTCTGATACTGCTGTGCCAAGTCTGCCAACTGCTGCCCTTTCTGATCCGGAGGCGAATATATCTCTTTGATCCCGCTTTGCAGCAACAACTCCAGCTGTTGCCTGATGGCTTTGTTTATCATCTAATCTTCGTCGTCTTCGTCGTCGTCATCCTCGTCGTCGTAGTCGTCGTCAAAATCATCCAAATCCAGGTCATCATCGTCTTCCTCAAAGGGGTTTTTGGGTTCCGGTTCCGGGTCTGGGGGAAGCACGCTGAGTGTTTCGCTCACTTCTTTGAGGTCGCTTTCAGATTCGTCATCCTCTTCGTTTGTTATCTGGCTTTGGCTCAGTGCGATGGTGGCTTCTTCGATGTCGCTCAGATAATCCGGCACATCGTTATCGGCCACGTGTTCCATGGCAACGACGGCTATCTTTTTCCCAAACTTGTCGCGCACGTAGCTTGGGAGCTGGGAAAGACGGCCTGCTTCCAATTTAGACAACAGACAAAACATATAGTTCATGTCTGCCTTTTGCAGGAAGTCTTCAATCTTTTTGTCTATCATGTGTTCTCTCCTAAGAATGTGAGTGCAGGGTCTTTGTATCTACACATCTTGTTTTCTTCCGCCTTGATGATGTTCAAGACGTCTTGAACTGCGTTTTCCAGTTCATCGTTGATCACCAAATATTGATATTCCGGCAGCCTTTTCAGCTCTGCTCTGGCTTCGCTGAGGCGTTTTTGGATTTCCCGGGGGCTATCCGTGCCTCTGGCCCTGAGCCGCGACTCCAAGACCTCCAAAGAGGGCGGCAAAATGAAGATACGCACGCAGGGAACCGCGGTGGAGCCAATCTGGTGAGCACCTTGAACATCTATATCCATGATCACGTGTTTGCCGCTTTGCAGCTGACTTTGGATGTAGCTGATCGAGGTGCCATACCAGTTTCCAAACACTTGGGCGTGCTCCAAAAAGTCGCCCTGCTGTTTACGCTCCATAAACTCCGCTTCGCTCACGAAGTGGTAATGAACGCCATTTTCTTCCTCGCCTCTGGGCTGACGCGTGGTGTAGGATATGGAGTATTCCACCTTGGGGTAGAGCTCACGTATCCTGTTTACGATGGTGCTCTTGCCTCCTCCGGAGGGAGCGGAAAGGATGATCAGAAAATTGGGTTGTTTGGTGATCACTATTCAGAGGCTTGTTTAGCCTTCCACCATCCTGCGATAATCCAAAGCGCTCATCAGCTTTTCCACTTCTTCGGGAGCGGACATACGGATTTTGAAGAGCCAGCCTTCTTCAAAGGCGGATTCGTTGATTATCTCAGGGCTGTCTTCGAGATCGACGTTCTTTTCTTCAACTGTGCCGCTCAGGGGGGCAATGAGGTCTTCCACCGCTTTCACGGCTTCGATGGAACCGCAAGGCTCGTCTGCAGAGACTTTGGTGCCCACTTCGGGGAGCTCCACAAAGACGATCTCGCCCAATTCGCTCTGGGCAAAATCGGTGATGCCGATAGTGGCGATGCCGTCCTGAATGCTGATCCATTCATGGCTCTCAGTGTAGTATAAATCTTCGGGTAGGTGCATGGGTTTCCTCCATAAGGTTATGTTTAATGGTGTTTAGACCAAGAGTTCTGACAGCGATTTTGTGTCAAGCATTTCTTGTGGCTATAGGCTGTCAAGTGTTTGAAAATCAATATAGTTGCAAATCTATAGGCAAAAAGAAGCAAGGGGCGAATTTTGGGTTTACTCACCCCTTGCGAAGCGGTATGGTAATTTTAGATCAGGCCATCGCGCTTGAGCAGGGCATCCGGATCCGGCTTGCGGCCGGCAAAGGCAACGAAGAGGTCCATGGGATGGAAGGCGTTGCCTCTGGCCAAGATGTTTTCCCTGAAGCTGTTGGCAGTATCAGGATCAAAGATTCCCTTTTCTTTGAAGATGCTCCAGGCGTCTGCCTCCAAGGCTTCTGCCCATTTGTAGCTGTAATAGCCTGCGGAATAGCCACCTGCGAAGATGTGACCAAAGGAACAGCTCATATTGTAGCCATCCACTATGGGCAGGAAGCGATAGGGCTCTATCGCTGCATCTTCAAACTTGTTGATGTCCTGGATGCTTTCAGGATCGGTGGTGTGCCAGGCCAAATCCAGATTTGCATAGCGAACCTGGGTTACGTTGGCCACTCCCGACTGGAAGTTCTTCGCGGCAATCATCTTTTCCAAAAGCTCCTGCGGCAAGGGTTCACCGGTCTCATAATGACGGGCAAAGAGGTCCAGGGCTTCCTTTTCGTAGAGCCAGTTTTCCATGATCTGGCTGGGAAGCTCTACAAAATCCCAAAGCACGCCCGTGCCGGAAAGACCGCTGTAGTAGCCATCTGCCAGGAGGCCGTGCAGGGCATGACCAAATTCGTGGAAGATGGTGCGCACTTCGTCGATGCGCAACAGCGAGGGCTGCTCGGGAGTGGAAGGAGTGAGCGAGGCCACGATGGAGACCATGGGACGGCGCAAGCCATCGCTGTGCAAGCCCTGGCTTTGGAATGAGGTCATCCAGGCGCCACCACGTTTGGTATCTCTGGGAAAGAGATCCATATACATGAGGCCCAGATAGCTGCCATCCCTGTCGTGCACTTCCCAAGTGGTGACGTCGGGATGGTAAGTGGGAACATCGTCCACCTGCTTGACCTTGATGCCATAGATGTGTTCGGCCACGATGAAGAGCCCTTCGAGCACGTTTTCCACCTTGAACCAGGGACGCAACTCTTCGGGATCAAAGTCATACAGCTTTTCCTTGAGCTTGTTTGAATAATAGCCAAAATCCCAAGGCATCAGCTCGTCCAGACCATCGAGTTCACGGGCAAAATCTTGCACCTGCTCCACTTCCTTGAGCGCGGCGGGCATGGCGATCTTGTGGATTCTATCCAAAAACTCCTGCACGTTTTCCTTGCTCTCGGCCATTCTCTCGCTGATCACATAGTCTGCATGAGTGTCAAAACCGAGCAGAGCGGCCTTTTCTTTGCGCAGCTTGAGCGTCTGCTTGATGATGTCCTGGTTGTCAAATTCATCGTTGAAAGCCTTGGAGCCGTTGGCGCGATGTATCTTTTCGCGCAGCTCGCGATTGCGGCAATAGGTGAGCAGCGGCACAAAGCTGGCGGGCTGAAGCGTGAAGAGCCAGCCGCCTTCCTTGCCTTTGAGCTTGGCAGTGTGAGCAGCATGAGCCAGAGCTGTAGCGGGCATACCTTCTACATCTTTGGGGTCTGTGACGTGCAGCTCAAACTTGTTGATAGCCTGCAACACGTGGTTGCTAAACTGAGGGCTGAGCTTGGAGAGCTCCATCGAGATTTCGGTGTAACGCTTTTTATCTTCGTCATCCAGCAGCGCACCACCACGGATGAAACTCTTGTAGTTGCGCTCGATGAGCCTGTAGCGTTCAGCTGCTTTCAATGCTTCCTTATCCTTCAAATCTTCGGGAATGGCAGGCTTGGGCTTGCCTTCCACCTCTGCCTTGTAAACGGCTTGAACGCGTTCAAAAATCTTGGGATCGGTGGAAATGCTGCTACTGAACTGCGAAAGCAAAGGCGAAATCTCCTGAGCCAAAGCCTTGAGCTCCGGCCCGGATTCGGCGGAATGAAGATTGAAATAGATGCGGGAGACGTGGCCCAACAGTTCTCCTGACATATCCAGAGCCAAAATGGTGTTTTCAAATGTGGGCGGCTCGGGGTTGTTTCTGATAGCTTCGACCTCCGCCTTCGCTTCTTCCAAAGACGCTTTGATAGCAGGCAAAAAGTGCTCCGTCTTGAAAAGATGGAAGGGGATGGCCTTGAGGCGATGGGTGTTTTCTCGTTTCAAAAGAGGGTTTGTGTCTTGCATACGACTTCCTTTATATATTTATTCTTTACAAGGATATAATAAGCGGAGTCAGGCTGTTGGCAAGAGGATATTTGGCTCATTTTCATTTATGTTGCGTCAGCTTGATCGCCACCCTGCCGGTAATGCTGTGTCGCACTAAAAAACCGGACTGTTTTTTACGGAGTCAACAATGCGCAGAATACCTACTATAATAGTAGGAGTTCACATCCGAGACCCTGCACCTGAAAAAGCATGACTTTCTGAAATATTTTACTCATCTTAACTTTTCTGAACGTAAAAACGCCTTTTTCGACCCCTCTAAAATGTCGATTTCATGCAGCTTCCCAATGGGGCTCTTATGGGGCTCCTGTCCGAGCGACAAGTAATCCATAGGAACTGCATAAGATATGCAAAGCGGCGCCTTGGGCGCCAGAAAAGATGTGAACCTTTTCAAAAAGTCAAATATTTCGATATATTCTCGGATTTTCGGGGAAATTAAGGAGCCAAAATGAGCATTTTTGCTGGGGTAAAAACCGGAAAATCACCTGGGTTTTGTGTCCGGTTTTTGGTATGGTTCAAAACTTGGCCAATCGATAAAACTGTCAGTGAAAAAGCCTCTTGCTTTGCATCCGATAAATTGTTCTTGACAAAAAGGGGCTACTGAAAATAATGGTAGAACATCAGCGCGAGGTGGAGCAGTCGGTAGCTCGTCGGGCTCATAACCCGAAGGTCGAAGGTTCGAATCCTTCCCTCGCTATCAACCTTTTAAACAACCCAATCCGGCCCCGTAAGCCGGATTTGTTGTGATAAACCTTAAAAACTGTGGCGGTGTAGCTCAGTAGGTTAGAGCGTCGGAATCATAATCCGCAGGTCCGGGGTTCAAATCCCTGCGCCGCTACCAGTTTTTTTTAGATTTTTGGTATAGCCAGATGCTATCCATGCGCGCCAGTAGCTCAGTAGGATAGAGCAGCAGCCTTCTAAGCTGCGGGTCAGGGGTTCGAATCCCTTCTGGCGTGCCACTTTTTTGGTAATAATACTTTTTGCGGTGGATGTAGTTCAATGGCAGAGCACCGGATTGTGGTTCCGGCTGTTGGGGGTTCGAGTCCCCTCATCCACCCCATTTTTTTGAGCATGAAAACTACAGATAACAACCTCTACCTGGGCTTTGACATCGGTGCTTCTTCCGTTAAATGGGGCTACGGAAACTGTCAACAGGGTTTACTATGCTTTGAAAGCGTGATTATCAGCGACAAATCCCTGTCCGGACTCCAAAATATCTTCACCAAGATCATCAACAAAGTTGACAGCAAAATCGGTGTTAACAACATCAAAGGCATAGGAATAGGCACACCGGGGACAATCGAACGGGAAAGCGGGAAACTGCTGGGAGTAAACCCGAATTTGCAGTTTTGGACAGGCCTCTCTCCCGCAATACTCGTGGATCCCAAGCTCAATCTACCCATCAGCTATGACAACGATGCAAACGTGATGTGCCTGGGCGAAGCTTCGCTGTTGGCAGAGGACCTGGATGTAGTTGGAATCACCATTGGAAGCGGCATCGGCAGCGGATACGTGAGGAAAGGGAGCGTGTTTCACGGTGGTCATGGCTTTGCGATGGAACTGGGACACATCACGGTTGTTGCAGAAGGCGAGCTTTGCAACTGCGGTCGCAAGGGTTGTCTGGAAGCCTATGCCTCCATAGAGGGCATCAAATCGAGAGCTATGAGGCATCTGCATTATGATGATGCTTTGGCTTGGAATTTGCAAGATATATTGAGTCGTGCCCGGGACGATCTGCACCTGCAAGGCTATATCCGTGAAGGAGAGCGGCTTTTGGGCAAAAGCCTGGCCAATCTCTGCCTGATATTGGATCCCGACGTTATCCTGCTGGGAGGCGGAGGAACCGAGGGAGGCCTGTATAGCACTCAGAGGATTGACGCAATCCTGAGCGAGAGTTTGCCCGGCATCAATCGGGCTCGAACCTCGCTCAGAAGCGCAACTTTGGGAAATCAGGCCGGTGTTTTGGGCGCCATCGTCCTGGCAGAACGTAAAATAGTTTGAATTTAGGAACATAACGTGCATACCTATAAAGGCATGAACTTTTTAAAAGGAGTAACTATGAAAAACCTGCGTTTAAAACTCGTCGCGATTGCGGCACTTCTGGTGCTCGTCGTCGGTCTTTCCGCCTTAAAAGTCACTTTTTTGCGGTCCTTTGACATCGCGCCCAACCCAATGGAAAACGAATGCCTGATCAGCATCACCATTGACCGGCCTATGCAGCTCAACGTCCAGATTCAGGATTCCAAAGGAGCTGTAGTCAAAAACCTGCATTATGGCTATGTTGTAAATGGCTTACGCTTGGTCTGGGACCGTTATAACAACAACGGTCAATACACACCCAATGGAACTTATAAAGTGGTGGTGAGCACCAATGATCGCTACACCTCCACCATGAAGACGGTGATCCTGAAATAAAGATCTAACTGCCTTTTATAAAGTTTTTTGGTACCAAGGAGTCCCCTCGAGGGACTCTTTTTTTTAAAACCGGCTTTTGGGGCTGCGCGGCCCGTTTTTGGCGCACTGTAATAAGCCTGTCGAGGCAATAATATCTCATAAAAGTCTCCCTCTTTGGCATTTAAAGCTTGACAGAATTCCCCATTCAGAAAATCATACCCTGAGTTTGGAAAAAACTGCTCAATGAGATATAAGTTAATGAAGTCCAAAGAGATGGCCTTGCCCTTCAAAGCCTCATGCATGGCGGTACTTCGCAATAAGGCTGCCATGGTGAATGACGTTCATAGGTTTTGCATCTCAAAGCTAAATCCACCTCTTTTTGGCTCACATACGCCCTATCTCTCAAATAAAGGAGTTACTATTAAATGATGAATATGAAAGGAAAGACGGCACTTGTTTTGGGCGTAGCTAACCAGCGCTCGATTGCCTGCTCCATCGCTAAAGCCCTCAGTTCGGCCGGAGCTGAATTGATTTTGAGCTATGCGAATGCCACCTTGGCCAAAAGAGTGGAGCCAATCGCGGCAGAGCTGGGTGCCAAACTTACCATAGAATGTGATCTTGGCGATGATGAAGCCATCCAAAGGCTGGGCGCGAAGATCAGAAAACAATATGATTCCCTGGATTGCATCGTGCACAGCGTGGCTTACGCTCCGGTTGAAGAGATGAACAAACCCTTCCATCACACCAGCCGTGAGGGTTTTGGCATCGCGCTGGACATCAGCGTTTACACCCTTATCGCCGTTCTCAAAGAATTGGAAGACCTGTTGAAACCGGGCAGCAGCGTGCTCACTCTCAGCTATTATGGGGCGCAGAAGGTGGTGCCCAATTATGGCGTGATGGGAGTGGCAAAAGCGGCTTTGGAAGCGGCTGTACGCTATCTCGCCTACAGTATGGGCGAGCAGGGCGTGCGCGTGAATGCCGTCTCTGCCGGGCCCTTGAGAACGCTGTCTACCGCTGCCATTTCAGGCATCATCGATCTCCAAAAACAAATTGCGGCCACATCTCCCCTGCGTCGTAATATCGACCACGAAGAAGTGGCCAAGAGTGCACTGTATCTGCTTTCAGATTGTTCCAGCGGCGTGAGTGGAGAAGTGATCTTCGTGGATGCCGGCATGAATATAATGGCCTATTAGCAACAGGCAAAGAGATAGATAAATGAAATTATTCAAACACGTCTTACTACCCACCTCCTCAATGGCTTTGAAGAAAGTCAACGTACTTTTTGACGAACAGATCATCAAGATCTCAAATTCCGAGATCGAGATAGAAGAGCCACATGAAGAGATTGACCTCGCCGGGCGCATCCTGCTGCCCGGTGCTATTGATCCCCACTGTCACATCGTGAGTGACAACGAACCTCAAGCCCAGATCACGCATATCAGCCGTTTGGCACTTTTGGGCGGCTGGACCTGTATGGCCGAGCTGAGCTATCGCAACCCGCAGCCCATCTTTGACATACGTGAGATGAACCACCTGAAGAGCCTGATCGACGCCTCGTCTTATGTGGCAATGCCTTTCTGGGGCAATGTGGAGATAGAAAACTATCCTTATCACGCGGAAAGCGCCCTGGAGCTGTGGACGCGTGGTGCCCTGGGATTGGCCATCTTCTCGCCTTCCCCAAATGATGCGATCACCGAGCTCAGCTTTGATGAGATCATGGACCTCTTTATGGATATCTATGAGAGCGACACCGCTTTCACCTTCCAGGGCTGGGATCAGGAAAACCACTCCAAGCCCTCTGATGATGCCCAAAGAGACGCCATCCGCAAGATATTGCGCCGTATGCAGGAAAACCCCATCCACATCCCCAGGGTGAATGCCTGGGAAACGATTGATTTTGTAAATTCCATCTCCAAGAGATCGGACATCTCCTTCTCCATCAACATCTTGAACCTGATGCAATTTTATGAAACCGAAGTAAACAGCAACGTGGATTTTGACTTTGGCACTGCGGAAGAGAGACAGGAGCTGCTGCATCTGGTGCGCACCAACAAGCTGTATACAGTCTCGCACAATGCAGGCATCTGCGATGAAAAACAAGAGCCGCTCTTTGCCTGTGAAGCGCCAGACCTCATGCCCTACAGCTACCTTTGGATGCTGAGCGAACTGTGGAAAAAGCGCAGAGTACCCTTGGCAACCGTGATCAAGATGGTGAGCGAAAACCCGGCCAAGCGCCTGGGCATCTATCCCGAAAAAGGATGCATTGCCGTCGGATCGGATGCCGATTTTGTGATCCTGGACCCCACCGTAAATACCATCATGCCGCTCAACGACCATCAGGAGATGGAGCTGGAGGGGCATATAGATTCGGTGTGGATCAAGGGCGAAATGGCCGTGGAAAATGGCGAAATCCTGGAGCGCCGCGGAGGTTACCTGCCGCGTATGCACACGCCCAGACGCCGCCACAACAAAAGATCTTGGATTTCATAATATATAGGAAGAAAGCATGGACTTTATCGCATATCTCAAAGACCAATTGCATAAACATCCGCAACTGCTCTGGGTGATCTACCAGCAAAACTGGAACACAGATTTCCTGCGCTTTTACCGGAGCCAGACAAACTACAACATCAGCAAAAGCAATCACTCCCTGTATCTCAGTCTCTATAAAGACCAGAGAAACTATGGCTTTACCATCAATGACCCCACCCGGGCCAAGATAGATGAAGCCTTGAAAGAAGCTCTGGATATACTGGATAAACTGCCGCCGGATCCCGATTTTGTGGACCTGGAAGACGACCCCACGCTGGCAGAACCCAGGGATGTGATAAACAATATCGAGCAGGTTCCCCTGCAGCTCAAGTCCGCCATCCTAAACCGCATCGCAGAAGCTGTTAAACCCCATGGATTCGATATCTTTGGCACCTTTATCTGCAACTATGGCAGCTCCAGGATGATCAATAGCAACAATCTGGATAAGAGCAGCGCCGGCTCGCCCATCTTTTTGGAAGTGAAGGCGGTGCACAAAGATAGTGAAGTAACGGTGTTGCAAAACTTTGGCGGCGAGGATTTTGCCAAGTTTGATGAAGAGGCATTCACCGCTGAGCTGCTGCGAAAGATAGAGCACTGCAAAAACCCGGTGGTGGATGTGGAAGCGGGTGAATATGACGTGATCCTGGCGCCCAGATGTGTGGCGGAATTTGTGCAGTATCTCTCCTGGTGTATGGACGCAAGAGCCTATGACCAGCACGACAGCTTTTTTGAAGACAAGCTGGATGTGCAGGTATTCCCGCCTCATATCTCAATCACGGATGATCCTACGGATCCGGATATGATCCGCCAGGATTATGGATCTGACGGACACATCTACAAGCCCCTAAAGCTGGTGGAACAGGGTGTGTTTAAAGCCTTTACCTGCGATCACTACTATCACCGCAAGACAGGATTGCCCAAAAACGGCAACACGGGAAGCTGCCTCAGCATTGCGCCCGGTGAAAGCAGCCTCGAGGAGATGGTCAAGGAAGTCAAAAACGGGCTCTACATCTCCAGTCTGCACTATATGAACTTTATCAATATGAAAGAGACTTCCATCACCGGACTCACGCGGGACGGCACTTTCCTGATCAAAGACGGAAAGATCGTGAATGTGGTGAATTCCCTGCGCTTTACCGAGAAGATCGAGCGCATCCTGAGAAACGTCATCGCACTGGAGAACAAGGCACATACCACCGCCTTTTCCGACAACTACGGCAGCTTTGACATCTCCAGCACAAAAGCACCTCACGCCCTCATCAAAGGCTTTCAGATAAGCTCTTCCACTCACACTATTTAGGAGCCTGATAATGGAACATAAAATCAAAAGTATAATCCAGAAACTGGACAGTGATAAAATCCAATTTGCCGATGCACGCATCACCATCACCGACGAGGAAAGCTTCTACTTTGCCGATGGCTTCTTGAGAGGCTTTTCCTCCGATAAGGAATCCATCAGCGTGGGCATCCGCGTGATGATAAGGGGCTGTTGGGGCTTTGCCGGAAGTGACGATCTCTCAGATGCTTCCATAGAGCGCATGATCAAGACGGCAATCAGCAACGCAGAAAGCGGCAGCGCATTCAAAACTGAGGCGGAAAGCTTCCCCGCACTGCCGGCCACGAAAGCTGAATACATCTTCAAACCCGAGATTGACCCCTTTGAAATGGATAAAGAAGAAAAGCTGGACTATCTGGGCAAGCTGGCCACCGCCATCAAACCGCAGGGAAAGATAGTGTTTTCCATGTTGGTGGCTGTGTTTCAGCGCCAAGAGAAGTATTATGCAAACAGCGAAGGCAGCTACAGCCACACTGTGTATTACAATACCATGCCCATGATGCAGGTGGCGGCTTCTGATGGACAGCAAAATCAGAGCCGTACCTGGCCCGGCGATATGAGCGGCGGCAGAGCCGGATTTGAACAGTTTTACCTCTACGATTTTGAGCATAACACCGAGAGGATCATCAAGGAGGCTACAGACCTGCTCAAGGCGCCCGTGGTGAGCGAAAAGAAAGCTGATATCATCATAGGAGGCGGACATCTGGCCCTGCAGCTCCACGAATCTGTGGGACATGCTACCGAGGCAGACCGCATCTTTGGCATGGAGATCTCATATGCGGGCAAGACCTTTATCAAACCGGAGATGCTGGGCAAATTCCAGTATGGATCGCCGGTGGTGAATATCTACTCGGACAGCACAGACCCACGCGGCATGGGCTTTCATCCCCTGGACGATGAAGGCGTGCCCGGCAAGAAAGTAAACATCATCAGCCAGGGCGTGCTTCAGGACCTGCAAAGCTCACGTTATATCGCTCACAAGCTGGGCCTGGAACCCTCTTCAAACATGAAGGCCAGCTTTGCGGATGACTACCCGCTGGTGCGCATGACAAACTTCTGCCTGGCACCGGGAAAGGGAAGTCTGGACGAGCTTATCGCCTCCACCGAAAGGGGTTATCTGGTAGACTTTACCAAAACCTGGAGCATAGACGACAACCGCAACAACTTCCAATTTACCACCGAAATCGGCTATCAGATCAAAGATGGCAGGATAGTGGGAATCGTGAAAGAACCCACCTACTACGGCATCACACAGCCATTTTGGAACGCCTGTGACGCCGTCTGCGGCGAAGAAGAATGGATGTTTCACGGCACTTTCTCCTGTGGAAAAGGAGAGCCCGGACAGTCGATGCTGCTCTCGCATGGAGTTGCTCCCGCAAGATTTAGAAATGTGGACATGATAGTGAAGATTTAGCACCGTGGCCTGTATCAGAGATGAGATGATAATATTGATTGACAACAGATACAGCCTTGCCTACCATGTCCTCAACCTTGAATTACTCAAAGCATAAGGAATACTTTTATGACGCAACATGAAGAATTAAGTATCTTTAGCGGCTTGACGCCGGATAATATCGAGAACATTACCAAAGACCTCAAGCGCATCAGCTTCAAGAAAGGCGAGGCCATCATCAGCGAACATGCTGAAGGTGACAACCTCTTCTATATCGACAGTGGCAAGGTGGAAATCAGCAAGGATATCGAGAATGATGACAACCTCTTTGCCAGGCTGTCTGTCTTGGGGCCCGGGGATGTCTTTGGCGAGATGAGCCTGATCAATGATGCTCCCAGGAGCGCATCAGCTGTTGCTTTGGAGGATGTGGAACTGATGGTGATGCCCAGGGAAGTATTTATGGATATCACCTTCACCCATCCGATCGTGATGTTCAACCTGATCCGCACCTTGTCCGGACGCCTGCGTGACACCAACGAAAAGTTTATCGAGCTGATGAATCAGATGATCAGCAAAAACCGCCTGATGGCTATCGGCATGGCTGCCAGCAAGATCATCCACGACATCAAGTCTCCCTTTACGGTGATCGTGCTCACGGCGCAGTTGATCGAAAACCAATTCCCGGATGCGGCGGAACACACACAAAACATCATCTCTCAAACCAAGCTGGTGGACCAGATGGTGCGCGAAACCCTGGATTTTGCCAAGGGAACCGAGGTGCAGCCCCTGATTCAGCAGATAGACCTGCAAGCCTATTTGCAGGGAATAAAGAACATCTATGGAACTTCTCTGAAGGGACGGGATGTGGAGCTAATTATCGAGAATAACGTGAATAAGCCCGTCTACTTTGATGGCAATAAGATGCGCCGCGTGCTTACCAACCTGATCAAAAACTCCTCGGAAGCGCTCAAAGACCAAGGCACCATCATCATCAAAACCAGCCTCTCCGCCGGTTGGCTGCAGATCAGCCTCATCGACGATGGACCGGGTATCCCGGAAGAGATTCGTTCCGAGCTGTTCCAACCCTTCATCACACACAATAAATCCTATGGAACCGGCCTCGGTTTGGCCATCTGCAAAAAGATTGTTTTGGAACATCGCGGCCGCCTGGAATATATGCCAGTTCAGCCTCATGGCAGTCGCTTCGATATTCGAATTCCTCAAAATCTAAAATAAAGACTTGTCAAAAAAGGGGCTTACATTTTAATGGCACGACAAATAGAATTATGGACGGTGAAAAATGTCAAGAATATGTAATATCTGTGGAAAAGGGGCTCAGGTTGGCAACCATCGTTCCCACGCATTGAACGCCACCAAGCGCCGCTTTTTCCCCAACTTACACGAAGTAAGAGTCAGCATTGAAGGCGGCTCTAAACGGATAAAAGTCTGCAGTTCCTGCCTCAAGGCAAATAAAGTTCGCAAAGTCGTCAGAGGCTGATATAGTTCTGTTCGGTTTTCGATGCAGCGTGTCTATTTAGGGCAGCTTTGCATAAGGTATTGGGAATAGCCTGTTTAAAGACTATTCCCGATTCTTTTTATAGCTGAGAAAAACACAATATGAAAAAGGAGTACACGATGTCCATAGAAGATGTACATCAGCAGGTATTGGACAGCTCCGCTATCTTGGATGAGGTATTTAGAGAGATAGGCACCGTGATCGTGGGTCAGGACCACATCCTGCGCAGGCTGATCATCGGCGTATTGGTCAATGGTCACGTCCTCATAGAGGGAGTGCCCGGCTTGGCCAAAACCTTGATCGTGAGCACTTTGGCCTCTGTGTTTGATGCGGAAAACAAGCGCATCCAATTCACACCAGACCTCCTGCCCGCCGATATCACCGGCACCCTGATTTATGACCAACGATCAGGGGATTTCAAGCCCAAGAAAGGGCCTATCTTCAGCAACTTTATCCTGGCAGATGAGATCAACCGCGCACCTTCAAAGGTGCAAAGCGCCCTCCTGGAAGCAATGCAGGAGCGCCAGGTAACCATCGGCGACCACAGCTACGCCCTGCCTTTTCCCTTCTTTGTGATGGCTACGCAAAACCCGATCGAGCAAGAAGGCACCTACCCTCTGCCTGAAGCGCAGGTAGACAGATTCCTCTTCAAACTCAAGATCGGCTATCCCAGCCTCCAGGAGGAGCGTCTGATCATAGACAGGATGGTAAACGACGATGAGATCAGGGTAAACAAAGTGCTCTCCCCCACTCAGTTGGCAGAGATGCAGAAAGTGGTAAAGCTGATCTATATGGAGGATAAACTCAAGGATTATATCCTCAGTTTGGTGCACGCCACCAGGCATCCTGAACGCTTTGCCAACATCAGTTCCCTCAATGGCTTGATCGAATATGGCGCCTCTCCCAGAGCCAGCATCTTTATGGCACGGGCAGCCAAGGCGCATGCCTATCTCGACCATCGTGCCTACGTGATTCCAGACGATATCAAAGCGGTTGCCAAAGACGTGCTCAGGCACAGAGTCATCCTTTCCTATGAGGCAGAAGCGGAAGAACTCACTTCCGATGCCATTATCAACCGCATCTTGGACGAAATAGAAGTTCCGTAAAGGGAAGCACGCTTGCTCACCCGCACTCCCGCTGAGATCCTGAGAAGGATACACAAGATAGAGATCCACAGCCGCAGGAAGGTCTCTGAGGCCTTCAGTGGCGAATATCACTCCAGTTTCAAGGGCCAGGGCCTTGAGTTTTCCGAGTTGCGCGAATATCAGTATGGGGATTGTCACCGCAATATAGACTGGAATGTAAGTGCCCGCCTGGGTTCGCCTTATGTGAAGCTCTATGTGGAGACGCGTGAGCTGAACGTGGTGTTTCTCGTCGACGTATCTGCCTCTCTGAACTTCGGCACCCGCGTGATGCTCAAAAAGGAGAAACAGGCCGAACTGGTGGCGCTGCTGGCCTTTTCCGCCCTTTCAAACAACGACAAAGTGGGCATGATCATGTTTTCCGACGTGCTGGAAAAGTACCTCCCGCCGCGTAAAGGACGCAACCGCGCCCTGCAAATGCTGCGTGACATCCTCTATAACAAGCCCCAAAGCACGCGCACCAACCTCGCTGCCGCCTTTGATTATGCCAACCTCATCCTTAAGAAACGAAGCATCATCTTTGTGCTTTCAGACTTTGCAGATCAGGATTTCATGGATTCTCTGGCTATCCTGGCCAGACGCCACGATGTGGTTGCCCTGCAGATTTTGGATGAGGCGGAGCGGCAGTTGCCCAATGCCGGCATCCTCAATCTCTACGACCCCGAAACCGGCTTTACCATGTATGTAAACAGCTCCGATCCCGTCCTGCGCAAGAGGTACAAATCGCAGTTTGATGCAGGGCAAACGCAGCTCAGCAAAGAGCTCAAGCGTGCTAAAGTAGATCACCTGTGCTTTTATCCCTCAGATGAGGCAAGCCGGATCCTGCGGGAGTTTTTCCAGAAGCGCAAGCGTATGCGGTATGCTTAAGATGAGAAGAATCCTCACGCTGATCATGCTGCTCCTGGGCCTTGGCGGCCTGCTCTTGGCCGACGTAAACATCGTGCAAAGCCTGGAGAATGACAATGATCTCAGCGTGGGAGACCGTTTTTACTTCCATCTCAGAGCCGAATATCCGCTCAATCGTGTGGTGGTACCCGATACGCTCACAAACTTCAAAGTGATAAAGGTGGAGCGCATCACGGAGGCGGGATTGCCCGCTCATTTCAAGCTCACCATCGTGCCGCTGCTGCCCGGATATCACAGCTTTCCTTCCCTGCAGGTGCAACCGGTAGATAGCGGCAACCCAATCGCTTACACAGATAGATTCCGTCTCAATATCGTGCCAGTGAGAGCGGAATCAGATACCACCCTGGTCGACATCAAAGCCCCGCTCAAATATCCCTGGCAGAGCCCTGGCTGGCTGTATATCCTGGCGGTGGTTCTGCTGCTGGTTTTGGTCTTTCTCTTCTTTTGGCTTGGGCGCAAGAAGTCCGTCCCGGAGCCGATCAAGCCGGTCGAAGTACCTGAGCCCAAGCTGCCCAATTGGAAGAAGTCTCTGCAAAAACTCCTCGACCTTCAAGCCAGGGATTTGCTGAGCAAGGATATGGTGATCCAGCACCACTACGAGCTTTCCTGGATCCTGCGGGAATTTATCATGCATGAATACCGCATCGCCGCTTTGGAGATGACCACCTTCGAGATCAGGGTAGCCATCAACAGAGTGGGGATCTTGAAATCTGATGAAGTTATCCGCTTTTTGGCCTTCTGCGATATGGCCAAGTTTGCCAAGCACAAACCCAGTCTGGAAGAGACCAAAGCCATGGAAGACTGGCTCAAGAGCTACCTGCTGGCCTTTGAGGTGATAGAGGCGCAGAAGCTGCTCAACAGACCCCCGGGGGAGACAGATGCTGCAAATCGCTAAACCCTGGCTGCTGCTCACGCTGCTCTTTATCCCGCTTTATTGGCTGATCAAGCGCTATCACATCAAAAAGCACCAGCTGCGTCTGCCCTTCTCCAAGCTGGGGCAAATCTCCATGCTTTCCAGCTCCAGCCGATATTGGGCCTACTTTTATCCCGTTTTGCGCAGCCTCATACTTTTGGCGCTGGTTTTGGCGCTGATCCAGCCACGCTTTGGCCGCGGCATCAAGGACAGCAGCTCTGCGGGCGTGGATATAGTCCTGGCGCTGGATATCAGCGGCTCGATGTTAGCTGAAGACTTCAAGCCCACAAACCGCCTCAAAGCCGCAGTAAAAGTGGCAGAGCAGATGGTGAAACAGCGTCCCAACGACCGCTTTTCCCTGGTTGCGTTCAGCGAATATGCCCTCACTCAAAGCCCTCTAACCTTCGATCACGCCGCTGTTTTGGATCAACTCGGCAAGCTGGAAGTCAATATGCAAGCTTCCGGCACAGCCATCGGGATGGGGCTGGCAAAATCCGTCGCCAGGCTCAAAAGCAGCCAGGCCAAGAGCAAGGCAATCATCCTGATCACGGACGGTGTAAACAATATCGGCGAGATTGACCCCATCAGCGCAGCGCATATGGCCTCAGCCCACAAAATCAAGGTTTATCCCGTGGGCGTGGGCAGCGGTGGCCTGGTGGATTTCCCCTTTGAAGACCCCATCTTTGGCAAGACCTATCGCAAGACCTATATCGAGCTGGATATGCACACCCTGGATCGCATCGCCCAGATCACAGGCACCAAGAAGGCATCAATGGCCACCAATAGCGAAGAATTGGCAGAAATCATGTCTCAGATCGACGAGATGGAAAAGACGGATTACCAGGTGCGCCTCAACTACATCTACAGCGAGAAGTTTATGTGGCCCCTCTGGATCGCCTTCTGCCTCTTGGTCATAGAAATCTTTTGCCGGCTTTATCTCAAGCCCGTGCTGCCGGAGCCATGATGCAACTGATCAATCCTCAGCTCAGCCTGCTCTTTTTGGTGGTGATCGCCGCTCTGCTGCTGCTTTTCTTCAGCAACAGACGCCGCCGCATACGTATGGCACAATATGCAGATGAACACATCACCAACCACTATCAGGCGGCCATCTCACCCTTCAATTCGCTCATGAAGAAGCTCTTGCTCATCCTGGCCCTCGCCTTCATCATCATGGCGCTGATCAGACCTCAATGGGACCACGAAACCCGGGAAACCCAAAACCTCGGCCTGGACATTATCTTCTGCGTGGATATCTCGCGCAGTATGGACGCCCAGGACGTCTCCCCCTCGCGCCTGGAACTCACCAAACTACAGCTGCAATCGCTGCTGGACAGGATGGAGTCAGACCGCGTGGGCATCATAACTTTTGCCGGCCTGGCCTCGCTGGAATGCCCGCTCACAGACGATCACAGCAGTGCGAGGATGGTGCTCAACAGCCTCAGCTCCGCAGACGCCATCCGGGAAGGCAGCAATATGGCGGATGCCATCAATGTCGCCGAGAAAGCCTTCAATTCCGCCTCCGGCAACGGTGTATTGGTACTGGTCTCAGACGGCGAGGATCTGGAAGGCTTTTCCGCAGGCAGAATCTCGCGTCTTGCCGCCAGCGGGATCAAGGTCTTTACCCTGAGCGTGGGAACCGAAGCCGGCGCAGTGGTCTATCACCCGGTATTACGAGAAGAAGCCTTCACCAGCGCCAACCTGGAAAATATGCAAAGGATCGCCTCGCTGGGTGGAGGAAGCCACTTCAACGTGAGTGCCTCAGAATCCGCCTCTGAGATGATTATGACCGCCCTGCGTGAAGGCTCTCCCGGCGAGCTGCGTTCAAACCAGATCAGCGGTCTCAAGGAGCAATACCACATCTTTGCCTTTATCGCCCTGATTTTACTCATCGTCGAAAGCCTCATCATTCCCCTCAAACCCAAAACCAAACCATCATGAAGAATATGAAGAAAGCCCAAAAGATAGTGTTGATCTGCTTTGCGGTCATCCTGCTACTGCTGTGTGCCGAGTTGTTGCTGCGTCCCCGTGCCAGTAAAAACAGCCTTGCCACGCTGCTCTACAATTGGGGGAAATACCGCTCGGCCAGCAAGATCTGGGACCCTCTGGCCGAGAAACATGATGCTGATGCCATCCCCAAGGGAAATGCCGCCAAATCACGCTACAGACAGGGCGATTATGACAGCGCCGAACGGCTTTTGGATGAGGCTTTGAAAGATGGCAAAGAGCAGGCCCGGCTCCACTATGACCGGGGCAATGCCCAATATCGTAAAGATGATCTGGACCAAGCTTTGGAGAGCTATAAGGCGGCTATGTTGGCAGACCCTGACGACCAGGATGCCAAGAGCAATTATGAGCTGGTACTCAACCGCAAGGGCTACAAAAAGCCGCAAAAAGAGGATTATCAGGAGGATGAACAGGAGCAGGAAACCCCTCAGAACGACTATGACAACACACTCAATGCCTTGGACGAGCAGGAATCTTTGGACCGTCAAAGGCAGGATCATCAAACCCAAATTCCCCGGGAGAGATGGTGGTGAAAAAGCTGTTGCCCTTCCTGATTCTGATCCTGTGCTTCACGGCTCTACAGGCCGGAGTGAGCGTCAAAAGCTCCGTAAACAAGCACACCCTCTACCTCTCAGACACTTTGGTACACACCATCCGTATCACCACAGATTCAAGCCAGAATATCCCCGCTCCTGCCGCACCGGAAGTAAATGGCCTGAGATTGATCAACCAAAGCAGCTCCACAGAATCCAGAATGAGCATCGTAAACATGAGATACGAGCGCAGCGTGGTCTACAACTACCTCTTTTACTACAAACCCACTCGCACCGGACGCATCACCATTCCGCAAACCAGAATCACGGTCAAAAACAACGTCTACTACAGCCAATCCATTACGGTTGAGATACTTGACGGCGGCAGCCCCTCTCCCCCGGCTGATCCCTATGACCCCTTTGGCACGTATGATTACGAGCCTGGCCCGGAAGGAGAATCCTTTGTGCTGGCCATGCCTGAGGCAAAAAGCGTCTTTGTGGGCGAGCCTGTGGTGGTGGCCTACTATCTCTATACCACTCAGGAAGTTCGCTCGCTCAACCTCACGGAAGAGAAGGACTTTGAAGGCTACGGAAAGTCGCTCTATGAGCAGCCCCAAAACCTCAATTTTGAACGCACCACCTACCACCGGAAGAGCTACAAGCGCAGCTTGCTCAAGAAGATGGTGCTTTATCCCCATCTTGCCAGGCAGATTCAGGTGCCCCAGTTGGTTGGCTCCATCAGATACCTGCGCTATGGCTTCCAAAACCGTGGCTTCAGGTCTCAGCCGGCTTTTATCCAGGTCAGGGAACTACCCTCAGGTGCGCCCAAAGACTACAGCGGCGCCATAGGCGTCTTCAGCCTCAGCCAAAGGCTTTCCGATCATACTCTTAAGCTGGGCGAAGCCGTGTTGCTCACCATTCAGATCAGCGGCAAAGGCAATTTCAACCAGTTCACCGCCCCCAAATACCCATCCACTTCCGCCTATCAGGTATCCACACCAAAGATCAAAGACCAGCTTACTTCGGGCATCCAGGGTGTGCGGCTGCTGCAATACACCATCATCCCCAAGGTCAAAGGCGAGATCAAGCTCCCTGCCTTCAAGTTTTCCTGGCTGGATTCCAAGACAGGCAGATACATGAGCTTCAACACCAAGGAACAGACCCTGAGCGTGAAACAGGGCTCTTTGGTACCCGGTTCCCAGCCCTCACGCACCCTGAAAGAGCTGCAGATGCTGGGGCTCAGCGGCAAGACAGACTACCAAGACCAAGGCCCCATCTACCTCAAATGGTGGTTTTGGAGCATCCTGGCCCTCATCATCCTCAGCCTCATCCCCTCCTTCTTCCTGTACGACAAACGCAGACAACAGGCCAAAGACCCCAAGAAATGGCAACACAAGCAGCTCCAGATCACCCTGAAGCAGGAGCTGCAAAGAGCACGGAAAGCCGCCCTGAATAAAGACCCCGAGTTCTTCCAGATCGCCCAAAATGCCATCCAAAACTATCTGAACACCAAATACGACCTCCCTGCTCATCTCTGCCAGGCAGAGCTCATGGAAGCACTCGCTCAAAACGGTGTGGATGCAGAGCTTATCGCCTTGATCTCCTCCTTCTTCACCCAAATCCAGGCTGCAAGGTATGCCCCCACTTCGCAGGAGCAAGACCCCTATTTGCAGCTTTCCCAAGCCCTTGAACAGATAGCAACTGCATTGGAGCAAGCATGAAACGCACCCTCATTGCCCTCTTCTTAGTGCTCATCACGCTGAGCTTGGCAGCAGAAAACGCCATCAGCTCCTCGATTGTAGACTCATCTGCCGTCAGCGAGGACCAGCTGCTACTCTCAAAGCTGGAAAACATAGAGAAGCAGGGTATCAAAGACGCCGATCTCTATTACGACATAGGCGTGTGTCACCACCGCCTGGGCAACATCGGCTATGCCACGCTCTATTACCTGAGAGCCCTGAATCTGGACAGTGCGCATACGCAGAGCCGGCACAACCTCAACGTCTTGAGAAAGCTGAACCCCGATGCCTTTGAGCCCAAAAACCTCTACCTGATCGAGCTGCTGAAGCGGATCATCGCCTGGTTGAACTACCCCCGCTTGGCCGTCCTGATCCTGATCTCCAGCCTCTTTGTGGTGATCTGCATCAACTGGCTGCTCCACCTCAAGCCCGGATATGAAAAAGGCCCGCCCGTCTTGCTGCTCAGCCTCAGCTCGCTCTTTTTGCTCATCTTCGGCCTCTCTTTGCCGCTCAAGATGCACAGTGTGAAGCAGGATTCACGTGCCGTGGTTGTCACCCCGCAGGCTTCCGGTTTCAAGTATGAAAGCTCCACCGAAGGCTCCACCCCCATCCCCCAGGCATCGGTCGTGAAAATCCTGGATCAACGCTCGGGCACCTATCAGGTAAGAACGCCATCCGGAGCCATTGTTTGGATGAATGCAGACGACCTGCGGAAGGTGGTTCCGTGAGGTTTTTCAGCCCCGAAATTGGCCATTTTACGCCTGCACAAAAGAAAAAGCTTGCCTTGAACAGCCATTTTGAAATCATGGCACTCTGAATAGGAATATTGTCCAAAACAGTGTAAGGAGCCCCTTAGAAATGTTTAAACTTGATGAAAAGCACTTGGAAGCAGCTCAAAAAATGGCAGCTGCACACAGGACCAAAAAGAGCTGCGACACCTGCTATGATCGTGGTTGGGTTGGCGTAAGCGAGCAAAACCTTTTGGTGCTTTGCACGCGCTGCGTCGATATGGAAGCCGCCATGGCAGACTGGAAGGAATATGTGAGCCAGCACGAAGAGCTCAAGGAGCACTTCAGCGACCTCTTTGAAGAGAAAGAAGAGGTGGAACAGCAGGAGGACACAGGCTCTGCCATGCCCACCAGAAACGAACACAAGAAAGACCACATCAAAGCCAAGCAGACCTTTATCCCCGGTCAGAAACGCACCGGACGAGCCAAAAAGATTTGAACAAATCCATAACCTAAGATACCGATAAAATGAGAGGATAACAAACAACCAAACCATGTATAAAACTATAGACCTAAAACAAAAAGCCAGTGTTCTTGAGGCAGAAATCCGCAAGCACTGGGAAGAGCATTCTTTGGCAAAGAAAAGTGAGGACTTCCGCGAGGGAAGCCCCAAATTTATCTTTTACGAAGGCCCGCCCACCGCAAACGGCAAACCCGGCATCCACCATGTGATGGCCCGCACCCTCAAAGACGTGGTATGCAGATACAAGACCATGACCGGCTTCCAGGTGAAGCGCAAAGCCGGCTGGGATACCCATGGCTTGCCCGTGGAAATCGAGGTGGAAAAGCAGCTGGGCCTGGAAGACAAGAAAGCCGTGGAAGAATATGGCCTGGAAAAGTTTTGCCAGCAATGCCGCGCCTCCGTCTTCAGCTATGAAAAGCTGTGGCGTGAGATGACGGAATTGATGGGCTATTGGATAGACCTTGACGATCCCTACATCACCCTCACAAACGACTACATCGAGAGCGTGTGGTGGATCCTGAACAACCTCCACGAACGCGGCCTCATCTACAAAGCGCACCGCATCGTGCCTTATTGCCCGGGCTGCGGCACACCGCTTTCCTCCCATGAAGTGGCTCAAGGCTACCGCGACGTGGAAGACCCCAGCGTTTTTATCAGATTCAAAGCTTTGGACGAAGAAAACACCAGCTACCTGGCCTGGACAACCACGCCCTGGACGCTGATTTCCAACGTAGCTCTGGCCGTAAACCCCGATGAACCTTACGTGAAGGTGCGTTACCAGGATGAAAACCTGATCCTGGCCAAAGCCCGATTAGAGGTTTTGGGCGAGGAATACGAAATCTTGGCCGAATTCCCCGGTAAAGACTTGGAACACAGAGCCTATCAACCACTCTTTGATTTTATCCCCGTGGATAAAAAGGCCTGGATCATTGGCCTCGCAGATTACGTCAGCATGGAAGACGGTACCGGCGTCGTGCACACAGCTCCCGCTTTTGGACAGGACGACTACACCCTCGGCCGCAAATATGACCTGCCTTTTGTGCAACCCGTGGACGAAGACGGCAAGTTTATCGAGCTCGTAACGCCCTGGGCCGGCCTCTTTGTGAAAGATGCAGACAAAGACATCATCCGTCACCTTCGGGAAAGCGGCGCCCTCTTTAGAAGAGAGCAGGTGCTGCACAGCTATCCCCACTGTTGGCGCTGCCGCAAACCCCTCATCTACTACGCGCGTGACAGCTGGTACATCCGCACCACCCAATTTAAAGATCAACTCATAGAAAACAACCGCCACATCAAATGGTACCCCAGCTTTGTGGGAGAAAAGCGCTTTGGTGAATGGCTGGAAAATAACGTCGACTGGGCCCTCTCGCGTGATCGCTTCTGGGGAACTCCCCTGAACATTTGGGTCTGCGAGAGCTGCAACCATAAGAAGTCCATCGGCTCCATCGCAGATTTGGTAAAGGAAGGCCGCCTCACAGACGGCTCCAAAGTGCCTGATGATATAGAATTGCACCGTCCTTACATCGACGATGTGGTGATGGATTGCCCCGAATGTGGCGGCAAGATGCAACGCACCCCTGAAGTGATAGACTGCTGGTTTGATAGCGGCAGTATGCCCTTTGCCCAGTGGCATTGGCCCTTTGAAAACAGCGAATGCTTTGATACAGAGCTCTTCCCCGCCGATTTCATCTCCGAAGGCATAGACCAGACCCGCGGCTGGTTTTACTCCATGCTCACAATCTCCACCATGATCAAAGGCACCTCCAGCTTCAAAAGCTGCCTGGTAAACGACCTGATCCTGGATAAGAGCGGCCAGAAGATGAGCAAAACCAGAGGCAACACCGTAGACCCAATCGCTCTCATGCAGGAGCACGGAGCCGACGCCATCAGATGGTATCTCCTGGCGGTCAGCCCTCCCTGGGTGCCCACCCGCTTCGACGTGGAAGGCGTGAAAGAGATCAGTTCCAAATTCATCGGCACCCTCAAAAACGTCTACTCATTCTATGCTACCTATGCCAACATCGACGGCTTTGACGCCTCGCAGTATGGTGGCAGTGCCAAAAGAACCGCTGAGATAGACCGCTGGATCATCTCCCGCTTCCACACCCTGGTGGATCAGGTGCGCGAGTGGATGGACATCTACGAATTCTCCAAGGTCACCCGTGCCATCCAGGACTTCGTTATCGACGAGGTGTCAAACTGGTTTGTACGCCGCAGCCGCAGAAGGTTCTGGGCCCTGGAGCTCACGCAGGATAAGATTGAAGCCTATCTCACGCTCAACGAAATCCTCCTGGGCGTAGCCAAGCTCATCGCCCCCTTCGCTCCCTATCTGGCCGAAGAAGTATTCCGCAACCTCAAAGGCGGGCTCAGCGTGCACCTCTGCGACTATCCCGTGGCAGACCTCACCCAGGTGGATAAAAAGCTGGAAGAGGAAATGCGCCTGATCATAGACATCGTGGGCTTGGGCCGTGCCGCCCGCAACGCCTGCCAGATCAAGATCCGCCAGCCTCTGAAGACCATGTTTGTCCCCGCCCGCACCAAAGAAACCGTCCTCCGTATGTTTGACCTCATCCAGGAAGAGGTCAATATACACGAGATCAACTTTGTGGAAGATGACGACGACTTTGTGAGCTTTGAACTCAAGGCAGATTTCAAGGTAATGGGCCCCAAATATGGCAGATTGATGAAGCCCATCACCGCCGCGCTCAGCAAGCTCAAAGGTCAGGAAGTCCTGGCCGTTCATGCCAAAGGCGAAAGCTATCCCCTGCAGGTGGAGGATCAGACCATAGACCTGCTGCCCGAAGACATCATCGCCCACATCATCCCCAAAGAGGGCTATGTCTTTGAAAGCCTGAAGGATATCTTTGTGGCTCTGGATACCAAACTCACCGATGAACTGCTGCGCGAAGGCTATGCCAGAGAGCTGATCAACAAGATACAGTTTACGCGCAAGGAGCAGGATTTTGAGATCATGGACCGCGTGAAAGTGATACTCAATGCGGATGAGGACGTCCAAGCCGCCGTAAATGAACACAAGAGTTTTATCATGAACGAAACGCTCTGCGACGAGCTGGAATTCACCACTGAAGACAGCGGCATCGCCCCGCTGGATATCAACGGTAAAGAAGTACAATTACAGGTGTTTAAGGTACAATAAATGACAAAAGATTCTGGCCATGACATGATATACTGCAGCAGTTGCGGCAGGAACTTGGCTGATAATGCCAAGTTTTGTGCATTCTGTGGAGAGAAAGTACCAGAAATCAAATCCAGAAAACCAGAACCAAAACCCGAAGAACCACGCAAACCCACAAGAAAACTATCGCCCATCATCACTTTTGACACCTTTACCGAGGGCGACGAGTTTCGTGGCTTTCGCATCACCAGAATGATCAGCAAGGATGAGGAAGGCATCAAATACTATGCCGTCAAAAACGACATCAAGTATGTGCTCAAGGTATTTCACAAGTCCCGTATGGCAAATCCTGAAAAGGTATACTCGCTCCAGATGCGCCTGCAGGGCTTGCTAAACCTGAATCATCCCAATATCGCCAAAACCGATGAGGCAGACCTTGCCACCTCGCCGGGATACATGGCCACACGCTATGTCCACGGTATCAGCCTCGACAGACTGAAGAAGGAACAGCCCGAGCTGCTGAATGAGACCCTGATCCGCAAGGTGGCAATCCAATTGATGCAGGCAGCCAAAGAGATCCGCAAACAGGGCCTCAGCCTCATCAGATTGAATCCCTCAGGCATGATGCTGGATGAAAACAACGACCTCATCTTGCTATCCAGCAACCTCCATTACGGTGACAACGACGAACGCGAAGACATCTTCCACATCGGTGCCCTCCTGGCACGCCTCGCCTGCGATCACCCCCTGGCCAACACCCTCTATGCCGACGACTTGTTGAGCGAGGTCAAATTCCGCTATGTCCCCGGCATCTCGATCAGCTTCAACAAAGTCCTGGCCGAATGCCTGCACCGCAATATCCTGCAACGCTATGCGGATATGGACCTCATCCTCGAACACCTCTATGCCCTGCCCAAAATCGAGGATGATGAGATCTGCGACACACCCCTGGATACCGGTGTACCCAACGTCAAACCCAAGGATGATATGCCGAAAGTGGGCCCCGAATGGGGATTTATCGCCCTTGTTGCCCTTGCCATCATCATCGTGGGATTGCTATTGTTTACAAACATCTTCAGCATAATCTTCAGAGGCTCAGACAAACCCTTCACCTTCAAACTCCCCACTCCGGACACACTCAAGGTAGCCAGCAACAATCAAAACCTGGAGCCTGCCACTCAGCAACCCGTGCAAACCGAATATGGAGCCCTCAAGGCTACCCTCAGGGAAGGGCAGCAGTTTGAAGTGGACAGATACGGCCTCAGCCCCAATATCCCGGATCAAGCGGCAACATCCAGACCAACCCACCAGGCACCCATGCCCGCAAATATGGTGCGACTGGATTCCGGATCCTTTGGCTTTGGACGCCTAAAAGAAAACCTGAACCACAACGTATCCCTCAACAGCTTTTACATCTGCCGCTATGAAGTCACGCAGGCACAATGGAATAAGAGAATGACGCCGGCAAACGTGAGCACCGTGGGCGACCATCTGCCCGTGGATAACGTCAGCTGGATGAACATCATACTCTATTGCAACGCCATCAGCAAAACAGACGGACTGGAGCCGGCCTACACCCTGGATTACAGCACCAAACCGCCAAAAGTAAGCTGCAACTTCAATGCAAACGGCTGGCGCCTGCCCACCGAAGCAGAATGGGAATATGCCGCCAAAGCTGGCGCACTCTTCGATTATAGCGGCTCAGACGACCCCAGCGAAGTAGCTTGGTTTAGAGACAACAGCGCCGGCCGACTCCGCGCCCCGGGCGGCAAAAACGCCAATGCCAACGGTCTCTACGACATGAGCGGCAACGTCTCTGAATGGTGCTGGGATTGGTACGACGCCTCTTACACCCGCTCCATCCAACAGTTCATCAACCCCAGCGGCCCCAGTGCCGGCACCCAGAGAGTGATCCGCGGCGGCAACGTCATGAATGGCGAAGGACGCAACCTGAACATCACCTACAGAGAAAAGGGCAACCCCAACCGCGGTATCCCCTACGTGGGCTTCAGGCTCGTTAGAAGTAAGTAATCTTACAGCAACTACGCTTCATATATTAAAGCCGGCCCGATTTCGAGCCGGCTTTTGCTTATCATTCTATTTTATCAACATCATTTTGTACGTCATACGATATCCGGGCGCACTCATCCTGATCAGATACACACCGCTACTCAGAATGCGTCCAGTATTATCCTTGCCATCAAAGAGCCGCTTATAGTGACCGGCAGTATGCTCTTCATCCACCAAATTGCGAACCAATTGGCCTTTGATGTTATATATCTGCAGCTTCACCCTGCCGGGCTCCTTTACACCGTAACTGATCGTGGTTTCCGGATTGAAGGGATTGGGGTAGTTGCCATATAAGACTGTGGCAGTCGGAACCTGCGGAGCATCACTCCCCTCCAATAAGACAAAGTCCAAGTTGGTAAAGAGACCCGCACCGACCATCACGTTTTCCACAGTGGTACTCGCAAAACCCTCAGCAGAGGCCCTCATTCTGCGGCTGCCGCTTGGAACCCTGAGCGTATATTCTCCCAGCGAGTTTGTGGTAGTCGTCAGCCTGCCATTACTTACTGTTGCTCCGGCAATGGCTATACCGTCTTTGCCCATCACCTTGCCTACTATCTTTCCGGTGCGGACGTTGTTTGTGAGAGCATCGGAGAAGCGAGGTAAAGAGTAAGTGCTGTCTGCATAAACAGCCTTGACCACCCAACGGTAGTCTCCATCGGGAAGTGTGAGCCAATCGGTATCCGTCACTTCAAAAGCGGCGTCCGACTCTGGAATCAATTCAGTCCAAGCAGCCTCATTTTGCTCCTGACCGGCTCGCAACCTGTAAATCTCGTATCCCGTCAGTTCTCTTGATCCCTTCCAGGAAACTACCACAGCGTCGTTGCCATCATTGACTGCCACACTCACCGCAGCTGCTCCCACGGGATAAATCATTACTTCCAGGTCTGGAGTACGATTGTTGCCCGCAAATTCATCACCGGCCAGCTCCAATTGGCCATAAATAAGCGCTTTGCCTACAGTGGTGGGAATCCAGGGCAGCTCCACGTCCAAGCTCTGCCTGCTGCTGATGGGAGGCCCGGCAACGCTGACCAAAACTTCATCCTCTGGCCCCATGAGGTTCACGGTGTAATTAGTCTGATCTTCACTGCCATAGTTTTTGATGCGAATTCGGTATGTTAAGGAGCTGCCCACTGTAACGCTACCGACGCCGGTTATGCTCAGAGCCGCCAGTTCGTCAGCATATGAGTCTTCAATACATAAGAAACTGGCCTGAGGGAATCTCCCCGTGAGTGTGGTGGTGGAAGGGTTGAGGAGGTCAATGTTGGCATCAGAACCGGCAATCCTGCTGCGGCTGTTGCCCAGATCCTGACACCTGAATTGGAGCCTGCCGACATACATAGACGACGTGGAATCCCAAGGACGGTAAAACATCATCACCAGGTTTCCACCTGTATACACATAGGGCGTCTGGAAGTTGAATTGCACGTAGCTGTCTCCACGGGGATAGGCTACAGTCCCATCAAAAACCAAAGTCATCTCAGATGTGGGGATAAAGCCCGCGCTCAGGTCGTTTTGGTATGTGCTGGTCAGATAGATCTGGGTAGGCCTGGTCATGCTATATTCGAAATCGTTGTAAAGCGTCAGAGCATTGATTGTTCCGCTCGCCAGGTCCAGCTCTTCGGCCCGATAGAGTGATTGGCAGACGTAAGTGCGGTAGCGGAAGTTTATGGGCAGACTATCGAGATTGTCACCGGCACCGATGTTCACAATTTGCACACCTGCGGGCAGGACCTCCACCTCGAGCGTATTTGTGCAGGGGTAGTTTAGATAAATTCCATCCAGTTCCACCTTGCCATAGATCTCGATTTGTCCCTCAACGGAGGGAGTCCAGGGGATGGCGATCTCGGCAATAGCACCGCTTTCAATGAGCGGCCCATTCACCACTGCCAGCTCGGTATCGCCTGGCCCCATCAGCTTTAACTGGTAGTTGGCTTGAGCATTGGTGCCGCCATTTCTGATGCGCATGGTATAGTGGGATGTTTGACCCACTACAGCCGGATGTGGGCCGCTGAGCTTCAGTGCGCAGAGATGGTCTTCTACACCACCACCACCGGCAAAACATAGCATGATATCTGGCACAGCCGGAAATATATCATCAAAACCCGGGTTTTCCGGCGGATCGTACCACCAGGTTTTTTGGCGTGGGAAACCAGTATTGCTAACCCTGAACTCAGGCATGAGATTTCCGCTGGTCAGCTTGTATCCTGTTTCTACAACCACAATGAGATTCCCGCCCTTATAGTTGAAAAGGCCATCCAGTTCAAACATCTGCCAACCCAAAGCACCGGGGGTATAGCGTCCTCGTTTTACCAAAGTCATCTGCGAAGACGTTGTCGGCAATGTCACATTTTCAATGGTGTCATCCATGGTGTTTTTGAGATAAATCTTGTAGTTAGCTTCGGAGTTGCCGGCGAAGGTGCAATACCAGGCCAACTTACTGATATTGCCGATGGCGTTAATCTGTTCCGACGTATAGAGCGACGCTGAACAATGACAGCCATCTGATATCATAAAAGGCACATATCGCCTCCATGTGCCATTCCCGATGACAGCAATAACGGCAGGCGTCACCTCTGCAAGTATCCCCACCTCCTGGATTTCACCGTTGTAATCCAGGCGCAAGGCAGCAGAGATAGGTCCCGGTGTAACACCTGTCAAGATGATGGGAATCTCCACATGCTGCGTAGGCCCCAGAGATACGGGCAGATTCACCGGATCAAACGAGAGCTCAGCCGCATTGGGGCCAATAATACTGATATTTGCCGCGGAAATGTCCATAGTCCCACCGCCCATATTGATAACCGATACGTTTAGTGTGGTGGGCTCGCCATTGATGGCTACGTTATAATCCAAAACAGATGGCGACACCCTCAAGATAGGGTTGGCAGCTATCTCCCCAAAACGCAGCAGGATATTGGGTATCCCCGCAGTTAAGCATCCATTGGGAGGCGCATTGGGGTCTATCAGCTCTTTTCTGCTATGGACTATACTTCTGTGCTGCCCCGGGGTAGCGGTGTTGTAAAAGCAGGAAAACCGAAAACCTGAGTCATCGTTTTTCCCGTAAACTGCGATCACCAGATTGTCTGTGTTGTTGTAGAGAAAAGGATAGTCCAACTCGAGCTCAAGCCAGCCCGTGACTGAGGGGATAACGAATTTCCCCTCATAGACTTGTGTCAACTCGCTCATGGGAATCCAGTCCTGCAGATCGGCAAACTGTGCCTTGTCGGTATGTCCCATATAAACCACCCAATCACAGCCGTAACGGCTCGATAACTGTCCATTCCAGTAGAAGGCTATCTTATCAATGCGTTGATTGGCTATCTCTATCTCAGATTGGAGGATGATGCTCTGGGAGTAGTTGTTGCGTTGGGAGTGATCTATTGGCAGCCCCAGGTCTTCACTGCAATCACCTATCGCTACCCCCGAACAAGCCTCAAAAGTACGCGCTTGTGACGGAGGCGAAAAGCCGATATTGTTTCTGGCTACCACATACCATTCGTGCTCTCCTGCTTCCAAGTTGTCGATGATGTATCGATTCCCCGGCTGGTTTTCACTCACCAAAGCCCCATCTATATACACGTCATAACCGCTTGCATCGGGTTCTCCCGGAGGAAACTGAATCCAGTACTCGTGGGGCAAAACCCAATCCAGGGGTTGACCCCTCACCAAAGTGGCATGGTTTTCAGGACTTATCAGCTCGGGTGCAGCCGGAACTTCGGTATCAGGAAACACCAGCCGCAGAGCCGGGACAGCATACAGGATTTGTTCTGCTTCAGGAGGGCTGCTGGCGTCGATGTCAAAGTTGTTAAAATCCCGCGTATACAAGGCTTTATTGTCATCGGTTCTCCGGGCTCCCCAACTCACCATGCCAGCCCGCGTGTAGTTGTTGGCATGGATAGCTATCACCAGATTGTCGGTATTGTTGTAAACAAAAGGTGTGTCCAGGGTAAACTCTATCCACTCAGATATTGCCGGCGGGAGGTTGATAGGAACGCTACCGGCAAACACTTCGGTCAGATTGGCAAGAGGTTCCCAATCCGATGTGGAAGTAAAAGTACTTCGTGTGATATGCCCCATATATATCTTCCAGATATGGCTGTTGTTCAAGCTGCCGTTGCTGGAACTCTCATGGTAAAACCTGAGCTTCGAGATCTCACCCGCATGATTGATCTGAGATTTCAGGTAGATTTGCTGGCTGTAAGTGGAACAAAAACGGGTGTTTACGGGAATATTTGTACTCCCGCCTTGAGGATAGGCTACAGTAACCGTAGCGGCACCGAGGCCTAAAACTAACAAGAGCAAAACAATTAAAGCTGTCAGGCGTTTCATGAGTCTCTCCTATGGCTTATGGGACTATCAATTTGTTAACAACAATCTCACTATCTGCTTGGGCACAGCTCCTCGCCTCAAGCTGTTCGCAAGCAGCGAAATAAAAACGACGATCGTAAAGATCGGAAGCTTCATCATCTCATCCTCCCTTTTTGGGGAAAAAGGCCGAACCTGCCTTTTAATATATGCATAATGCGTTCCACATTGCGTTAATTTTACACGCTTATGTTTTGGAGTTGCGCCAGATCAGCAACAGATCAAGACCTTGAGCCAAAGCCACCTTTGCACGTTTTTATACACTCAACGCCGTATTGCATCAGGTTTTTTAACCTCTCAGATACAAAATCCATTATTGGAGTTTCCCCGTTTTACTTTTGCTGCGTAGCTTATAAAAGGGTGTTTTCCACCCCCTAACCCTCCCACTTTTCTCTGGTGGTTTTCGCAATTTTCCCAGGGGGCAAAAGCAGGTGTTTCTGAAATAATTGACCTCGAGACAGGATTTGCAAAAACAATTCCGCCCCCGGAAATGCCCATTTCATGCGGCCTCCCTTAGGGGCTCCTGTGGGTCTCCTTTGGGATCCACAAGTAACCCATGGAAAACCCAAGGGTTACACAAGTGAGAGCCAGGGAGTCCCGCAGGGAGGGCAACCTTTGCAAAAAGGCAATATTTGAGTCAAGTATCGGTTTTCTGCAAGGACTTAAAGGCCTACAATTTTGGTAGGTGTTCCAAAGGCAGGGGCGACCGCTGGCTACCTTTGCGGCGCTACGGCCAACGTCGGTACCTTCGGTGCTTCAGCTAACACCGGCTACGGGAAGCCGCAATCACCCTCAACTTGATGCTTACAGTTCAAACTCTGCGGTCACCGTCACCGAGATGCTCTTGGCTTTGGTTTGGGTATTGTAAAAGCCATAGTCAGAGACATCTGTGGAGTAGGGTTCGGTGATCTGAAACACTCCTGAGCGTGCGGTTTTCAGCTTTCCCAACCTGGTTTTGGCAGATGAGGTCACTTCCTTGGCGCGGTCAAGGGCGTCCTTGGTGGCAGCGCCGATCAGTTCTTTCTTCAGCTCCGGCAGTTTGCTGTAGAGGTATTCCAGCTCGTTGCGCTGCATCAGCAAGCCTCTGTCGGCAAAGAAGGAGGGATCGAGGGCGACCGCTTCCAGCCTGGATATATCGTGGCTGAGCACGTAGAGGCTTTGGTTGACGTTGTAGCCGGTGATTTGGCCGAAGTTGTTGTAGTAAGGGCTGCTGGTGGGTGGTTGAATGCCGATGTCTTCCTCATTCATTCCCTTTTCAACCAGGTAAGCCTTAAAATCGTTTACATCCTTGGTGATGCTTCTGTAGGCTTCCTTGAGCCCTTCAGAGCCGGCGTCTTTTTGCAGGACGAGGTTCCACTTCACCATGTCGGATTCAAATTGCTTGCTGGCATAGCCCACCACGCGCAACCCGCGCTCCACCTTGCGGCTTTCCAAAAAGAAGTTGCCAAAGATGGCGAGGCCAACGATGAAGGCGATGGCGGCGATGACCACGCTTCTGTGAGGCGCTTTTTCGGAACCAAGCAGGCTCCAGATCACAAGGCCCACTACGACGATTGCGGCTATGATATTGATGACGAACAACATATCATATCTCCTTATTTTGTATATATTCTTTCAGTATTACCAGATATTCCTCTTCTCCCTGCACCTTTAGTTTGCGGCTCTCTCCATCATATTCGAAGTGGAGGCTCAGGGTTTGGTAAGGGAACAGCTGTTCAGCGATCTGCGGCCATTCAATCGCCGTCACGCCGTTTTCTATGATGTCAAAAAGCCCCAGGTCCATCAGCTCATGTGGCTCCCTGATGCGGTAGAGGTCGAGGTGATAGAGGGGCAGGCGTCCGCTGTGATATTCCTTGAGCATCACAAAGGAGGGACTATCTATATCTTCCTGTATGCCAAGGGCTTGGCCCAAGGCTTGAACGAAGGTGGTCTTGCCGCTGCCCAGGTCTCCAGAGAGGCAGATCACATCGCCCCGCTTGAGCAGTGGTTGCAGCTTTCGGGCAAAGGCCGCCGTATCTTCCAGGCTGTCCAATTCAAAGGTCAAAGTCATATTATTATCCTAAATTAAGGCTCCAATTTTGACAACGGAAATTGAAGTGGCCAAATTGGTCAAGCACTTTTGTGCAATAATGTCACGAAATTGGAATTGGAAGAATATGAGGGGGCCACGCCCGCGATAAAGGAAGCGGCGGCACTTACCTTGCCAGCTGTTACTCTATGCATAGCAAGTTATTACAGATGAATCGGGGTGGAAGCTTATAATAATGGTTGACATATTTGGCAAAGTTTATATTTTAGCTTGGTAAATGTTTATCAACAAGGAGATTTAAAATGGAACTCACACAAAGGCAAGAAGACATATTGCAAGCTGCCATATCCTTGATTGCCCGTGAAGGGTTCAGACACTTCACTGTGAAAAACATGGCCAAGGAACTCAAGACCTCAGAAAGCGAGCTCTATCGGCATTTTTCCGGTAAAGAACAGGTCATTGAGGCCATCCTTAACTATTTTGACGATCTCTCCGATCTCATCTTGGTGGAGATTGAGGAAGCGGAGCTGGAACCCTTGGAGAAAGTTCATCGCTTCATTTTGGATCGCTACCAGCTTTTCAGCGTACAAAACGAACTAACGATGGCGATGTTTTCTGTAGAAATGCATTATTACGATCATGGTAGTGGCCAGCGTATGAGCTGGATCGTGGCCAAACACAGAAACTTCATCGTCTCTTGCCTGAAAGAAGCCCAAGCTCAGGGCCTCATCGATCCCAGCCACGATCCTATGCAGTTATTCCGGATACTAATTGGTTCCACGCGGTTTTTGATCGCCCAGTGGAACGCGTGCGGACAGGAGTTTGATCTGGTGGAAGAGGGCGAGAAGTTATTGCACTCCATCTGGAATCTCATCATAGTTGCCGATGAGGACTAACACTTTCACAGTCTAAACCAATTTTACCTGCATCGTAACACAATGTTCAAGCGGGACCCTGTTTCGGTCCCGCTTTTTCTTTGCCAAGCAACTGCCTGCCTTTCCCGGTAGTATGGCAAACAAAAAACGGCCTCATTATCTGAAGCCGCTTTTAGTCTGTTATATTGATGTTATCAGGATTTTCTTTTCTTGGGTCTGCAAGTAGCCACCGGCAATACCATTTCTTCCAGAGAGACGCCTCCGTGTTGGAAGGTGCCGTTGTATTGCCGCTGGTACTGGTGATAGGCATTGGGATAGACGAAATAGTAGTCGTCCTTGGCAAAGATAAAGTTGTCCACAATGCTCTTGGTGGGCAGTCCGTATTCAGATGGTTTTTTGGCGTAGATGGCGTGGCGGTCGTTGGCGGTGAGGTTCTTTCCCTCTTTGTAACGCACCGTGACGGATGCGTCCCTATCGCCCACCACCTGTGTGGCCCTATTTACCTTGATGGAGCCATGGTCTGTGGAAATGATGCAGATGGCGTCCTGTTTGGCGATCAGCTTCAGCGCTTCATAGAGCGCGGAATGCAAGAACCAGTGTTTGGTGAAGGCGCGCAGGCCCTCTTCGTGGGGGATGGTTTCTTGCAGGATCTGATCACGCGAGCGGTGATGCGCCAGCAGGTCGAGGAAGTTGTAGACCAGCACCACCAATTTTTCCTTGTTCCAGGTATCTATCTTGCGCAGCACGTAGTTACCTTCTTCCATGTTGAAGATTTTCACATACTTGCTGGCGGGGTCGAGATCAAAGCCCAGGTCTTTGATGTGTTCATCGAGGAGCTGATGTTCGTTGCGGTTGCGGCTGTTGTCCATTTCGTTGGAAGCAACCCAGTATTCGGGGAATCTTTTGGCGATATCTATGGGCAAAAGACCGCTGAAGATGGAGTTGCGCGAAAACGGCGTAGCCGTCGGCAGGATGGAATAGTAAAGGTCCATCTCTTCATCAAACAGCTCTTGGATGTAGGGTTGGATGGCCAGGTATTGATCCAGGCGCATACAGTCCACGATGATGAGGTAGATGGGCACGCCTTCGTCAAAATGCGGCGCCACATATTGGCTCACCAGGTCAAAGGAGAGGTTGGGTCTGTCGTCGCTCACCAGCCAGGATTTGTAGTTGCGTTCCACAAAGTTTGTGAATTCGGTATTGCAATTGCGTTTTTCCAAAAAGTGGGTTTGGCGCAGGCCGTCGTCGTTCACTTCGTCGATGCGCAGTTCCCAATATGACATTTCGCGGTAGATATTGGCCCAATCTTCCCAGGTTGGGTTGTCAAAGAGCCTTTGATTGAGCTCTGCCATATAGCGCGAGTATTGCTCGCCAATCTGGTTGGCTCGGATTTGATCCGCCTGGAATATCCTTTTGATGGAAAGGATGATCTGGTTTGGGTTGATGGGTTTGATCAAATAGTCTGAGATTTGTGAGGCGATGGCTTTGTCCATCAGGCCTTCTTCCTCGCTTTTGGTCACCATCATTATAGGTAAAGAGTGATTTATGCGTTTCATTTCCTGTAAGGTTGCGAGCCCATCCAGGCCGGGCATCATTTCATCCAGGATCACCAAATCGTATTTTTGTTCCACTACCTGTTCTATGGCGTCTGCGCCATTGTTGCAGGTATCCACATGGTAGTTGCGCTCTTCCAGAAAGAGCACAAAGGGTTTGAGCAGATCGATCTCGTCGTCTACCCAGAGAATTCTCATCTGTTTCATGGCGTATCCTCATTGTTGGTTTGTAGTTCCGTCTCGAAAGCACGCTGTCTTTCTTTGACGATCTTCTTCACCGATTCCTCATCGGCGTCCTGAAAATAGAGTGCGAGTTTAAAATTAAGGTCTGTACGCGAACAATTGAACCATGCTAACATCTTCTCCATATATTGGTCTACAAAGACCTTCTTGAGGTCTTTTTCGTCTTCTTTGCTTTGTTCCTTATACTCTTTGATGTGCGCCCGCAGGTCTTTCATGGGCATCTCGGCAGCCAGGTCCACCCAGGCGTCGCGCTCTGTCCAATCCGCTTTTTTTACCAGCGGACGGATGAGTTGAAGCCTGTCAAAGCCGATGTCTTTGAGCGTGCCTTCGTCCACATCCATCTCGTCGATAAAGAGGTCAAAGGTCTGCACCAGCTTGCCGCCCAGGGTGCCGCTGAGCTTGTATTCAGATTCGATAAAGTCTTTGAAGCTTTCATAGCCCTTGAAGATAAAGAGCTTGCCCCGCTTGATATCCGAAAGGAGCTCGCCCAGGGTGATAAAGTTGTCCTCGAGTTTCTGACTGAGGTTGGCCACGGCGTTGAATTTCTCGTCCGGGGTCATGTCTTCGCTGCGTATATAATCTTTTCTCATGTTTGTAATTCCTTATTTAATTGGGTAGTATGTATTTTTCTCAGCGGGGAAGCTGCCGTCTTTGACTTCAGAGGCATAGGCGTCCAAAGCCTCGATGCTCAGCTTTTCCAGCTCTGCATAAACTTTCACAAATTTGGCGGGTTTGGCGGTGAAGCCCAGCATATCTTGCAAGACCAGCACCTGACCATCCGTGTAGCGCCCTGCGCCGATGCCGATGGTGGGGATGCGGAGTTGCTCGCTGATCTCTTTGCCCAGCAGCTCGGGGATGCCTTCCAATACCAACATGAAGGCACCGGCTTCCTGGATGGCCAAGGCCTGACGGATCAGCTCGGTATGCGCATCAGAGCTCTTGCCCTGAACCTTGTAACCGCCGAAACGGTGTACACTCTGAGGCGTGAGACCTATGTGCCCGCAAACGGGGATCTCACAATCCACGATGGCCTCAATGGCTGCAATGCGCGAGGGTGTGCCACCTTCCAGCTTCACGGCGTTGGCTTTGCCCAGCACGATCAGGTCTGCCGCATTCTCCTTGGCTACTTCAGGATTGTGATAGCTCATAAAAGGCATATCACAAACGATAAAGGTGTCCGGAGCGCCCCGGCGTGTGGCCATAGAATGGTGTATCATCTGCTCCACATCCACGTCAAGAGTGGTTTCATAGCCCAGCACCGCCATGCCGACGCTATCGCCTATCAAAATGAGATCGACCGCGCTCTGAGCCACAGCCTTGCCCATGGCATAATCGTAAGCTGTAACCATCACGATCTTCTCGCCTTGATCCTTCATCTTCTGAAAGTCTGTCACGGTTTTAGTCATTATCTGTACCTTCCTGTTCGGTGTCATAATAGTCATCATCGGGATGATCGGCTTCAGCCTCAAGCATATTCACGCTTGATGCTTTGCCTATCATCATGTCATAGAGTATCTGGCCGTTTGCATACCAGCCTGTCAGGCGTCCACGCAGGCGGCCCAGATGGTAGTTTACATTCATTGCCGGCTTATTTCCTTGATACCACATATACTTGGGCCCATGTAAGCGGCCTTGATAGAGGTGGATAACGCTTTTGAGCTCTTTGCCTTTGTAGCACTCATAAGCCACTCCGCTAAAGACCTGCCCCTCAAGCGTGTAGAGACTATCAGCAAGCTGCAGTTGTTTGATGGATACAGCGCATGCTGGAAGTTGATAACTTTTGAGGGATAAATACTCATCGGAAAGGCTCTGAGCTGCCAAATAAGAAAGGCTCAGCGTGGCAATGAAAATGAAAACCAAAACGTGCTTCAGCCCAAGAATGCGCTCTGAACCCGTCATTTGAGGGCGAAGCAAAACACCCAAGCGTGTGGGACACATTTTTACACACGCCCCTATATCGTCAATCTTTATTTTCATCGTTGATCACTTCTGCCTAAGGAATTGCGTCATCCTTATGGTTTTATTGGCTGGGTATCACCTGCTCTTCCGGGCCCTTACGCTTTTTGGAAAGCTGAAGGACTATACCTGCGATGAGGATCAGGGTCGTGCCCAAAATACCGACCAGGCTGAGTTTGACGCTGCGGGAATAGCTGGCAGGCTTGAAGGTGAGCTCCAGCTTGTGACTTCCTGCCGGGATCTTGAAGGAGCGCAGGGCGTGGTTGGCCACATAAACAGGGATTTCCTTGCCGTCCAAATAGGCCTTCCAGCCGGCGGGATAATAGACTTCGCTGCTCACCATCAGGGCATCCTTATCCGTGTAAAGCTCATATTCCAAGGTGTGCATCTCGCTCTTGGTTTCCTTTACCCAGGCAGAATCCGGCGCTGCGATACCTGTGATCGGCTCCTCCACATAGGCTATGTGCGCAGGATCAAAGTCCTCACGGCCCATCAGGCTGAGCGTGGAATCTGCGTCGGCAATGTGGATAGCCTTATCCACAAACCAGGCGCGGGGCAGCACTTGCGTGTTTTCATAGACGGTGATGCCTGTCTCTGAGGAAAATACGGGCTTCACATGGGTCAAAACCTCGTCTGCCGGCAGCTGATCCGGGATCAGGAAGTATTTGGCATTGAGCATATTGAGCACGGGCATGGGTGTTTCCTTGAGCTCGCCCGTCTGCGCGGATTGGCTGAGGTTGATCAGATATCTGAGCCACTGGCCCGGCCTTTGCGTAGCTGCGTCGCCGTCGATGAGCTTCATGATGTTTTCATAGCGCTGCAATTTGGCGGCTGAATAGCCTGTTATGATCTGATGATGATAGGCATACTCGCCGGTGGGTTTGGGCAGCCTGCCATCCGTAAAAGCGTTTTGCGAAATGGGATAGACGCGGTAGTTGCTTTTGTCACTTTTTAGATAATCGTCATAATCCTGAGCGGCAAACTTGTCGTGGTAGTCCTGCTCGGGAGACAAATCCTTCAGATGCTTGCCGGTATAGACCCACAAGTCTATGAAGATAATAACCGCAATCAGGAGCATGAAGGCCACTTTGGGCAGCTTTTTGATATTGTGCAGGTAGGCCAGTCCCAGGCTCACGGTCAAAAAGAGGAAGCTGAGGATGCCGCTCTTGTAGAGCAGATCAAGCCTTTCCAGACGCATATGAGAGGGCAGTTCGGTGAGACCGTGCTGCGCCAGCTGGGCAAGTTCCCGCTCAGCGGTGAAGGACAGGCCGCCGAAGACTGTCTTGGCCAATGACAGCCATAAGATAAAGATCGCACCCGAAATCCAGAACAGCCTCAGCAGCAGCTTGCCGTATTTGGCGTCGCCGACCTTGTCCAAAAGCGTATCCAGGCCCAGTGCGGCCAGTAAAACGGCGTTGAGCTGCACCATCACCAAGATCATGGAGGGCACCCTGAACTTATTGAAGAAGGGCAGATATTTGAGCAAGAGATCGGAAATAGCGGGCGCAAAGCTGCCAAAAGACATGATGGTGAAGATGGCGGAAGTGATCCAGAGGAAGATGGCGGTTTTGCGGTTTTTGGGCGTGGTAAGTGCAAGGATGCCAAGGGCTAAGACCACGATGCCAAAGTAATTGTAAACCTGCGTGAAAGGCATGAAGCCCCAGTAGTTTTGGTTGATGCCGCCAAAGAAATCGGGAACGATGAAGCCCAGGATTTCTAGCGGATGGAAGCTCCAACCCTGAGCATAGGCGGTGTCCAGTCCGCTCGAGCCACCACGCATGGTGTAATGGCTGTATTCCATCGTGGAAAGATAGGGATTCATCACGGCTAAAGCGGTGAGTCCAAAGGCAAGCACGGTGAAGAGCGTGAAGAGCCAGAAGTCTTTATGCTCTTTTTTAACAATGCTTTGGATCAGCTCCCAAATCCAGTACATACCGATGAAGAGGTAGAGGTAATAGGTGATCTGCGGGTGGTTTTCCCTTAGTTGCACGATAAGCGTTGAGGCCAAAAGTCCCAGTCCCAGGAGCCCCGGTTTCTTCCTCAGGTAAAACAGCGCCCAGAGCACCCAGGGCACGTACATCATGGCCCTGAATTTGGTGTTGTGGCCGATCTCCAAAAGCCCTACCCAATGGCAGGAAAAGACGAAGGCGATGGCGCCGATGAAGCAAATGTAGGGGTCGAGCTTCCACTGACGCAGCAACAGAAATACGCCCAAGCCTCCCAAGAAGAGCAGGAAGATGCGCCAGTTCATGATGCGGCCCAGGAAGTTGATTATGCTTTCCAAAAAGGGAATGCGGTTTGGGAAACTGATCATGTAAGCGGGCATACCGCTGAACATACTCTGAGTCCAGAGAGCGCGATCCGAGTGCGTTTTATTGTATTCGATGATGCTTTGAGCGGCTCCCTGCCACTGTGTGATGTCTGTGGCGATGGGAGTCTGTTTGCCAAAAGCAATGGGAAAATAGAGCAAAGCCAGCAGCAAAAACAGCACTGCCACCAGAATCCAGCTCAGGTGTTTCTGAAAGTTGGCGTTGCCGGCCAGCGCTCCAAGCTTATTATCTGCTTGGACTTGCGTCTTTCTTTGGTATTTGGGCTTGACAGATTTGCGGTTCATGGGAGAAAATCCTTATCTTATAATAATCGTTTGAGGCATAAGAATTGCGATGGCCTTATCGGTCAAGCACAAATTTGAGATTATGCCCCGGGAGACAATTATGACCTACTCTTATAAAAAGCGCATCTATGGCTTTGAATGTGACGTTTATGGCCATATGAACAACGCCTCTTACCTCAATCTGCTGGAAGCCGCCCGCGCTGAGGCCTTGATCGAAATGGGGCTCTCCATCAGCAAATTGCGCGAGATGAACCTGCAAATCTTTATCGTAGGATTTGAGCTGAAGTATCTCAAAGGCATCGATCTTGAGGATATCGTGGAGGTAAAGACCTACACCACCTCCCTGAGCAGACTCAGATCAAGATGGAGACAAGAAGTCTACAACAGCAACGGCGACCTCTGCTTTACCGCTGAGATGGATGCCGTCTTTGCCAGCGAAGGGAAGGCGAAGCGACTGCCGCCGGAGGCGATGGAGATATTGGAGAGGGGGATGTAGGATCGGTCTGTAGCCGGCGCTCGCTGCGCACCGAAGGTACCGGCGTTAGCCGCACCGCCGCACTTTATATCGGCACCTTTGTACGGGCGGTCTGTATAGCGACCCAGTACGGGCGCTCGCCGAAGCGACCGTAATGCAGCGCTTCGGCGACCGCCCGTACAATCAATTCATCTTATCGACCTGCAGACGCGGAAGCCGATGTAGTTGTATCCGCTGCCAGATGGGCCGCTTTTAATACGGGAAGATACGCTGCAGCCGGCTGCAGAATAGCTCCAGCAACCACCACGCAGCAAACGACTCGTACCAGTTTTGGGGCCGATGGGGTTTTGCAGTGGTTCATTCCTTTCGATATAGCGGAAATACCAATCCCAGCACCATTCCATGATATTGCCGCTCATGTCGTAGGTGCCGATGCCGTTTGGAGCTTTGGTTCCCACGGGATGGCTGGTGCCTTCTGAATTGTAGTGATACCAGGCTACGGAATCGGCATCATCCGAGCCACTGCACAAATAATTCGGCTCGTCAGTTGCGCCGCGGGCAGCGTATTCCCATTCCGCCTCAGTGGGCAATCTGTAGCCGTTGGCGTTCCAATCGCAAGTCACACCGTTCCAGGTACTATTGGGTGACCCCCAGTTGGCGGGATCGGTGCCGCCGAATATTTTATAACAGGGCGTAAGCCCCTCTGCCAGGCTGCGCAGGTTGCAGTATTTAATGGCATCGTACCAGGAGACATTATAGGCGGGATAATTGTCTCCGAGCCCATACTCGCTTGTCCAACATGAGTCCGCCTGCATATACTGGGAATACTCAGCCTGTGTGACCTCGTATTTGCCGATGAAAAAGGAGCTGAGGGCAACCTCATGGGCCGGCTGCTCGTTATACATTCCTTGAAAGCTTGTATTCCCCATGGTGAAGATACCGCAGGGAACATAGACCATACCCTCGGGGATAACCGGGGGCTCACCACCGTCATCAAAGTCGACGGGGCCGCCGCTTTCATATCCCTGCTCAATTTCGGTTACTTTAACAAAACAACTTGTAGCCGCTATCAAAAACATAACAGCCACGACAATGCTCAGGGCCAATCTCAGCTTACTCATCTTGTACCTCCTGTACTTGAGCCCAAGTGCCTCTGTAATTGCCAAATGGATTGCCGGAGTGCCTACGGCGCACCCCGCTGCGATACAGTTGGATGTATGGATGCATTATTTTATAGATGGCGAAATTAGTCAAGCTTCATTTTGTCAAAAACCAAAATGGCGGTTGGAAGCGGGGCTGCTTCGTCAGCAGTTGTGCCGGAAAACGTAAAGCGCAAAAAAGGGGCGAAACTCGTTCACCCCTGATATGTTAAGATTATAGGCTTAGCCTTACACTTCCATGATTTCCTTTTCTTTGGCTTTCTCGGCTTCATCCATTTTGTTGATCCATTCATCGGTGATTTCCTGGAGGTCTTTGAGCAGTTTATGCTGTTGGTCTTCACTGATCTCGGAATCCTTTTCCATCTTCTTGGCCTGGTCGTTTGACTCGCGGCGGATATTTCTTACATTGATCCTCGCTTCTTCGGTGAGCTTTTTGAGGCCCTTCACGATTTCTTTGCGTTTTTCTTCTGTAAGTGGCTGGAACGGCAGGCGGATAACGTTGCCGTCGTTTTCCGGAGTGACGCCCAGATTTGCCGCCAGGATGGCTTTTTCGATGTCTGCCAGGGTGGTTTTATCCCAAGGTTGGATCACGATGAGCCTTGCTTCCGGGATAGAGATATTGGCAAGCTGTTTGACAGCTTGAGGTTGGCCATAATAGTTGATATGGATATCGTCCAGGATGGAAGCGCTTGCTCTGCCTGTGCGCACCTTTGAGTATTGGTGCAGCAGGCTTTCAAAGGCTTTTTGCATCTTTTCGCCTGTTTCTTTTTTCAGAGTTTCCATGTTTAATTCCTCTTTTGGCTCATTTAAGGGTGTATATAGGTTCCCACGTCGGCTTCGGTGATGGCTTCCTTGAGCATATTGATATTGCATACCTTGAGGGCCAGCTTGTTTTCCTGAGCCAGGGAAAAGGCTGTCATATCCATCACACCGAGGCCTTGCGTGATACATTCTTGATAGCTTGCAGAAGCGATGAACTGCGCATTTTTATCCGTCGCAGGATCGCCCGTGTAGAGACCATCCACCTTGGTGGCTTTGAGCATCAAGTCCATCTTGAGCTCTATGGCGCGGAGCACGGCGGCGGTATCGGTGGTGAAGAAAGGCGCACTCGTACCACCGGCCAAAAAGCAGATCTGGCCTTCAGCCAGGGCTTGTTTGGCCGCTCTCGGAGTGTAAAGTCTTGCCACTTTATCCATCTGCAATGCGCTGAACACGGAGGAAGAATAGTTTTTGTTCTTCAGGATTTCAGCTAAATAGAGCGCATTCTGGATGGTGGCAAGCATGCCGATGTTGTCCAGAGTGACTCTATCCAAGCTTTGGTTTTTCCATTTTCCACCCCTGAAGATGTTGCCTCCGCCGATCACGATACCGAGGCTGTAGCCTTGGCGCTTGATGGCGATGATCTCGTTTGTGAGCTGATCTACCACAGCATCGTCAAAGCCGAATCCTTTGCTGCCGGCCAAGACCTCGCCGCTCAATTTGAGCATGATGCTGTGCACCTTCTGAGGTTGATATACTGGTTTTGACATGATTACAGTTTATTCACCCAAAGCAAATCTGGCAAAACGGGCAATCTGGATATTCTCGCCTGTGGAAGCGATTGCATCGGTGAGCAGGTCTTTCACGGTGCGCTTTTCCTGGCTGATCAGCTCTTGATCCAAGAGTGAGTTCTCGCTGCAATACTTCTTGATTTGCCCTTCCACGATCATATCGATTATCTCGGGCTTTTTGCCGTCCAGGACAGCTTTATTGTGGGCTATTTCCCGCTCTCTTTCAAGGATGGCGGGGTCTATATCATCAGCAGAAACTGCCAAAGGATCAGTAGCTGCGATTTGCAGGCAGATTTCTTCTGCCAGGGCTTTAAATTCGTCGGTTCTGGCCACGAAGTCGGTCTCACAGTTGATCTCCAGGAGCACTCCAACTTTGCCGTTGAAGTGGATATAGGAGTGGATGAGGCCTTCTTTGGTGGCGCGGGAGGCTCTGCTCTCGGCTTTGGAGATGCCTCTTTCACGCAGATATTTGATGGCGGCATCGACGTCACCATTGTTTTCTTTCAAAGCGTTACGACACTCCATCATGCCAACACCGGTGCGATCACGCAATTCTTTTACCATTTTTGCAGTTATTTCAGACATTGTTTCTCCTTAAAGTTATAGTACTTGAGGCGGGCAGCTTTTTTTTGCAAAGTGCCCGCCCAAGGTTAAATCGTGTGTTATTCCGCTTCCAAAACGGGAACTTCTGCCTGTTCGGCAGCTGCTATGACTTCTTCATCAAAGCTTTCGGCGGCTTCATCTTCTTCTTCGCCTTCAGCTTCGGCTTGGGCTGCACCTTCGGTGGCGATGTTGCGTCCTTCCAATACGGCGTTGGCCATGATGTCCGAAATCAGGCAGATAGCCCTGGTGGCATCATCGTTGGAGGGAATCACATAGTCCACTTCGTCTGGATTGCAGTTGGTATCCACCATCCCGATGATGGGAATGCCCAGGATGCGAGCTTCATGAACGGCGATGTCTTCGTAATTGGTATCCACCACGAAGATTGCCGAGGGTTTGGCGTCCATTTCACGGATTCCACCCAGGGAAAACTCGATCTTGTCGTACATACGTTTCAGCTTCTGCTGTTCCAGCTTGGTGTAGTTGTTGATAGTGCCATCAGCCAGGATTTCTTCGTAATAATCCATCTTTTTGATACTCTGGCGGATGGTTGCCATATTGGTAAGCATGCCGCCATACCAGCGTTGGTTCACATAGAAAACGCCGGCTTTTTCGGCTGCTTCTTTGATGGCGGCTTGGGCTTGCTTTTTGGTGCCTACAAAGAGGATGTATTCGCCTCTTGAGGCCAATTCTTTTACAAATTGGTATGCTTCGTTGATTGCATCGACGGTTTGTTTGAGGTCGATGATGTGGATCCCGTTGCGTTTGAGGAAGATATACTTCTTCATTTTGGGGTTCCATTTGTAGGTCTGGTGCCCGAAGTGGACGCCAGCCTCAAGTAGTTGCTTCATGGTAACTACTGACATTATGTTCTCCTTAAATAGATACGGTTAATTCTGTCACAGCAGGATATACGCAATTCAGAAGAGCCTCGCTCTTCACCGCCTCGCAACTCCTGCTGCGGCGTAGTGGGTTTGATATAGGCCATGTTTTCCATTGGTCTGCATGGGGTGCAAAAACCCCATGTTCCAGCCATAGATTAACGTTTTGAGAATTGGAATTTCTTCCTGGCTCCGGGCTGACCGCTCTTCTTGCGCTCAACCATCCTGGGATCACGAGTGAGGAAGCCACGCGCCTTGAGGGCGGGCTTGAGGCTCTCATCATAATCCACCAATGCACGGGCAAGACCATGACGGATAGCTCCAGCTTGACCGCTGAGGCCGCCACCGTTCACGTTTGCATAGACGTCAAAATTGTCGCTCAAACCAAGCTCTTGGAGGGGTTGTTCCACCACCATCTCAAGGGTTTCGCGTTGAAGATATTTCTTCATCTGCACATTGTTGATGATGCGCTTTCCGGTGCCGGGAGTGATTCTCACTCTGGCCACTGCATTCTTTCTTCTGCCAACGGCGATAAATGTCTGCATAAATTAGTTCTCCTTAAGGTCCAGCACCATGGGCTTTTGCGCCGCATGAGGGTGCTCGCTTCCAGCGTAAACTTTGAGTTTTTTAAACATTGCTCTCCCCAGAATGGTCTTGGGCAACATACCTTTGACGGCGTGCTCAATGATCCGCTGAGGATGCTTTTCCAACATTTTGGCAAAGGGAGTCTCTTTGAGGCCTCCAGGGTAGCCACTATAGCTCTTGTAGAGCTTCTGCTCGGCTTTGAGCCCCGTCATCTTCACCTTCTCGGCGTTGATGACGATCACAAAGTCGCCGCAGTCGATATTGGGGGCAAAGTAGGGTTTGTTCTTTCCCCTCAAAATCGAGGCTACCTGCGTGGATAACCTACCTAAAGAAACACCCGTGGCATCTACCACATACCAGTCCTGTTGGATGTCTTGAGGACTTGGGGTAAGGGTCTTCATTGGGTCTCCTTATACGATATTTTTACTTCAAGTAGACCATGATTTTGAGAGGGGCAATAGTGTCAAGATATTTCAATCACTTAGTGAAAACACCGGGGACAAAAAGACCGGGCAAGCTGCGGCTAAAACTCGATCTAAGTCATCCGCATAAGCTCATCTGCTTTTCTTCCACAATACGCTCAGTCCGATCAACGCCGGCACCACATCCTGGATCAGGAAGAGACTCAAGGTGGCAGAAATCGCCTCAGACGCCACGAAGCCCGCATCTTTGAGGAAATGGATGGCAAAAGACTCGCGTAAACCCAAACCACCCAAGGTGATGGGTATGGAATTTGAGAAGGTGGTGAGGCTCATGAGCTTGAAATTGTCCAGCCAGGAGATGCGCTGGAGGCTATTGAGGATCAACCAGTACTGAGTGAGTGCGATGAGAGCGGCGATGATCTGCAACAGAGCCAGGCGGGGTGCGCTCCCGGCATATCGGGCACGGTAAGGCTCACCCTCCTTCCAGAAGCGAAAGAGGTGTTTTGACCACAGCGGCAAAGTGACAAGCACCAGATATAGAGGCAGGCTCCACAACGGCGAAATGCCGGGAAAGTGCATCAGAGCTGCGGTGGCAGCGAAGCTCCACGTCGCCCAGGTGAGGAAGCCCCTTTCCACCACAAAAGCAAGTGCGGAATCGATATGCGAGCTGTTCTTCACCCAAAATATCCTCCCCATAGCGGCAAATCCACCGGGGAAGGCGAAGGCCAGCGGCAAACCGATCAGATAGGAATTCAACTCGGCTCTCAAATCCGGTACATAGGCAGGGTTTATCCGCAGCGAGAGCCTCCAGGCTGTGAGCTGGATCAGATGGCGCAATAACGAACCCAGGATCAGCAGCAGGATCACCCCCACCGAGAGCCTCATCATATTCTCAAGCACCGACCTCAGCTCCAGTCCTCTAAACACAAAATAGAGGATCACAGCTGTCAACAGCAGCTTGAGAATATAGGAGACGAGCTTGAAGCGAGGGTGCTTACTGAACTGGTTGACCCACCGCCAAGTTTCCTTGAGTGTGCTTCTCTTAGCTATCAATCCCACAATCTTTCAGGGCTTGAGCGATGAGCTCGTCATCAATGGCGCCGATAAAGCCTTTGTCCATCATCAGATGCGTGAGTTCACGGGCGGAATTGATGTCGCTGAGCGCGGTGTTAAAAGCCTGCTCGCGGCTGATCTTCTGCCTGGCAACTCCATCCTCGATAGCTTGCATCGCCACATCCGCCGCCACGTGCGCAAACACTTCAGTTTCATCCATCTTGGGCACGATGTTCTCGCTGTCAATACCGCGATTTTGCGCAAAAGTAGCCAAAGAATGAGCCGCTGCGATGGCCATGGGATCTGTGATCTGAGTGGCCTGCACCATCAGGGCACCCTTGAGGATGCCGGGAAAGCCCACGGAGTTGTTGATCTGGTTGGGAAAATCGCCTCTGCCCGTAGCCACGATGTATGCTCCTGCGGCTTTGGCTTCATTTGGATAGATTTCCGGCACCGGATTGGCACAGCAAAACACGATGGCCTTATCCGCCATCAGCTTGATCCATTCCGGCTTGATCACGTTCGGGCCCGGAGTGGAAAGAGCGATCAGCAGGTCTGCCCCATCCATAGCCTCTTCCATGGTGTTATATTCATGGGGATTGGTCTTTTGAGCCAGTTCCCACTGTTTGAATCGCTTGGGATTGTCCCGCGTATCCGCTCTATTCTTGTGCAGCGCGCCTTTGCTATCAAAAACCACCAGGTTATCAGGATTTAAGCCGCTCTGCAAGAGGAAACTGGCGATGGTGGTATTGGAGGCGCCGGCACCAAAAAGCACGGCTTTGATCTCGCTCATCTTCCTGTCGGTGAGCTTGAGGGCGTTGATCACACCCGCCAGGGTAACGCAAGCTGTACCCTGCGCATCATCATGCCACACAGGGATTTGGCAGCTTTTACGCAGCTCATCCAACACGATGTAACAATTTGGCTGCGAGATGTCTTCCAGGTTCACCGCACCCACACTGGGCTGCAGCATCTTCACAAAATCTATCAGTTTCTGAGGATTGGGCGTTCCATCCTCATCACGGTTGTCCACGCAGAGAGCGATGGCGTCACAGCCACCCAAATACTTCATCAACATGGCTTTGCCTTCCATCACACCCATGCCGCCAAAGGGGCTGCAATCTCCATCCCCCAACACGCGGGTGCTATCTGAAACCACAGCCACCAAGTTGCCGCGGTTGGTGAGCTCAAAGCTGCTCTGATGGCGGTCTCGGATGGTGGTGGAAACAGCGGAAACGCCGGGCGTATACCAGATATTAAACCAGTTGAAACCCCAAATTCCGGCTTTGGGGACGCTCTGCATTTTACCCTTGTAGTGTCTATGCGCCAAGAGTGAAAGTGCCTTCAAGAAGGCGGTTTGCATGGGCGCAACCTGATCCGCTGGCACGTGTGCCGCAAAGAATTCCTGCAGGTTGCTCAGATCGTTTTTGAGCTTAATCATCGCAACATATCCTCATTTTTGTGTTATTTTAGACACGGTTTAAAAAGGATGCCTTTTTGTCAATTGACAATATCCCATTGGCGCCAATATTGGCATCATGAACAAAGAATTAACAATCGTCGGCGCAGGCTTGGCAGGCAGCGAAGCCGCATTGCAATTGGCAAAGCGTGGCTGGAATGTGCGGCTGATCGAGATGCGCCCGCTTAGGCAAACACCGGCTCATCAGACAGGCAGGGCGGCGGAACTGGTCTGCAGTAACTCGCTCAAGTCCACCCGCCTGGACACCGGCTCCGGTATGCTCAAAGCAGAGCTCAAACTCTTGGGCTGTGAGCTTTTAGCTATTGCCGAAAAAGCCCGCGTCCCCGCAGCGCACGCCCTGGCTGTGGATAGAACCCTCTTTTCGCAGTATGTGGAGGAGCAACTCGCCTCCCACACCAATATCACCCGCATCACACAAGAGGTAACAGACCTACCCGCCGGCAATTGCCTCATCGCAGCAGGCCCATTGGCCAGCGACGCCCTCATCGCTTCCCTCCGTAAACTCATCGGCGAGGAGCACCTCTATTTCTTCGATGCCATCGCACCCATCGTGGATACCCAAAGCCTCGATCTGGACAAGGTCTTCGCCAAAGCCCGCTACGACAAAGGCGATGCGGATTACCTCAACTGCCCCTTCGATAAAGAACAGTATGAAGCCTTCGTGGATGCACTTCTTGAAGGCGAGCAGTTTGAGGCACATGAGTTTGAAAACGAGTTCTTCGCCGGCATAGACTTTTCTTACTACGAAAACTGCACGCCGATCGAGGAACTGGCGCGCCGCGGCCGCGACACCCTCCGCCACGGAGTGATGCGTCCCATGGGCCTCGAAGACCCGCACACGGGCAAGAAACCCTACGCCGTGTTGCAACTTAGAGCCGAAAACAAGGACTTCACCGCCTACAATATCGTGGGGGCGCAGACCATGCTCAGACAAGCAGAACAGAAGCGCATCTTCCGCCTCATCCCGGGATTGGAAAACGCCAGCTTCCTGCGCTATGGCTCCATCCATCGCAATGCCTACTTAGACGCACCCAAGGTTTTGAATCCCGACCTCTCGCTCAAAAACAGAAGCGACGTCTGGATCGCAGGCCAGCTTGCCGGCTGGGAAGGCTATGTGGAATCCATCGCCGGCGGCCTCTTCGCCGCTCTGATCATCGACAAGAGTCTGCCCGCTCTGCCTGAGGAAAGCATGACCGGACAACTGCTTAGGCGCCTCACCCGCAACACAGACAGACGCTTCCAGCCCATCAACGCCAACTTTGGCCTCTTGCCTGCATTGAAGAACGCACCCCGGGATAAGAGGCTGAAAAGGCAGATGCTTGCAGATAGAGGCGTTGCCGCACTGGAGGCTGTGGTGGGAGACTCCCTGCTACTCAGCTAAAGCCCATCACTCATTGCCCGCATATAGCTTGAAGCCCACTTTCTTGGCAGCAGCTTCAAAGCTGGAACCCGCCTCCAGATGCGCATACTTGTAGAGATCATTCGCCTCCAGCTTTGCACCTGAGCCCCGTGTAATCGCCTCGTGACAGGCATTCTGCACCACTACTCTGATCTGCCCACCTGTGAATTCAAACGCAGCAGCCAGCGGCCGCACACTCATCCACATATTGCATATTGCAGTTCGACCATCTTGTCGGCTAACAAACGTAGAAACCATCTGGCGCAACCATCTGGAGCTTGGCTACAGCAAAAGAGTGATAAAATTTGCCTTAATTTCATCATCGAAATCGAGACGGGGTGTGTTGCCTTACTGACAATGGTTTCGAGCCCCTCCTGCTCTGCTTGGCTATTTGTTACTCTGTGACCACAAATACCTCACTTTAGCAGGACAATTATCCTGCCCCCATATGTCTCATCAAGTTAGACAGGACATTTGATGATAATCAGAGAAAAGTCAACAACTCGAACCTCGCATAAAAGACGTTCAGGCAGAACACGACTCTAAGATCGAACCTAGCAGGCACTTTCTGGGCAAGCACCCCCCTCCTTCCATTTTGTTGGAAGCGTGGAACGATCCGCTGTCACAATACTGTGACCAGATCAATTTGTCGTTCTAAACTGAGATTCTCTTATATCAAAAGCGAACAAAGCTGAAATGATCCGACACAGGTATTCCCGCAAGAACTACCGCAATCTCCACAACCGTCCGAACAGGTTCCCGCACAAGTTCCCGAGCAGTTGCCACCACAATCATACGACTGATTCTCATGACAAATCTTCAACTCGTACATTGAAGAAAAATCAATGTTCTCGGATTCACATTTCAATCTCAATTCTTCAATCAAATCATCCAATTTCTGGATGGTAGTAATTGGAAGGGATAAGGTTGTCATAATACCTCCTAAATTTCGCTGTAACTCTTTTGGATGTCTTTGATTGCCTGTACTGTTAACGCCAGTTCACTGCCAGACAAAGACAAACGACCATTTTCGAGTAATCGCGCAGTAAAGTTAGTGTTCGCAAGTGCCATAATCTTGCGAATATCGCACATGCTTTTATCTCTAGTTGTTACATTTCCTGTTCTTAAATGATTAATCCCATAACATGTAGGACATAAGTTAGCAATTAAACAATCAGCACATTCTGGGTCTGACCAATCTTCCACTTTAGAAAAATCAGGTAACGGGATATTTGGAGAGCTCCCTGTTGTATTAGACTGGAAGGATTGACAAGGAAACTCAGCTCCATCAACATTAATTGCTACCATATCCGAGTAAAAACCACACCATTTAGCCATTTTCCTGTCCTCGTATAGTCTGAGATAGCCTGTCTTGAACAGGGAACACGGATCAATCTGGGGATTACATATATAGTAGTCAATTAGTTTTTTTAGCTCTGACATAAACTTTGTTTTGACTTGGTCAATTGACCAGTCAACTCCCAGTGCAAAGCTTGCAGTTACTTTAAACCCTAAACTGTGTAGATGTATGATATCATCTGAAAGTGTTGACAATGAATTTTGGTATATCGTTGCTCTTACCGGTTGTGCTGGGTAGTTATTGACAAAGAACTCTATATCAATCAAATCGTAGGAATTTGATCGATTAGAGTTGTGAGTTGTTGGAGTCCCATCAAGGCTCAAGCCTACTCTAATATGCTCATTACATAGTAACCAGTCTTGAATATCACCGTGAACTAAGGTGCCATTTGTATCAACAAAGAACACCACCGGTATTGGGAACTCCTGTTTTTTTGCCCAATTACCAATCTCTTTTATAGTTTCGAACTCTAAAAAAGGCTCCCCCCCAAACAAGTCAACTTCTACTTGATCATATCCACGCGACTGGTTAATATGCTTTTTTATGGCATTGATGGCCGTATCAACAGACATGCGTTTGCTTGTCTTATGATGCTGATAGCAGTAGACACAGTCTAAGTTACAAGACTCAGTCAGAGTCAGTATAATAGTTTTCTTCTTCATGTAGCCACTCTATAGTGAACGAGTTTTTTGTCAAGACCTAATTTGTTGGGGCGTTCCCCTTTTTTATAACAGCCTTATTTTCATCTTATATGGTTCGGTTTTATCAATGCTAAATGGGGACGTATCATAGAGTAAGTTATGTAGGAAGATGAGCTTTGATACGTTGCTTAGCCTATAATGGGAAAACTTATACAGCATACTCCAGCCCCTATTTTCTAAAACAGATGATCTTAGCACAAGCTCCCTACTTAGGAGAGAGTAAGCAAGCTGAGTTTGGTCGGTCCAGCGACCGACCCTACTGCGGCGCTAAGGGCGAGCGCCGGCTACAGGGAGCGGCCGTACCAAAAAGTGCCCATTTCAGGCCTTAATTTATTTGCAAAATCCAGATACTTTTGAAACATTTGACTTTTCACCTCCCCTCGCCCACCTTAGCGTTTCCTTGGCCCACGTTTGCGTAACCCTTGGGT
>DGFM01000042.1:9089-20404 GCA_002391675.1 Cloacimonetes bacterium UBA3900 | reverse complement strand
GTTTTAGAGGGCGGTTTTGTTTGCAGAATTCCGGCCCGTGAGTCAATATTTTCAAAATGAGCGGCTTTCCCCGGGTCAGGACTTCGGAAACGAATTCCTACTATTTTTATAGGAGATCGTCCTGCGTCCTTTTACTATTTTCAAGATCTGGGCGGACAAATGCTTTTTGGGTTTTCACGTTTTGTATGCGGACAGCTCAAACAATCAGCCAAATCTGCTGTATAAGGCTGTTTGACAGCGCTGACGAGACCGCATCCTGATTCTCTTTATAAAAAAGTATTTGACAGTCTCAGCCCCTTCAAAAACATGGTATTCACTTCAAAACTATTTTATTCAAGGAGCAAGATAAATGAAACAGGGAATACACCCCAAATATGAAAAAGCCACCATCCGTTGTGCTTGTGGCAACACTTTTGAGACGCAGAGCACAAAGGGAGATATGCAGGTGGATATCTGCAACGTCTGTCATCCTTTTTATACAGGCAAGCAGAAGATAGTTGACACCGCCGGTAGAGTGGAAAAATTCAACCGCAGATACGGTATTCAAACCACTGAAGAAAAATAGCTTCAACCCATCTTACACGCCATTATCATCCGTGTTCTTACGGTAATGGCGTTTTTTGTTGCCAAGCTAAAAAACCCTCTTATTATAAGGATTATGGAACCTAAGCACATGAAGAAGAAAGAGATCGCCGTTGGCGGCCAGGCTGTGATCGAAGGCGTGATGATGCGCGGGCCGGACGCCTTAGCCACGGCTGTGCGCAGAAAAGACGGCACCATAGAGCTTTACAAGCAGCCTTTTATCAGCATCACCACGAAGGTCAAATTCCTGGGCCTGCCCATCATCAGAGGCTTTGTCAACCTGATAGAAATGTTGAAGATAGGCGTTTCCACGCTCACCTTTTCCGCCTCACGTTTTGAGCTGGATTTGGATGAGGCCGAAAAAGACAAGGCTCAGAAGCAGCACTCACCCATCGTGGAAAAGCTCTACGAAATAGGCAGTTACATCTTTGCCTTTGGATTGGCCTTTCTGCTGTTTGGCTTTTTGCCTTACAAGCTGGCGGATTGGCTAAATCTCTCCAAGCAGGACTTTTACTTCAACCTCTTTGCGGGCGTGGTGCGCATCATCTTCTTTGTAGTCTACGTCTGGTTGATCAGCCTGATGAAGGACATCAAGCGGCTCTTCCGCTATCACGGCGCCGAACACAAAAACGTGCACGCCTACGAAAAAGATATGGAGCTCACCATCGCCAATATCCAGACCAACACCACGCTGCATCCACGTTGCGGCACCAGCTTCATGTTTTTTGTGATGCTGGTCTCCATTTTAGTGTTTTCCATCACGGACACCCTGGTTTCGGCCTTTATTATTCACGGCCCGGTGCCGATTTTGATCCGCCTGGGCTATCACCTGCTGCTGATCCCGCTGGTTTCGGGCCTCAGCTATGAGGTTCTCAAATTCAGCGGCAGGAACCTCAAGCACCCGCTGGTAAAGCTGATGACGGTGCCCGGTATGGCGATGCAGCGTATCACCACTCAGCCGCCGGATGACGAGATGGTGGAGACTGCCCTGGTGGCGATGAAAGCCGCTCTGGATATGGATTATAGCGAGCACAAAGTAAAAGTATTGGATAGCATCAAATGATCCCGCTTGAGAAGCTGGAAGAGCTCAAAGCAGAACACGCCAGCCTGCAAAAGCAAGTGGCAGACCCGGCATCTATGGCGGATGCACGCGCCTTCCGCACCATGATGCGCAGATTCAACGAGCTGGAGAGCATCAGGCGCTGTTACAGCGAGTATCAAAGGATAGAAACCGAGCTGGATCAGACGCAGCATCTGCTTGATACAGAACAGGATGCAGAGCTGAAAGACCTGGCAAATGAAGAAAAGAGCATCCTGCAGGAAGAGATGGAAAAATGCGTGCAGAAGATGCGCGAGCTGCTGATTCCTGCCGATCCCAATGCCGATAAAAACGCCATCATCGAGATCAGAGCGGGCACGGGCGGAGAAGAGGCGGCGCTCTTTGTGGCCGATCTTTACCGTATGTACAGCTACTATGCGGAGTCTAAGGGCTGGAAAAATGAACTGATAGACCTCAACGAAACCGGCTTGGGCGGCTATAAGGAAATTATCTTTGAGCTCAGCGGTGAAGAAGCCTATGGCCTGATGCGCTTTGAGAGCGGAGTGCACAGGGTGCAGCGCATCCCCGTCACCGAATCCGGCGGCCGCATCCATACCTCCGCGGTGAGCGTGGCCGTGCTCCCTGAAGCGGACGAGATCGACCTTGAGATCAACGACTCCGACTTGAGAATAGACGTCTACAAATCCAGCGGACACGGCGGCCAAAGCGTGAATACTACAGACTCTGCCGTGCGCATCACTCATATTCCCACCGGTTTGGTGGTCACCTGTCAGGACGAGAAGTCGCAGATCAAAAACAAAGCCAAGGCGATGAAGGTCTTGCGTTCGCGTTTGCTTGATGCCGAGATCAGCCGTCAGGAAGCGGAAATTGCTTCCGCGAGAAAGGCGCAAGTGAGCACGGGAGACCGTTCTGCCAAGATTCGTACCTACAACTTTCCGCAGTCCCGCGTCACCGATCACAGAATTAACTTGACAAGTTACAACCTTGACAGCATTTTGGCAGGGAATATAGATGAGTTTATCCAGGCGCTTCGGATCGCTTGGCAAAACGAAAAGGTAAATGAATAAATGACACTCACTTGGTATCTGACGATGACGGTGGTGCTGCTGGCGCTTCTGTCTCTGTGCTTTGTGTTTGCCGGTTTTGAGACGGGGATGATCTCGCTCGACCCACTTGAGCTGGAGCGCAAAGCCAAAAAAGACAAGACCATGGCCAAGGTGTTGGCGCTGAGCAAAAAGCCCGATCTCTATCTGGGAACCACCCTGATCGGCTACAATATTGTGAATGTGCTGTTTGCCACCCTGGTTACCTATATGGCTCACAAGATCAATTCTCCCTATTTCCCGGCGGAGTATTCATCCATCGTCAGCGTGATCATCGTGCTCAGCTTTGGCGAGATCGTTCCCAAGGCGCTTTTCAGAGACTATCCGGAGCTTATGGTCAGCAGGTTTTTGCCCATCTTCCGAGTGGCCTATTTCCTCTTCAAACCCTTGGTGGCGGTGGTGAGCAGCATCAACAGATGGATCCAAAAAGCCCTGAAGATAGACGGACAAAACGACCTCAACTACCTCACCAGGGATGATCTGGCCTTCTTGCTTTCGCAGGCTGAGCCCGATCCTGACGAGCAGCCGCAACTCGATATGCTGGAAGATGCGCTGGAGTTTTCCGAGCATATGGCCAGAAACGTGATGACGCCGAGAAAGGACATCGTGGCCATCGCATCAGATTCCACGCTCGATGAAGTGATCGCAATCGCCAAAGAGGAAGGCTTCACGCGCTATCCCGTCTACGGCAGAGACCTTGACGACATCCTGGGCGTACTCATTATTTACGACATCCTCAAGCTGGATGATACCGATGGAAAGACGGCTGCAGATATAGTCCACCAGCCCTATTTTGCCCCGGAAAATACAGATATAGATGTGCTGCTCAAGGAGATGCAGACCAAGAGGAAAACCATGGCCATCATCGTGGATTCCTACGGCGGCACCTCCGGTATCGCCACGATTGAAGACATCCTGGAAGAGATCGTGGGAGACATCGAGGATGAGTATGACGAGGATGAGGAAAACCCAGACGTACAACAGATTTCAGCCAATACCTGGCTGGTGCAGGCCGACGTGGAAATCGACTATCTGGCAGACGAATACGAGATCGAACTCCCCGAAGGAGATTATCAGACAGTCGCCGGCCTGATCTTGGACAAACTGGAGCGCATCCCGCAACAGGGGCAGTTTATCGAGATGCCGCCCTACCGCTTGCAGGTGCTTCAGGCAACCAACAAGAGAATTATCAAAGTTAAAATACATAAAATAAACAACTCCGAGGTGTAATATGAAACTTATGGAATGTGTTCCAAACTTCAGCGAAGGTAGAGACCAAGCGGTTCTTGACGCCATCGCCAACGAAATCCGCAGTGTAAACAACGTGGTGCTACTTGACGTAGACCCCGGGGCCGATACAAACCGTACCGTTTTCACCATGGCCGGCGAACCCAACGCCGTGGTGGAAGCAGCTTTTCTGGCCATCAAGAAAGCTGCAGAATTGATAGATATGAGCAAGCACACCGGTGCGCATCCGCGTATGGGTGCCACAGACGTCTGCCCTTTCATCCCCATTTCCGGGATGACCATGGACGAGTGTGTGGAATATGCCCGCATCTTGGGCAAAAGAGTGGGCGAAGAGCTGGGCATCCCCGTCTATCTCTATGAAAATGCCGCCACCAAAGAGGAATGGCGCAACCTGGCAAACGTCCGCTCCGGCGAGTATGAAGCATTGAGCGAAAAGGCCAAAGACCCTGAGTGGAAGCCGGATTTTGGGCCGCATACTTTCAACGCCAAGAGCGGCGCCACCGCCATCTCTGCCCGTGAATTTTTGATCGCCTACAATATCAACCTCAACACGCGTGACAAAGCCAAGGCGCACGACATCGCACTCGACATCCGGGAATCCGGCCGCCTCGCACGTGACGAAAATGGCAAGATCATCCGCGATGAAGAGGGCAACAGAGTGAGAGTTCCGGGCCTCTTCGAGCATTGCAAAGCCGTTGGCTGGTATATAGATGGCTATGATAGAGCCCAGATCTCCATCAACCTCACAAACTACAAGATCACGCCTCCGCATTTAGTGCTGGATAAGGTGAGGGAACTCGCCCATGCAAAAGGCATTGAAGTGACTGGCAGCGAGCTGGTTGGCTTGCTTCCCAAGGCTGCCTTGATCGAGAGCGGCAAGTATTACCTGGCCAAGATGGGCGAAAGTACCGGCCTGCCCGAGCGCATGATTATGGATACCGCTATCCAGTCTATGGGCCTGGCTGAGCTGGCTCCCTTTGACCTGGACAAGAAGGTGATCGAATATGCCATCGCAGCCAAAGACCGCCTGGTAAACCTGAAAGTAACCGACTTTATCGACCTGCTTTCCACAGATGCTCCCGCCCCCGGTGGTGGAAGCGTGGCTGCACTCTGCGGCGCCATGTCCGGCGCACTCAGCGCCATGGTTGCCAACCTCACCGTGGGCAAAAAGGACTATGAGGATGTGCAGGAGGAAGTGCTGGAGATCGCTCCTCTGGCTCAGGATATCAAGCTGCGTGCATTGAACGGCATTGATGCCGATACCGACGCCTTCAACGAGCTCATGGACGCCATGCGCCTGCCCAGGAAGAGCGATGAAGAGAAGCAGATCAGAGACGCAGCCATAGAAGCTGCCACTCAACACGCCATTCTCATGCCGCTGGATACCATGAAGGTCTCTCTGGAAGCGCTGCATATGGCCGAGCGCATCGGCAAAGTGGGCAACGCCAACGCCCTCAGCGATGCCGGCGTGGCCGGGCTCACAGCTCTTGCCGCCGCCAAAGCAGCCTATTACAACATCCGCATCAATATGCCCGGCGTCACGGATGAAACCTTCAAAAAGGAAACCATGAAGAAAGCCGACCAGATACTGAAGGAGTGCGAAGAAATCGCCGCCAAACTGGATAAAGACATGATGGAAAAGCTATGATCCTCCTGATATAGCTCCTCATCTGAAAGATAATACATCATAGCCGGTTTCGAAGCCAGAGAGCACATTCGGAGCCGGCTTTTCTTGTTCGGCCGGCTCTGTGCATATTCTGATACGTCAATCGTATGATGCAGGTTTGGGATAAAGGCGGGTATTCCGACCAAAGATTTATCCTTAAATGGCTTTAATAATGCTTGACATTTTATGGGCTTTGATTTTGATGGCTTAATGAAGATGCTGTCTGATTGTCGGATAGTGACCTCAACTTTCAAAACCGTAAAAACTATAACAAAACACTAAGGAGACCTTATGCGTAGCAACATGCAAAGACTCTCGCTTCTACTGATCTTTTTGGTAGTAGCATTTGCCGCTTGGGCTGATCTGAGTGACTACTCATTCACCCAAAGCACTTCTACTTACAACGAGATTACCGGAGGCACCGTTCTGGGCACAAACGAAAACAACCAGGAAAGTTTCAACGCTATCCCCTTGGGATTCACCTTCACTTACAACGATGTTGAATACACCGAGATCAGCGTTCAAAACGACGGTTTCATTGCGTTTGGCTCCACCGTAACACAAAGCAACCTGGCCATCAGTTCCGCCGACGGAACAAACAACGTGGCCGTTGCATTCAACCGTGATCTCAAAAGCAGAGACGACGGATCTCTTTCTTATGTGCTGACCGGCACCGCACCTAACAGAGTTTTCACCATCCAATGGAAAAACTATCGTCGCGTGCCCACCAGCGCTACAAACGACGTTATTAATTTCCAGATTCAACTCAAAGAAAACGGCAATGCCATTTCCTACCATTATGGGAATATGTCATTGGTCAGCATCAGCACCGCAGCCACAGTGCAAGTGGGCCTCAGAGGAGCTTCCAACGCTGAATTCCTCAACCGCACCACCACTGACAACTGGCTTGCCACCACTGCAGGTGCTGCAAACAATGCCAACTGCAGAATCACTGCAGACATCTATCCGCCCAGCGGCTTGATGTTCACCTTTGCACCGCCTCAACAGGGCACCGTGCCCCTGGCAGCTCAAAACCCCTATCCCGCCCATCAGGCCATCAACGTGAATATCAACGCTGAATTGAGCTGGATGAGCGGCGGCGGCACTGTGACCGGCTACAAACTGTTTTTGGGAACCAACAATCCCCCCACAAACATGGTAAACGGCACCACCATGACCGGCACCAGCTATGCACACACTGCCAACTTCACCTATAGCACAGACTACTTTTGGAAGATAGTGCCCTTCAACGATATCGGTGATGCGGTTGATTGCCCGGTGTGGAAGTTTACCACTTTGGCCGATCCCACTGTGACCACCTTCCCCTACACACAAAACTTTGATGATGTGACTGCACCCGCCATTCCCGTGGGCTGGAGCACCATCAATGCAAACGATGACAACGTCGTCTGGCAAACCAGCACCGTCAACCCTCATTCCGAGCCAAACAGCATCCGGATGGGATTCAATGCCAACCTGGCAGCGAATGACTGGCTCATAAGCCCTCCTCTCACCCTTCAGGCAAATGAGAGCTACGAGGTCAAATTCTACTATCGTGCACATGCAGATACATTTACAGAAAAGCTGGCCCTCTATTGGGGTGATGCGCCCACAGTAGCCGGCCTCACTAACCAAATCTGGCAAAATGACGCTATCAGCAACACTAACTATCAACAAGCCACCGCAGTGATCACACCCACCCAGACTGGCGATTACTTCCTCGGCTTCAAAGCTTTTAGCGCTCCAAACCAATACTACCTCTACCTGGATAGCATCACCATCGGTGAGGAAGAGGAAGTACTGAATCCTCCCACAAACTTGGCAGCTGAAGTGATCGGCGCCAACGTCCACCTCACTTGGGAAGAACCCTTTATCCCCGGTGATGGAGCCTGGCTTACCTGGTGTAATGATGTAATCCACACTGCTATCGGCACCAACAGTGCCGCAGTCTTTGACGTGGCACACCGCTTTACCCAGGATGACCTCGCCAACTATGCCGGCGGTTCTATCACCGAAGTCCAGTTTGCTCCGCATGAAGCAAACTGCACCTACACCGTGAAAGTGTGGACCGGTGGCTCAGCTTCCGACGCCGGTACCCTGGTTTCCAGCCAAGTAGTATCCAACCCCGTCATGGACGAATGGAACACCGTCACACTCAACACACCTGTCCCAATTCCCGCCACAGGTGATGTCTACGTAGGTTATGAAAGTAATACTCAACAAGGCTACCCTGCCGGTTGTGACAGTGGCCCCGCAGTCGTTGGCAAAGGCGATATGATCAAGCTGGGCAACAATCCCTGGGATTCCCTTTATACCGGAAGCAACCTCAACTACAACTTCTCGATCCAGACCTATGTGGATACCAGCCGCGGCAGAGAGCTGCTGATGCCTCAACCCATCGTGGAAGCCCCTCGTAACGACGTCAGCGCACCTCTGGCAAAAGCAAACGACATTACACAAGTGACACTGACAAATCCCAAAAACGGCTCACGCGAATTCCTGAACTTCAAGGTCTACCGTGATGGCAACCTGATCGCCACCGTGACCGATGAAGAATACACCGACATCGGCCTCTCTTTGGGAACATACAGCTACACCGTGACCGCCAACTACACCGGTGGTGAGTCCGAACCCGCCGGTCCTGTGACCGCCGTCGTGACCCCCAACGTCTTCCCTCCCACAAACCTGGAAGTTAGCGTAGTAGGCAACAACGCCAACCTCACCTGGAATGAACCCATTGATCCGGGCGATGGAATGTGGCTTACCTGGACTACCGGTGTGTTTGATGATGCTATCGGCACCCAAGGTGACGCAACCTTCAACGTGGCACACCGCTTTACCCAATCTGACCTTGCAGTAGTGCAGGGTGGAACCATCACCGAAGTCCAATTTGCCCCTCATGAGGCAAACTGCACATACACCGTGAAGGTATGGACCGGTGGAACCTCTACCAATGCCGGTACATTGGTTTCCAGCCAGGTGGTTTCCAACCCCGTATTAGACGACTGGAACACAGTCACACTCAATACTCCCGTACCTCTGCCTCCCACCGGAGACGTGTACGTTGGCTACGAATGCAGCTACACAGTTGGCTGCCACCCCGCCGGTTGTGACGCCGGGCCCGCAGTGGTCGGTAAAGGTGACATGATAAGCTTCGGCAGCTCATGGAGCACGTTGTCTGGCCAAGGCTTCAACCTGAACTGGCTGATCCAGACTTATGTGGATACCAGTGGTGGAAAGGTGCTGTTGCAGCCCCAGCCCATCGTGGAAAACACTCAGAGCTACATCAGCACTCCCATTACCAGAGCAAATCTGACCACACCTGTCCAACTATCCAACCCCAAAAACAACAACCGTGCATTCTTGCACTACAAAGTCTATCGAAACGACAGCGTGATCGCAACCGTAAACACACCCAGCTACAGCGATGAAAACCTTGCAAACGGAACTTACACCTACAAAGTGACTGCATACTACGACGAAGGCGAATCAATTCCCGCCGGCCCCGTGGAAGTGACCATTGCAGACGTTCCTGCTCCAACAGACCTCACCGCTGAAGTGGTGGAAAACAATGTTACCCTGAACTGGGTCAGCCCCGATGGCCCCATGATTGGTCAGTGGATCACCTGGGGTCCCCAGGATATCTACAGTGGCATCGGAACCAACAGCGCAGCCACCTTCCAAGTGGCACACCGCTTCACCCAGTCTGACCTGACTCAGCTGAACGTCCCTGCCGGTGCTACCGTAAGCCACCTCAAGTTTGTGCCTATATACCAGGATTGTGTCTACACAGTCAAAGTGTGGACCGGCGGCTCTGCCACCAACCCCGGCACCTTGGTGAGCTCACAGGTCGTACCCAGCTTCACCCTCCAGGATTGGAACCTGGTAGTGCTCAACACTCCTGTTCCCATCCCCACCACCGGTGATCTCTGGATCGGCTACGAAGTCGACACCCAGGGTGGATACCCCGCAGGCTGTGACAGCGGCCCACAAGTCGAGGGTAAAGGCAACATGATGTACATGGGCAGCCAGTGGACCACAATGACCCAAGTCAACGCTCAGTTGACCTACAACTGGCTGATCCAGACCTTCGTGTCAGATCCTCGTGGCGGCCACAAACTTATCGAGCTGAAACCCATCGCCGAAACTCCCATCCCTGCACCCAAGAGCGATATGCAGTTTACCTCTTGCCGTGTCGACACAGACAATTCCACCCGTGCAGTGACCGGCTTCAAAGTCTATCGTGATGGCGTCCTCCTTGCCCATCTCGCCGATCCCGAAGCTGTGACCTACACCGATATGGGATTGCCCAACGGAACCTACACCTACGGCGTGTCTGCTGTTCACACCACCGGAGAATCCTTGCCAACTGAAATCGAGGTGACAGTGAAGATGACCTTTGGTGACCCGGTCTTTGAAGATGACTTTGAGTCATATCCGGACTTTGCCACCGAGTTCGCTCCCTGGAATATGCTCGATAGAGACGGATCTGAAACCCATCAGTTTACAGGCTTCACCTTCCCCGGCGCAGGATCAGAAATGTCCTTCATCATCTTCAATCCTTCTGCCACCACACCTCCGATCGACGGGCTTACCGCCCACAGCGGAGACAAAATGGCAGCTTGTATTGCAGCGGTGAACCCGCCAAACGACGACCTCCTGATCACACCCAGAATGCGTCTCGGCACAAACAGCAAACTCAGATTCTACGCCAAGAGCCACACTGACAATTATGGCCTGGAACAGTTCAGAGTCGGTGTGTCAAGGGCTCCCATGATCACACCTCAGTTCCAGTGGCTGGATGTCGGCTTCCAGGAAGTACCCACAACCTGGACTGAATACATCTATGATCTGAACCCACACAATGGTAACGCCATCCGCGTTGCTATCAACTGTAAGTCAGATGACGCCTTCATCCTCTACATCGATGACTTCTCCATCTACTCAGATGGTGGAGTGGATACCGATGACAACGTCACCCCCGTCTTGACCACAAGTCTCGAAGGCAACTATCCCAACCCCTTCAACCCCAGCACCACCATCCGCTACAGCTTGAAGGAAGCAGGACCTGTCAGCATCGAGATCTACAACATCAAGGGACAGCTTGTACGCACCCTGATCAATGAAGTCAAGGAAGCCGGAAACCACACAATCGTTTGGAACGGCCGTGATAAAAACAATAGCTCTGTATCCAGCGGCGTTTACTTCTACAAGATGAAAGCCGGCAAATACAGCAGCACAAAGAAAATGATCATGATGAAGTAAGCTTCTGAAGTGATCTGAATAAATCGCCCCTGAGTGTAAAAGCTCGGGGGCTTTTTTATATCCAAATCCGAGCCTGAATTTCCCCTCCCCTCTCGCAGCACCCAAAAGCAGGCCCTCTGAGATATTTTAGGCTCATGTTCAATTAGAGTGGGTAGGTGTGACGAGACAAGATCGCAGCTGCCGGTTGTTGATGGAAAATCCCTTCCCTTAAGGGCCGGAAATTGTTTTCAAAAAACCAGCCCTTGCATCAAAGGTTGACTTTTCACCTGCCCCCGCCCACCCTCGGATCTCCTTGGCGCTCACTTGCGTAACTCTTGGGTTTTCTATGGGTTACTTGTGGATCCCAAAGGAGACCCACAGGAGCCCCTAAGGGAGGCCGCATGAAATCGAC
>DGFM01000042.1:0-9048 GCA_002391675.1 Cloacimonetes bacterium UBA3900 | reverse complement strand
CGGATTTGTTTGCAGAAATCAAGAGCGTAAGTCAAATATTTCAGAAACGCCTACCGGTACAGATGCCGAAGTGAGTCCCGGAATACCTACTAAAACAGTAGGAGTTATTTGGGTATTCGTCAGACTTTTTGTATGCTCCTGAAATCTGGAGGAAATCCTGCTCTGCTCTTCCTGTAAAACTTTTCACCCACTCAAATTGAACTTGAGCCATATTATAACTCCGCTCAATCCTGGAAATCGGATGCAAAGGGCGACTGTCGCTCGGATGTGAATCAACCTTGTGATCTGGTTGGCAACATATAGCTTGACAGGAGAAGTGACCTCCAAAATTATTGCTTCATAACGATAATGAGGATAAATGCGTGAGAAGGATACTCGTCATTTTGGCCCTGTTGCTCTCCTGCGCTCTGAGTGCCATGAGCGTAGAAGTTGGCTCCATTCGCGGCTTTCTATATGGTATAGAGCCAAATTGCGGCTATGACAATTGGGTGTCTCATTTGGTGGAGGGTACGCCTGTCGCAAACAATCATTATGCACCCTGGGATATACAAAACACCGGCTTTGGAAACTATCGCTACCCCAGTGAAGATGACCTGCTGCAGTGGGGCGAGCTCATTCAAGCCTGGCTGGCTCAGGATTTTCCCCGGGCAGATTCGCTGATCGTGCAATATGAGCTGCCCTATGAGCTCATCCATTTTCATGATACCGACCAGGGCAGGGAATATTATATGCTGCGCGAGCTGCTAAACGATGATATAGACTACAATAATAGCGATCAAGCCGCCATCATCGAGGAGGGTAGTTTTGATTATGGCTGGGGCCTGTACATCTTCAATCCGAAAGCGTCCAGGCAGATGATGATTTCCGCCGTGCATCCCTGTGACGACTATCCTTCGCCCATCATCGCTCTGGAAGCCATGCTTTTGTGGGATGCGAGGTTCCTCTTCATTGCGGGTGCGGGACGCGAAGCGTTGATAACGGGCAATAGCAATAATAGCTCGATTAGCGATCCTTCCAGACATCAGACCCACGCGTTCAACGTGGCCTACCAGCTTGCCTGCCAGCAGATTAGAGACCTCACCGGCAAGATAGAATTCAGCGTTCAGATGCACAGCTTTGATTGGCAGACTCACCCCACACTCAAACCGGTGGTGGTGTCTGCGGGAGGTGGTCGCATTCACCCTTCCCTGCCCATTGTGGATGAAAGCCAGCTCAAAAAAGACCTATTTCATCACACCCCCTGGGAAGTGCTGCCTGAAAACGCGCTGGGCACGCATCCCGCCATCACTATCGAAGATTATTACACTGTGTATTCACAAGTGCCCATAGAGTGCGAGGCATCCGGCCAGGCTGCCGTGATCTCCACTTCTGCCGAGCTACCCGGCTATATCTACAACCGACAAATGCTGTTTACCGAGCAGCCCAATATCTTCGACAGCTATTCGCCCTTCTTTCATGTGGAAATGGCGGAACTGCCCATCTTCCTGCCGCAGGATCAGCTTTCCTGGCAAAAGTTTTACGGCTGGGATGAAGTGACGGAAAGATGGATCATGAGCGAGCGCTGGACGCAGTTTATCCAGTGCTATTCGCCCTGGCTGGAAGCCATGAACGAGGTTTTGGACGACCTGCTCCGGATGGATGACTACCTGGCTCCCACCAATCCGGACAACTTCCGTGTCAGCTCTCTTGGGCAGGATGTTTTTGGCCTCGAGTGGGACAGGTCTTACGATTATGATTTTGACAGCTATGAGATCATCGTCACTTACCAAAGCGAGGACGAGGAGACGGAAGTGATTGTGGACAGGGAGGTTTTGCCAATACTCGCCAGGCAGAGCAAAACCTCGGCTCAGCTCTCCTTCGATGGTTTTGGCAGCCCCATGCTCCTCAGATTGAGAGCCCGTGACAAACACGACAGACGCAGCCAGGAGACCGAAGAAATCTTCCTCTTCCGGCCGGACCCACAGCTGGGAAGCTTTCAAAACGTGAGTATTGCGCCTCAAACAGGGAGCATCGTGCTGAGCTTTGATGCCCTGTTTCAAAATCAGGCTCACTACCGGATCAAAAGAAGCGTAAATGGCGGCACTTACGAAGAGCTCGCCACGCTGCCCAGCGTGCCATCGGGCAATTATCAATATGAAGACACAGAAGTAAACACCAGCAGCTTCTATCGTTACCGCATCGGCGTGGTATTGGCAGACAACACCCAATTGTGGCATCACCAGACGCTTGCCGCCCAACCTCTCAGACCCGTCAAAATCTCGCTGAGCCGGCCGCAAAACGGGCTTGTAGACCGCTTGATCATCGGTTACAATCACTATGCCAAAGACAGCTTGGACCCTTTGGATATTCATAAATCGCCACCCGCTACAAATCAACCCTATGTGTGGCTGGCATCCGAAACGGAAGACCCTGAGCTGCACTTGAGCAGGGATTTGAGAGCCCCCTACGACCAGCTGACAGGATATAAAACCTGGTCTCTGAGCGCCCGGATTTCGATGCCCAACAGCGATCTTGTTATCAGCAGCGACATCGTGCAAAGCGGCGTGGAGGGCGACTTGCTGCTCTGGGATGAGGCGGATGACAAGTGGCACGACCTGCGCTACTCAAGCTACTTTTGGAACAATGGCAATTCCTTCAACCGCAACTTCAAGCTCTACTGGGGGTTCCGTGAGCCTGAAATCTACTTTTATGATCTGCCCAGGCAGGTAGCCGAAGCAGGCTCTGAGATTGAACTTACCTGGCAGGTGATCAACCCCTCGCACCTCCAAAATCTCGAACTTTGGATGTATGACCGCAGCGACAGCCTGCTCGTTGATCCCTTGATAAGTCCATTGCAGGGAAGTTACACGTGGCAGTCGCCCGGGACGGCGTTTTGCGGCTATCGCCTGATGATCAAAGCTTTGGATAATGAGGAGAGATTGCTGCGCTTTTTGAGCCCTTACCTGTACGACCTCGTCCCGCCAACCGTGCAAGTAGATATTCCCGCAGGCTTTAGCATTTTGTGCGTCCCCGTGGAAAACTGGACTGCAAACGTGGGCACAGACTTTCCACCCGGAACAAATGCGTGGAGGCTCACGCCAACCCATGGCTGGGTAATGGCTTATGACCTTGATTCCTCAGAAGCTTACGTGCTCGACTGCCCCACCGCAACCTCGCTCACCTACTCCGAAGATACGCGTATGCAAAGCTTTAGCAAGGAGTTGCAGCAAGGGTGGAACCTCGTGCCCAATGCTCATTATCACCGTTATGACCTCAGTCAAATCCAGCTCATCATGGATGGTGAACCCTATAGCTATGCTGAGCTTGAAGAGAGGCAACTGGTCTCGCACAAGCCGTATATCCTCACCTCACGCGGCTGGGAACTGGTAGATGAAATCCAGCCCAATACAGGCTTTCTCTTCCAGTATTTTGGCAGCGCACCCTGCTCTCTGCTTTTGGACCCGCAAGTCCTTCCCTCAGAACATATTGTCTCCCCGCCCAAGCCTTGGGAGCTCATGCTGAGCGTTTATTGCGGCACGAGAGGCAGGGATGGCATACAGATCGGCTCGTCTATGCGGGGGTCTGACTCCGAGATCACTCATATTGACAGCCCCAAACCCTACAGATTCAACAACCAGGGACTCCAAATCTATCTCTCAGGGCCGAATGATGAGGTCTTGCAGAGCAAATACAAGAGCCCCTATCCGGGGGCCCAAGCCACCTCCAAAACATGGGATATTGTCATTGTGAAAACCCTGAACCATCCCCTCACAATCGAGGCAGACTGCAGCAAAATGCCCCAGGACTTTGAGGCCAAGCTGCAGCTCTTGGATCAAAGCTACCCGCTTGTGCAAGGGCAGAGCATCCAGGTCGACCTCCCCAGTGGTGTTTTCCCGGGCTCTATCGAGGTGATCGGAAGATCAACGCACAATTTGGATGAATGCTACCTGGGCTTGAAAGTCTACCCCAACCCTTTTTGTGAAACCATCACCATCAGCTGGGATGACGCCAAGGGCCCACACAAGCCCAAAGCACAGGTCTACAACATCAGGGGCCAAAGGGTGTGCAACCTGAATATCAGCGAGTCTTCAGGGAAGTTCACCGCTACCTGGGACGGACGCGACCAAAACAACCGCAGAACAGCTAAGGGACTGTATCTTATCAAGATAGAACATTCTGGCAGGCGGTTTGTGAAGAAGGTGATCAAGTACTGATAGCTGGAAGAAAGCGCGCTCTGACAGCACTCCTGCCAAATTGATATTGACAAAAAAGAGCACAACAATATCTTGAGCATTCACATGAGATTATAGCTACAAATGGAGATAATAAAATGGCACTGCTAAAAACCACTCGCTTTGTGGGAGCCCAAATAGACAACTTTTTAGACCTCGTGAGCAATTCCGCCACGCTCTTTCAGCTGGGGATGGAAGACTACCTCCAGGGCCGCATTTCACAATTTGAAGAGCGGCTCGACCAGATTAGGGAAGTAGAAAATAAAGCGGATGACCTGCGGATTACCGCCGAGCGCTACCTCTATGAACACACGCTCATTCCGGAAAACCGTGGCGATGTGCTGGCCATCCTGGAAAATACCGACGAAGTGGTGGATAACATCAAGGATTCGCTCATGAACTTTTCCATTGAGATGCCCGAGATCCCGGAACATCTGCATGACCTCTGGATGCAGACCACCAAAGCCTCCGTGGCGGCTGTGGAACAGCTGGTGATGGCGGTGCGCTCTTTCTTCAGAGATATCGCCGCCGTAAACAACTACATCCACAAAGTTTACTTCTTTGAACGCGAAGCAGATCAGCTGGGCGAAAAGCTGCGCAGGCTGATCTTTGCCCTGGATGACGACCTTTCTCACAAGATTCAGCTGCGTTACTTTGCCCTGCATATTGAAAGAATCAGCGATTACGCTCAAAACGTCTGTGACCGCCTGGCGATCTATACCATCAAAAGACAGCTCTAAATGATATTCTTCTATTTACTTAGCGGCTTATTTCTGGGTTGGAGCCTGGGCGCCAATGCCACCGGCAACGTCTTTGGCGCCGCCGTGTCGACCAGGATGATCCGCTTCAAAACTGCCGCCCTCATCGTGAGCATCTTCATCTTTCTGGGAGCGGTCTTGGAAGGAAGCGGACCCGTGGGCACCCTGGGACGCCTGGGTAGCGTGGATGCGCTGGGAGGCGCTTTCACCGTGTCTTTGGCTGCAGCTCTGTCCATCTTTGTGATTGTGAGAATGGGCATCCCCGTCTCTACCTCTCAAACCGTGGTGGGGGCTATCATTGGCTGGAACTTCTTTGCCGGCAAGGTGATGGATTTTCAAAGCCTGATCACCGTCTTTGGCTCCTGGATCTTTGCCTTTGTCCTGGCAGCGCTCATCGCCTTTGTGCTCTTCTTCATCTTCAGAGCCTCGCTCAACCGCAGCAAAATACACCTGCTGGTGCAGGATATGCTCGTCCGCTATGCCCTCGTAATCGTGGGCGCATTTGCAGCTTTCTCCTTGGGAGCCAACAATATAGCCAACGTGGTGGGTGTCTTTGTGCCTGTCGCTCCCTTCAAACCTTTGAATATCGCGGGGCTCTTTGTGGTGGAGCCTGTCACCCAGCTGTATATTATCGGCGCATTCTCTGTAGTGGTAGGCGTTTACACCTATAGTCACAGATTGGTCCGCACCGTTGGCAAAGACATCTTTCAGCTCTCGCCCATCACCGCCCTGGTCGTGCTTTTGGCTCAAGCGATTGTGCTCTTCCTCTTTGCCTCCAGAGGGCTACACAACCTCCTGGTATCCCTGGGCCTGCCCACCTTCCCCCTGGTGAGTATTTCCTTCACACATCTAACCGTCGGAGCTGTGATGGGAATTGCCTTGGCCAAAGGAGGCAAAAACGTGAACTACCGCGTCCTGGGGCGCATCTCCGTCTCTTGGATAGCGGCTCCGGTCATGGCATTCCTGCTGTCATTCGTCCTGCTTTTTGTGATGCAAAATGTGTTTGAGCTCAAGGTGCACGAAGGGCTGAAATACGTCTTCAATAGACACACCCTGGCAGAAATCAGCCGCAATGGATACGATACGGATGCGCTGTCTACGGTCAATGGACGCACCTTTGACCGGGAACAGGCCATCTTCAACGAACTTAACGCCCAACAGAAATACGAACGTGATGAACTCATAGACATCATCCGAATCACTCAAATCTATCCCATGGAAGTAAATACCAAGCTGCTCACGGAAAAGGGCTTGAATAAAGGCTTTACCAGGGCCCAGTGGAGCAACCTGCTGGAGCTTGAAGGCAAGAAATACAGGCATAAATGGCAACTCGAGGCCGCGCTGGTCTCATATGAGGCCTGGCACCTGCATGAAAGCCCCGAGAACGAGCAGCAGAAGAATCACAACCGTGGGATCAACAGCAAACTCGAGCTGCTTTATCGCAGTTTTTACACACCCAAAAAAGGAAATAAGTAACCTTGCAACCCTTTATTGAAAAGATATTCCCACTGTTTTTGGCCTTCTTCGTGGGCATCATAGCCAGGCAGCTGAAGCTGCTCAGCAAAAAAGATGCGCCCATCCTGCTGAAGACAGTGCTCAACGTCTGCCTCCCCGCAGTTGCCATCCTGGCCATCAACCGCATGGTGCTCCAGATTGACCTTATCTTCATACCCATCAGTGCGATGCTTATCGTCTTTGGCGTCTATGCCGTCTCCAAAAGCCTGGAAAAAGTCCTCAAGCTCCCCCGAGCTACTTACGGCTCCTTTTTGGTGGGAACCTTGGTGGCAAATTCCGCCTTCGCTCTCCCCTTCCTGGCCGCTTCGCATCAGGAACAAGGGCTGGCTATGGCCTCGCTTTTTGATATCGGCAACAGCATCATGATCTTCACCTTCATCTACTATCAGTCTGTCAAATATGGAGATAGCACACACGACGGCAAGATAGACTGGCGCAAGTTCCTCAAGATGCCCCCGCTCTGGGCTTTTGCTTTTGCCTTTATCCTCAAGGCATTCAACGTGGAATTCCCTGCCCTCGCGGTGAACTTTCTGGAGCTGATGGGCAGCCCCACCGTGCCTCTGGTAATGATCTCGCTGGGGCTGTATTTTGAACCAAGCTTCAAGCAGCTGGAATACGCTCTGCTGGCGGTTTTGATCCGTATGGGCGTGGGTTTGGCCCTGGGATTTGCCCTCAGCTATATCTTCGGTCTCACCGGATTGGTCAGAACCGTGGTCATCAGCTGTTCCGCACTGCCTATAGGCTTCAACACCCTCATCTTTGCCGATATTGAAAACCTGGATCGCGAATTCGCCGCCACAGAGGTATCCATCTCCATGATAGTGGCGATGTTCCTGATCCCGTGGCTGATCTGGAGGTTCTGATCCGGCCTTGCGGAGAGCTATGAGGGGAAGTTTATCTTGATGTCTTTGACTTCGGGATACTTCTCCAAGTGCTCCCTGATCTCTTCGGCTACGTTGTCCCGATACTGATCAAAGCTCATCAGGTTGAGGTCGATCAGTACTTCGCCCGTTGCTTCATCATAGCCCACATATTTCACCATCTTGAGGGTGATAATATCTTCGCCCACTTGGGGATAGATGATCTTCTTAAGCTCGTCTACGATGGTCTCTTTGCTAAAATCGGGCACCTCTTTCAGCCCATGAGCGATCTCATAGTTGCTGATGGCAGATTGGAGCGTATCCGCCGCCAAAACGCTGCAATGCGCCTTAACGGGAGGCAAGCCGCCCAAAGCGTCCATCGCATCTCTCCAAGTGATCTTCTTGGCTTCTTCCAGGCTCTTTCCCTTGGCCATCTCGGTTATTATGGATGCGGTGGCGATGTTTGAGGCACAGCCATAGGAAAGGAAGCTAACGTCTTCTATGATAAGGTTTTCTTTGTCTACTTTCAAGTAAATGGTCACCTGGTCTCCGCAGGCGGGGCTACCCTCGGTGGCCGTGGCGTCCGGATTCTCCATTTCACCCACATTCTGGGGATGCATAAAGTGTTGGAGCACCTTTTCTGAGTATTGCATTTATTTCTCCTGCTTCTTCTTGATTGCGTTGTATAAGGGGCTGCGCTCACGTAAGATAGCGGCTATCTCTTTGAGCTTGGCCACCGTGAAATCTATCTGCTCTTTGGTGTTGTAGCGCGATAGGGTAAACTTCATCGAGCCATGCGATTGCACCTGATTCTTGCCCATGGCCAACAGGACGTAGCTGGGCTTCAATCCTTGCGACGCACAGGCGCTGCCGGTAGCCACGGTAATCTTGTGCATATCCAGCATCACGGTGATGGCTTCACCTTCGATGAAATCCAGGGATACGTTGATGTTGTGGCAGGCACGTCCTTCGCCTCTGGGGCCGTTCAGCTCCACGTATTCTATCTGGCTTTCCAGCTGCTCCAGGAGGTAGTCTGAGAGCTCACGCAGCTGCTTGATGGAGCCGTCCAGGTCTTGATAGACCATCTCAACCGCTTTGGCAAAACCGGCCATGGAAGCCAGGCTCAAGCCTCCGGGCTGCATACCCTCAAAGCGCTGTATCCCATGGAGATAGGGCCCAAGCCTGCTGCCTTTCTTCACATAAAGAGCGCCTATTCCCTGCGGCCCATGAATCTTGTGCGCACTGATGGATAGCGTGTCCACGCCCAGAGCTTTCACGTCCAGATGCAGCTTGCCAAAAGCCTGGCCTGCATCCACATGAAACCAGACCTTGTGATCGGCTTCCGCCAACACCCGTGAGTATTCCCCGATGGGCTGAATCGTGCCCACCACGTGGTTTACCATGGTGCTCATGAAGAGGATGGTGTCGGCCCTGATGGCATCTTTGAGCTTGTGGGCTGAGACAAAGCCGAGCTCGTCCGGCTCCAGATAAGTCACCTCAAAGCCCATCTTTTCAAAGTAAGCGGCGTGAGTGAGCAGGTCGGGATAATCCACCGTGCTGCAGATAATATGGCGTCCTTCGCCTGAATGAGCCAAAGCTAAACCTTTGAGGGCGATGTTGTTGGCTATCGTGCCGCCGGAGGTGAATGTGATCTCACGAGGCTCTGCATGGAGCGCCTCGGCAATCACCTTCCTGAAGCTGTCT
>DGFM01000023.1:556-4846 GCA_002391675.1 Cloacimonetes bacterium UBA3900 | reverse complement strand
GCTTTCTGGACTTTCTCATCGACTTGGATGCAGAGCCCTTGCCCGTGTTTTGGCGGCTGCTAAACAGGATCATCCACCTGCAGGGCTTGGAGCTAAAGACCTGCATCTGCTCAAGTTGCAGGCAAAAGAAGCCGGAATATGCCTACACCAGACACGACGCCCGCTTCTACTGCCAACGGTGCACACAAGAGCTTGCCCAGCCCCGGGATTTACATATTTTGAGCGAAGAAGCGGGCCGCATCCTTTTCCATCTCGACCACATCGGCAATCACCTGCACGAGCTCAAGCTCTCCAAAAGCACCATCCAGGAGATCAACGACTACTTTGAAGACTACTATCTCGCCCACAATCGCAAAACGCTCAAGCTGAAGAGCCTGAGCGTTTTGGAACAGTTTTATATCTAACTGATTACTTGATGAGGGTGATCTTTTTGCTTGTGCTAAAACCGCTGCTTTGCATACGCACCAGATAGATTCCGCTACCCACTTCTCTGCCCTGATCATCCGTTCCATTCCAGACGACCTTGTGAAGACCGCTGCCTTTGTATTCATTGACCAGGCTCTTCACTTTTTGGCCTCTGAGGTTGTAGATGCTCAGCTCCATATTACCGGGGTTTTGGATGCTGTATTCTATGGTGGTGCTGGGGTTGAAGGGATTGGGATAGTTGCCTTTGAGGCGGTTTGGCTGAGGCGTCACCACATCCTCGCAAACGGAGGTATCCACACCAAACCAATCCATCAGATCGGCAAATAGCTCCCTGCTCTCCTCTTCGTCTTCCAGCTGCGAATAGTCGAAGCTAAAGTAGAAAGCCTTATAGATCGGCAACTCCACTGAGGTAGCGCACACACCGTTACGCAGATAGGCATAGCCGTCTATGGGCCCTCGCTCGAAGGTAAAGGCATTGGTAGCGCCGATTTCGGGATAGGGCACATCCTCCTTATACCAATCCGGCACGGCATCGTAGGTGAAGATGCAATCCGGGCTGTTGGCATAGACGCTGTATTCCGTATTGGGAGTGCCGATGGGCGAATTGGCGCGGCACAAGATGGTGCCATGCTCATAGTTGTGCACATCGGGGCCTGCCAGACCGTTAGTTCCGCCACCTGAGCCGGTAGGCACAAAAAAAGTACGCAAGTAGCCGTCAAAGAGCAGGCTCAGCGGATGATAATTGGGCGTGATGTGTGAAGCAGAAGCCCAACCATCCGAAGAGATAAACAGATTGACGGGCCTTTCCGTGGTGCCGGATTGCAGGAAGCTTATCAGTTTCGCTACAAATTCCACGTTCTGATCGTTTTGACTGCCAGAGCTGGCATAGGCCAAAATAGTGGTATACACATCCGGAATCTCATATGCATCAAACTCTTCCCAGTCATAGATGTCATAGGCGATATTGAGTTCATCCAATCTGGCTTGATATACGGGTAGCTCCAGATTCTGATAGTCCTGAGAGCCGCTGTAAGCCAGTAAGACGCTTGTATTTGCGGAAGGCAGAATCTTGAAGCTGAAGAGCTCATCATCCGGGGAAGCGGGAAGCGTGCTGCTGTTGCCGTGAATATCGCTGGCTGCAATGTAATATCTGAGCTCCTGCCCCTGATTGAGATCAGTAAAGCTGAAATAGTATTCTGCATGCGCGATTTGCACTCCATCTATACTGTCAAACCCCTCATCGGTCTGATAGTATAACTTCACAGATTCCAGCTCGGAAAGGTCTGACACACGGGCGGTAAAATAGGGCGATTGATTGAAGGTATTGCCGATAGGCGAGTGAGTAATGACGGGTGCCTGCTCGTCTTCGCCACTGTAAAAGCGGATTGCCAGGCCATCAAAAAGCAGGTTCCCTTCGGGTTCCACACCCTGATAGTTGCCGCTGTACATCAGTTCTCTCAAATAGCAGAGCCCTGCGTTGGTATCCTCGTTTTGGATGGCCACGGTGCTGCTTCTGCCGTTGTCGCGGAACAGGTCTGTATAAGTCTGTCCGGTAGCGGTACTGTTATATTGCATCACAATTTCGCCATTTTCATGCAGGATAACCTCAAAATCCAGGAGCGAAACAGGGTCGGTGCCTCCATGGAATTGCAGCTGATGCCATTGGATCACGGTGTATCGATCCGGAGCTTCACCGAAGGTCTGAAAATACACATCACCAGTTCCCTGCACAGCCTTCAGGTCATCCCAGTAAACTGCGATCAATCCCGGCATAGCCGTATATCCCGGGATGGGATGGACATAGTTGAAGATATTGCCATCGGTGTCCCAGCCGCTCTCAGGATACTGATCATACCAGGTGTTTTCTGCCAGCAGGATTTCACCGTTCACATCCACATAAGCAGTGGTGTAGTTGTTGCCATAAAATGGGAAGCTGAAACCCAGCGGGATTGGCTCTGAGAAGTTATCATCGCCGGCCCAGCTATCCACGCCATACATGATGGAGGAGGTTCCAGTATTGCTAATATCTATCCAATTAAACTCCGGGCCACTTAAAGCAGTGCTGTCGATGAACCTATAGCCAAAGGTATCCGGGCCGCCGGAATTGACGCGTGTATATACGACAAACTGGCCGCTGATGCTGTCATTGGCAGGATTTGCGTCCTCTTCAGCCAGCCAGAACGAAACTGTGAAGTTACCCTCTACACCGATAGTAAAGGACTGGAAGCTCACCACATCGTCCTCTTGAGGCTCCAAGGCACCCGCGTAGTAAGCCATCTCGCTGCCCAGCTCCTCACCTTCCTCATCATAATAGGCAAACCAAACACCAATCTGGCTATCCCAGCTATTCTGGCCGCTATTCTTGATCCTCACCTTGGGAGTAATATCCACATTCACAAACTCAAACTCACGCGGAACCACCACCTCTGCAAGCTCCAAGTCTATCAAAGGTATGGGAGTTACCTCGATTGACACTGTGTCTGAATCTGTCTGATCGGTATAAGGATCCGTGATGGTGAAAGTCACCTCTTCGGTTCCCGACCAATCCGGCGAGCTGAAAGTGACCAAATTGCCTGTTGCGCTTACGGTTACGTGATCCGTGGGCTGCCATGTCAAGTTTACCATAGCCGGATCACTGGCGGTGATGTACTGCGTGAAATCCACCTCCAGGCTTTGCCCCTGCATAAAGGTGAATGAATCCGGCAAATCGAGCTCTGTTACCGTCACAACCGGCTGTCCGATCCTGACGTCGTCGATAAGGATGCCGTAGTTTTCACAATTCCACAAAAAGCCAATGTAAATGTTCTGTCCTGCATAGGCGGTCAGATCATAAGTCGCTCGCTGATAGCTGTTTCCAAGGTTTTGCAGGTTCAATATCTGCTGGCTGAAGTTGGAAATCGCCGTCCCTGTGGTTGAGACGTAAACCTTGAGATTTTCGGTGGAATACCAGCTCCGCGCAAAGAATATCAGCGAATCCCCGGCGGCAACCGTCACCTGAGGCGTGATCAGCCAGTCTGCGTTTTGGTTGGGCATAAAGTTCTCACAAAATGCCACATTATTGCCGGCATGAGAATAGTCCGGCCTGTTGATTACGCTCCAGACGTTGCCGTCTCCATCGTCGTGATAGGTCCAGCCGGCAGGCAGGGCACCGACGCCTCCTTCAAAACCCTCATCCACATGCCACTGCGCAAAGAGCGGCAGAGCGCAAAGCATTATCAGGATTAAAGATGTGATGTGTTTCATGGTGTTTCTCCTATTTGAAGTTTAAATTCGGTTTTTCTATCTGGACAATCCACTCTTGTTCTCCCGCAACCGTTCCTCCAAGAGCCTGATTGTTCCCCCAAAATAAGCTCAAGAAACCATCGCTCTTATGCTTTAAAGCATTGTCGATATTGCCTCTTAAGATGTTTTCATTTGTTCCCAAACAGACGAGGGCTATCTTGCGCCCATCGGCGCCACCGGCTTCAATGGCACGCTGTAAGACATCCTCGTTGCTTTGTGCTGTAAAACTTTGTATTTCATTGTCTTTGATCACCAGATGCGGCTTTAGTATCTCCTTGCCAAACACAAAAGCCCGGTCGCCGACTATGGTTCCATTGATGCTGCCCGGTTTGGGCACCATCATCACTTCGCCGCCCGGGAGATTGATCATATGCGTCTGAAATTCGCTCTTCCCAAAACTGCCGCATTCCGCCCAGACTCTATCAACAGCTATACTGATCTCCTCGTCGCCGGAAATCAGGCTGATGTGTGGCTTGGCGGCAATGCGGCGGCAAATGTCCACGGTGTACTCCGTGAGTTTGCTATAATCAATATCCAAAGCGCGCCAAAACTGCAGCTCGCTCTGTATCGCGTGCTCGGAAA
>DGFM01000023.1:0-306 GCA_002391675.1 Cloacimonetes bacterium UBA3900 | reverse complement strand
CACTATTTTTGAGCAGACGGTTAAACTCTTCATAATCGGCGCGATAAGCCGCCAGAGAATAATCCTCGTTGCGGGCTTTGATCAGATCCATATCCTGGTAGATCAGCGAGGTGTGAATACCGCGCTGACCCGCTTCCAGCAAGAGCTTTTCCACCAAAGGAAAATTGAATTTGCCCGTGGCGATCAATAGCCTGTCACCACGGCTGAGCTGGAAGGATTCATCGATCAGCTTGGACGCAACTGCCTGCAAACTAATGCGATGATCATGCTCCAATATCCCACCGATGATGGCCTGACTATCCAAAA
>DGFM01000007.1:26017-77003 GCA_002391675.1 Cloacimonetes bacterium UBA3900 | reverse complement strand
CCGTGGCCGGTGACCACGCCGTCGGAGGGAATTTCGATCTTTTCCATGCCAAAGTTGTCGCATCTGTGCTGAACAAACATATCCAGCTCTCTAAATGTTCCGGGATCAAAAAGCAGGTCAAGACGCTCCCTGGCGGTGAGCTTGCCTCCTGCTTTCTGCTTTTCAACAGCTTTTTCGCCACCCATCTGGCGAACCTTCGCTTCCTTCTGAAGCAGGTCTGCTATTGCATCTTTGGTCGAAAGCATAAGCTATTCCTCTTGTATGTTCTTATTTATTGATTTCGTGTCTGCTCTCTATCTTATCAAGAAAATAGCGAGGTAAGCCATTATCCTTCAATGCTGAAATTAGTCAAGAAAAAAGTGGGAATATGCGTGCCAACCCGCATCAAAAGGGACGGGAATGAGCTTCAAGACGCCTTGCAGATGGCCAGGAAAAAGGCAGATAGCGTGGGAAGCGGCAGGGGCCAGCCATAAAGGAGAGAGAGATAAGTTCGGCCGGCCCCGTACCAATCAAGATCCAAAACGAGCCAGTATGGAGGCCACCGACCCTGCTACAGGTTCAGCACAAGGCCGGCAGGAGGCATCCATGAATGTGGACTAGGCCTGCCTATACTGGCTCAGGCGAGTTGGTGTATATAAACTTAGTTTTTGACTCTGATGTTATCGCGGTTGACGGTATATCCGCCGCTCACCGTCACTATATTCTGGGAGAGGGCGCTCACGTCTTCGATCCTGCTCAGCAGCCAGTCTCCGCTATGTGCTTCCTCTGTATCCAAGGGTGCACGGAAGTGGCCATTATCGTCCACAGTGCGGAAGAAGATCACCTGCTTGCCCACCTTCAGGTCTTCCTTTTTGGCGAGGCGCGTCTTGAGATAATATTCTGTCCAGATGACGGCATCGTCTCTGCTCAGCTTAAATTCAGCCTTGCCGTTACTGTCTGCATTGGGAGCCGTAAGCATCTTTGCCGTATTCACATAGATATATTCCTGGTCTTCCAGGGGGATTTCGGAGACAAAGAAGTCGTCCGTTTGGATAAACTGTGCATCCTCGATCACGTTTTGAGGTGCGCCCGGATCGTCCGTGCTGGAGGCCACCTGCACCACATCCGGCAAGACGGAGCTCACCTTGAGGCGGGGCACACAGGCCGTAAGCACGATCAGCACTACTGCGATAAGGCTTATAAGTTTGAATCTGGACATTGTTGTTCTCCTTGAATCTGTTGTCTACCCTAATATACTAATCGAACGAGCAAATCATGCACACTTTTTTGTGCGTGGTTGAGATATATATTGGATTAGTATTGACTTAGCCTTCTTGACCGGAGCCTTGATCAAGGATTAAAAAGAGCCTCCCGGGGTGAGAGGCTTATTTGTAAATCATGGATTGTTTTTTGTTGATAGTCAAGACATCTATCAACTTCAACTCGGTGTCTGCTGTCTTCAATCTATATCCCTCGTCTATGATTAAGCCTCGATCAACCAGGTCTTTGTGTCTTTTCATTGCAGACGCATAACGGGATACAGCCCCCTTGTCATATTTACTTTCATTTAGGGCAGCAATCTGATCGGTTAGTGATTTGGCGTTGGTCATATGAATCTCCTTGTATGTATAAAGAACAGTCGGTTGGTTTTGCCAATATAGTCCATTAGCAGGTCATGGTATGTTCTTATTGATTTGTGCATTTCTTTTTCTTCACTGAAGTCCTTAATTTCAAGTCTCAGCTCTTTTAGTGCCGAGAGCGGAATAGGCCTACCATGGGACTTCCATTTCTTGTTATCACTCAGACTTGACGCTATTTCCTCAGCTCTAGCCTCTTTTTCTTCCTGGGTAACCGGCTTGCCCATCTTTTGCTCATCAGTCCTGTGTTTACTCCAGTTTCTAAACTTGTATTTGACAAGCCATTGTTTGAGCAAGTCAACAGTTAAAGCTTTAGCCTGTTCATAACTTTTAAGCTCTGCCAAGTCCATTGTTTTAAGTATCATATACTCAGCATTAGTCAGGGTTCCTTGTCTATCCTTTTCTATCAAATCTTCGACTTTGTCCAAATATCCCAATGCTGGAACCAATCTCCCATCTTTGTTATATACTTGTGGATCTATGGGCCCTAAAACCGAGTAATAATCCATGTAGATATCGTCTCCGCTCATACAGAAGATCGTTCCTGCACTATATGCATAGTCTGGCACTATAAAGTCTACGGTTTTGTAAAAATGACGTATCACATTTACTATTCTTTCTACCGTTTCTATATTGCCTCCATTGGTTGTTAGTACCACTACCAACTTGTCTTTTTTCTCTTTATCCGTGGCCAAATCTTCTATAACAAAGCGGAATATTCTGTCAACACCCTCAACCAAAGCACCGTGATATGCCACCATATCCGCCTTCAATATCTTCTCAATATTCGAAAGCTCAGTATCCAATAATGTTTGAATTGCCTTATCGACTGGTTGTCGCATTGTTACCTCCAGCAAGTACTCTTGTTAGATACAAAATATCCAACAACTTGATTAAGTCAAGAAGTTATTATATCAAACCCGATTATTCAGGCTCCATAAAAAAGAGCCTCCCGGGGTGAGAGGCTCTTGTTGTTTATGTTGAGAGAGAGAGTTGGTATGTTTAGTACATCCCGCCCATGCCCGGATTTGGCATTGGCGCTGCCGGGACTTCCGGCTCCGGGATGTCTGTGATCACGCACTCGGTGGTGAGCAACAGAGCTGCAATCGAGGATGCGTTTTGCACTGCGCTGCGAACCACCTTGGCGGGGTCGATAATGCCTGCGGCGTTGAGGTCTTCAAACTTACCGGATGCGGCGTTGAATCCCATATTGATATCTCTGTAAGCGCGCAGTTTTTCCACCACGACGGCTCCTTCTTCGCCTGCGTTGGATGCGATCTGATAGGCGGGTCTGGCCAAAGCTCTGACCAGGATATCCACGGCCATCTTTTCTTCAGGATCGAGTCCTTTGAGGTTTTTGAGGGATTTTGCGGCTTGGATGAGTGTCACTCCACCGCCGGGAACGATTCCTTCTTCCACTGCGGCGCGTGTGGCTTGGAGGGCGTCGTCCACGCGAGCTTTCTTTTCTTTCATTTCGGTCTCGGTAGCGGCGCCGATGCGCAATACTGCAACGCCGCTGCTCAGTTTGGCGAGGCGTTCCTGCAGTTTTTCTCTGTCATAATCGGATTTGGTTTCGTCGATCTGCGCCTTGATCTGTCTGACGCGGCCTTCCACAGCTTCTGCAGAGCCTGCGCCTTCACGGATCACGGTGTTTTCCTTGTCCACGATCACCTTTCTGGCGGTGCCGAGGTCGGCGATGGTGCAGCTATCCAGCTTGCGGCCCATCTCTTCGGAGATGAGGGTAGCGCCGGTGAGGATGGCGATGTCTTCCAGCATGGCTTTGCGGCGATCGCCAAAACCGGGGGCCTTGACGGCTACGACGTTGAGCACGCCGCGCAGTTTGTTGACCACGAGGGTGGCCAGTGCTTCGCCTTCGATATCTTCAGAGATGATGAGGAGAGGCTTGCCTGCCTGGGCGATTTCCTGCAGAATGGTGAGCAGGTCTTTCATCACGCTGATCTTTTTGTCGTAAACCAGGATGAAAGGATCGTCGAGTTCGGCGATCATCTTTTCGGTATTGGTCACAAAGTAGGGTGAGATATAGCCGCGATCAAACTGCATTCCTTCCACCTTTTCGAGGCCGGTGTCGATGCTCTTGGCTTCTTCGATGTTGATGATGCCTTCTTTGCCGACTGCGGCCATTGCATCGGCGATGAGACGTCCGATTTCGGGATCGTTGTTGGCGCTGATGGATGCGATCTGAGCGATCTCTTCATTGCTTTTGATTTCCTTGGCATACTCATGGATCTTGTCCACGATCACTTTGGTAGCCTTATCCAGCCCGCGTTTGAGATACATTGGGTTTACGCCGGCGGTCACGTGCTTCAGCCCTTCTTCGATGATGGCTTGAGCTAAGATTGTGGCCGTGGTGGTGCCGTCTCCGGCGACGTCGTGCGTCTTTTCAGCCACTTCTTTACAGAGTTGAGCGCCCATATTCTCATACGGGTCTTCCAGCTCAATCTCTTTTGCTATGGTTACACCGTCATTGGTGATGGTGGGCGAACCAAATTTCTTATCCAGGACTACGTTCCTGCCCCTTGGTCCGAGGGTTACTTTTACGGCATCAGCTAACTGATCCACGCCTTTCTTTAGGGAAGTGCGTGCATCGTGCGAGTATAGCATTTGTTTTGCCATGGTTTATACCTCCATATTCGTATAATAATCTTGGTTGCTTTAGCAGTCATTGCTTATGAGTGCTAATTTTAATATAAGCCGTTTTTTGTCAAGTGCAATATATATTTTTACCAAAAACAAAAAACAAGGCTAACCGAGGATCAGCTCCTCTAATGGCTTGCGCTCCTGAGTCTTCTGCTCGCGCTGCCGGTTGAATTCATTGAGAGTGGATGCATCTCCCGGCTGGCCAACCGTCAGCATGATCACCGGTTTCAAATCTTCACCGATCTCAAAGAGCTCCCTCACCTTCTCCTCGGAAAAACCTGCCATATTGTGCACATAGAGGTCCATCACGGAAGCTTGGGCGGTGAGATTGCCGATGGCCAGGCCGAGATCGTACATAGCCCACTGGTTGCAAAATCCACCTTCTTTCGGCAGATGGATGAGCCCCAGGATCAGCACCGGGGCGTCTTTGGCCCAGGCATGATTGCCTTCCATCAGGCAAGAGAGGAGCTTCTGATACTTCTCCGAGCCATCGTTGTGGGCCCAGATAAAGCGCCAGGGTTGTGTATTCATGCAAGATGCAGCCCAACGAGCGGCTTCCAGCAGGGTGAATACCTGTTCGTCGGTGAGGGCCGTCGGTGCAAAAGCGCGCGGGCTCCATCTCTTTTGTATCACTTCGTCTATGGGATAGCTGTATTTGGGACGTTGTTTCATTTCTAACCTCCTATGTTAGTGTTCCTATAGATAATATCTCTGGAAACCGAAGCGAGGCAAGCGATAAGTGATAAAACTTTCTTAATTGGCGCAAACGTCAAGCCGGCGGCGTTGACAGCCTGAAATGCGGGCCTATTTCAGCTCGCCTTTGATAAACTTTATCATCCTGTCCGGCATATAGCTGTTTTTGGCCTGTCTCAAGCCGGGCAGGCCGATGTCCTGTTCGCGATTCAGCCACTTGTATTCCTGGTTCAGGTAGCGTGCAGTTTCCCAGTTGATGAGCTGTCCGCTGCCTTTCTTGGTGGGGTCATACTTCTCAAAGTGTATCGTGGCCATACATTTGGTTTGAGGGCTGAAGATGGAGTAGGCTACCATTTGCCTGTCGATGCAGATGATGATGCCGTCCACGGGGAGGCTGTCCCACATATCCAATGTGTTACGGATGGCCTCAAATTCGGTCTTGAGATAATCGCCGCCCACCTCACGCTCGAGCCGCCACTTCTGGGTGAAGCGGCACAGGTTTTCACGGTAGTAGGGCGTGATGCGCAGCACCTTATAATCCGGATACAGCCTTCTGAACTGGCTGATCAGGTTTTTCTTTTTGGCCAACTTCTTGCCTCGGAGCTCCACCATCTTCTGGCAGCTGTACACATAGTCGTCCCAATCTCTGTTTTCGCTGAGCTCAAAATAAGCGTGTATTTCGGGTGTGCTGCTCACGTATTCTTCCGGAATCTGGATCAGGGTTACCTTGGGATCGATCTCTTTAAAACCGCGCAGCAGCTGTGCCAATTCCGCAGCCGGCAGATACTCTCCCATGGGGAAAAACACGTAGGAGTGTTTGGCATTGTAGACCACCAGCCGGCCCTGGTAGTGGCAAAACTGGTTGTTGTAGATCTTGCCCCAGGTGAGCAGGTTGCAGACGGAATAGTCGCAGGATTCACGTGGATAGTCCTTGAGAAAGCTGATGAGCATGGGGACGTGGTCTGTGGTGAGGGGGATGAGGTATTTGATCAAGCGTTCTCTCTCTTCAGCAGAAATGGAGTGTAGTTTTGCATCACGCCAAAGCCGAGGCCCTGATAAAAGCCTTCATAGCCGGGCTCGGAGATGAGGCCGATCCAGCCCACGCCGTCTTGCTTGAGCCGCTCAACCAGGCTGCGGATGATGGCTTTGCCCAGGCCCTTGCCGCGCCACTCGGGATGCACCGTCACATCCTGGATATAGGCGTCGCTGACTCCATCGCTGATGGCGCGTCCCATACCGATAATCTTTTCGCCTGCTTTCACGATGACAAAACACCAGGTGTTGGCGATGATGGCGGCGACTTTCTTTTCGTGGCGGGGGTCGTCGTCCATCTCCCACCAGCCGGCCAAACGATAGAGCTCCAAAACCTGCGCTGCATCAGCTTCTTTCACTGCTTCAATGTGGATATTATCCATTTTTATATATTCCTTTTGTGTAGATAAATAAAAGTGCCGTGAATGGCACGCTTCAGATAAGATAGTGGATTTTGACAGATAAGCAAGGTTTCTTATTGCAATTGGCCCAGATCTTGCTTGCTTAAATAGCCATCCGAATTATACTAATTACAAGGAAGAGTTAAGGTTTAGCAGACAACACAGTAAAAAGACAAAGAGGTAAGACATGAAATGGGAAGCATTATTGGAGCGGATTCCGCACTTTTTGGCCGCTAATGGCCTCAAATTTGTAGCCGCCATCCTGATCTATATCATCGGAAAATGGGTGGCGAAGCTGGTCACAAACCTGGTCCGCAAGGTGCTCGACAAGAGCAAGCTGGATAGCACCCTCATCACTTTCCTGTGCAACATGATCTACGCCCTGCTGCTCACCTTTGTGATCATCGCCGCAATCGGCAAACTGGGCGTGCAGACCACCTCGCTGGTAGCCATCGTTGGTGCCGCAGGCCTGGCTGTGGGTATGGCCCTGCAGGGTTCGCTTGCAAACTTCGCCAGCGGCGTGATGCTGATTCTCTTCAAACCCTTCAAGGTGGGCGACAAAATTAGCGCCGCCGGAACCACGGGCACAGTGCAGGAAATCGGCATCTTCCACACCACTATCATCACTTCAGACAACACCAAGATCATCGTGCCAAACTCGCCTATCGCCGGTGGAGCGATCACAAACTTTTCTGCCATGCCCACGCGCAGGATAGAGCTCAGCGTGAGCGTCCCCGGCACATCAGATATGGCAAAAGTGAGCAGCATTCTGCAAAACATTCTGGATTCCGACGAGCGTATCCTCAAAGACCCCGCCGCATCCATCGTCGTCTCCTCCGCCACAGCCGGCGAGATCGTCTTTGGAGTGTATCCGCACGTCAACAACGCCGATATGGCCGCCGTGCAGGCTTCGCTCAATGAGCAGATAAAACTGAAGCTGACCGCGGAGGGTATCTGGGCCTAACTTAACTTTTGCTTGAGAGGAGAAGAACCATGAAAAAGTTAGTCCTTATATTGGCCATCCTTGCCGGCTTGAGCTTTGCTCTAAGATATGATATTGAGGAAACAGATGCCCTGCAGTGGAAACCGGCGCTGGGCATCGGATTAGGATTTGTCCTACCTTAAAGGAGGTAAACAATGAAAAGAATATGTCTCGTTCTCGCAATCCTCGCCGCATTTGCCCTTGGCTATGCCGACCGCCCCGTTTATGATGTCGATATGAGCTTGCAAATTTCGCAAAGCCTGTACGGCAGAAAAAAGCTGGGTGATACGGTTGGCGGCGTCGGAGTCGGCTACAAATTCTATGGCAGCGCCGAGCTGCCACTATTCAAATGGCTAAGCTTTGAAGGCAACGCAGATTGGGTGGCTGCATCCACTTACAGGCAGTATCATAATGAGCTGGGCGAAATCAGCCGGAAAGGCCCTGATGCGTGCAACGACAAGCTGGACGTGGAGGGTATGCTGAAGCTGAACATCAGCAAGAAGTGGGTAGAGCCCTTACTGCTGATCAGGGGCGAAAGGCGGCTTGTCCCCAGGCAGGATGACGAAGGCCATTTGCAAGACTTTTCGCAGTGGGTGATCGCCTGCGGCTTTTCCCGGGAGATGCTCGATGCTGCGGATAAAGAGCTCAAGCTGCTTTTGGTGCGCACCTTCCGCATCAAAAACCAAAGGGTCAAGTATGTCAGCTACTGGAGCGAATGGTATCCGCCGTTTGAATACTTCAGCCACAAAAAGGATATTGGCATGGAGCTCTCCGCCGAATACAAGCAGGCTTTTGACAAGATAAACGGCAAGCTGCGCTCGCAATTGCGGCTGTATCAGGCAACGGAAAAGACCGCCCTCGACGCCTGGGTGATCAAGGACAAGTATAAGCAACCCCTGGAAGTAAATTGGGAGACCAATTTCAGCGTCAAGGTATGGAAGGGTATCATCGCCAATGCCAGCCTTGCCCTCAGATACGATATCGAGGAGATAGACGCCTTGCAATGGAAACAGATGGCAGGCCTTGGGATAGGTTATATTTTGCCCTAAAGTAAAGAGATGAATCATGAAAAGGCTTTGTTTCCTATTCCTCCTTCTCCCCTGTCTGGCTTTTGGCCACAGCCTGAAGATGGATGCAGACCTTGATATCGGCCTCTTCTTCACGGAGGGAGCCTGCGGTAACGACTGGGATGTCGAGAAGCTGGGCAGTATCAGCTGGACGGGCAAATTGAAAGGCAGCGCCGCTTTTCAACCCTTCAGCTGGCTGGAGTATAAAGTCATCCGCAACGTCTGTTTCGGCCAAACGCACAGGCGGTATCGCGATGAATCAGACCAGCTCAGATGGGCACATCCGGAGATGTTTGCCAACAGGTCGGAGCAGGAACATATGCTCAAATTCATCATCAATAAGAAGTGGGTAGACCCCTACTATCTGTATAGAAGCGAAAACCTGCTTGTGGGTGAGGAAAAAGCCGGCAGAAGAAAGCGCGATTGCAATATCCAGGATGTGTTTGGATACGGCCTGGCAAGAGAGATGATCAACACGCCGGATACAAAGCTCAACCTGCGTCTCACCGCCACGCATCGCATCAAAAATGAAAAGTTTGAATACACATTCCAGTACCCGGATTTTTTTGGGGGCTTCGTAGTGACCTATGAAGTGCAAAAACGTGACTTCGGTGTGGAGTGGGCCGCCGAGTACAAGCAGAGATTCAACAAGATCAACGGCAGGCTCAGATCAGATTTGAAGCTGTATCAGGCGTTCGACAGGCGTCCACTTCGTGAATGGGCCACAAGGGGCAAGCAACCCCTGGAGGTGAATTGGGAGACCGATTTTACCATCAAGATATGGAAGTGCCTCGTTGCCAACCTCAATTTTGCCCTCAAGTATGATATCGAAGAGGTGGATAAATTGCAGTGGAGGCAGATGCTGAACCTCGGGATAGGCTACAGCCTGCCCTGAGATTGCCGCTTCCACAAATCCAAGCCTTTCTCTGGCAAATGCTTGCGTTCAAGATGCGAAATTGCTCTTGACAATACTGCTGATTGCCTCTAAAATGGTTCGCAAACATCTAAAAAGTACCAAAGGAGTTTACCATGGCTGCCTTTTCAGTAAACGAAATAGTGGAGATGGCCGTGCAGATCGAGCGCAACGGCTATGCCTACTACGACGAAGCCACCAAACGCAAAGACCTGGATAGCAAGAGCCTGGAGCTGCTCACCTTCCTGCGTGATGCAGAGCTGGATCACGAAAAGACCTTCCTGGCTCTGCGCGAAGAGCTGGATATGGACGAGCTGGAGCTTTCCGGCGATTGGGAGATGATTGCCAGCTACCTCAATACCATCGTGGCGGGGCGCATCTTCAACGACCCCGACTCCGCCATCCAAAAAGCCACCGCAGCAAAAGACGTGATGGAAGTGATCCAAAACGCCATCACCTTTGAAAAAGACACGCTGCTCTACTTTCACGCCATCAACGACGGCATCAGAGACGAGCGCGCCAGACAGGTTCTGCGCCGCGTCATCCAGGAAGAAATCTCACACGTATTGCTGCTCAGCGACATCATGAAGAAGCTGTAAGCTGCGATTTTCAGCGGCTGTGGCAGCTGTGGAATTGAAGGCAATGGCCAAAAAGGGAAGCAAGAAGAAGCGTATGAGCTGGTGGGTCAAGATCGCTTTTGGCATCTTGATCCTGATAGCCTTGGTCTACAATCCCATTTCGGTGAGGCTGATGAGCTTTGGCATGGCGGTGATTCACGGGATCAATCCCCTGATGTTTTACCGCTTGATCCGCACGGAGAGCTCTTTCCGCAGCTTTGCCATCTCGCCCAAGAATGCCATAGGCCTGGGCCAGATCAAGGAATCCACCGCCTTCTACATCCACGAAAAACACCGCCGCGGACTGCTCTTTATCCCCTTTTACAACCTCAATCTCTCCGCCAAGTATGTCAAATATCTGCTTGAGCGCTTCAATGGAAATTGGAGCCTGGCGCTGGCAGCTTACAACTGGGGTGAGACCAATGTTTCAAGGCGCGTTGCCGCCATCTCTATAGAACCTGCAAAGGATTATAGAATGATGTTTTCAGACATCCCGGAGACCCACAATTACATCACTAAAATCATGGGACCGATAAAAAAGACTTGACGGGATATGCCCGTCTGGAAAAAGGTTTATGAATAATATGAATTCAGGAGTGACTCATGTTGCTTAACAACAAAGGAATATCAGTATACTGGATACTGAGTGCCATACTCTTCGTGGGCCTGATCTTTATCTTGGCCCTGCCACACTTTTTTAACCTCGATACCGAAAAGAATATCGACGACTGCACCAACAATATGAAAGTCATCTGGGTAGCCACTTCGGACTATGTGGCCGATACCCGTGCAGACTTTGGCGGTGATCTCAACCTCTTGACCCGCACCAAAAAGAAACAAGACCCCAAAAACGTCTACCTCCCGGAAAAACTGTTCTGCCCCGAGCAAGACAAAAACAAACAAGACTACATCGTCTATGGCAAATTTGTCGAAGACTTCTTAGAGACCGGCGAATCCAGGATACACACCGGCGTGATCGTGCTCTGCCCAGAGCTGATCAGACACAACAAACACTTCCTCGACAAAGCTTTCTACGAAAACATGAGCCCCTCGCTCTTGCAGAACTACATGGTGGATGACCTGGATTATATCGACCAACAGACCAAGTCCGATGGAGAGCGCAAATACCAGTGTGTGATGGATTACATCAATATGTGGAAGAGTGACAAAGATGCTTTTGCCAAGCGCAAAGCAGATACAAACCACTTCAGACGCCAGCTCTTCCCCGATGCTTTCCAAAACCAAAACATCGTCGACGACTTCAACTTTTAAAGCATACTCCGCTCTGCACCATTTCAACCATTAGATGGCCGCTTGGGAGCCGGTGATGGAATATCGTGAGTTTTTAGACCTCATCTACCGGAGGTATTCTGCCAATATCAAGCTGAGTTTGGACAGGATTGTGGAGCTGGCAGCTGAGCTGGGTTCGCCTCAAAACAAGCTTTCCGGCTTTCATGTGGGCGGTACCAACGGCAAGGGAAGCGTCTGCGCCACCCTGGAAGCACTCTGCCTGGCGCATGGCTTTTCCACCGGCCTCAACACCTCGCCACACCTGATCAACTACAAAGAACGCTTCCGCATAGACGGCAAAGAGCCTGAGATACAGACGCTGCTGGACCTCTTTCTCCAATATCAGCCGCTCTTTGACAAGTATCAAGCCTCTTTCTTTGAGATCAGCACCGCGCTGGCCTTCATTCAGTTTGCACAAAAACCCGTGGATGTAAGCATCTTCGAGGTGGGTCTGGGTGGCAGGCTGGATGCCACAAACGTTTTCACTCCTGAGGTGGCAGCCATCACCACCATCGGCCTGGACCACATCAAAACCTTGGGCAACAGCGTCAAACTCATCGCAGCAGAAAAAGCCGGCATCATCAAAAGCGGCATCAGCCTGGTCTTGGGCAAGATCGTACCGCCTGCTCTGGACGTGATCCTGCAGGTGGCCGAGCAGAAAAAGGTGCCCACCTATAGATACGGCGTGGATATCATCGGCAAATCCCAAGCCAGCGATATCGGCGGCATCACCTTCGATTTTGCCTTCCGGGATTACCAGTTCAAGGGCCTGCACGCCAACCTCCTGGGCGATCACCAGGTCACCAATATCTCCACGGCCCTCGCCTGCTTTATCCTCTACAGCCAAATCAAGGGATTTGAGGTGAAGGAAGAGTCAGTGCGCCATGCCATCGACCATATCAATTGGCGCGGCAGAATGCAGGTGCTCAGCAGTAAACCGCCCATCATTTTGGATGGAGCACACAATATGGAAGGCATGAAGGCTTTGGTGGATACGCTGGACAGAGTCTTTCCGAATGTAAAACCCCGCTTTATGATCTCCATTTTGGCAGATAAAGATTTCAGCGGCATGATAGAGCTGATCTGCAGCCGCGCCTCCCACGTCTATGTGGCCAAAAACCAATCCGACCGCGCAGCCACGGTTGAAGACCTCGTCTCCGAAATCGGCAAATACCCCGTGAAAGTGAGCAGCGCTCCCTCCGTGGCAGAAGCTTACGAGATGGCACGCCGGGATATGCGGGACGACGACGTCCTGGTGTGCGGCGGCTCGCTCTTTACCGTGGGCGAAGTGCTGAATCACCTCTTTGAAAAGTAAACAGCCGCACCCAAAGAGCTTTTGAATACACCTCGGGAAACAGCGGCTTCCCATGAGCTATCTCCTACCGATTTGGTAGGCATTCGTGCCCGGGCTCCGGCACCCGCTCCGGCAGGCCTCTCTGAAATATTTGACTTCCACTCTGGTTTTGCGAAAGCAATTCCGCCCGCTAAAACGTCGATTTCATGCGGCCTCCCTTAGGCCCTCCTATGGGTCTCCTTTGGGATCCACAAGTAACCCAAAGAAAACCCAAGGGTTACGCATTCGGGCGCCGAGGAAACCCGAGGGTGGGGTAAGCCGGGGCAAAAGTCAAAGGTTGATTCGGACATCGGTTTTTGGGAAACAGTTTTTCCACGAATGGGGATGTACGGGCGCTTGCCAAAGCGCCGATGTTCCAGAGTCGCTTCGCAAGCTTCAGGGATATAGCCGACGCAGTCGGTAAGATTTTTCCACGAATGTACACGAACCTGTCGGAGAGGGAGGGAGGGAGAGAGGGAGGGAGGGAGAGCGGCTGGCGCAAGTGGTGGAGATGCGGGTGGATGTGGTGGAAATACGCACTGCTCTGGAGCTTTTATTTCTTTCCCCTGATTACACAAATTTTCACGAATGATAATGAAGAAAGTCCACGGATGAACACGGATGTTCACGGATATGGCACAAGTGCTAACCCACTGTCTCCCAGCTGTTTAACTAACAACTAACAACTGGCAACTAACAACTGCGACGAAGTCGCCAGGCAAGCGCCCGTACACGCCACAACCACCCGTATCCCAATCACTTGTGCAGCACTAACAACTAACAACTGGCAACTAACAACTGCGGCGAAGCCGCCTGCGCCCCTACCGACAGACCAATAGCAACCATTTCAACATTATGCCAATCATGAAATTGTTAATAATCCCACATATATCAAAAAAGGCATTGACATAAAAAGGGTATACAAAATGCTGGCTGTGGTTGATAATTGCGCGGGTGTATGTAATTTTAATACTGGCAAATATCTGCTTTATCAACCAATTAACAAGAGCTTTGTCCCTGTATCTGCGCTTTGGAGCCAACAAGTTGGTTGCCTGCCGGCAGGCAGGGGCAAACCGAGCAGAAGCCATTTCGGTGCTTATGCTTTAAAAACAAACAACAAAATACAGGAGAAAGTTATGAAGAGTTTTATAAAAAGTTTGATGCTCATCGTGGCCATGTTGGCCATGGTAGGTGCTGTATATGCGGTTTTCCCGGAAAACCCAAGTGAAGGTGACTATTGGTACAACAGAATGACGCTACATGGTAATTTTGCCGCCACAGCAGGTTGGCAGCGTTACAATGGCGCAGCTTGGGTTGATGCAACCACGGCTGTGACCAATCAACAGCAACCTTTCACCAAGAATATCTACCTCAGCAATACTGCAATATTGAAAGACAATTTCACGCTTGCGGGTAATATAATATCCAACACTGACGACCCTGACCGAAATATACGGTTTACCGTCAACGGAGGTTGCACTTTCAATTTAACAAACACGGGCACCGTAACCGTTCATAGTGTCCTCATTGAGGATAATGCCACTTTTATCAACAAAGGTACCGTTAACCTGCCGTATACCGACGATGCCTCCGAATTTTATGTGGAAACGGGATCTGGAAACCAGACCGGGGGTCACTTGGACAATTATGGCACCATCAATGTTAATGGTCGTTTTCGTTTTGGATATGAGGCTTCAATTATTTCCCGCGAAGGTGGAATAATACAGGGTCCTGGTAGGATGCAAACTGAAGCGGGAGGGGCCACGGCCGGTGATTACCGGCTTAGCATTGCCAATGCCGGAGGTTGGGATGCAGCTTTCAATCTCACCGGAGGCTACGATACAGCTCCAATTAGCTATTATTTCATTGGCGAGACAGATCAGGTTACCGGAGTAAATATGCCTCAACCCATTTATAATATGACCGTTGAAAGCGGACACACGCTCACACTGTCCAAACAGATTGAACTGAGAGGTAGAAACAACCCATATAATGAGCGCCCCAATGTCACGGTGAAAAGTGGTTCCACGCTCAATACGGGGACTCACATCATTAAATCAAATGAGACCGGCATATTGGCAGCATCCAAGTTTATCTTGGAGCCTGGAGCTACGATTAAAACTGCTCACCCTCAGGGTATATCTTCAGAGAAAAGTGGCCGCATAATAAACAAAGGTGCCATCCAGCTCAATAATGCCGAGTATTCCAGCGGAGCAGATTACATTTTCAGTGCTACAACTTCGGAACGTCAATTTAGTGGCTGTTTTGACACTACCCCTACCGCGAACACTGTGCGCAACATTACCAACACCAACCCCGTAATGTTGAATCTTTGTCCCGACTTCAGGCCACTGCATGTTACAGATTACACTGGTTTATTTAACCATGATGACACTATCTTGACTGAGGGTTATATTGATCCCAAAACCCTCCCCGTCACCTTGAGCTATTTCAATGCCGTTTTCAATGGTTTTGACAGTGTGACGCTGCAGTGGGAGACGCAAACTGAGACCAACAACCTCGGCTTTTACATCCTGAGATCGGTTGAGCCGGATGCAGCGCAGGCCAATATCGTATCGGAGCTTATTCCGGCTGCAAACAGCTCTCAGGGCGCATCTTATTACTTTGAGGACAAAAGTCTCTATGATGATGGCCTTTACTACTATTGGCTGCAGGATGTGTCTTTTGCGGGCGCCGTCGAGCTGCATGGCCCGGCAATGGCGCAGGTGAGCCTGAATGCGGGTGGAAACCACAGCCCGGACATCCCGCTTAAGACCGGCTTTACACGCTGTTTCCCCAATCCTTTCAATCCCAGCACGCAGCTGGAATACTATCTGGAGAACAGCTCAGACGTAAGCTTTGAAGTCTACAACCTCAGAGGTCAGCTTGTGGATCAGATTAGCCTGCGCAATCAGGCCAGTGGTTTTAACAGATACACCTGGGAGCCTCAGCTCAGCAGCGGCGTCTATCTGATCAGATTTGCTGCGGGAGGAAAGAGTAATACCCGCAGGGTGGTTTTGACCAAATAACTATCTTAGCTTACTCTTCATAATAAACACCTGTATGGATTTAGCGGATTTTAAAATCCGCTAAATCCTTTTTTTGTCTCTGTAGGCGGCGGTAGCCGGAGCTTGCCAAAGCGCCGCAATCAAGCGCAGCTTGATGTTTAATCTTCCCACGAATGCACACGAATTAACACGAATTTTAAAGAAGAAAGTCCACGGATAAACACGGATGTGCACGGATTGTGGGGCCAGCTGCCGCTGGCCCTGTACGGGCGCTCGCCTGGAGCGCCGATCTTGTAAGTCGCTTCGCAAGCTTCAGGGATATGGCCGACGCAGTCGGCAAGAGAGTGAGAGAGGGCAGCTTTGCTATTGGGGTAGCTGCGCGTATTTTGTAGCATGGAGTCAGGCCGGGATGAAGCTTCCTTTTTACTGCAGCAAAGCTGCATGCGGCGCTTTGGCAAGCTCCGGCTACAAGGGTCGCTATGGCAAGCGACCATACATAGGACACCCATCCCTGAAGCTTGCGAAGCGACTCAGTAACATCGGCGCTTTGGCAAGCGCCCGTACAGGGCGGCCGTGCCGGCAAGAGGGAGAGAGGGAGTGGCGACTTCGTCGCAGTTGTGAGTAGTGAGTAGTGAGTTGTGAGCGGCTGCGCAAGTTGTTGAGATGCAGGTCGTTGTGTATGCAATACGCACGGCTCTACAGCCTTTTCTTTTGTCCACGAATGTACACGAATGTTCACGGATGGCGGATGTAGGGTCGGTCGCCGGACCGACCTTGTATGGTCGCTTGCCAAAGCGCCGCAATCAAGCGCAGCTTGATGTTTAATCTTCCCACGAATGCACACGAATTAACACGAATTTTAAAGAAGAAAGTCCACGGATGAACACGGATGTTCACGGATTGTAGGGCCAGCTGCCGCTGGCCCTACATCTCATAATACTATTGCATCAGTATCATCTTGGTGGTTTTCTTGTATCCTGGCGCTTTCATCCTCAGCATATACACGCCGCTGGCGATGGAGCGTCCTCTATCATCCCTGGCATCGAAGATCAGCTTGTAGTGTCCTGTAGTCTGTTCTTCATCCACCAGTGTTCTCACCAATTGACCTCTGATATTATACACTTCCATCTTCACGCGTCCCGGTTCCTTCACGCTGTAACTGATGGTGGTTTCAGGGTTGAAGGGGTTGGGGTAGTTGCCGTTCAGCGCTGTAGCCACCACGGGCAGGTGATCATCGGCGTTTGAAGTTTCCTTCAGCACGAAGTTCACGGTGGTGGCGAGGTTGTAATTTACCAACACGTCATCGACGGTGAGAGAATCATAACCTGCGGCGGAAGCGGTGACAGAGTGATAACCCACGCGTACTATGAGAGTGTAAGCTCCCATGGAGTTTGTGGTTGCAGTCTCCGTTCCGTTGGTCACGGTTGCTCCCACGATGGGTGTGTTGTTTTTCTGTTTCACCATACCCACAATCATCCCGGTCTGAGTGAACTTATTGAGGACGTTTGAGAAGCTGGCCACGGAGGTGACGTTGTTTGTGTAGATTGCTTTTACGGCCCAGCGGTAGTCTCCATTGGCGAGGTTGTCCCAGGCGGGATCGCCGACGTTGAGTTCTGCGGTTGGTTCGTCTGTTATCACGGTCCAAGCGTCTTCATTTTGCTCCTGTCCGGCCTGCAATCTGTAGACCATATAGCCATTGAGCACTCGTGTGCTTCTGCGCGTGGGTGGCAGCTCAGAAGGACGTGGCAGCCTGGGCTCGCGCACGGTTGAGCCTTCTTCCCTGGCGCGTGATCTTGCTCTGAGGGGCATGGTACCGGCAGTTTGACGGTAGGGCGAGGCTGCGGATATTGTGGTGAAATCCTTGGAGTTGAATTTCACGCGGTCTGTATTGTTGCCGATGTAGATGTTGTCTATAAACCAATAATATGCCAGGCCCGAGTTTTGAGGTCCGTCCACCGCCTGGAAGGCCACCATGATCTGGTTGCCGCTGTAGCCGCTGAGGTCTACGGTGATGGGCGAAGAATACTCGTTCCAGCCGCCGGTTTGAGCGGAGGCATCCCAGAGTGCGGTCCAGGTGGCGCCGTTGTCTGTGGATACTTTCACGTAGTAGTGGTCTTCATATTCAGAGCCGAGGAACACGTAGCCATCAAATCTCAGATAGGCATTGGGCGGGCAGTTGAAGGCGGGTGTGATCAGCCATTCATCCTGATGGTTGTAATCCCAGTGCAGTCCGGCCTGGAATTCTCCCTGGGTGGGAGTTACCGTATCACCCTGGATGGTGAGCGAGCCTGTTCTACACCAGGTGGGATAGATGCCGAGAGCGTTTGCGGGGCCGGTGTTGGTGACGATCTGAGTCCATTCTCCCGGCGGGAAGGTCTCGGCTTCGAAGCTTTCGGTGATTTCCAGTCCGGTGGGATCGGGCGGCTGCCAGGAAATAAGGGCAGTGATGCCGATGTCATCCACTTCGGCAGTTACACCCACGGGTGCGTAAGCCACCTCATCGAGCGTGATTTGGCCCATATCGTAGTTTGTGGTTCCCACGGTGATCTGTCCGTTTACCGAAGAGTAGCCGCCGGCGCGGATATTGTAATCGTAAGTATGATCGGCAAAGACGTTGGGAATGGTGAAAACGCCTGCCGCGTTTGTATTTGCGTCGTAGGGTTCATAACCTCTGAGCTGGATAACTGCACCCGGGATTCCCGCACCGGTATCGCTGCCAAGGATGGTTCCGCTCACGGTTACCTGCGGCAGGAGCTGCATGGTCACGTTGATGGTGAGGGTGTCATCTTCGGCCAATACGACGGTCTGCGTGTGTTCATAGTATCCATGTGCGTTAAAGGAGAGGTTGTAGGTTTCCGGCAGCACATTGCGCAGATGGTATTGTCCCTGTGCGTTGGTGGTGGTGCTGTAGGTGCCCTGGTTGAGGCTGACTGCCACGCCGCTGAGGGGTTGGTTGTTTGCACCGGTGACGGTTCCGTAGATCTGTCCCACACCGCCGGGGATTCCCATAAAGACTGTCTGCGGGAATTGGCCGCTGAGGCTGCCGGTGGGAGGATTGGCGGGATCGTAGGTTTCCGAGTCTGAATAGGTGTTTCTGCTGCGGTCTGAGCCAATGGTCTGACACTTGAAGTTGTCTGTGGATGAATACCAGCTTGCCGCTGTTTTGTAGACCATCAGCACCAGGTTGCCGCCATCCAGGTACATGAATGGTTCGTTGAAGTTGATGACGATGGTGTTTTCGCCGCTGGGGAAGTCCACCGGCCCATCATGCACCAGGGTGAGCTGCGTGGAGGGTATAAATCCATCCTCCAGGCTGGTTTGCGTGGTGGTTCCCAGCCAGACGGATATGGGTGTGCCCGGCAGGTTGGTGGTGAAGTTGTTGAAAAACCTGAGTCCGGTGATCTGTCCGATGAAGCCACCCATTTCATCCGGGAAGTAGAGTGATTGGAAGAGTGAGTTTCTCCAAAACATATCCACGGGCAGGCGGGCAAGTTGGCTGCCATCACCCACGGTTACAGAGACCACTCCCGCGGGGTTGACCATGAGGTTGAGGCTGGGGGTATTGTTGTTTGTGGCGATTTCATCTCCATCCATCACCACTTTTCCGTAGATGGTGATGGCGCCGGGATTGGTGGGCACCCAGGGGACTTCCACATACAAAGTCTGCAGGCTGTCTATGGGCGGCCCGGCCACGCTGGCCAGCTCTATATTGTTGATATCCATGATCTTGACGGTATAGTTGTCCTGACTCAGGACGCCGTTGTTGCGGATGCGGACGGTGTAGGTTGAGGCCATTCCCACCGTGGGTGTGATGTTTCCGGTGATGCTGATGGCGCCGAGGTCGTTTTCTATCAGGTCACCGGTATAGAAGAAGGTGGTCTGCGGAAATTGGGCCACAGACGAACCGGTGGGCGGGTTGTAGGGATCGTAAGTGGTGCCATCGGAGTAGGCGTTGCGGGCACGGTTGGGGCCTACGGTCTGACACTTGAAGTAGTTTGAGGATGAATAATAGGTTGTATCCATGGGACGGTTGAACATCACCACCAGGTTGCCGCCGGTGTGCATATAGGGCGTCTGCAGGTTGATGAGCACGACGTTTTCACCGGTTTGATATTCAACGTTTCCATCGTAGACCAGCGTCAGCTCGTTGGCCGAGATAAAGCCATCGTTGAGGTCGTTTTGGTTTGTGCTGCCCATGAAGATCTTGGTGGCTCCATTGGTTACTGCGGTAGAGAACTGGCTGTAGAGTGATAGAGAGGTGATGGTGCCTGCGGTAAAGCCCAGCTCATCTGCCATATACAGGGTTTGGTAGAGCGAGTTTCGATACCAGAAATCCAGGGGCATACGGGCCAGCTGATCGCCTGTGCCGATGGTAACAGCCTGCACGCCTTCGGGTTGGACGTTTAACGTGATGGGGGCTGTCTGGTCGTTTTGAGGTATTTCATCACCGGCCAGCTCCACCTTGCCATAGACACTTGTTTCGCCCGCAGTGGTGGGCGTCCATGAGAGCTCCACCTCCAAGGTCTGCTGACTGTTGATGGCGGGCCCGGCCACGCTGGCAAGTTCTGTATTGTTGGGCCCCATCAGCTTCACGGTGTAGGTGGTCTGATCGTTGGTGCCGTTGTTGCGGACGCGGACGGAGTAGGTGGCTGCGGTTCCCACGCTGGGCGTCAGGTTGCCGCTGATGGTGGTGACCCCGAGGTCGTTTTCTATCAGATCTGAGCTGTAGAAGAAGGTGGTCTGCGGGAAGATACTCGTGGGAGACCCGGTGGGCGGGTTGTAGGGATCGTAGGTGGTGCTGTCGCTATAGGAATTGCGCGCACGGTCTGCGCCCATGCTCTGACACTTGAAGTAGTTGGTTGAGGAATGATAGCTCGAATCCATGCGGCTCACCATCATCACCAAGTTTCCGCCCATGTGCATAAAGGGCGTCTGCAGGTTGATGAGGATGGTGTTGTCACCTTGCGGGAAGTCTATATTGCCGTCAAAAACCAGGGTCATATCGGCGGCGGAGATATAGCTGCTGCCGAGGTTGTTTTGCGTTGTGCTTCCCATGAAGATCTTCACGGGTGAGTTGCTCACGGCGGTAGAGAACTGGCTGTAGAAGGCGATCGAAGTGATGGTTCCCTGGTTTATGCCCAGTTCGTTTTCCATATACAGGGTTTGGTAGAGCGAGTTTCGATACCAGAAATCCAAGGGGATGCGGGCTTGCTCGGTGCCTGCGCCGATGGTGATAGCCTGCACGCCTTCGGGTTGGACGTTCAATGTGATGGGGTTTGTCTGGTTGTTTTGAGCTATTTCATCACCGGCCATTTCCACCTTGCCATAAACGGTTATTTCGCCCGCAGTCGTAGGCGTCCAGGGCAGCTCCACATCGGCCGTGAAACCGCTGTTGATGGCAGGCCCGTTTACCACTGCAAGCTCGGCATCGTTGGGCCCCATCAGCTTCACGGTGTAGGTGCTCTGGTCGTTGCTGCCGTTGTTGCGGACACGCACGGTGTAGGTTGATTCTATTCCCACGGTGGGTGTGAAGTTGCCGGAGATGGATACCACGCCGATGTCATTTTGCACATTCGAGCTCAGGTGCAACATGATGTTTGGCAGGTTGGAATTGGGGTTCCCGTTTCCGGTGGGCTCGGTGTTGTCTTGAACCCAATATTGATGCCTTGGGCTGCCGGCATTGGTGTATCTGAAGTTGTGTCCACTGCCGCCGCCGTAGCCGCCGTAGTTGGATTCCACGGCGATGATCAGCCCGGCGCCGGTATAGTTGAAGGGCGTATCCAGCTGGAACATCTGCCAACCTGCGGTGTTTGGCGTGTGGTTGCCTTCCTTGAGCAGCGTCGCATCAGCGATCAAATCCTGCCAGGTTTGAGCCGTCATCGAGGTGTCGGTGGTGTTTTTGGCATAAATCTTGTAGGGGACCTCTGTATTGGAAGTGGAGGCACAATCCCAGCCCAGCAGATCGAGAGCACCGATGGCGCCGATCTGATCCACAGTGTAGAGAGCGGCGGAGCGTTCATAGCCATAGACCGTGCCAAAAGGCCACCTTTGAGAGCCGGTGCCGTCTCCAATCATGACGGTGCCGGCAGGCAGGACGTTTGCCGTAAGAGCCACATCGTAGTTTTCTCCCTCATAAACCACGCGCAAAGTGGCGGTGATCTCGCCTGCGGTGACGCTGGTGACAGTCACGGGGATATGTACATATTGTCCCGGTGTCAGGGCTGCAGGCAGGTTTGTGGTATCAAAAGAGAATTCAGCCGCGTTGGCGCCGATGATGCTGATATCGGATGCGCTGACATTCAGGGTTCCGCTGCCGATATTGGAGACCATCGCGGTAAGCGGGCCACCGGGCTGTGCAAACATCACCGTGCCAAAGTCTAAACTGGCAGGTGAAACCCTGATAATGGGACTGGTGGGCAAATCTCCAAACTGCATCAGGATATTGGGATATGCCGCCACCAGGGTGCCGGTGGGAGGTGAGGCGGGATCGGGGTTGGTGCCGTCGTTGTAATAGCGGATACTGCGATTTTGGCCCGGCGTCCCCGTGCTGTAAAAGAATTGGCTGCTGCCATCGTAGCTGGGTGTGTTTTCATCCACGGCGATCACGAGATTATCCACGTTGTTGTAGACGAAGGGCATATCCAATTGTATCTCTATCCAGCCGGGCTCGGCAGGGATATCCAGATGTCCATCAAAGACTTCCATCATCTCGCCCAGGGGTACCCAGTCTGTAGTGCTGGTAAATTCCGTCCTCTGCGTGTGCCCCATATAAACCACCCAGTCGCTGGTGAGGTTGCCCACGCCGGCTCCGTTCCAGTAGTAGGAAATGCTTTCAATGCGCTGGTTGCCGATATTGATATCGGGTTGCATGAAGATGCTCTGGGAATAACTGTAGCCATAATATGGGTTTACGGGAATCCTGTTGTTGTCCGTGCCGTCACCTATGGCCACACCCGGGTTGATGGTGAAGTTTCTGGTTTCCGAGGCCGGTGAGGTGCCGATATTGTTCCGCGCCACCACATACCAGGTGTGTGCCCCGGTTTCCAAACCGCTGAGCGTGTATTGATTTGAGGCCTGATTGTCGCTCACCATGGTGCCGTCGATATATACGTCGTAGCCGCTTGCATCCGGGCTGCCGTTGGGCATGGTCCATTGCAGAGCATATCCGTTCATGACGGAGGCGTTGTTTTCGGGATAAACCAGCTGAGGCGCCATGGGAGCTGCGGTATCCGGGAATACCAGCTGGATGGCGGCGATTCTGTCGGCCATGGAATTGGCGTCGGGCGGGTTGTTGACGTCCGGGTTGGTGCTGTCACTATAAAAATAGAGGCCCCTGTTTTCGTTGTTTTCAGTGGTAAAGCCGCCCCATTGCACGGAGCTGCTCCAGCTGGGCGTATTTTCATAGATGGCCACGATTAGGTTGTTTACGTTGTCGTAAGTGTAGGGGGTGTCCAGAGTGATTTCCATCCACTGTCCGGCACCGGGGAAGTTGCTGAGAACGCTGCCGGAGAATACCTGCGTGAGGTTGCCAACCGGCTCCCAGTCTGATGTAGATGAAAAAGAATTGCGGCCGGTGTGGCCCATGTAAATCACCCAATCGTGGCTGCAATCGAAGGCACCACCGGTGCCGCTGCGATGAAACCTGATCTTTGAAATCTCGCCTTGATAGTTGATCTGAGATTGCGTGTAGATCTGTTGGGTGTAGTTGTAACTGTAAAACGTGTAAATCGGGAAATAGTTAACTGTTTCCGTGATTGTACCTGCGGTGATCGTAAGAGCGCTGAGCCCTGCGAGCCCCAGCACTGTCACTACGATCAAGGAAATCAATCGTCTCATGATTCTCTCCTTTATTTGCTTTTTTGTTGTTTTTTCGCTCTTGCAAAGCTCCCAAAAACAAGAACTCTGCAACCGATCTATAAACTCCCGGCTCAGCCGGGATTCGGGCCAAATAAAGTTGAGCTCCAAGTGTTGGCGTGCCAACTCATTGAATCTCTGTATAGTTAGAGGGCTTAAATGTCACCCTCGCCTCGGGATTGCAATCTGAAGGTTACACGATTGGGGGCATTATTCTCAATCTTGAGCAGCAAGTCAAGAACTTTTTGGTTAATAATCGGGCCTCTGTATCACTTGCGTATTGTTTATCTCGTTATCTATCTATAGCCTTAGCTTCCTTGTGGTGTAATATCATTCTCCTGCCTGCGGCCCTGTACGGGCGGAGCCGGCTGCGCCGGCAAGAGGGAGAGAGAGAGGGAGGGAGAGAGGGAGAGCGGCTGCGCAAGTGATGAAGATGCGGGTAGTTGTGGTGGGGATAGGGCGAGCGCAGCTCGCTGGTAGCCGGAGCTTGCCAAAGCGCCGCAATCAAGCGCAGCTTGATGCTTAAAGCGGCGAAGCCGCTTGAAAACGGCAGGCGCAGCCTGCATCACAGCCAGCTCCGCTGGCTGGCGCAAATGATAGAGATGCGGACGGACGTAAGAAGAGCGGCGCTTTAGCAAGCGCCCGTACAGGCCGGCTGCGCCTGCTACTTCATCAGCATCAGCTTGCGTGTCTTTTGATATCCGGGAGCCAGCATCCTCAGCAGATACACGCCGCTGGAGATGGAGCGTCCTCTATCATCCCTGCCATCAAAGATCAGCTTATAGCGTCCTGTGGCCCGCCCTTCATCCACCAACGTTCTTATCAATTGGCCCTTGATATTGTACACTGCCAGCTTCACAGGTCCGGGTTGTTTCACGCTGTAATTGATGGTGGTTTCAGGGTTGAAGGGATTGGGGTGGTTTCCGTCCAGAGCGGTGCTTACCACCGGAAAGCGGTTTTCATCGCTTGAGGTTTCCTGCAGGGTAAAGTTTACGGTGGTGGAGAGATTGTGTTCTACCAATACTCCATCTACGGTTTGGCCGTTGAAACCCTCTGCCGATGCGGTTACCGAGTAATAGCCAACGGGAACCATGAGTGTGTAGGCGCCGATGGAGTTTGTGGTGGCGGTCTGAGTCTGGCAGGTCACGGTTGCCCCTTCAATGCCGGTATCGTCTTTGTTTTTTACCATACCCACTATCATGCCAAATTGGGTTTCTTTGTTTATCACGTTTGAAAAGCTGGGCACAGAGGCGATGTCGCCCATATAGAGAGCCCTGATGGCCCAACGGTAGTCTCCACCGGGCAGAGAAGCCCAGGCGGGATCGCTGAAGCTGAGGACGTCACCCGGTTGATGAGCGAGAGTGACCCAGCTACCAAAATCGTGCTCTTGATGAGACTGGAGCCTGTAAACGATGTAGCCGGTTGGCATTTCAGATGTTGTGCGTGTATGACGGCTGAGGTGAGGTTTTGACGGGAGCTGAGGTGAAGCGGATACGGCAGTCATTGCGCGGGGTATAAACCTCACGGCGGCAGTGCCATCGCCGATGTAGATATTGTCTATAAACCAGGGATAGCCAAGTCCGGCATCTGCATCTGCCCCTATGGCGCGAAATGCGATCTTGAGCTGCTCTCCCACATAGGCGCTCAAGTCTACGGTGATGGGATTTGAATAGCGGTTCCAGCCGCCGGTTTGAGCGGAGGCGTCCCAGAGCACATTCCAGGTGACGCCGTCATCCGCAGATGCCTGTATGCAGTAGTGATCTCCCAGCGTGGAGCCGAGATACACATAGCTATCGAAGGTGAGATAGGCGCTGGAGGGGCAGTTGAAAGCCGGTGTGATCAGCCATTCGTCCTGCAGGTCTTCATCCGTGAACAGGCCGGCCTGGTAGCTTCCCTGCGTGGGTGCAATCAGCTCTCCTGAGATGATGAGCTCGCCAAATCTGCACCAGGTGGGATAGATGCCCAGGGGTGTGGCCGGGCCGTCATTGGTGATGATCTGGGTCCAGTTTTCCGGCGGGAAGGTATCGGCTTCAAAGCTCTCGACGACATCCGGAGCCGGAAAGTTTGGAGCCTGCCAGGTGATAGCCACGGCATCGCCGGCGTCATCCAGTACAGCTGTAACATTCAGGGGAGCGTAAGCCAATTGATGGAGGGCGGTTTGGCCCATGTTGTGATCTGTAAAACCGATTGTCACCTGGCCGCTTACCGAATAATAGCCTGCGGCGATGATGCTGTAATCGTAGGTGCGGTCGGCATAGACGCCGGGGATGGTGAAGACGCCGTCTGCGTTTGTGCTTACGCTGTAGGATTCGTAGCCGCTGAGACGGATCAAAGCGCCCTGGATAGGCATTTCAGTGGCACTAACTACAACCTCGCCGCTCACATTTACCTGAGGCAGGAGCTGCATGGTCACGTCGATGGTGAGGGTGTCGTCTTCGGCCAATACGACGGTCTGCGTGTGCTCATGATAGCCATGTGCGCTGAAGGATATGGTGTAGGAATTGGGCCAGATGTTGATCAGCTGATATTGTCCGTCGGTATTTGTAGTGGTACTGTATGCACCGTCGTTGAGGCTTACGACTGCGCCGCTGAGGGGTTGTGAGTTTGTATCCGTCACCGTTCCAAAGATATGGCCCACTCCACCCGGGATCACCATGAAAGTGGTGAGGGGAAATTGACCGCTGAGGGCTGCGTTGGGAGGATGTGCGGGGTCGATGAGTTCGGAGCCGGAAATGGCCTTTCTGCTGCGGTTTGCTCCTACGGTCTGACACTTGAACAAGTTAGCGGTGGGATAGTGGTTTTCCGCCGTTTTATATACCATCAGCACCAGGTTTTGCCTGTTTACATAGAGATATGGCTCGTCAAAGCTGATGATGACGGTGTTTTCTCCACTGGGCAAATCCACCGGCCCTTCGTAGACCGGGCTGAGCTGCGTGGAGGGAATGCAGCCATCTTCCAAGCTGGTTTGCGTGGTGGTGCCCAGCCAGATGGAGATGGGTGTGTTTGGCAGGTTGGTATCGAAGTCGTTGTAAAATCTGAGCCCGGTGATCTGACCTGCGAAGTCTCCCATCTCATCCGGGAAGTAAAGGGTTTGGAAGAGGGAGTGGTTCCAGCTCATATCCACAGGCAGACGGGCAGTTTGGCTGCCATCACCCACGGTGAGGGGTATCGCATCTGCGGGGTCGACCATGAGGTTGAGCCCGGGAGTCCGGTTGTTGGTGGAGATTTCATCGGCGGCCAATTCCAGCTTTGCATGGATCGTGGTGGCTCCTGTGGCGGTGGGCGTCCAGGTCAGCTCCACTTCCACGGTCTGCATACTGTTTACCGGGGGGCCGGCCACGCTGGCAAGCTCTGTATCATTGGGCCCCATCAGCTTCACGGTGTAGGCGTCCTGAGCGGCGGTGCCGTTGTTTCTGATCTGGATGGTATAAGCGGAAGCCGCACCCAGAGTGGGGTTGCAATCACCGCTGATGGACAGCGCGCCCAGGTCGTCTTGGATCAATTGCGTGGTGTGGAAGAAGGTGATGCGGGGGAATTGGCCCGTTTCTGACCCCTCGGGCGGATTGCAGGGATCGGGGATAACGCTGTTGCTGCTGAAGTGGCGCGAACGGCTGTCTCCGGCAGACTGACTCTTGAAGTAGTTGGTGGTGAGGTATTGAGGGGAGTCCATGGAACGGACAAACATCAGCACCAGGTTTCCGCCCGTGTACAAATAAGGCACCTGCAAGGTAATGGGGATACTGTGTTCGCCGGCCGGGCAGTCTATATTCCCATCAAAGACCAAGCTCAGCTCGGAAGCGGGGATGAAGCCGTCGCTGAGGTCGGTTTGACCGGTGCTGCCCATGTAGATTTTGGCGGCCCTGTGAATAACGGGACTTGAGAACAGGCTGTAGAGCGTCAGAGAAGTGATGGAGCCAAGGCCAAAGCCGAGCTCATCCGCCAGATAGAGCGTCTCGTGGATGGAATTTCTAAATCCGAAATCCAGGGGATAGCGCGAGAGCTCGTTGCCTATGCCTATGGTGATGGCATGAACGCCTTCGGGCTGGACATCGATCTCCAATGCGTGCGTTTGGTTGTTGGTGGAGACTTCATCGCCGGTCATCTCCACTATTCCATAGATGGCGGTCTCGCCGGCGGTGGTGGGCGTCCAGGGGATCTCCACTTCCAGGGTCTGCATACTGTTGATCGCAGGTCCGGCCAGGCTGGCCAGCACCTCATCTCCGGGCCCCATCAGCTTCAAGGTATAATCGGTCTGAGCCTGGGTGCCGCTGTTGCAGACGCGGAGTGTGTAGCCGGAAGCGGTGCCCACGGAAGGTGTGTAGTTGCCGCTGATGCCCGTCACACCCAAGTCGTTTTCGATCGATTGCGAAGTGTAAAAGAAGGTGGTCTGCGGAAATTGGCCCGTATAAGAGCCGGTGGGCGGGTTGAAGGGATCAATGGAGATGTTGTGGTTGTAACTGTAACGCGCCCTGTATCTGCCAGCAGTCTGACATTTGAACAAGTTGGTGGGCGAATAGTAGTTTTGATCCATGGGACGGACAAACATCAGCACCAGGTTGCCGCCCGTGTGCATATAGGGTGTTTGCAGGTGGATGCGGATGGTGTTTTCGCCGCTGGGGTATACGACGTTTCCATCAAAGACCAGGCTCAGCTGGGAGGCGGGGATGTAGCCATCGCTGAGGTCACTTTGGTCTGTGCTGCCCATATAGATCTGGGTGGCTCCATTGGTCACATCGTCGGTAAAATGGTTGTAAATGGCCAAAGAAGTGATGGTTCCGGTATTGAAGCCCAGCTCATCTGCCAGATACAGAGTTTCGTAGAGCGAATTGCGCATCCAGAAGTTCATGGGGAAGCGCGCCAGTTCATTGCCCGTGCCGATGGTAACGGAATCGGTGACGGCGGGTTGAGCGTGATTGTATCCGGAAGCGGGGCAAAGCGGAGCGGGCACAGCCGTCCCTGCACCCATGCCCGTCCCACCGATGATCGTGAGTGCGTTGAGGCTCGAGAAGCCAATCACCATCACTACGACCAGGGACATCAATCGTTTCATATCATGATTTCCGCGCTGAGATGGCACCTGCCTTGTTTATTTCTATAGTTTCAGTATCCTACCGGTATGGAATTGGTTGCCTATCTGAGTCCGGATCAGGTAGATACCGGCGGGCAGATCGTGGCCCTCAAAGCTGACGGTATAGCTTCCGGAGCTCTGTGGCTCGTCCTTCAGCTGCCGGATCAATTGGCCTCTCAGGTTGTAGACCGCTATCTTCACGCGGGCAGCTTTGGGCACCTCATAACTCATCTTGCAGCCCCTTTTGAAGGGATTGGGATACACCTTCAAGAGCCGGGGCACCTGGACGTAATCGTCGTTGGAATCCTGCTTTTTCTGCATCACATAATCCTTCACCAGATCGTCGATACCATCCAGAGTGAAGGTGTCTGTGAGGTCTTGATAGCCCGCAAGCTGCAGCAAGACCTGATAATCGCCGGGGCCCATACCCTCAAATTGGTAGTAGCCATACTGGTTGGTGCTGGTCTCAAACTCACCTCCATTGAGGCTGATCTGCACGCCCTCAAGGCCCTGTCCTGATTCGTTGGAGACCACGCCGCTGACCAAAGAATCGTAGCTCAGCTCCATCAAAAAGCTGATCTGGGGATATTGGCCGGTGTAATGTGTGGTTGCAGGCGGACTGGCGGGGTTGATCTCTTCCGAGTCGCTGGTGATATAGCGGACGCGGAGGCGGGAATCGGTCTGCGCCTTGAACTTGTCTGACATGGTGTAATGCTCATCATCCATGGGCCTGAATACCATCATCACCAGATTGTAGGTGGCGGAATACTGGAAGGGTGTGTCCAGGGGGATGGTGATCGTGTTTTGCCCGGCGGGGAAGCTCACCATGCCGTCGAAGACCAGGCTCAAACCCGAGCCGGAAACCCAGTCGTCTGCCAGGCTGGCTGTGCGTGTATTTCCCAGCCAGATGCGCAGGGGCTTGTCCAGGACGTCGGTGGAAGAAAAGTTGTTGTAGAGCTTGAGGCTGGTGATGCGCATCGGCGTCTCCGGCAGCTCTGATGCATAATACAGCACCTGATACAGCGAGGTGAGCCAGTAGAAATCCACCGGTGTGCGCGCCAGCTCGTTGCCTTCGCCGATGGTGACTTCCGTCCTGGGCGGGCCCGGGGAGCCGGGAAGCCTATCAAAATCTGACACGGTGCCCGCATAAGCCACGCCCACGCAGGCTATCACGGCCATCAAAGCCAATAATACCGTGTTTCTCATCTCGATACCTCCTTACCTTGCGGCATGGGCAAACATCTCTTCCATGGTGGTGTATTTATCGAAGAGATCAATGGCTGCTTGCAGCTGCTTGTCCTGATCGATCGTGGCTTTGTAAGCCTCGTTGTCTCCATATTTCTTGCGGAGGAACTCGCTTTTGAGCGTGCTGCGGATGAAGGAGGTGGTGCTGTCCAAATCCGCTGCAGTATAGCTGATATTCTGGTTTTGCACAAAGGTGAGGAAGGAGGAGAGCATACTGTCATCCACCCGGAAGTCTATGGGTACGTTGTAATTGGGATGATCCACCAGGTAGTCTACGGTAAAGTTGAAGAAGGCGTTTTTGCGGCGCAGCTCAATGCCGAAGTTGCTCAAGAGGTCGCTCTGGATATCGATATCCGGCGTGATGCCTCCGCCGCCGTACACCTTGCGTCCATTTACGGTGTAATAGATGTGTTCGTGGCTCTTGGCCTCGTCTTCCTTCTTCTCTTCTTCGCTCACTTCTTTGCCTTTGAGCAGCTTGTCGTTGAGCATCTTATGGATGCAGCGTCCGCTCTTGATGTAATAGTATGAGGTGGTTACCTTGATGCCATTGCCGTTGACGAGCGGAAAGAGCTGTTGCACGCTGCCTTTGCCGAAGCTGGTTCTGCCCATCACCAGGGCTTTATCCCAGTCTTGCAGCGAGCCGGCGAAGATCTCGGATGCGCTGGCGGATGCTTCGTTGATCAGCACCACGATGGGGTAGTTTCTCGCCCTGGTGCTGTGTCTGGTATAGTGTTGACGGTTTGAGGAAGGGATGCGTCCCTTGGTTTCCACCACCAGCTTGTCTTTGCCGATAAACTCGTTTACGGTATCCACCGCCTGATCCAGCAGGCCGCCGGGATTGGAGCGCAAATCCAGGATCAAGCCTCTGATATTCTGGCTTTCCAGGCCGGTGAGCGCTTCCCTCAGCTCAGGAGTGGTGTTTTCGTTGAACTGCGTGATGCGGATGTAGCCCACGCCGTTGTCCAGCTTGAAAAAGTAAGGAACGCTCTTGATCTTGATGATCTCGCGGATGATGGTGAAGTCCATGGGTTCGGCGATGCCGGGGCGCGAGATGGTGATGGTGACTTGCGTGCCGACGTCGCCCCTCATATGCTTGATGGCTTCATCGGTGCTGAAGCCCACCACGTTTTTGCCATCCACCTTGATGATCTTGTCGCCGGCAGTGATGCCCATACGATAGGCGGGCGTGCCTTCAATGGGCGAAACCACGGTCACATAGTCTCCAATCTTATCTATCTGTATTCCCAAGCCTCCAAAGGCACCTTTGGTGGAGGTGGTGAAGTCTTTAAATTCCTCTGCGGTAAAATAGGTGGTATGCGGGTCTGTATCGCCCAACATACCGATGATCGCAGCTTTGATCAGGTCTTCATCGTTGAGGTCGGTCACGTAGTATTGCTTGAGTTTCTGCAACACTTCGGTGAAGAGGCTCAGCTGCGAATAGATGTCTTTGCCTTTCTGATTTTGCGCAAAGGCAGCGGTTGCTGAAAACAGCAGGATCGCGGCGAGCATCCACACGCCGGCGATGGTGATGAGAGCAGTTCTTTGTTTAGATGGCTTCACTTTACAAACTCCTGATATGGGTCTTTATATGTTGTACAATCAGCTCATGGATTTCCTGCACTCCAAGGCTGCCGTCGATGATAATATATCTGTTTTTATGCCGGTTGGCCAGTTTCAGGTATTCCTGGCGCACCTGCTTGTGAAAATTGAGGCTTTCTTCTTCCAGCCTGTCCAGCGTGCGGTTGCTTATCCTCTGCTGCCCCACCTCCACGTCCACATCCAAAAGATAGGTGATATCCGGCTCGAGCTTGCGCGTGGCAAAGGTGGTTAAGGCATTGATCACATCTGCAGAGAGCTTCCTGCCACCGCCCTGATAAGCCAGGCTCGAATCCGTGTAGCGATCACAGATCACGATCTTGCCCTGCTCCAAAGCGGGGATGATCCACTGCGCAGTATGTTGCGCTCTGCTGGCCAGATAGAGCAGCAGCTCCGTCTCGGGAACCATCTCGGAATTGTTGACGTCCAAAAGCAGGCTGCGGATGGCTTCGCTGATGGGAGGGCCGCCGGGTTCCCGCGTGACAAAACAGTCATACCCATGCTGCTGCAGATACTGCTCCAGGAGCTTGACCTGCGAGCTTTTCCCGCTGCCTTCCACGCCTTCAAATGTGATGAATATGCCTTTCACTTCACGCTCCTTAGATGATGGTATCCGTCTGATAACGTGAGTCGTCCCGCTCCGGATATTCCACCAGATAGTGGGCGCCGCGGCTCTCTTTGCGGGAGAGTGCGCTGCGGATCACCGCAATGGCGATGATGGCCATGTTGCGCGTCTCCACCACTGCGGCTCTAACGCTGTTGTGCTGGTAAAAGTTATTGATTTCGTTGTAGATATTCTCCAGCCTGGAGAGCGCATACTTGAGCAGACGCCGTGAGCGCCTGATGCCCACGTATCCATCCATGATGGTGCCGATGATCTCACGGTTGTGCGAGATGATCACCCACTCGTTTTCGTAGAAGTCGTCCATCTGCTTCCATTCCGGGATTGAGGGAAAGACCACATCTTCATCCATGGAGGGGTGATTGGCAGCCAGCCAGGCCATGACCAGAGCTTCCAACAGGGAATTGGAGGCCAGGCGGTTTGCGCCGTGCAAGCCGCTGCAAGCCACTTCACCGGCAGCGAAGAGGTTGCGGATATCGGTGAGTCCATCCACGGTGGCAAGCACGCCGCCGCAGAAGTAGTGCGCTGCGGGCGCCACGGGGATGGGGTCTTTGGTAAAATCTATGCCGCATTTACTGAGCTTGGAATCTATATAGCGGAAGTGGCTTTTCAGCTTCTCCGCCGGGATATGCGTGGCATCGAGGAGGCAATATCTTGCGCCGCGGCGCTTCATCTCCACGTCCATGGCGCGGGAAACGATGTCTCTGGGTGCCAGGTTGCCCTGAGGATGATAGTTTTCCATAAAGGTGCTGCCGTCGGTGAGCCTGAGCACCGCTCCCTCACCGCGCAAGGCTTCGGAAATCAGGAATCCATTGCCCGCCGGCTGCCAAAAGGCGGTGGGATGAAACTGGACAAACTCCATATTTGCCAGCCTTGCACCCGCCAGACGCGCCATCGCCATCCCGTCTCCGGTAGCCACGCTGGGGTTGGTATTGTGGGCATAGATCTGCCCCGCTCCCCCGGTAGCCAGCAAGGTTTTGCGTGCCTTGAAGATATGTACCTTGAGCGTGGCCTGATCCATCACATAAGCACCCCAGCAGGAGATGCCCGGCACAAAGCCAAGGTCTTGCACCACATGATGCTGTGTGATCAGGTCTATAGCCAGATGGTTTTCGTAGATATCTATATTGGGGTTTTCCCGGCAGTTGCGGATCAGTGCCTGCATGATCTGATGTCCGGTGGAATCCGCATAGTAAGCCACGCGCCGGTGTGAATGGCCGCCTTCCCGCGTCAGCGACAGGTTTTCCAGGCGGTTGTCGTAGCTGGGATTACGCTTGGTAAAATCGGTACCAATATCGATCAGGTATTGGATCAGGCGCGGCCCTTCCGTGATGATCCTGCGGATCACCTCTTTCTTGCCCAGCTCCGCTCCTGCGATATAGGTATCCTCGCAGTGTTCTTCAAAGGAATCCTTGATATCCAGCACCGCTGCAATGCCACCTTGCGCATAGTCTGTATTGCAATCGTTCAGACTTTGCTTGGTGATCACCGCCACGCGGCCGCGTTTCGAGGCCTGCAGGGCAAAGACGAGCCCGGATATCCCGCTTCCCAACACCAAAAAGTCATATTCTTTCATCTGTCTCTTCCCAACACATCACCAGAGCATCCTCGGGTGGTGCGTTATAGTAGTTTTTGCGTATCCCCATGGTGCGGAAGCCAAATTTGCTGTAGAGCATCAGGGCAGCGATATTGGAGCGTCTCACATCCAGGTATATCCGTCTGGCGCCCATGATTTTGAGCTCTACCAGCGAATATTGAAGCAGCCCGGTTCCGTAGCCTTTGTTTTGGTGAGCCGGCTCGATGGCGATATTGGCGATGGACGCCTCATCTTCCACGATCAGGCAGATGCAATAGCCGATCAGGAGCTCATCCAGGAGGCACACCCAGCTGGCATAGCTGCGCGTGAGCCGAAACGCCTGAGGGCTCCACGGATCCGGAAACGCTCTGGATTCTATCTCCATGATGCGCTCCATATCAGCTGACTGCAGGCTGCGATAAGTGACCATAAGTGTTTGGCTTACATCTTATCCGGCGCGCTGACGCCCATGAGATTGAATACCAGGGCCAGGCTGCTGCGCACGCGCTCCAACAGCAAGAGCCGGCCGCGGGTGAGGTCTTTATTCTTGGCCACCACCACCCTGTGTTTGCTGTAATAGCGGTGGAAGAGGGCACAAGTTTCTTCGGCCCAGACGGTTAGACGGTGCGGCTCGCGGTATTCGGCCACTTGGATGAGCAGCTCCGGCAGTTCCGCCAATTTACCGATAAGGGCGTGTTCTTCGGGTTTCACCAGCCTGAGTGCGTGTTCGCGACGATACTTTCTGGGAGTCATCTTATCTTTGCGTGCTTTCTTGATCACGCTGCTGATTCTGGCGTGTGCATACTGGCAGTAGTAGACGGGGTTTTCGTTGTCTTTCTGCTTGGCCAGTTCCAGGTCAAAATTGAGGTGTGCATTGGCTTTACGGGCGATGAAGAAGTAGCGCGCCGCATCTTTGCCCACCTCGCTTATCAGGTCGTCCATGGTCACGATCTTACCTGCACGCTTGCTCATCTTCACCTTTTCGCCGCCTTCATAGAGGTTCACCTGTTGCAGATAGATGATTTCCAGCATGGAGTCATCATATCCAAGCGCTCTGAAAGCCGCTCTCAGCCTGGGCACATAGCCATGGTGATCCGGCCCGAAGATGTCTATCAGCGTGGTGTATCCCCTCTGGATCTTGGTGAGGTGATAGGCCAAATCGGGCACAAAGTAGGTGATGGAGCCGTCGCTCTTCATCAGGACGCGGTCTTTATCGTCTCCATATTCTTCACTCTTAAACCAGATGGCTTCTTCCTTTTCGTAGGTGCAATCCGCTTCCGTGAGGTAGCTGAGCACTTCCTCCACCACGCCTTCCGCACGCAGCGTCTTCTCGGAAACCCAAGCCTCAAATTCCACATCAAACTTCTCCAGGCTATTGCGTTGCATTCCCAGGATTTCGCTGAGGGCAAATTCCTTGAGGTGGTCCATGCGGTCTTTTTCCGTCATCATAAACATCCGGTTACCCTCTTGGGTATTGAGTTTTTGTGCCAGATGCTTCACGTATTCGCCGTGATAGGCTTCAAAAGGAAAATCGCCGATCCGCTCGCCTTGAATCTCTCGCAGGCGCAGCTCCAGCGATTCCGCTAGGATGTCCACCTGGTTGCCGGCATCGTTGACGTAAAACTCGCGTGTGGGGTTGTAGCCCACATATTTCATCACGCGGTAGAGCGTATCTCCAAAGGCCGCAGCCCGTGCGCTCACGATGTTCAAAGGCCCGGTGGGATTGGCGCTCACAAATTCCAGCAGCACTTTCTCACCCTTGCCATAATCGCTTTGGGCATAATCCACACCCTTTTCATGGATTTCCCAGAGGATGTTTTGATAGAGGGAAGGCGCCAGGAAGATATTGATAAAGCCGGGGCCGTCTATCTTCAGCTTCTTGAAATACTTGTTTTTCTTCAGCTCTTTGACCAGGGCTTCGGCCATTTCTTTGGGAGCCTTTTTGTTTTCCTTGCAGAGCACCATGGCCGCGTTGGTGCTATAATCTCCAAATTCGGTATTGGGCGGCACTTCCACATTAAAATCTCTGCCCGCACTAAAACCGCAGGTTTTCAGGGCTTGGCTAACTTGTTCTTTAATAATCGTTTTAATCATTTTGATATCCCTTCAGGATCGAGGTCTCTCACCTTGGCAAATAGTTCGTCAATATCGTAATGACGGCGTGTCTGGTTTAAAAAGATATGCACGATCACGTCCGCCACATCTATCAAAATCCAGTGTCCATGCTCGATTCCCTCTTTGCTGATCACTTTCATGCCGTGGTTTCGAGCCATGGTCAGTAGATGGTTTGCTATGGCCTGATTGTGAAGGTCTGCTTGTCCTTCACACACGATGATCACATCCGTGTAGCCACTTGTCTTGCTCACATCGTAGGTGCTGATGTTGAGAGCGTTCTTTTCTTTGAGCCATTCCAAAATGGCTGCAACTTTGGCGTCATCTGCCAAATTTACCTCCTTTATCTTTCTCGATTGTTGATATATCACGCCCCAGGATGATGATGAACTGGGCGTCTGCGTCTTCTTTGATGGCAACAGTATGGTGCTGGATGCCGGTCATTTTCTTCAGCCTCATCAGGTCTTGCTGATCCTCAAAGAGCATCACGATGATGCTTTTGTCGTAGATGGGGTTGGGCATATCTGCAAGCCGCACCACGTCTATATTCAGATCGCCGATGTAGTTGCTGTAATCCTTGGCCAGATTTTCATAGCCACAACCGTTGGCTACGATCACCTTGATCGCGGGCAATCTGGATTCCGGATCCTGCCTCTCACCCTTGAGCTTGATGATGCCAAAATTGATCAGAGAAACCACCACCGCCAGCACCGCCAACAGGGCAAAGAGCACCCAGAGAATCGTGTTTTTGCGTTTGGATTCCTTAGCTTCCATCATTTACTTTCTGATCCTTTCCTTGAAGGCTTTGCTCAGCCGCGCATAGCTGTGTTCAAACGATTCCGGGATCACCCTCTCCCCGCCGATCACGCTCATGAAGTTGTGATCTCCCATCCATCTGGGGACGATGTGCAAATGCAGATGCGTATCTATTCCCGCACCCGCGGCTTTGCCCAGGTTCATGCCCAGATTCATGCCTTCGCAGCGGTAGACCTCCTTGAACACACTCTCGCCCACCTGCGCCAGCTCCATCATCTCGCTGAGGCATTCCAGGCTCAGGTCGTTGAGATTGCTCTTGTGTTCGTAGGGCACGATCATCAGATGTCCGTTGTTGTAAGGATAGCGGTTGAGCATCACGTAGGCGGTTTTACCTCTGTGGATGATCAGGTTTTCCCGGTCTGCCTCCGGCTGCTGAAACCGGCAGAGCACGCAATCCTCAGGCTTTTCGCCCAAGATATAATCTATGCGCCAGGGTGAATAGAGATACTTGTTGCTCATATATCGCTCAGTCGTTGATGATCCGTTTGGCATAACCCATGCTGCCATCGTCGTCCAGCAGCGCATTGATGAGGATATTTTGGCCTTTGAGTTTGCAATTGGCGCCGATGCTGCTGTTATCTATCAGGCAGGTGGGCCCGATTTTACTGCCGGAAGCGATCACGCTCCTGCCTTTGATCACGCAACAGGGGCCGATCTCCACGTCGGATTCCAATACCACACTGTCTTCGATGTAGATGGTTTCGGGAAGGTGCATCAGCACTCCCTCCTGCATCCAGGCTTCTCTTACCTGCGCAATGAATTCGTCTTCCAGCCGCGCCAATTGCGCCTGAGAATTCACGCCCGTCACTTCATTGAGGTCTTCCAACACGATGGAGCTCACCTTTTTGCCCGCAGCGCGCAGCAGCGCCAGGGTATCGGTGAGGTAATATTCGTTTTGTTCGTTGGTGTTTGAGACCTTGCTCAAGGCGTCGAACATATCCCTGCTGTTAAAGCAATAGATGCCTGTATTCCATTCTTTGATGGCGCGTTGCGCTTCGGTGGCGTCCTTATATTCCACGATGCCGGATATTTGGCCGTCCTCATCCCTGAGGATGCGTCCATATCTGCCCGCATCGTCCAAAAAAGCGGTGAGCAGGGTGCAGGATGCCCCGCTTTCCCTGTGCACTTTCACCAGGTTTTTCAGCGTCTCAGCGCTCAAAAGCGGCACATCTCCACACAGGATGAGCACGTCTGTATCCAAGCCTTCAAAGGCATCTTTGGCACACATCACGGCGTGCCCCGTGCCCAATTGTTCTGTCTGTTCCACATATTCCAGACGCTCGTCGGGTGTGATGCAATCAATCACGCTTTGCTTTTGAAAGCCCACGATGACGGCGATCTTGCTGCAATCCACCTTCAAAGCGGTATCCACCACCCTTTGCACCATGGACTTTCCCGCCAGGGGGAAGGTCACCTTGGCTTTGTTGGATTTCATCCTGCTACCCTTGCCGGCAGCCAGGATGATGGCAGAGAGGTTTCTCAACTTTCCTCCTTTTGCTTCAATGCTTCGTTTATTTCTTTCATAGTTTGTTTCAATACGGGATGCACCAATTCCGGCTCCAGCTCACAGAGCAGCTCCAGACAAAACCGGCGCAGATGCACGTAGGGATGCGGCAAAGTGAGCTGCGGCGTATCCATGATGGTCTCCTCATAAAAGAGGATGTCAACATCTATGAGGCGCGGGCCCCAGAGCTCCGTTCTCACTCTGCCCATAGCGTCTTCTATCTCATGGATCAGGTTCAAAAGCTCAAACGGCCCCAGGCTCGTCTCCACCTTCAATACCTGATTCACAAAATCCGGCTGATCCGTCTTGCCCCAAGGCTTGCTTTCCAACATCGAGGAGCTCTTGGAAATCTGCACACCGCTTGCCTGAAGCCTCCGGCAGGCTTCGCTCAGCTGCTCTCTGGGATTGCCCAAATTGCTGCCCAAGCTCAACCAGGCGGTCTTCAGCGGTCGCGGCACAGCTCCACCTCCACGCTGCTCAGGATACCCACGATGGGAACCGACGGCTTTTGGATGTTTATTTTCACCCGTGTTAATAAAGGATAACTCGTTAACAGCCTTTCCGCAAGCGTATTCGCACACACCTCCAAAAGCTGAAACTGCTGACTCTCCATGATCTCACGGATGTCATCATAGACCTTGGTATAGTCCACCGTGTCGTTCAAATGCTTGATGGCTGCGTCTTTAGCGGGGTCTGTAAAGAGGCTGACACTTACCACAAAGCGCTGACCCAGGCTGCGTTCCTCGTCGTGAACGCCGTGATAACCATAGAATACCATCTCATTCATGTGGATAATCATGCAATTCTCCAATTTCTACTTTCAATCTGTTTCCATAGCGTTTATCTACCCACCCGATGATGACAAAGCTGAATGCCGTGGCGGCAAAGCTGATCAGGATGCTCACGATCTCGCTGAAATAGGGCCTCACCAACAGAAAGACTACAAAGAGCAAAAGCAGCGGCAGCCCAAAGATTATCAGCGCAGAAGCCACTCTGCCCGCGGGAGCGATCTCCAGCCTCACAATATCACCCACCTGAAATGAAAGCTCGCTTTCCAGCTCAAACACGGTGGGCTCGTCCTTTTTGAAACATAAACCCTTCAAAGAGCAAGCGCCGCAAGCCTCGCTTCTGATCAGCTCCACCCGATAGGCAGAACCTTCCACCGCAATCACTTTGCCCAGATCGGCATCTTGTCTTTCTTCGCTCACGCCTGCCCCAATATCTTCTCGATGATCTTGCTGGAAGAAAGCCCTTCGCGCAGCGGCAGACTGTAGACCTGTCCACCATCTTGCTTCACTATATCCGCGCCCACGATCTCACTTTCAGCCCAATCTCCGCCTTTCACCAGCACATCGGGCCTGATAAATTTGATCAGTTCCAAAGGCGTATCTTCTTCAAAGATCACCACATAATCCACGCTGGACAAGGCGGCCAGCATGAAAGCACGGTTTTCCTGATCTATGATGGGCCTCGAGCTGCCCTTGATCCTTCTCACGCTCTCGTCGGAGTTTAAACCCACGACCAAGACGTCGCCCAAGGCTTTGGCCGCTTGCAGATACTGAGCATGACCCGCATGCATCAGATCAAAACAGCCATTGGTAAACACCACCTTCCAGCCCAGCTCCTTGAAGGCAGGACGCTTGGTCTGCACGCATTCCCACGGCACTATCTTTGCTTTAATCATCCAAAGTCTCCATCAGTTCGGCTTCGGTCAAAGTCGATGTTCCCAGCTTGCCGCAAACCACGGAAGCCGCATTGCGGGCCCAAGCTGTGGCATTTACCATATCCAAACCACAGGCATGAGCCAAAGTGAGCACGCTGATCACCGTATCGCCGGCGCCGGATACATCAAAAACCTCCCTGGCCTTCGCTTCAAAGTGCAGGGTATTCTTCTCATCAAAGAGAAACATCCCCTTGGCACCCCTGGTTACCACCAGATACCTGAACCCCTGCTCTTCTCTGAATCGCTGAGCCGCCTCCAAAAAGTCGGGAGTATCGGCAAATTTCCGGTTCATACCCTCCTCAAACTCCTTGAAATTGGGCTTGAAGATGGTGACGCCGCCATAATCCATAAAGTTTCTCTTCTTGGGGTCCACGGCCACGATGACGCCACGTTCCGCCAGCTCGCGGCACGCTTTGATCAGCCTTTGCGTCATCACGCCTTTATCATAATCCTCGATGATCAGTGCATCGCAGGAATCTATATATTTCAAAATCATGGCTTCCAGCTCAGCTGTAACTTCTGCGTCCACGGGGTCGGTCTGTTCATAATCCACCCTCACGATCTGCTGATTGTGGCTGGAGATGCGCGTCTTGAGCGTGCTGAGCCTGCCTTTTACCTCCACCAATCCTTCGGTGCCGATGCCATGCGAGTTCAGCGTCTCTTTGAGTTGAGCGCCGTTGTCGTCGTCGCCACAAACGCCGATGAGCACCACTTCTGCGCCCAGAGTCTTGATATTGAGCGCCACATTGGCCGCACCGCCCAACCTGTATTCTTCCCTTTTCACCTCCAGGACGGGCACGGGCGCTTCCGGTGAAATCCGCTCCACGCTGCCCCAGATATAGTGATCCAGCATGATGTCTCCCAACACCATGATCTTCTTGCTGTCAAAGGGATCACAGCTAAGGTTGTTCATTCTTCCACCTCCAGGGGATATTGCCCGTTAAAGCAGGCATAACAGTAATGATCCGGCAAGCGCACACACTGGCGCAATTCTGCAATGCTGATATGTTTGAGGCTATCTGCCTGGCTCGCTTTCGTGATCTCATCTATGCTCAATCTATTGGCCACCAGCTCGCTTTCATCCGGCGTGTCGATGCCATAATAGCAGCTGTGCTTCACCTGAGGAGAACCGATGCGCAGATGCACCTCGCTCGCTCCCGCCTCACGCAGCAGCCTCACGATCATGCCGATAGTCGTGCCTCTCACAATCGAGTCGTCCACCAATACCACCTTCTTGTCTTTGAAGAAATTGGGCAACACATTATACTTTTGCCTCACGCTCTCCACTCTGTATCGCTGGCTCGGCTTGATGAAGCTGCGTCCCACATAGTGGTTGCGGATCAGGCCCAGAGCCATCGGCAGACCTTTATAATTGGCATAACCCTGAGCGATGAAGTTTGATGAATCCGGCACGGGAACCACCAAATCCACCTCCAAACCCTCATCCTGCGCCGCCAATTTCGCCCCGATAGCCTGCCTCACCTCATAGACGTTTTCGTCGAAGTGATGGCTGTCCGGCCTCGAGAAATAGACGTGTTCAAAGATGCAGTGACGCACCTCACGCGTGGTTCTGAAGAGGTTGGGATCGTTTTCCACGATAGTGATGCCGTTTTTATTCACGCGGATGATTCCCGCGGCGGGCACTTCCTTAAATTCATGCATACCCAGAGTGGTAAGCGCACAGCTTTCCGAGGCCACCACCGTGGTTCCGTCTTCCATCTTGCTCCACACCATGGGCCGCATATTCAGCGGATCGCGGAACATATAGAGCGCATCCCTTATCATAAACACGGCGGAATAGGCACCCTTCACATCTTTCATCATCATGCGGATGGCTTCCGTGATGCTGTAGTCGTTTTTTTGCATCTGCCAGGCGATATAACGCAGGAGCAGCTCGGCGTCGTTGTCGCTATTGAAAAACACGCCCTCCGCTTCCAGCTTCTTGCGCATGGAAACGTAATTTACCACATCGCCATTGGATGCCAGCGCATGAGAGGGCCCAAACAGCGTCTCCAACAGATGCGGCTGGGAATTGAATTCCGTGGCGCTGCCCGTGGTGGGATAGCGCACGTGCCCGATGGCGATGGAGCCCGGCAGGCGCGATAAAACCTGCTCCGTAAACACTTCCTTCACCAAACCCAAGCGCTTGTGCAGGCGGATCACGTGTCCATCGCTCACCGCCATGCCACAGCTCTCCTGCCCTCTATGCTGCTCGGCAAACATCCCGATCGCAGCCAGTTTTGCCGCATTGGGATTGCCGAAAACGCCGATGATTCCGCACATTATTGGCTTCCTTTTTTGCTGAAAGTGATGCGGTGTTCCTCGCCCCGCACCAATCTTTTGATATTTGTTTTGTGTTTATAGATCACCAGGCTCACTAACAGCGCTACCAAAATCAACATCGAATAGTGCATTGGCCTGAAGAGGTGATAGATACCCATGCTGACCAGCAGCGTGAGAGCGGCTATGATCGAGCCCAGAGACACATATCTGCTGACGACCACCGTGATGATAAAGGCCAGCAGAGCGATCAACAGAGGCAGAGGCGCAATCATCACAAAAGCGCCCGCCGCCGTAGCTACGCCCTTACCACCCTTGAAACCCAGCCAAATGGGATAGATATGCCCCAAAATCACAAAAGCAGCCGCCAGCGTATATTCGAGGCTCTGCGGCTCCAGGTATCTGCCCGCCAAATACATCACCAACAGGCCTTTACCCAAATCCAGCAGCAAGACAATGATCCCCGCACCCGTGCCAAAACGGCGCAAGGCATTGGTGGCACCGATATTACCGCTGCCACTCTGCCGGATGTCCTCACCAAAAACCAGCTTACCCATCAGCCAGCCAAAAGGGATGCTGCCGATCAGATAGGCAATCGCAATCACCCACGCCGGACAGAGGCAAAAATCAGTCGTGCACATATTGCTCCTCAAAACCGGGATCGCTCTTACCCTTGAAGATCAGGCGGATGCTCACACCCTCAAAGACAAATATCTCCCTGATCTGATTGTGTAAAAAGCGCCTGTAATTCTCGGTGATCAGGCTGGCTTTATTGCAGAAAAACACAAAGGTGGGAGGCTTGATCGAAGCCTGAGTCATATAATAAATCTTCACGTGCTTGCCCGTGGGATGTGTGGGTGCCTTGCGCCCGATCACCATCTCCATAAAGCGGTTCAACTCGCTGGTGGGAATGCGTTTCTGCGCCTCCTCCTCTATCTTCACCAGGGTCTCCATGATGCGGTTGATGCGCTGATGCGTCTTGGCCGAGATAAATTGCACCGGCGCAAACTGCAAGAAGGGCATTTCTCTATGCAGATCGGCGATATAGCGTCCCGCAGTGTGCGTGTCCTTTTTCACCAGATCCCATTTGTTAAATACCACCATGATCTCTTTCAAACGCCGCTTGGCATAGGAGGCTATCTTCACATCCTGCTGAGAGATGGGCTCGTCTGCAGCGATCACCAAAACCACCATGTCACTCCTGTCCACACTCTCGATGCTGCGCATGGTGCTGAAATACTCCACGCCATATTCCACCTTGGTCTTGCGTCGCAGGCCCGCCGTATCCACCAGGATATAATCCTTGCCATGATAGCGGAAGGGCGTGTCTATGCTGTCTCTGGTGGTGCCCGGGATGTCGGTAACGATCTGTTTCTCCTCGCCCAAAAGCAAATTTACGATCGAGCTCTTGCCCACATTGGGCTTACCCACCACGGCGATGCGCGTGACGGCATCTTCTTCCTTTTCATAATCCACATCCGCAGTTTCCGGAATCAACCTCAAAATCTCATCCACCAAAGAGTAGGTGTTTCTGCCCTGAATCGCAGAAATGGGGAAAGCATCACCAAAGCCAAGCTGCAGAAAATCAAAGATTTCCCACTCATACTTCTCGTTGTCTGCCTTGTTGGCCACCAAAATCACCTTATCCCTGTGCGGATAAAGAATCTTGGCGATCGCCATATCCAGGTCTGTGGTACCCGTCTGAGCATCCACCAAAAACAATATCAGATCGCTTTCCTGAATGGCCAACAGCGCCTGGTCACGGATAATCTTGTCCATGGCCTCATTGCTATCGCACACAATGCCCCCGGTGTCCACCAAAATGAACACCTTACCGCCTTCTTCAACTTCTTCATACTTGCGGTCACGCGTGATGCCGGCCTCAAAATCCACGATCGCTGAACGCTTGCGGCACAAGCGATTGAACAACGTAGACTTGCCCACATTCGGGCGGCCAACTATGGAGACAATGTGTTTTCTCATCTTTTTGCTTTGCAATTCCTTCCTTTTGGGATCAATCTTTTTTAAGAGGCGATTTTGTCAATGCCTTAAGCTTAAAAGTCCCAGAAACAGATAAATAGAAAGCATAATTCATACCAAAAATGAGGCATTATCATGGCGCAGCGAGGTAGCCGGGGCGTGCCGGGGCGGCTACGCCGCAGTTGTTAGTAGTTAGTAGTTAGTTGTTAGTGCTTCGCAAGTGATTGGGATACGGGAGGTTGTAGCGTGTACGGGCGCTTGCTAAAGCGCCGATGTTCTGAACAGCTTCGCAAGCTTTAGGAATGTGGTTACAAGCGGCTTCGCCGCTTGGTACGGGCGCTTGCTAAAGCGCCCCCTTACCGCTGCCCAAGGCAGCGGATATATAACATCGGCACTCAAACGAGTGCCGTTAAGGGCGCTACAGCGAGCGCCCCTACCTGGCGGCGACAAAAGCAAACTTCGGTTACAAGATCGGCGCTTTGGCAAGCGCCCGTACAGTGCCAGCGGTAGCTGGCCCCATAATCCGTGAACATCCGTGTATATCCGTGGACTATCTTTATTAACATTTGTGTAATTCCTGCAGCCACAAACAGCCTCGCTCCATCCAGCAGACTTTTCCCATTCCTGAAATGACCACCCATTATAAACCCCTTATCATATAATTGGCTCAAGTTCAATTTGAGTGGTTGAAAAGTTCTACCGGAAGAGCAGAGCAGGGTTTCCTCCAGATTTCAGGAGCATACAAAAAGGCTGACGAATACCCAAATAACGCCTACTGTTTTAGTAGGTATTCCGGGACTCACTTCGGCATCTGTACCGGCAGGCGTTTCTGAAATATTTGACTTGCGCCCTTGATTTCTGCAAACAAATCCGCCCTCTAAAACGTCGATTTCATGCGGCCTCCCTTAGGGGCTCCTGTGGGTCTCCTTTGGGATCCACAAGTAACCCAAGGAAAACCCAAGAGTTACGCATTCGGGCGCCAAGGAGATCCGAGGGTGGGCGAGGCCAGGTGAAAAGTCAAATATTGATGCAAGGGCTGGTTTTTTGAAAACAATTTTCGGCCCTTAAGGGAAGGGATTTTCCATCAACAACCGGCAGCCTCTCTCACTCTCTTGCCGACTACGTCGGCCATATCCCTGAAGCTTGCGAAGCTACTCACAAGATCGGCGCTCCAGGCGAGCGCCCGTACAGGGCCAGCGGTAGCTGGCCCCATAATTCGTGAACATTCGTGTAATCCGTGGACAAAAAAAGAAAGCTCCACCACTACCTCAACCTACACCACAACCTCCTGCATCCCCAAAACCAGCGAAGCCCGGTAGCCGGAGCTTGCCAAAGCGCCGCAAGCAAACGGAGTTTGCTCTTCTAAACCCAAAGCCATACGTACCCCCTGCCACAACCACCCGCATCCCCAAAAACCAGCGCAGCCCGGTAGCCGGAGCTTGCCAAAGCGCCGCAAGCAAACGGAGTTTGCTGTCCTAAACCCCAGAGCCGTGCGTATCCCCACCACAACCACCCGCATCCCCAAAAACCAGCGCAGCCCGGTAGCCGGAGCTTGCCAAAGCGCCGCAAGCAAACGAAGTTTGCTGTCCTAAACCCCAAAGCCGTGCGGATCCCTGCCACAACCATCCGTATTTTAAAAGCCGGCTTCGCCGCTTTAAGCATCAAGCTGCGCTTGATTGCGGCGCTTTGGCAAGCTCCGGCTACCTACATGATCCCATCTCTCATATAAGTGCCCTTCCAATCCCGCCAATCCTTCACCAGATTGGCTTTTACCGGATTGTTAACGATATATTCCAACACTCTGCCCAACCCCGCTTTATCTTTCACCAAGCTGTCATAGCATTCCTTTTGCCACAAGTTGCCCCGCTTTCCCAATACCTTGTTTATTGCATTGGCTGTATATCTCTTCCAAGTGTACACTATATGAGATGTGGAAAAGATATTTCCATCTTCCTGAACCAGTGGACTTATCAGCACATGCACGTGGTTTGGCATTATGCAGTAGCCAAGCAGTGTGTACCGCACACCGTCAAAGTGATGAAATGATTCTTGGATGATCTCACGAATTCCGTCCTTATGAAGAATATACAGTATATCGGAAGAAAGCCCCAAGAGCTGATCATACCAGTCAAAGAACCTTTTGTCCTTATTTTTAAGTTTTTGTTTTCTTTCATCTTCTGAGAGATCTTCCAGCTCTGCATACCAATCCTTGATCTGTTTTTGGTAGTCAACCATCATCTGATGAGGCAAGGAGAATTTCAGTCTATAGGTGATAAAGACAGGTTTATACCGGTCAAACAGGTGAGGTAGATTCCTGGATTGGAAGCGGGTCTTCATGTTTTCTTTGGAAAGCCTATTGTAGGTGTTCATATTATCTCCTTATTTTGGTATCGGGCGCAGCCAGGTAGCCAGAGCTTGCCGTGGCGACTCCGTCGCAGTTGTCAGTTGCCAGTTGTTAGTTGTGAGTGCTTCGCAAGTGATTGGGATACGGGTAGTTGTGGAGGGGACGGGGCGAGCGCAGCTCGCTGGTAGCCGGAGCTTGCCAAAGCGCCGCAAGCAAACGGAGTTTGCTGTCCTAAACCCCAGAGCCGTGCGTATCCCCACCACAACCACCCGCATCCCCAAAAACCAGCGCAGCCCGGTAGCCGGAGCTTGCCAAAGCGCCGCAAGCAAACGAAGTTTGCTGTCCTAAACCCCAAAGCCGTGCGTATCCCTGCCACAACCACCCGTATTTTAAAAGCCGGCTGTGCCGGCAGCAGCTTCGCTGCAGAAAAAAGCAGGCTTCGCCGCTTTAAACATCAAGCTGCGCTTGATTGCGGCGCTTTGGCAAGCTCCGGCTACCAAGTTCTTCATCTTCGTCACAAAAACCTAAAAAGGGACGCCGCTTTGGCATCCCTTTCTATTTTGAGATTAGCTTTGTTTCTTAAAATCCAAACCACGGTCCGGCGCTGATAGTGAAGGCGCCAAACTTGGTTTCGGGCGAGTTTGTGATGTGGCGGTATTCGCCGTTGTATTCCTCTTCCCGCCAGCCTCTGTTGGGGCTGAAGCCGTAGTTGTATCCGGCCTCCATTCTCAGGCCAAACCAGCTTACCAGCGGGAACAGCGCTTCAAATCTGGGGTGAACGGTGAGGTAGCTCTTTTTGAGTGCGGCTTTGTGGTAACCCAGGCCGTAGTTGTTGTTTGCCGGCCAGGTGCTGTCTGATTCATCGCGATAGAGCTCCACCTTGTGTTTGGCTGAGCCCAGGCCCGTGCCGATGGAAAGCACCAGCCAGGGTTTGACGGCGAAGCGTTTGTCGATGGTAAATTCAAAGGTGCTCATGATGTAGTTTGCACGCAGCTTTTGGTCTGCGGCCGTGGCGGGAGCGTTGCTTTTGCCTTTATCTGCGTAAGAAGCGCCTTGCAGGCCAAAGAAGAAGCCTTTGCCTATGTGCATCTTGCCTGCACCACCCTGCATCAGCATCCCTTTTTCGCGCATGGGCTCAAAATAGAGCTCTTCCAGCAGCTCGTTGATGTCTGATACATCCACGGTTGCCCACATGGGAATCCAGCCTCCGCCGCCGTAGCCGGTGGTCAAATTGGGTTTGAAAGACACGGTGATTCTGCTGGGGTCTATCCCATCATCTTCGATCTTTTCGCCAAGCGTGAGCTCTGCCGCTTGTTCCGCACCGTTGCGCCAAATCTTCAGCTTCATCTCGTCGCCCACCTTGGTGCCTTCGCAGATTTCGATGAATTTCTGTTTGTTGGTCACCACCTGGTCGTTCATTATCATGATGATGTCGTCTTTTTGCAGATTTGCCGCAGCAGCGGGTGAATCTTCCACCACGCCCAAGATCAGCACGCCATGATTTTTGTTGTATTTCAGCGCCTGAGCTTTGGGAAAGTTCAAATCATCCACATAAATGCCCAGAAAACCGGTTTCAGCTTCGAGCTCATCCTCGTCGATGAGCATGATCTCGTCGTCGTAATAGACCTCGTCTTCATCAGAAACGGGGTTGATGGGGGAATAGGTTTGTGCTGCCAAAAGGGCCAGAGCGCCCAGCAGCAGGATCAGTGTTAAGGTTCTTTTCATATTGAGGAAACCTCCCATTTGGGTTTTTTAGATAGTTTAAGGCAATCATTGCATCTCGCAAGCATAAAAACAGAGCGTGAAGTTATTTTCACATTTGTCACATTTGAGGTCATTTTCTTGTTGATTGGGAATGAATTATGCAAGCCAAATGTCACAGCAAACGATTTAAATAAAAGAGGTAGCCTTATGAAGAAAGTCACGCTCTCTATCTTGCTTATCTTTACACTCAGTTGCATCTGCGCCCAGACGGCAAACCCGGCCCTTGGCGAAGCCCCAAATCCTCTCGAAGGGCTTTACCAACAAGCCCGGGCCCGGGCAGGTTTCGGCCTCGCCCGGCAGGTCGATCTGCAAAACCTGGTTAATGCTGTTGAAGCAGACTCCGTGCTCTCCCACATCCAGGGCTTGCAGGATTTTGGTACCCGTTATTGCTTTGCAGACAATCGCTCAGCTGTCAGCCGCTGGATTCGTGACCTGTTTATCAGCTTTGGCGTTCCCCATGTGGAGCTGCAGCAATTTGAACTTGATGGCACCGATCAATACAACGTGGTGGCTACCATCCCGGGCAGCGTCTATCCGGATGAATACATCATCGTGGGCGGACATCATGACTCCTACAACCAATACGATGACCCCTATCTAAGTGCACCCGGAGCGGATGACAACGCCAGCGGCACCGCCGCCTGTCTGGAGATGGCCCGCGTGATGATGGCCAGCGGCTTCCGGCCCAGGCGCAGCATCCGCTTTATTACCTTTGCTGCAGAAGAATGGGGTATGATAGGCTCATATGCCTACGCCGGATATGCCCTCGAAAATGAGATGGACATCCGCCTCATGATCAACCACGATATGATCGGCTACAACACCGCCGCACCCGGCGAATGGCAGGTGCGCCTCATGCCCTATGAAGTAAGCCTGGAACACAGCTATCGTGCCCAAAACATCACCTCGCTCTACACCAATATGCAGACGTATTTTGGAGAATTGAACAAACCGGCAAGCGATGGTGCGCCCTTTTGGGAAGCCGGCTACGACGTGATCTATTTCTTCGAACACGAATTCTCGCCTCAATATCATACCAGCGATGACACCGTAGCCAATATCGATGGAGACTACTGCGCCGAAGTGATCAGAGCCTCCACCGCCGTCGCTGCCACCTTCGCCGATATGCCCCAATCCCCCGCAAATCTTGTGGTACACAACTACGGAGATGGCGAGTCTCTGCACCTTGCCTGGGAGCTTTCGCCGGATCCGGCCGTCAGCCACTACAGAATTCACTGGGGCAGCGGCTACAGCGATCTCGCCGACAACTATGTGGACTGCACCGGAAGCAGCTACATCCTCAGCGGACTCACTGAAGGCACCCCATATCTGGTTGGCGTCTATTCTGTGGATGCTTTCGGCTTGGAAAGCATGGGAGCCCTGGGTACGGGCACACCTTTTGACGCCCCGCTTGCACCCACTGAGCTTACGGGTTCCCCCGCACGCCGCCACGTTCAGCTTTCCTGGCAGCCAAACCATGAACACGACCTGGCCGGCTATAAGGTATATCGCAGCACCGAAGCCGACGCTCAGGGCAGCCTCCTGGCCACCGTCCCGGCCTCCGATACTTCCTACCGCGATCAAAGTGTCAACGGCGGTTTACACAGCTATTACTACCGTGTTTGTGGCTTCGATCACGATGGCAACATCGGCCCCGCATCGCAGGTCATCCGCTCCAGACCCCTGACCTTAAACCAGGGTGCGCTCATCGTGGACGAAACCATAGGCGGCAGCGGCAGCACCGTCTTTACTCCCACAGATGAGATGGTGGACGAGTTTTATGCCGATATGTTAGACGTTTATGAGCCCCAGCTGATAGACCTGGCAAAACTTGATGAACTGCAATTGATTGATCTGGGCGTATTTTCCTGCCTGCTCTGGCATGGCAACGATCTCACCAATATCTCAAGCGCCGCAGCTTGTACGGATGTCCTCCGTGAATATGTGGGGATGGGCGGCAAGGTCCTCTTCAGCGTCTATCATCCCAGTACGGCTTTTGAGATGAATGCCGGCTATCCGACCACTTTCGAAGCGGGAGACTTCATCTACGACGTGCTGGGTATCGCCGAAGTGGATTTCACCAACCAGAGCCGCTTCAAAACAGCTTTGCCACTGCAACCCGGCTATCCGCTCATCCAGGTGGACCCGCTCAAAAGCCTCTCCGCCCTCAACCACCATATCAACAGAGTGGAAGGCATGACACCCACCGATAACGCCACCGCCATCTATGCCTACGCCGGTGAATACGACAACGACAGCGCCCAGGGATATCTCAATGGCCAGGCAGTGGGCATCAAAAACGATTATGCCCTCGGCTCTGCCGTCACCCTCAGCTTCCCGCTCTACTATATGGAGGCAGCTAACGCCAAAGCTTTGGTGCAACACGTTTTCAGACACGACTTTGCCGAGCTCTACCCCGCTGAGATCGGCGGCAATACACCCGCCGCCAGCTTGAGCCTCTCGCTGCCCGCTCCCAATCCCTTCTCCGGCAGTGCGAGAATCACCCTGAAGGCCAACGATTGCAGCCAAAACACCAGCCTCAAAATCTACAACCAAAGAGGACAATTGGTGCGCACCCTCATGCAGGATAAACCCATCGGTGTGGAAGTATTCAGCTGGGATGCACGCGATGACGACGGCAACCGGGTGAGCAGCGGCGTCTACTTCCTGCAGGCAAAGCAGGGAGACCAATCCCTCACGCGGAAGATGGTGTATATCAGGTAGGGTCGGTCGCTGGACCGACCACCAAGTATGGTCGCTTGCCATAGCGACCCTGGTAGCCGGAGCTTGCTGAAGCGCCGCAATCAAGCGTGTACGGGCGCTTGCTAAAGCGCCGGTGTTCTGAACAGCTTCGCAAGCTTCAGGAATTTGATTACAAGCGGCTTCGCCGCT
>DGFM01000007.1:7125-25844 GCA_002391675.1 Cloacimonetes bacterium UBA3900 | reverse complement strand
GGCGCTTTGGCAAGCTCCGGCTACCTTTTGGGCGCTTCAGCGAGCGCCCCTACCATACGTCGACAAAAGCAACCTCCTGTTACAAGATCGGCGGGGCGGCTACGCCGCAGTTGTGAACGGCTGGCGCAAGTGATGGAGATGCGGACGGACGTTACAAGATCGGCGCTTCAGGCGAGCGCCCGTACACGCCACAACCGCCCGTATCCCAATCACTTGCGCAGCCGCTCACAACTCACTACTCACTACTCACAACTGCGACGAAGTCGCCCCATTCGTGTTAATTCGTGTTAATTCGTGGATAAAATCCCTTCTATCTGTGTCCTCGCTTGCCCAGAGTCCTGGTCTCGCTCCCAACCACTTGCGAAGCGGCTAACGACTAACAACTAACAACTAACTACTGCGACGAAGTCGCCAGCCGCTTTTCTCTCAAACAGGGAACAAATCATGCATACCAATTGGCACAGCATAATACCATCACAAAAGGAAACCTGATGAAGAAACTCCTACTCTCTCTCTTGCTCATCTTTACGCTCACTTGCCTCTGCGCCCAATCGGCAAACCTGGCCTTTGTCGAAGCGACAAAAGCTCCAAATAAGCTTTACCAACAAGCCCGGGCCCTGCAAGACGCAGGCGTGGAAATCTATTATTACAATGAAGCCGGCTTTTTGGTGAGTTCACACTCCGCCAAGGGTATAAGCATTTCCCAAACCCTTTCCACCCATGGCAAGCTCTACTTGGTCAGCTCACCGGATGGCGCCCTGCCGCTGCTTCCGCCTGATGCGGGAACACCCGTCTTGCAGCTGGGAAATGTGATTCTGCTTCAGACTTCCCTGGATGAAATAGCGCTCAGGCAAAAGATCAGCTATTCCTTCATGCCGCTGCAGCTTACGCCCCTGCAGCTGCCCGAAGCCGCGCCCCACCGCAGCTGCAAGGTCTCTGTTGTAAGCGAAGTTCAAGCCATCGTAAACCTGGTGGAGCCGAATTCTGTGCTTTCTCATATCCAGAGTTTGCAAGACTTCGGCACACGTTACGCTCTGGCGGATAATCGCCTGGCCATCAGCCAGTGGATCAAAGACCGGTTTCTCAGCTTTGGCATCGCGGATGTGGAGCTGCACAGCTTCGAATGGCGCAACACCACTCAATACAACGTGGTGGCCACCATCCCCGGCAGCGTCTATCCCGATGAATACATCATCGTGGGCGGGCATCATGATTCCATCAATATGTACGACGACCCCTATCTGGGCGCACCCGGAGCGGATGACAACGCCAGCGGCACCGCCGCCTGTCTGGAGATGGCCCGCGTGATGATGGCCGGCGGCTTTCAGCCCAAACGCAGCATCCGCTTTATCACCTTCGCCGCCGAAGAATTCGGCCTCTGGGGCTCCAAAGCTTACGCAGATTACGCAGACGAAAACAACCTCAATATCCGCCTCATGATCAACCACGATATGATCGCCAACAACTCCGCTGACCCCGGCGAATGGCTGGTGCGCCTCATGCCCTATGAAGGCAGCCTGGAACAAAGCTACTTCGCCTGCAATATCACCGCCAATTACACCACTCTGCAGCCATATTTGGGCAATCTCAACAGCACCAGCAGCGATAGCGCTCCATTTTGGCAAGCAGGATACAACGTGGCCTACTTTTTTGAAGATGAATTTTCGCCCCACTACCATTCCAGTGACGACATCGTGGACAACATCGACCCCGCCTACGCCGCAGAAGTGATCAAAGCTTCCACCGCCCTGGCTGCTCATTTTGCCAAAATGCCGGATGCGCCCTCAAACCTCAGGGTGCAAGACCAGGGAGATGGACAGTCCCTGCGCCTGAGCTGGGATGAACCCCAAAATCAAAACATCGGCAACTACAGAATCTACTGGGGTGACAACTATGTTGACATGACTGACAACCACGTGGACTGCACCGGCAACAGCTATCTCCTCAGCGGACTCGATGAAGGCCTCGAATATGTGGTCGCTATCGCCTCAGTAGATGCAGAAAACCTCGAAAGCTTTGGAATCACGGGCACGGGCACACCCCTGCTGAAGCCGCTCACACCCGCTGAATTTACAGATTCGCCGCAGCGACGCTCGGTGCAATTTACCTGGCGGCCCAATGATGAATACGACCTCGCCGGCTACAATATCTATCGCAGCACTTCAGCAAACGATCCTGGCAGCCTTTTAGCCACCGTAGCGGCGCCCGATACCTCATATCAGGACACAAACGTCAGCGGCGGTTTACACAGCTATTACTACCGGATTTGCGCCTTTGATCACGACGGCAATCTCAGCACCGCCTCGGATACCATCCGCTCACGACCCTTGACCATGAACCGGGGTGTGCTCATCGTGGACGAAACCATCGGCGGCAGCGGCAGTACCGTCTTTACTCCCACAGATGAAATGGTGGACGAGTTTTACGCTGATATGTTGGCCGGATACGAGCCCTGCGTCATCGACCTGGAGGAGTTTGAAGACCTGAAATTGGCCGATCTGGGCGTCTTTTCCTGCCTGCTCTGGCATGGCAACGATCAGGCTGACATCTCAGGCGCCGCGGCCTATACGGATATCCTCCGACAATACGTGGAGTTGGGCGGCAAAGCACTCTTCAGCGTCTACCATCCCAGCTCAGATTTTGAGATGAATGCCGGCTATCCGGCCACTTTCGAAGCGGGAAACTTCATCTACGACGTGTTAGGTATCGCCGGGGTGGATTTCACTAACCAGAGCCGCTTCAAAACCGCTCTACCGCTGCTGAATGAATATCCCGCCCTCCAAGTGGACCCACTCAAAAGCCTGCCCGCCCTCAATCATCACATCCCCAGAGTGGAAGGCATGACGCCCACCGATAAGGCCACCGCCATCTATGCCTACGCCGGTGAATACGACGATGACAGCGCCCAGGGATACCTCAACGGACAGGCAGTGGGCATCAAAAACGACTATCGCCTCGGCTCTGCCATCACCCTCAGCTTCCCGCTCTACTATATGGAAGCAGCAAGCGCCAAGGATATGGTGCAACACGTTTTAAGACACGACTTTGCCGAGCTCTACCCCGCCGAAAGCGGCAGCAATGCACCCGCCGCCCGCTTGAGCCTCTCGCTGCCCAGCCCCAATCCCTTCTCCGGCAGCGTGGGCATCACCCTGAAGGCCAACGACTATACCAAAAACACCAGCCTCAAAATCTACAACCAAAGAGGACAATTGGTGCGCACCCTCATGCAGGATAAACCCATCGGAGTGGAAGAATTCAGCTGGGATGCACGCGATGAGAACGGCAACCGGGTGAGCAGCGGTATCTACTTCCTGCAGGCAAAGCAGGGCGACCAGTCCGTCACCCGGAAGATGGTGTATATCAAGTAGGGTCGGTCGCTGGACCGACCTGTACGGGCGCTTGCCAAAGCGACCCCGGTAGCCGGAGCTTGCCAAAGCGCCGCAATCAAGCGCAGCTTGATGCTTAAAGCGGCGAAGCCGCTTGTAAACAACAGGCACAGCCTGCATCACAGCCAGCTTCGCTATTGGTGTAGCTGCGTGTGTTTTATAGCTTGGATTCAGGCTGGGATGAAGCTTCCTTTTTACTGCAGCGAAGCTGCATGCGGCGCTTTGGCAAGCTCCGGCTACCAGGCGAGCGGCGCTCGCCCCATCCCCGCCATACGCAAAAAGGCCAGCAAATGCTGGCCTCTAATTCATATTTAATTGTGTGCAAGTCGAGAGCTATCGAGTTGTTGGCATCACCGTCACAAGCATTCGCATCATTGCCACTTGCGCAGCCGCTAACAACTAACAACTAACAACTAACAACTACTTCTTCAGTACCATCTTCTTACTGCTGCTATACCTGCCGCTGCTCATATTGTAGAGATACACGCCCGAGGGCAGTTCTCTGCCGGAGCTGTCGCGTCCATCCCAAACGATGCTGAAGTGTCCGGCTGCGTCGTGGCCTCTTTCAAAGCTGCGCACCAATTGGCCGCGGGTGTTGTAGATATTTATCTTCACCTTGCCGGCACCCTCAAGCTGATAGCGGATGGTGGTATTGGGGTTGAAGGGGTTGGGATAGGCATCATCCAGCTGCGTGACAGTGGGAACAGCAGGACTGCCGCCATCGCCTGTGATGCTGAAGACTACGCTCACGGGGCCGTGGAAGGCGTTGCTGCCGTCCAGATCCACGTTTTGCAGCCAGTAGTAGTAGGTGCCGTCTTCTACCAAATCCCTGTCCTCGTAGACATAGGTCTGCGCCTGTGAGGTGTTGGTACCGGCAATCATGGGGCAGATCTGCCTGGCTGAGCCCAGGTCGTCGCTGCTGTTGCGATAAACGTTGTAGCCCATGAGGTTGGTCTCCGTCTGAGAGATCCAGGTGAGCTGCACATAGTTTTCTGCGGTCATCGTCGCCGAGAAGTGAGAGAGCGTCACGGGAACGGTGGGGTTGTTGCCGATACCGGTGAGCAGCTCGATGTCTGCAGCTTTGGCTGCCGGGACGGTTAAAGTGGCTGAGCTGTTGGCGAAAGCAGTACTGTGCCAAGTGCCGCCCTGCTTGTAGGCTGCCCACTGTGCAGTTTGGTTCTGGATATTAATAGTCCAGGGGCCGGTTCCAATCAGGGTGAGACAGCGATGGAAACTGGCCTGAAAATTGGGATCGGGGAGAGGACCAAGTGTGGCTGCGGTGTTATAGTTGGCATCTCCACCCGTGATGGTGATATTGTCGTTTGCTACCTGCTTGGGCACGCCATTATAGAAGTCGTATTCCGGGTAGTGTGTGATGCTAATGTTGTCGATGTTCATGCGTCTGTTTGAGGTACCGATACCTGTCGATTCTATAATGCGCAAGCGGATATCATTTTCTGTATTGAGCTGATGGGTAAATGTCTGAGCCTCTGCATTAATATCTGAGTCGGGTGTGATGGTACCAATTGTATTCCAAGTTACAGCACTGGGATCAGCCGGATTGTGTGCATCGGTTGTGTATTGCACTAACCAGGAGGTTATTCCATCACTGGTGTTTTTAAAACGATGATAATTAAAAGAAATGGTGCCAGCACCATTAGGTTTAAATGTCAACATGGTCATACTTGAATTTGCTTTGCCGTCAAAACGGACACTTCTGACTCCTTCATACCAGTCATTACCAGCAGGAGTTTTAGGGATCAATGATCCTGTCAAATTCCAATTAATTCCCCTCAACTCTATTTCTTTGGAGTTGTAATTACTATCTGTTGACTCACCGTCTAAATCAAAATCTACAAAGTATCCAGGTGGTGGAGGTGCGGTGACTGAGCCATTAAAATGAACATTTTGAGATGCTAATCCTGTGTATGCTACCGTTGCGTAACCATTGGGGTAAGTAGCCACAAGCAACCCTGCCCTGAGGCGGACATAAATATCTGTTGCTGCTACAGTGCCATTTGCATCCGGAGTGATAGTTACACCATTTGCGGGATAAGTTGTGTTATCCAGGGATACTTCGTATTCATCGGTTGTGGTAATTGTGATGTTATTATTCTGATCCAGGTTGGCTCCACTCACGCTAAAGGTCTGAGCTGTGGAGGGGCCATTACCCACTACGTAGGTAAAATCATTCAGAGGAGTGCCAGTGATAGTAATTGTGGGGCTGGGGACAGGATCTACCGAGCCGCTCAGGCTCACATTTTGAGCTGTGGCTCCGGGTGAGGTGCATTGTACGTTACCGGAGTAGCTACCCTCAGCCAAGCCAGCCACTAAACGGACGTTAATGGTTGTAGCTGTCACAGTACCACCTGCTTGTGTGAGAGTTAAAGTGTTGGAATACGGATTGGTATCGGTGGACACTTCATAGTTAGTAGGTGCGCTAATTGAAATATCTCCAGTCAGGTTGGAGCCACCCACGCTAAAGCTCTGAGCTGCGGAGGGCCCATTGCCCACTATGTAGGTAAAATCATTCAGAGGGGTACCAGTGACAGTAATTGTGGGGTCAGTGCCGCCACCGGTAGATTGGACATCAAGAGTGACAGTTAAGGGACCTTGCAGTCCCGCAGTACCATTTGTAGGACCATTACAGAAACACAACCTGAAATCACAGCTTGTAATATTACTGTAACCAGAGAGAGTCAGAGTATTGCCGGTCGATGAATTGGCAGAAATGGTTAACACACCATTATTTACGGTTATATTATTGCCTAAAGTATAGTCATCAGAAGCAAAGGGAGTTGCATAACCATCAGCACTACCTCTCCATTCAGCAGTGACCGGACCAGTATTACTTTTACCAAGCCCAAATTGGATTTTTTTAACGGTGAATTGATATCCGGAATTGGCAGTAATTTTAAAGCCTATGTACTTGAGCGTATCAACCACTGTACCTGTAGGCCAATCTCTTCCTCTGAAGTTAGACTTACTTGATGTCGAAATAATTCCAACTTTCTTCATAGGGCCCATAGTTAACCCGGTGATAGTATTATCACAGGGTGATGTGTCTGTATGATAATTGGTTACATCACTAAAAGTGTACGTGGCGGTTAAATCCGTACCTTGTGCAAAGCCGGCCGCGACTGCAAAGACCAGCAAAATAATTAAACTTAGCTTCTTCATAATTCCTCCTGTAGAATTATAGGTTAATTTTGGTGAGGCGGATGGTTTTGGTATTTCCGTCTCTGGTCACACCCTAAAAGAGGCCTCTCTTTTGTCAAGGCTTAGATTGTATCTTTTTCTTTACAGATGAAGCACTTAGCGGTGTAACATACGTCGTTTTCAGGCAGTTGTATTTCTATATTGGAATGTGATTCACTGGGGCCGCTGGTAGCCGGAGCTTGCCCCATCCCTGCCTATACAAAAAAAGGCCAGCGTCTGCTGGCCTTTAATTCATATTTATTTGTGGGCAAGTCGAGAGCTATCGAGTTGTTGGCATCACCGTCACAAGCATCTGCATCATTGCCACTTGCGTCAGCGACTAACAACTAACAACTCACAACTAACAACTATTTCTTCAGTACCATCTTCTTGGTAGCGCTGTATTTGCCGCTGGTCATCTTGTACTGATAGACACCGGAGGAGACGGACTTGCCGGAGCTGTCGCGTCCATCCCAGTTGATCTGGTAGTATCCGGGTGCGTCGTGTGTGCGGCTGAAGCTGCGTACCAATTGGCCGCGGGTGTTGTAGATATCAATCTTCACATCGCCGGCGTCCTTGAGCTGGTAGCGGATATTGGTATTGGGGTTGAAGGGGTTGGGGTAGGCATTCTCCAATTTGGTGGCAAAGGGAATTTCCGGTGAGCCGCCTTCTTCTTCCACGCTAAAGACCACGTTCACGGGGCCGTAGAAGCTCATTGTGCCGTCCAGGTCCACGTTTTGCAGCCAGTAGTAGTAGGTTCCGCTCTGCTCGAGTTCCTGATCCAGGTAGGTGTAGGTGGTAGCTTCGGAGCTATTTGTTCCTTGGATCAGGTCGCTGATCTTGATGGCTGAGCTGAGGTCATCGCTGGTGTTGCGATAGACGTTGTAGCCGGAGATATTGCTTTCGCTCTGGGAGACCCAGGTGAGCAGCACGTAGTTTTCGGCGTTGATGGTGGCTGTGAAGCTGGAAAGTTCCACAGGCACGGTGGGGTTTTTGCCATAGCCGATCAACAGCTCGATTTCGTTGTTGGCAGCGAATGTGCCGGCGGGCACGTTGAGTCTGGCATGGCCGCCAACCATTTCCACGGCAGTCCAGACGTTATTCACTTTATAAGCTGCCCAGTAGGAATCGGGTTGCTTGTTGAGTATGATATCGGTATCGATTTCCCAGGGGCCGTCTCCGATCAGGGTGAGGCAATCATGGAACATGACGTTGAAATCAGGAACGGGAACGGGGCCGGGTGTATAGGTGCGGCTATAGTTGGCATGGTTGCTCAACATGGTGATCTCGACTTCTTCCGCTGCTCCCACGACGGTAGGCACGTCTTTGAAGAAGTCATAATAGTCTGAGAGGTCGATGTTGTCGAGGTTCCAGCGACGGTATGATGTGCCACCATCATCGTTGGCAATCTTGAATTGCAGACGGATGTCTCTGGAGTTGTTGATGGTTCCGGTGAAGGTCTGCACTTGGTCTGTAGGTGTGAAGGGATCGCCGATCTGAATCCAGGTGGTTCCTTGGTCGACGCTGTATTCCACCACCCAAGCTGCTCGGGTATCACTGCCATATTGACGATACTGGAAGGAAATGTCGCCGCCGCCCCAAGCCTTGTCTTCCAACATGGTCATGCGGGAGGTTGCCTTTCCATAGAAGCGGGCACTTCTGTTGCCATCATACCAATCACCACTTGCAGGTGTGTTAAACACCAAGACTTCGTCCAGCTCCCAATTGAGATTGCTTAGGATCAACTGACCCAGAGCATAGCCTTGTTTCACTTCGCCTTCATTTTCAAAGTCCACCCAGTGGCGAACCAGAGGTGCACCAACCGAGCCGCTCAGGGTTACATACACGGGATCGGTCGGAACCGGTGTTTGCATGGATACCTGCACCCTTTGGGGTTCGTTGTTATACCAGGTATAATCGCCCTGAGGAAGGCCGGCTTCCAAGCGCACATAGATTCTCTGTTGGATGGCGCCTTCGGTGGGGATCAGCTCAAGCTCTCCAACAAAGTCAGTATTGTTGAGAGAAATAAGATAATGACCTGACGCAGGTGCATTCACCATGAAGTTATCAACCAGATTGGAGCCGGAGATGGTAAAGTATTGGGATTTGGAGGGGCCCATACCTTCAAAATAGGTAAAGCCGGTAAGCTCGAGGGGAGTGACTTCCCAAACGGGGTCAGTGCTGGGAGGTGCGGTAACGGAGCCATTCAGGGTGACAAATTTGTCTTCTTGAGTTTCCCCAACGGCATCGTAGGAAAAATAACTCACGGTAACGTCTTCATCATAATCGCCCACAGGAAGATCGGCTTTCATGCGCACATAAATTGTGTGTGGCACTTCATTGCCCATCTCTAAGGGGCCAGGTCCCCAGTAACCATCAGGGGTTCCCGGAACAATATCTTCACGAGCAATCTCAAAATTGGAAAGTTCAGGCACGGAAACCATGAAGTATCCGTCCGTAAGATTGGAGCCATTGATGACAAAGCTCTGATAAGCAGAGGGGCCATTGCCCAACACATAGTCCAAGCCGGAGATAAAACCGGGAGTGACGCTCCAGGTGGGCTCGGTGCCGGCGTATTCAGTCCAGGTGATGTTGTCCAATACGGTTTGTCTGTTACCGGTGGTTGTTCCTGTGTTTTTGATCTTTATGGTAACCTGCCCACCAGTGTTGACATCATGGCTGAAGTTGTGAATAGTAGGATCTTCTCCAGAAAATCCGCCATATTCGGTCGTTATAGCCACCTGGCTACCATTGACCAATAGTTCCAACTGCCTTGAGCTTGCACCAGTGTGCGCTTTCCTGTATTGAAAAGTAAAGGTGCCAACTCCGTTGGGGAAAGTTGCTTCCAGATAGCTATCAGACGCTCTTCTCAGCATCAAGCCTTTGCCAGCTATGGGAAATTCTCCTTCTTCTCTGGATTCTCCATAGCTCCAGGTGATGTTATTGGTTTGATTTGTGAAAGTTCCGGTTGTATAACTACCAGTAAGAACAGTCCAGGTTTCGAAATCTTCGGTAAATGTTTGTGCAAAGCTGGCAGCTAATGCTAAGACCAGCACTATAACTAAACTTAACTTTTTCATAATTCCTCCTAAGAATTATTTGAATGTTGTTGTTGTAATTTTGTCCATGAGCTCACGATATAAGGGAGCCGTTTTTTGTCAAGTCCATCTTTGTTGTTTTTTCTTCATAGGTGGATTCCCCTGTACGGGTGTACGGACACTTGCCATAGCGCCGCTCTCTCTCTTGCCGACTGCGTCGGCCACATCCCTGAAGCTTGCGAAGCGGCTCATAACAGCGGCGGTTCGGCGACCGCCCATACAAAAAAGAACGCCTGCGTTTCCACAGGCGTCACGATCTATGTTTTTGGCTAAGTTTAGTTATTTATTTCTGCAACACCATCTTCTTGGTTTCGCTGTAGCGACCACAGCTCATCCTGTAAAGATACACGCCCGAAGGCAATTCCCTGCCGGAGCTGTCGCAGCCGTTCCAGATGAAACCATAGTGTCCGGCATCGCTGTGATTGCGCTCAAAGCTCTGAAGCAGCTGGCCGCGGGTGTTGTAGATACCTATCTTCACGTGGCCGGGATCCTTTAGCTGATAGCGAATGGTGGTGCTGGGGTTAAAGGGATTGGGGTAGGCATTTTCCAGCCTGGTAAACTTGGGTATGGAAGGAGCGCCGCCGTTGCCTCCGACGGTGAAAAACACGCTGGCCGGGCCATGGAAGCCTGAGCTGCCGTCCATGTCCACGTTTTGCAGCCAATAGTAATGGGTACCTTCCTGATCCAGCTCCATGTCGTAGAAAATATAGGTCTGCGCATTGGAGGTGTTGGTCGCCCCGATCAGATCTGAGATCTTGGCGGCAGAGCTAAGGTCGTCACTGTCGCTGCGATAAACGTTGTAGCCCATGAGATTGGTCTCCGTCTGGGAAACCCAGGTGAGCTGCACATAGTTTTGCGCCGTCATGGTGGCGGAAAAATGAGAGAGCTCCACGGGGAGGGTGGGGTCGGTGACTTCTCCGGAAACGGGAACGATTTTATAGGCTGTATAGGGCTGAGGAAGGTTATATGATACCCACACCTGATTAGAATAGTTGCCGATCGCCTGTCCTGCTTCCAAGCGCACATAAATAGGGGTGGGGGCTACGACGCCATTACCGTCAGAAATCGCACGCGCTGTTGCCGCCCAAGATCCGCCCGGATTCTCAGCCAGTTCAAATACACCCATTACATCAATAATGAGCGATTTATATGGCTCCAAACCAGATCCACTCACGGTAAGAATCTGGTAGTCAGAAGGCCCCTGACCAAACACGTAATCCAGGCCGGTAATTTCGGTAGGCGAAACGTTTATCACCACCTGCGCAAAACCGGCTGCCATGGCCAAGGCCAGAACGACGATCAAACTTAGCTTCTTCATAATAACACTCCTAATAAAGGGTCTTGTTTGGTGGTCATTGTCACCACCCGTGAACCAATCTACAGAGGTGCCTTTTTTTGTCAAGTTAAGTTTTATATAAATCGCATCTTATGAGTCTGTATTGGAATGGTGTTCATATATTTAGATACTGTTTCTTTTGGTAAAACAGCCCCGGTAAGAGCCTTTGCAGCAGCGATCAAGGAAAAACTCTTGACTAAAAAGTGCACCTCCAAAGAGATGGTAAGCTAAGCAATTTTGGAAGGAAAGTATAAATGAAGATAGACAATAAAGATTACCGCAGCCTCTGGTTTGAAGAAGGCAAGCTGATGATGATAGATCAAAACAAGCTCCCTTTTGAGTTTGAGATCAAGGCTTTTGACGATCATGTAGAGGTGATGGAAGCGATCAGGGTGATGACGGTGCGCGGCGCTCCGGCGATCGGCGTTGCGGGTGCCTACGGTATGGCTTTGGCGGCGATGAATGCCGATGAATCCGGCTTTCGGGGCACTCTGCGCAAGGCACATGAAGAGTTGTGCAGCTGCCGTCCCACGGCCATCGACCTCCGCAGCGGCGTGGATCACGTCTATGAAAGCACCATCAAGTTTATCCCCAATATCGAGCACGCACGCAAGGTAGCGCTTTTGGCGGCGGAGGAGTTTGCCGAGAGGGTTGTGAATGAGTGTTACAAGATCGGTCAGATGGGTGCATCGTTGATCAAGCCCGGCGCCAGGATTCTCACGCATTGCAATGCGGGTGCTTTGGCTACGGTGGATCACGGCACCGCTTTGGCTGTGATACGCGCCGCTTTTGCCAAGAATCCGGACCTCTTTGTGTATGTAGACGAGACAAGGCCACGGTTGCAGGGAGCGCGGCTCACCGCCTGGGAACTGCATCAGGAAGGCATCCCGCACGCCATCATCGCCGATAGTGCCGCCGGCTATTACTTCTCGCAGGGCGAGATAGACATCGTGATCACGGGAGCAGACCGCATCTGCACCAATGGCGACATCGCCAACAAGATCGGCACCTACGAGAAAGCCGTCCTGGCGCACGTGCACGAGGTTCCCTTCTATATCGCCGCTCCGCTCAGCACCTTCGATCTTTACTGCCCCAAAGGCGCGGACATCCCCATAGAATTCAGAGAGCCTGAGGAAATCACCGAATTTGAAGGCGTGAAGCTGGCCAACGTCGGCTCACCTGCTCTCAACCCCGCTTTTGACATCACACCCGCCGAGTATATAGACGGCATCATCACTCCCTGCGGCGTATTTGAAGCCCGGGACGCAGCCCGGAAATTGGGAGAATTGAGCTGAGTATGAAGCAAGCAGACCTGATCATCTCCGGCGCCACCATCCTCAGTATGGATGCGGAGCTGGCTGTCCATCAGGATCACGACCTGATCGTCACCGACGGCAAGATCAGCGCCATCGAGCCGCAGGGAAAGCATATCTGGCAGGCGCAAGAGACCCTTGACGCTCAGCATTGCATCGTGATGCCGGGTTTGATCAACACGCACAGCCATCTGCCCATGAGCTGGTTCCGCGGTTTGGCAGACGACCTGCCGCTGGACATCTGGCTCAACCACTACATCTGGCCCCTGGAAGCGAGGCTGCTGAGCAAGAGCTTCATCTACGACGCCACGCTCTTCGGTGCGGGTGAGATGCTGAAAAGCGGCATCACCATGACCAACGATATGTATTTTGAGATGAGCGCCATCGCCGATGCCTGCATCAAAGCCGGCCTGCGCGCCCTGATCTCGGAAGCCGTGATCGAGGCCAAAATGGGTGCGGATTACCGTCCCTCACTCCTGGTGCTCAAATACAAAGACCTCTATCAGGATCAGCCTCTGGTGGATTTCAGCCTGGCGCCGCACGCCATCTACACCTGTTCCGGCGATATGCTGAGGCGTTGCGCTCAAGCGGCGAAAGAGCACGACCTGCTCATCCATATCCACCTCAGCGAAACAGCGGCAGAAGTGGAGAATTGCCTGCGTGAACGCGGCAAGAGACCGGTTCATTACCTGAACGACATCGGTTTGCTGGAGGCACGCTGCGTCTTTGCACATGGAGTTCATATCGACGCCGGCGAGATGGAAGTACTGCAGCAGAAGCCTGTCTCCATCAGCATCTGCACAGACAGCAACCTCAAGCTGGCCTCCGGTTTGGCACCCATCAAAGCATATCTGGATCACGGCATCAACCTCTCATTGGGCACAGATTCCGTGGCCAGCAACAACGATCTCGACCTCTTGGGCGAGCTCTCCACCACCGCCAAACTGCACAAGGCTTTGAACAACGACCCCGCCTTCCTGCCCGCCATCGAGGCGCTGAAGCTGGTGACCATCAACGCCGCCCGGGCTTTGGGCGTGGAAGACAGGCGCGGCTCGCTGGAAATCGGCAAGGATGCAGACTTCCTGGTGATAGACACGCAGTCACTCAACAGTATGCCCATTTATGAACCCGCATCACAGCTCGTTTACGCTATCAATTCACGTCAGATACGAGATGTCTTTGTGGCAGGCAAACAGGTGGTGAAAGAGCAGCGCTTGGTCAATCTCGACGAAGCAGAATTGCTGCAAACCGCCACCCGCTACGCAACCATGATCAAAGAGGAACTCTCCAAATGATCTCCATCAAAAACCGGCGCGCCACCCACGACTATTACATCGTGCAAACGTATGAAGCGGGAATAGTGCTCAAAGGCACAGAAATCAAGAGCATCCGCGCCGGACAGGTGAGCTTCAAGGACAGCCACGCCCGCATCATCAACAACGAATGCTGGCTGCTGAACCTCCACATCAGCCCCTGGGAAAAGAGCACCTACTTCAACCACGAAGCCGAGCGCAAACGCAAGCTGCTGCTGCACCGTCACGAGATCAGACGGCTAAGGTCCAGAGTGGAAGAACAGGGCATGACGCTCATCCCGCTGGAGGTCTTTATCAACGAAGCGGGATTGTGCAAGGTAAACCTCGCCTTGGCCAAAGGAAAACACACTTATGACAAGCGCGAGAGCATCAAAAGAAAAGACCAGGAACGCGAAAGAGACAGAGCGGGGGATTACTGATGTCGCACTCTGAAATAGCAGGCCGCTTCCCTTTGCAAAAACCGTTCCGCACTTTGTTAACAAAAATAAAGTTGACAACATCCACGCCTCTATTTTGTATCCTATCTACCAATAAAAACCAATGGGGGATCGTAAAGTGACTGAAATGACATTGTCTAAACCTCTGAGGCTGCCGGGGCTGTTCCCGCGTAACTCGCGGCTGAGAGACTTCCGTGCTCACATTAATATCTACATCGAAAAGCGCAACTACATCGTGAAAACGGCAGACAGCAACAAGGAATTCCGCTCTGCCCTGAAACTGAGGCACGAGGTCTTTTTGGAAGAGCTGCTCAAGCATAGAAACAAAAACGGCTACGACATCGACCGCTTCGATATAACCTGCGATCATCTGCTCATCATCGACAAGAATAAAGACCAGGTGATCGGCACCTACAGGCTCCAATCATCGCTGCACACCAAGCGCTGGTATACCGCCACCGAATTTCACATGAAGGAGATGCTGAAAAGATTGCCCGGCAACAAATTGGAGCTGGGCCGCGCCTGCGTGCACAAGGATTACCGCAACGGCGTGACCATCGCACTGCTCTGGGAAGGCATCCACGCCTATATCCAGGCCAGCCAAACGCATTATCTCTTCGGCTGTTCCAGCATCAAAACCATGAACAAAGAAGAGATCAAAGGCATCTATCACTACCTCAAAAGCGAAGGCCACCTCACGCACGATCATGGAGTGCGCCCCAAGGGCAAATTCCGCGTCCCGGGCCTCGCCGCCTACATCCGCAAAGTGAGAAAGCGCCCGCATCTGGCCAAGAAAGACAACCTCCACGTCCACAAGGAACACATCCCACCCCTGCTCAAATCCTACCTCAAAGTGGGAGCCAAAGTCTGTGGCGTGCCCGCGCTGGACCGTGACTTTCGCTGCATAGACTTCCTCACGCTGCTCAATGTACAGGACATTGGCGATAAATACAACCGTAAGTTTGGCCGCGAGTAGCCTTTTTAGAATCATGAAACTCCAGAATCTGCCCCAGCTTATCCTCGTGCTCACCTACTTTTTGGCCTTCCGCAGCTGGGCCTGGATTCTCTATAAATTCTGTAGCGACCGTACACGCTGGCGTCAGCGTGCCATCCGCTTCACCGGCACCATGAGCCGCATCATCAGCAAAAAGCTCGATTTCCACGTAACGCTCAAGGGCGCTGAACATCTGGAACAAATGAAAAATACAAGCTGCCTGCTGGTGGCCAACCACTGTTCCTATATGGACATCCTGCTGCTTGCATCGCATCAGCCCGCCAGTTTCATCACCAGCGTGGAGATGGGCAACACTCCCTTCCTGGGCACTATCACCCGCGTGGGTGGAAGCCTCTATACAGAGCGCGATACACCCGTTTCACTGCCGCAGGAAATCAAGCGCTTTGCCCAAACCATCAACGAAGGTTTCAAGGTGGTGCTCTTCCCCGAAGGTACCAGCACGGATGGCAGCACCATCAAAGACTTCCGCTCCAGCCTCTTCCAGGTGGCAGTAGAGGCGAAATGCCCCATCCTCCCCATCTGCATCAAGTATACACATATAGACAGAAAGCCTTTTGGCAGAGACAACCATAAGCTCATCTGCTGGTATGGAAATATGGAATTCATGTCCCACTTTCTTGCCATGATGGGACACCGCTTCGATGTGGAAATCACCGTGCTGCCTCCCATAGCATATGACGCCAACAACACCAGGGCCGATCTCTCCCGTCAAGTACGGAATCAGCTGCTGGAAATCTATCATAACACCCCAACAACAGGAGAATAATATGAACAAGCTCAACCTCGGCAAAACCAACTTCATCATCCTGATTATCGCCGCCGTTCTCTTGGCCGTGGGCTACTTTATCATGGCCCAAAACGACGTCTTTATCTCACCCATCATCCTCAGTTTGGTCTACGTTGTCATCATCCCCTTCGCCCTGCTTTACAAGCCCAAAGACAAAGATAAAGAATGAGCATCTTCACGGATGAGAGTGCTGCCAAGCTCAAGAAGCTGCAGATCTTTGCCAAAAGCATAGTGGAAGGCTTCCTCGTGGGCCTGCATCGCAGCCCTTACCACGGCTTCAGCGTGGAATTTTCGGATCACCGCGAGTACAACGAAGGTGAACCGCTCAAAGACATCGACTGGAAGATCGTGGCCCGCACCGACCGCTATTATGTGAAGCGCTACGAAGAGGAAACCAACCTCCGCTGCATGATCCTCTTGGACCACAGCCGCTCCATGTTTTACGATTCCGGCAGCGGCAGCAAGATGGATTATGCCACGCGCCTGGCCGCCGCACTCAGCTGGCTGATGATCTCCCAAAAGGATGCCGTGGGCCTGGTGACCTTCAACGATGAAGTGAGCCTCAGGATGGCACCCAAAGCTTACAAGGCCTATCTGCCGCAAATCTTCGCCGCACTGGTACATCTGGAACCCGCCGGCGGCACGGACATCAGCGCCGCACTCCACTCCATCGCCGCCTCGCTCAATAAACGCAGCCTCGTGATCCTCATCTCCGACCTCCTCGATGAACCCCGGGAAATCATCAAAGCACTCAAACATTTCCGCATCCAAAAACATGAAGTGCTGATCTTCCACATCGTGGACAGGGACGAAGCAGAATTCAAATTCAAGAGAGAAACGCAGTTTGTGGATAGCGAGACCGGCGAGAAGATAATCGTCACACCCTGGCAGATCCGCAAGCAATATCTGCAAAATTACGATGCGCATCTGGCAGAATTGAAAGCCGGATTTCAGCAATACCAGATCGAATACAACCCCGTTCACACCGAAGTACCCCTGAATGACCTGCTCCTAAAATACCTTTTAAAGAGGCGAAAAGGATGAAATCAATATCAAAAGTTGGGTTTGAGGCCAAAATCGCTTAAACGCCGGATTTGGAGGTTTAAATGAGAAATATCCTTTTTGTCGATTCCGCACTCCTGCATGAGAAGCTCCTGGAAGCATTGGGTCAGATTTATTGCCGTCCGGACGAAACGGTACTAAACCTGATCCGTGAATATGAAGCCAAAGAGACTCATCCCTTAGCCAAAGATATGCTGCAGTCGATTCTGAGGAATGCCGACGTCGCCCGCGAGCAATCCTTACCCTGTTGCCAGGATACCGGTACGCCGGTGCTGTTCATCCGCAAGGGTGAGGACTTCTGTTTGGGAGACGGCGATATTATGAGCACTATCGAGTCGGCGCTGGAGCAAGGCTGGCAGAAGTATCATCTGCGGCGCAGTATGGTTGAGGAGCCTCTGTTTGAGAGAAAGATCATTCAGGACAGGCCCGCACCCGTCATCCACTGGGAGAATGTTCCCGGCAACACCCTCGAGGTGAAGCTCGCCTTGAAGGGTGGCGGTGCCGAGAATATGGCCGCTCACTATATGCTCCCCACTTCCACCACGGCTGAGGAGGTAGTGGAGAAGGTGGTCACTCATGTGGTGAATGTGGGCGGTCAACCCTGTCCACCCGTAATAGTCGGTATCGGCTTGGGTGGTAATTTTGAGAGTTCCGCGCTGTTGGCCAAGCGGGCTTTATTGGAACCCACGGGCAGAGCGCACCCCGATGTCAGATATGCGGAATTGGAGCAGAAGATACTAAATGAGATCAACCGATGCGGTAAGGGTGTGATGGGTCTGGGTGCCGGCCCCACCGCTTTGGCTGTGCATATACTCACCGAACCCTGCCATATCGCTTCGCTGCCCTTGGCCGTTAATTTGGATTGTCATGCCCACCGACATACCGGTTTCACCCTCTAAGGTTTCACGTGAAACATCCAGGCCTATTATGAAAACACACAAGTTCACACTGCCTCTTTCACCCAACTCCATCCGCCTCCTCTCCCCCGGAGATAAGGTACTGCTCAGCGGCACCTTGTACACCGCCCGTGATAAAGCACACCGACGGCTGGTCGACCTCATCCGCCAGGGCAAACCCCTGCCCTTCAAGCTCCCGGAAACCGCCATCTTCTACTGCGGTCCTTCACCCATACCGCCCGGTAAAGTCTGCGGCTCCATCGGCCCCACCACCTCTTCGCGTATGGATGCCTATACACCCATCTTATTGGAGCACGGACTCCGCGTCATGATCGGTAAAGGTGAACGGTCACCGGAAGTGCAGGCCGCCGTCAAACAACACCAGGCTCTCTATCTGGTGGCAACCGGTGGCGTGGCCGCTTACCTCTCCACCCACGTAACAAAGTTTGAGCTCTTCCTCTGGCCGGAACTGGGCGCCGAAGCCATCTACAAAATGGAAGTGGCAGACTTCCCCTGCTACGTCGCTCTATAGAAACCCCAAATCTCACTCCGCCGATACACCCCTCTACAATATACCCTGACGACCCTGTCCCACCGAGGATAAATCCATTCTTTTAACTCATGTTCAATTAGAGTGGGTAGGTGTGACGAGACAAGATCGCAGCTGCCGGTTGTCGAGGGAAAATCCCTTCCCTTAAGGGTCAGAAATTGTTTTCAAAAAACCAGCCCTTGCGTCAATATTTGACTTTTGACCCTGCCTCGCCCACCCTCGGATCTCCTTGGCGCTCGAATGCGTAACTCTTGGGTTTTCTTTGGGTTACTTGTGGATCCCAAAGGAGACCCACAGGAGCCCCTAAGGGAGGCCGCATGAAATCGAC
>DGFM01000007.1:1284-7051 GCA_002391675.1 Cloacimonetes bacterium UBA3900 | reverse complement strand
GACGTTTTAGAGGGCGGATTTGCTTTCGCAAAACCGGCGCTGAGGGCAAATATTTCAGAAACGCCTGCCGGTTCAGATGCCGGAGTGAGTCCCGGAATACCTACTAAAACAGTAGGAATTATTCGGTATTCGTCAGCCTTTTTGTATGCTCCTGAAATCTGGAGGAAATCCTGCTCTGCTCTTCCGGTAGAACTTTTCAACCACTCAAATTGAACTTGAGCCTTTGATTTTTGTAATCCGTTGTTAAACAATAACGTTATAAAGATGCGCAAATATTGTCACTTTTCCCAGCGAATTTTAATACCCTGAATTCCAGACCCTACAAAGACAGCCCGATAATATCAACGCCTTTTAGCTCCGAAGGGGTTTCTTACCCACGCTGAAGGCATAGATCACAAATTCATCTTTGCCATCCACACCAATCACTTCATCCATGGCTTCATCCTGATAAGCGCCGATCATGCAGGCACCCGCTCCGATGGCTTCACAGGCCAGCGAGATATTTTGTCCCACGTGCCCCGCATCCAGATAGAAGTATCTATATGCTCTTTGGCTATAGCGCCAGGATGTGCGCTCGGGTATGGCACTCACGATGAAGGTCACCGCCGATTTGGCCACCATTTCCTGCCCCATTGCCGCTTCATGCACCTGGTTTGCGATATCCTCATCGCGCTCCAGCCTTACCAGCATATGTTTGATGGGGTGATAGTGGTAGAGTCCGGGCTTGATACCCACCACGCGGTTGATCATCAGGTAGCATTCCAAGGGATGTCTGGCGCCTGCGGAGGGCACGTTGCGCATGGTAAATTCGTGCCTGGCGCTGGTCTTGAAATCACGCGCCCAAAAGCTGGCCCAAAGCAGGAAGGAGAGCTCTTCCATGGTCAGCGGTTCATCGCTGTATTGCCGGGTGCTGCGTCTGTTATTGATGGCATCCCAGAGGCTGATTGCGGGTTTTTCCAGCGTTCCCACGGCGGGCAGGGCTATGCTTTCGCCGGCTATACTTTTGATCGCATTCGGACGCCTCACTCCTTCTTGTTGAGCGCTGGTTTTGCCGTAGAGATAGCGCGTTAGCCTCACGAATTCGGGTCCAATATCCTCTGCCTTCTGCCTGTCTGCCTGGATTTCTTTGATCTGTTCAATGCAGCTGCCTTCCAGCTCTTCATATTCCGCTTCGGTCAGCTTGGCATTTTGGATTATCTCTTCTTTTGATGCGCCACGCACCTTATAAAACAGGTATTCATATGTCTTCTTTTTCATTTCTTTTCTCCTATAGTAGTTTGTCGTGCTTTCCACTTTTCAGCAAGTCCACGATTTTCTTCACCGCTTCGCTGCTCTTTTTGGGGCAGATCAGAATGGCGTTTTCACCTTCCACGATGCAGAGCTCTTCCACATCGATCAACGCCGTAAACTTACCGGTATGCACGTAGTTATCTTTGCTATTCAGCCCCAGGCCTCCGCTTTTGAAGCTATTGCCATCCTCATCTTTAGGTGAAAGATTGGCCAATGCTTCCCAGCTGCCCACATCGCTCCAGCCATAATCCACCGGGATCACGGCGCGGTTGGCCGCCTTTTCCATGATGGCAATATCGATGGGCACCCGCGGCATCTGAAAATAGAGCTCGTCCTGGGACGCATCACCTCTCTCCCTGGCTTCCGTGACAGCTTCCGCCAGCGACAGAGCTTCAGGCAAATGCTCATCAAAGGCCAGGTTCAGCGTCTCGATCGTCCAGCAAAACATCCCCGAATTCCAATAGAAATTACCCTGCTCCAAAAATGAGAGCGCCGTCTGCAAATCCGGCTTTTCCTTGAATTGCTGCACGCTGCAAACACCCGGCTCAAGTTCTTCTCCCGCCTGGATATAGCCATACCCCGTTGCCGGATAAGTTGGCTTGATGCCAAAGGTCACCAACAGCCGCTTGGCTGCCACTTCGCGGGCCAGCTCCAAACTCTGCAGATAGGCATCCGTATCGCGGATATAATGATCCGCAGGCAGCACTAACATAGGCGTCTGGGCAGGATAACGGCGGGCCAAATAAGCCAAACTCAGCGCCAGACAGGGTGCAGTATTCATGCCCGCGGGTTCAACGATGATATTCTCCCGCGGTATTTCTTTTAGATGCTCCATCACCAGATGCACCTGATCGCTGGAAGTCACCACATAGATATCCCGGGCTTCAACGAGGGGCAGCAGTCGCTCAAAGGTAACCCGGATCATGGATTTATCGCCCAGGATGGGCAGAAACTGTTTGGGAAAAGCGCGGGTGCTTGCCGGCCAAAACCGTGCTCCCACGCCACCGGCCATGATGAGTGCTATCATATCAATCCGTAATCCTTTGCGCATCTTTGGGATAGCTATATTGCCACACCGCGGCGGGCACCCCTTTATTGATCTTGATGGCACTAAAGTTATATTTCACCGTATTGCCGCTATTGTCTTTGTAGCTGAGGCTTTGGATGATGCCGCTTTTGCCGTTTACAGATGCCGAAATACTCTGCAGCATGGCATCTTTCTTGGGCTTGAGGCTTACGTTCATCAGCTCGCCTTTGCCTTTTGTCACGCTCACGCTGGAGCGGTTCCAATAGAGTTGCAGCAGTTCCAGCGGGTTCATGCGCTGATATTGCTCGCTCACCCTGGAGCTGTAGATGGTGTTTGAACCCGCATCATAGAGCGTGAATTTACCTTTTTCTATCGTCATCCTCTGCGTGATGGGTTTATCGAAGTGCATGAGCAGCCGTCCGGGCGTAAAATACATATTCCCGCTGTAGTTGATGGTGTTTTTCAGCTCGGCAAAGTAGTTGGTTTGCTGCACCCTGGCCTGATAGCTGGAGATGTTTTTGTAGGCCGAGCTGATCGTTTTATACAGTTGATCTGCGCTCGCCGCATTCAAGGCCAGGCAAAGCATCAGTATCACCATGACCGCAAATCTTCTTTTATACATCGCTTTACTCCTCTTCTCTGATCAATCCAAGGCGGATCAGGTCGTCACGGCTGGCCAACACATCGCGCGATCTGGAGCCCACGTGCGGCCCCACGATATGTGCTCTTTCCAGCAGGTCGATGAGCCGTCCCGCCCGCGCATAACCTATCTTGAAATGCCTCTGCAACATGGATACGGAAGCCGTATTGGCTCTCACCACCACGGATGCCGCTTCGGGGAAGAGCTCGTCGTCGTAGTCAAACAAATTGAAGCCGCCTTCTTCCTCTTCCGGCAGCGAAAAATCCAGCTCCGGCTTGGGCTGCATTGCCAAAAACTCGCACACCCTCGCTATTTCGCTATCGCTCACGTAGGCGCCGTGGATACGGATGGGCATAGCCTTACCCGGCGGCAAAAACAGCATATCTCCCATTCCGAGCAGCCTTTCCGCACCGATCATATCCAGGATAACGCGGGAATCCACCCTCGACGATACTTGGAAGGCGATACGCGCCGGGAAGTTTGCCTTGATGATACCCGTAATCACTTTGATGGAAGGCCTTTGCGTGGCCAATATCAGGTGGATATTCACGGCACGTGCCATCTGCGCCAGCCTCGTGATGGGCAGCTCGATTTCCTTGCCGCTGGTCATGATCAAATCTGCAAATTCATCCACAATGATCACGATAGCCGGCAGCGGTTCCAGCCCCAATTCCTTCTCGCGCAACGCTTTCTCGTTGTAGCCCGCCAGGTCTCGCACCTTGGCTTCCTGCAGCAGTTCGTAGCGTCGCTCCATCTCACGCACTGCCCAGAACATATTTTCCAGCGCATCTTCCGGCTCGGTGATCACATTGCCGATCAAATGCGGCAGCTCGTTATAACCCGCCAATTCCACCCTCTTGGGGTCGATCAGCAGCAGCCGCACTTCGTCCGGCGTACTGCGCAAAATCAGGCTCATGATGATGGTGTTGATACACACGCTCTTGCCGCTTCCCGTTGCCCCGGCGATCAGCAGATGCGGCATCTTCGCCAGGTCGGTCACCACCGGTTTGCCGGCGATGTCTTTACCCAGGCCAAACATCAGCTTGCTCTTGGCGCTCTTCATATCGTCGCAGAGCAGCAGGTCTTTGAGGTAGATCATATCGCGGGTGTGGTTGGGAATCTCGATGCCGATCAGTCCACGTCCGGGGATGGGTGCCTGCACTCTGATGCTGCGTGCCTTGATCGCCAAAGCCAGGTCATCGGCCAGCGAGACAAACTTGTTTACCTTCACGCCTTTAGCCGGCTCCAGCTCATACTGCGTGATGATGGGCCCGATATTGACGTTGCGCACCTCCGCCTCGATGCCAAATTCCGCCAGCTTATCCTGCAGCAGACTGCTGGTGGAGAGAATCTGCGCCTCGATCTCCTTCCTATCGCTCTCCGACAGCTTGACCGGACTCTCCAGAAAGTCGTTGATAGACGGGATCACATACTCGTGTTTATCCGCATCTGGCTTGGCTTTTTCCTTCTTCTCGGGCTCCTTCTTTTTGGCGGATGCCTCTTTTGCCGGCTCCACCGGCGGCGGCGCTATATCCACATGGTCGCGGATGACGGGTGTGCTTTCCCGGGGCTCTTCCGCTATTGGAGCGGGTGAAGGCGCATCCTGATTGATGGTGGGTTTCTCGGGCCTGACCCTCGGTTCGCGCTGCGCAAAGCTCTGTATCAGCGCAAGCACCCAGGTTTTGATGCGTTGCCATTCCAAAATCAAAATCACGCTCAGCACGATGGCCGTGATCAGGATAATGGTGGTGCCCAGCGTGCCAAAAATAGCTGAAAGCAGGCTGTGCAAAGCCCCCGGCAGGATGCCGTAACCCGCACTGCGTGAGTCGGCAGAGAGCAATATCTGCACCAGGAAGATCACGATGAGAAAGAGCAGCAGTTTTTGCCGGCCTTTGGGCGTTTGCGGCTCCAAAAAGTAGAGCAGTGCGATGATGCCCACGAGGATAAAGGACAGCAGCGAAAAGACATAGCCCAATAGATATACGCAGAGGTTGCCCATCAGGATACCGAATACGCCCACCAGGTTTTGGCTCTCTGCTCTGCCGGAGGAAAACCAGCCGGCGAAGCCTTCTGCGCTTTTCAGGAATTCAAAATCATCTTTGAGCGATTGCGGCCCATAGGCCAGCGCCAAAACCATGAGAAAACAGACGATAAAGACAATGGCGCTGATCAGCCTGTTCAGCCAGGGTTTGGGCTTGCTTGCGGTAGTTTTTTTCTTCTTTTTGCCCATAAATGCCTCACACATTGAAACGGATATGCACGATCTCGCCATCCTGGACAAGGTAACTCTTGCCTTCCAGACGGAACAATCCCTTTTCCTTGAGCACTTTCTCGCTGCCATGCTCCAGGATTTGCTCATAATTGAAGCATTCCGCACGGATGAAGCCGCGTGCCAGGTCGCTGTGAATCTTGCCTGCGGCGGTGAGTGCGTTGTCGCCCTTGATGATGGTCCAGGCGCGCACCTCATCATCTCCCACGGTGAAAAAGCTGATGTAGCCCATCATCAGATAGCTTTGATGGATGAGGCGGTCTTTGATCGAACTTTGGATGCCCATATCTTCCATAAACATCTGCGCTTCATCATCTTCCAGCCTGCTCAATTCTTCCTCAAACCTGCCCGCTATCTCCATGGCCATGATGCCTTTGGCCTCAAAATTCTGCAGCAGCTCCTCACTTTTGCCAAAGCCGTCTTCATCGCTGTTGATGATCACCATCAGCGGTTTTGCGCTGAAGAAGGCAAAGCCTTTGAGGCTCTTAGCCTCCTCTTCTTTGAGCTCCAGATTGCGCAGAGGCCGGTTTTCGCGCAGGTG
>DGFM01000007.1:0-1102 GCA_002391675.1 Cloacimonetes bacterium UBA3900 | reverse complement strand
GATGAGGTCGTTTAAGATCATCTCTTCTTCAAAGGATTCAAAGTCTTGCAGCGGCTGCATTTGGCCGATCAGGCTGTCCAGCTCGTCATCGGCAAAGTTGCGGATCACCAAGGCAAAGCCTTCGCAGGTCTTGATATCGTTGTAAAGAGCGTTTTCTTCGCTGTCCATCTGCCCGCCGAAGATGCCGGGATAATCCCGAAATTCGAGCGTGGCATAGATGGTCTTTTTGGGTTTGTAAATCTCTGAAAGCCTGGTAACACGCTCATCTATCACCGGCACCACGCAGATATTGGGCTCAGTGGCCGCAGGAGCGTATTTGTCGGTGGAAACGCTGAGTCCGGAGAGTGCGTTGAAGACGGTGCTTTTACCGCTTTTTGGTTTTCCTATAAGTGCTATTTTCATTTAGTTACCTTATTCTTGAGTGTTTCGGATGCGGCGCTTCGTCTACCGCCGGCTGCAGGATTGATCGCTTCGGCGAGCGACCCTGCCATTGATTTCAAACTTCTGATTTCCGCGGGTGTGAGCGGACGCCAATGCCCCAGGGGCAGGTTTTTGAGCATGAGGGGCCCAAATTGCAAGCGCTTGAGATTCATCACCTTGGAGCCCACCGCCTCTATCATCTGCCGTATCTGCCGCTTGCGCCCTTCGTGGATCACTATTTTGAGCACCATACTGCCCTCTTTTTGTCCTTTTACATACACGCCTGCGGGTGCGGTGGTGCCCGCTTGGATGGGCACGCCCCGGCGCAGCATTTGGATGCTTTTTTTGTTGATGGGTGGCGCAATAAGGGCTTTGTAAACCTTTTCCACTTTGAAGGAGGGATGCGTGAGCCGGTTGATCAGCTCGCCGTCGTTGGTGAGCAGCAGCAGGCCTTCGGAGTTTTTATCCAGTCTGCCCGCATATTTCATGTCTTTTGCCTCGGGCGGCAGCAGGTCAAAGATGGTGCTGCGCTGCTTTTCATCGCTGTGCGTCACCACGTAGCCCTTGGGTTTATTGAGGATCAGATACAGCTTTTCGCCGCTGGCTTTGATCTCCACTCCATCCACGCTCACCTTGTCCTGTCTCTTATACACATCTCCGACCCCGCGAGCCCGTACTAGAT
>DGFM01000046.1:49436-63008 GCA_002391675.1 Cloacimonetes bacterium UBA3900 | reverse complement strand
GGAATTGTTTTCGCAAAACCGGCACGGAAGTCAAATATTTCAGAAACGCCTGCCGTTTCAGATGCCGGAGTGAGCTCGGGAACACCTACTAATACAGTAGGAATTCTTTGGGTATTCGTCTGCCTTTTTTTATGCTCCTGAAATCTGAAAGGTATTCTGCTCTGCTCCTTTTGTAAAACTTTTCACGCACTCAAATTGAACCTGAGCCCGATAATATCCTGATGACTCCCTCCAGACGGCGAAATATCACAAAATCAAAAGGAAGCCGGAAACCGCCCGATAGAGCAGGCCAAATCCTCCTCAAAAGATTTCCCTTGACGCCCAAAGCCCTTTTCTTTTAGATGGTTCTATCAATAATTGTTGAGGTTTACAGCATGGAACTCAAGCTTGAGAGACTCTCCTTCCCCTCAGATTGCAACATTATCCTGGGTCAGAGCCACTTTATCAAGACGGTGGAAGACCTCTATGAAGCAATGGTAAACAGTGTTCCGGGTGTCAAATTCGGGCTGGCCTTTTGCGAGGCTTCGGGGCCTTGTTTGATCCGTAAAGATGGCACAGACAACGAGCTGATCGAGCTCGCGGTCGAGAATATGCGCACCATCGCCGCAGGACACAGCTTCATCATCATCATGCGCGACGTTTTTCCCATCAATGTTTTACCTGCGGTCAAAGATTGCCGCGAAGTGGTGAATATCTTTTGCGCCACTGCCAATCCCGTGGAGGTTGTCCTGGCTCAAAGCGAGCAGGGCAGAGGCATCCTGGGCGTGATTGATGGTTCTTCACCGCAAGGAATAGAGCTGGATACAGACATTACCAACCGCAAGAAATTCCTCTTGAACATCGGGTACAAGCGTTAAATGAGTTGGCGAGGTTTTTATGCCTTGGAAGTGGCAAAGCCGCTGGCCAAAGAGCTGAAGCTGTATCTGCAAAGATTTGCCAAGATCCCGGGCGTCAACTGGGTAAACGAGCGCAATCTGCATATCACGCTGCTTTTCATGGCGGAAGCTCCCTTTGAAAAGATGGAGGAGATGAAGCAGCTTTGCCTGGATTTGGGTGAGGAATTTGAGCCCGTGACGCTGAAATGTAGCGGCATTGAGCTCTTCCCGGCCCGTGAACCGCGTCTGGTGTGGGTGAAGCTGGAATCTGAATCGGACGGCATCCACCAGCTGCACAAAACCTTGCAAAAGCGCTGTAAACACATGGACTTGGCTTTTGATAAGAAGCCGCTCAGGCTGCATATCACCCTGGGGCGCATCAAAAGGCAGATTCCCGCCCATCTGGAACGGGAAATCATGCAGACAGAGCTTTCTGACGAAGCTCTCATCTACGACACCCTCAGCCTGTATCGCAGCCAATTGAGCCCACAGGGGCCCAGATATAACATATTAGAACAAAGCAAATTACAATAGAATAACGGAGGTAAAATGCTGGACAAAAATAAAGAAAGTGCCCTCAAATCGGCAGTTAACCAACTGGAAAAGAAGTTTGGAGTTGGTACGATTATGCGTCTGGGAGACAAGCCGGACATCGACGTGCAAGTGATTCCCACCGGGGCTTTTAACCTCGATATCGCCCTGGGAATCGGTGGCATCCCCAAAGGCAGAATCACCGAAATCTACGGTGCGGAAGCCAGTGGAAAGACCACCCTCGCCCTGCACATCGCCGCAGAAGCGCAAAAGCAAGGCGGCATCGTGGCTTTCGTGGATGCCGAGCACGCCCTGGACACCCAATATGCCAAGCGTTTGGGAGTGCAGATCGAAGACCTGCTCATGTCTCAACCCGACAGCGGCGAACAGGCTCTGGAAGTGGTGGAGACCTTGGTGCGCAGTTCTGCGGTAGACCTGGTGATTGTGGATAGCGTTGCTGCCCTGGTGCCCAAGCAAGAGATTGAAGGCGACATGGGAGATACGCACGTAGGCTTGCAGGCCCGCTTGATGAGCCAGGCGCTCCGCAAACTCACCGCCATAGTCTCAAAATCCAATACCGCCGTGGTCTTCATCAACCAAACACGCATGAAGATTGGCGTTCCTTCTTTTGTAAACCCCGAAACCACCACCGGTGGCGTAGCGCTCAAATTCTACTCTTCAGTACGCCTGGAAGTGCGCTTTGCCGGCTCCATCAAACTTTCTGCAGATTCCGACGTGATCGGCGCCAAAACCCGCGTCAAAGTGGTGAAAAACAAGTTTGCCCCGCCCTTCAAGACGGTGGTCTTTCCCATCATCTTTGGCGAAGGAATCAGCCATCTGGACATCCTCATCGATACGGGTGTGGAACTGGGAATCGTGAAGAAGAGCGGCTCTTGGTTTTCCTATGAGGATACCAAACTGGGTCAGGGCGTGGAAAAATCCAAGGATTTCCTGCGGGAAAACCCCGAAATCCTGGCAGAGATAGAAGCAAAAGTAAAAGACCAAGTCGACCCCGACGCACTCGCCAGAATGGATGACGCTACGGACGATACGGAAGACTGAGAAAAGTAGAGACATAACTCTCTTCTTGGATGATAAAAGTGTGGGAACCTTGCCTATCAAGGTTCTCCCTCTTTTTGTGCGCCCGGGCGAGGAGCAGGAAATCACCGCGGATGAAGCTGAACAGCTCTGGCCACTGCTCAAAAGCCACGCACGCAGCCTGCTGCTGGACTACCTGGCCAAGGCAGAACACAGCGAACATCAGAGCCGTGAACACTTGAGAAAAAGACGCTTTGATGCTGCTATTATCGACGAACTGATAGACTATTGCAAAGAGAAGAAATTCATAGACGATGCGCGCTACAGCGAAATCTACATCCGCAGCTGGCTCAAGCGCGGCATCGGGCTCAAACTACTGAGGAGTAAACTGAGGGAACAGAGGATCGCCCAATCAATCTGGGAGCCGCTTTTAGAGGAAATGTACGAGCCTGAAGATGGCTTCGACACCCTCAAGAGCCAGATGCACAAATACATCTCACGCCAGAAAGAAATGTCCTATAACAAGCTGAAAGACAAGACCTTCGGCTATTTTGTAAATAAGGGCTTTGATCTGGATATGATCGCAGGAGCGTGGAGGGAACTGCAGCAACCTCTCACATAATCGGCCAAAGAGTCACATAATCAGCTGTAGAGGAATCTCTTGATCTTCTGGGTGGGCGTCTTTTCAAAGGGCTCTTTTTGCTCGATCAGGCGATGGATGCGGGCAAAAGATGCCACGTTTTGGTTCACGTGATCCCGCAGGCGTTGCAGGTAACCTTGGAGGAAAGCCTCCTTTTGACTGCTCCCCATCTTCCTCATATTGTGTTTCTTATTGAAGAGTTCCGCATTCAAATAGACGCGGCCAATGATCTTGCCATCCGATTCATAGACCATGGATTCCAGCACGCCCTCATCCTCATTCAGCTTGGCTTCCAGCTCTTCTGGATAGACGTTTTCGCCCGTGGCAGAAAGGATCATATTCTTGCATCTGCCTTTGATGTAGAGGTAGCCCCTCTTGATCATGCCCAGATCGCCCGTCATGAAAAATCCATCCTCGGTATGGGAATCTTTGGTGCGTTGTTTGTCCCTGTAATAACCCACCATCACGGTATCTCCCTTGACCTGTATCTCGCCTATACCCGTCTTGGGATCGGGATTTGCGATGCGCACCTGCAGGGTGTCCAAAACATTGCCTGTGGAACGGAATCTGATCTTGGAGGGTGTACAGGCTGCGATCAGGGGTGAGGTCTCCGTGAGGCCGTATCCGATGGTATAAGGGAAGCCCGCTTCATAGAGGAAGCGTTCCACTTCTTCACTGAGCAGTGCGCCGCCGATGGCAAAGAGGTGAAGCGCTCCACCAAAGGTTTTCAGCAGCTTCCGGCCGGCATACCGGTGCAGCATCTTGCGCCCAGGAACCGTGTTGTAGAGCTTGCGCATGACCAGGTTGCGTGTGAGCTGTGGATGCACCTGAATCTTGAATATCTTTTCGATGATGAGCGGCACGGTGAGCATGATTGTGGGACGTATCTTCTGCATGGTGGGGATCAAGACCCTGGCTGTGGGCGGCTTGTCCAGGTAGTAGACGCAAGCGCCTTTGTGCATGGGAGTCAGGAAACCGATAGTGCATTCGTAGGCATGAGGAAGCGGCAAAATGCTCATTATCCGGTCATATTGATGCACTTTCTGAAATTTGCAGGTGAGATGGACGTTCAGCGTCAGGTTTTTGTGTGAAAGCATCACACCCTTGGAATACCCTGAGGTGCCGGAAGTATAGATCAAGGCAGCGAGGTCGTCTTCTTTGGGTTCTTCACCGATCCGTCTCGACGCTTTACGAGTCTTGCTTTTCAGGATGTTAAAATGTTTGAATCTGCCCTTGAGCTTGTCCTTGCTCAGGGGCTCTTTCACCGGTTCAAAGTTGTCTAAGATCACCAATTGCGGCATGGGCTTGAGGTCTGCATAGCCTATCTTCGGGTAGTGCAGCGAGGAGACGAAGACCAGCTTGGCTTCGGAATGCTTGACGATGTGCAGGATATCGGTCACATGAAAATCCACCAAGATGGGCACAACCACGGCACCCATGGAGGTAATGGCCAAATAGGCTACGCCCCAGGTGGGCATATTTTGGCTCAGGATGGCGACGCGGTCGCCTTTGCGTATACCGTGCTCCCTCATGAGGGCGATTACGTGATCGATCTGACGGCGCAACTGACCGTAAGTGATGGGCTCTCCGTCGACATTGGACAGGGCCGGACGCTCCGCGTAGAGACGACAGCTCTGGTCTATCATGGCTTTCAGCGTAAACTTTTGCATATGTCTACTTAGCCGCCACGCTCACCATCTTGTCTCTGATGATGATTACCTTCTTGATCTCTTTGCCTTCCAAAAAGCGCTCCACGTTGGGAAGGGACAGGGCTTGCTTTTTCAGCTCTTCTTCGTCTATATCCACGGGTACATCCAGCTTGCCGCGCAGCTTGCCATTCACCTGCACTACGTAGGTAACTTCATCCCGTATCAGGTACTTATCCTCATATTGAGGCAAGCCGCTGAGGTGGATCAAATCCTCATAACCCAGCATCTCCCACAGCTCTTCAGCGATGTGCGGCGCAAAGGGATAGAGCATCTGCGGGATCACCTTGCAAGCCTGGGCAAAGACCCATCTTTCGTCCTCATTCAGCTTGCTGTGGTTTTTCACGCTGCTCACGTTGTTCAGGTGTTCCATCACCGCAGCGATAGCAGTATTGTATTGCATACGGACAAGGCTGTCGTCATGCCACTTCTTCACGGCTGCGTGCGTGCTGTAAAGCACTTCCTTGATCTCATCGTTCAGGGCATCCGGGTGCAGCTCCTTGGCCGCAGCTTGCAGGCTCGTTTTGATGAGCTTCTGATGATCACGGATCAGCCTGTAGACGCGGTTGAGAAACCTGAAGGCGCCCATGATGCCGTCGTCGCTCCATTCCACATCCTTATCCGGAGGTGAGGCAAAGAGCAGAAATGTCCTCAGCGTATCCGCTCCATAGCGATCCACGATGTAGCCGGGATCCACCACGTTGCCTTTGGATTTGCTCATCTTGTGCCCATCTTTGAGCACCATACCCTGCGTGAGCAGGCGCAGGAAGGGCTCATCACACTTGAGCCAACCCAAATCCCGCATAACCTTGCCGATAAAGCGGGCATAAAGCAGGTGCATACAGGCGTGTTCTATGCCGCCGATATATTGATCCACAGGCAGCCAATAATCGGCTTTGGCGGGATCAAAAGGCAGCTGGTCGTTGTGTGCATCGGTATAGCGCGCATAATACCAGGAGCTGTCCACGAAGGTATCCATGGTATCCGTCTCACGTCTGGCTGCGGCGCCGCACTGCGGACAGTCCACATTGATCCAGTCCTCCACCGAAAGCAGAGGGTTGGAAGTGGTCTTGCCCACCTGAACGTCATCGGGCAGCAGCACGGGCAGGTCTTCATCAGGAACCAGCACCACACCGCATTTGGGGCAATGAATGATGGGGATGGGCGTGCCCCAGTAACGCTGACGCGAAATGCCCCAGTCTCTCAATCTATAGGTGACGGCGATCTCGCCAAAGCCTTGCTCTTCAATATGTTTGGAGATGGCGCCCATGGCAGCCTCACTCTCCATACCGTCAAAAGGGGCGCTGTTGACGATGACGCCGGGTTCGATATAAGCTTCCTTCATCTCTTGCAAAACGAGGCTGTGATCCGGCTTTTGGATCACGATCTTAATGGGAATATCATACTTTTTGGCAAAGTCAAAGTCACGCTGATCATGCGCAGGAACCGCCATCACGGCGCCTGTTCCGTAGTCCATGAGCACGTAGTTTGTGATCCAGATCTGCACCTTGTCACCGTTGAGAGGATTGATACAGTGGTGCCCGCTGAAGATGCCTTCCTTGACGGTATCTGCGGCACTGCGGCTGATCTTGTCTTCATTGATCACCTTCTCGCAAAACTTCCTCAGTTCGCTGTCTTGGGGCTCATTCTTCAGCCATCCCTGCACCAGAGGATGTTCCGGTGGCAGCGCCATAAAGGTAACGCCATAGATGGTATCCGGGCGTGTAGTGAATACGCTGATGGGGCTATTATCCTCTTCCAGCAGGAAGTCTATGCGCGTGCCCTCGCTCCGGCCGATCCAGTGCTTCTGCATCTGTAACACGCGCTCCGGCCAGTCTACAAGTCCCGAGTGATCCAGCAGCTCTTCCGCATAATCCGTGATGCGGAAATACCACTGTTCCAGCTCTTTCTGCTTCACTTCGTCGTGACATCTCCAACAGCGGCCTTCATCCACCTGCTCGTTGGCAAGCACGGTCTGACAGGTATCACACCAGTTTTGAAAGGAGCGCTTGCGGTAAACTAAGCCCTTCTCATACATCTTTTTAAACAGATATTGGCCCCAGTGATAGTAGTCCGGACGGCAGGTGCTCACTTCCCTGTCCCAATCCAGACCAAAACCCATGGCGTCGAACTGTTTACGCATGGAAGCAATGTTTTCCTCGGTGGTGATACGGGGATGCGAATTGTGTTCGATGGCATAGTTTTCCGCCGGCATACCGAAGGAATCGTAGCCCATGGGTTGCATCACAGCGTAGCCTTCCATCAGCTTGATGCGTGAGATTGCATCGCCGATGGAGTAGTTTGACGCATGCCCAATGTGCAACACGCCACTGGGATAGGGGAACATGGAAAGCACGTAGTATTTGGGTTTATCAGACAAATCCGGTGCCTGAAAGACCTTAGCTTCTCTCCAACGCTTTTGCCACTTGGGCTCCAAAGTCTCAAAAGGATATTCCATCTGTTTAATCTCCAATGTGTTGATAAGGTTAAGCCCCCACCACCACATAAATTATGATATTCTTACCCATTTTCGGTAAGGGCTCTGTCTGTCAAGAAAAGAATTAAACCTCCCCGCAGGATGAGGGAGGTACCGGATAAAAAGGCAAGAGCCCGTATCACGAGACTGTCACATCCCCTGCTACGGGCTCGCCGTGTGATAAAGCTATTTATTTAAGTGCGTTTACCCACTTGGTGAGCTTTTGCTTGAGGTCTGGGCTGAAGCCTATCTCGGTAAAGCGCACCATCCCTTCTTTGTCGATCACCACAATGTAAGGTATGCCTTCCACGCCGTAGTCTGCCACCGTCTCATTCTTGCCAAAGACGAGCTTCATGCCAAACTTGTTGTCTGTCATGTAGTTGATGGCACCTTCAACGTCTTGTTCCCACACGTTGATGGAGAAGACCTTCACGCCGGATGGCATCTTGGTTTTCATCCAGTCGTCGATCAAGGGCATAGCGCTCTGGCAGGGGCCGCACCAGGTGGCCCAGAAGTCCAGGATCACGATCTGACCACGATAATCCGAGAGCTTGATGAGGTTGCCTTCCGCATCCGGCAAGACCCACTCCGGCGCTTCATAGGGATCAAAGCCGGGCTCTTCTTCCTCCAGCTCCTCATCTTCATCTTCAAAATCATCCGGCTCTATCGGCACTGCCTCTTCAAATTCAACCGGCTCTTCAGGCTCCACCGGTACCGGAAACTCTTCCCGCTCTGCCGGCTTTACCGGTTCTGCCCTTTCTTCTCTCACCTCCGGTTCTTTTTGATCCTCAACCTCTGCACCGGCTTTGCTTTGTGCATATTCCATCAGTTCTTGCCAGCCTTCCTCTTCCGCCACGGGGGTTTCCTCCAAGCTTACCAGCATATCGTAGCCGATGGTCTCCTTATCCAGCATCAGGCGCAGGATTTGAATGGTGGCAGGATAGTTGCCGAGGTGGTAGTTTGCGTTTACTGCCATATATTGGATGTCATCAAATTCCAGCCATTCAGGATGCTCATTCACGGCGTAAACCAGCTCGTCAAACAGCATGGAGGAATAGAGCGACGAGATGTAGGCGATGGCTTTATATTCCTCTTTCTCGTCCTCGCTCAGGATGCCGGTCTTGATCATTTGGTCGATAAAGATGCCTTTCGCATCCCACAAAAGCTCATACATCTCTTCATCTAACAACACCTTATCCACCAGCTTGGCCTCTTCTGAGAAGGGATATTTCTCCACGATGATGGTATAAAACTTCCTCGCACTCTCGGTGTTGCCATCCATAAGTCTTGAAAACAGGACGGTTACCTGCGCACGGATGTCTTCCGGGTAGCGCACGTAATAGGCGCTGAAGTGGCTCTTGTCGCGCTTGAATTCCTCTATCCACTCTGCCCGCTCCGGATCGTCCTTGTCGCTGAATGCAAAGAAATCGAGGTAAGTTTCGCTCAAAAGCTGATAACCAATGCTCTCACGTGAGTTTTCCCTGATCATTTGGCGCGTGAGCTGCAGGGTTTGGTCGGTCTGATCGTTGAGACGCGCCAGGAGGTAGCGTGCCTGGATGTCCTGATGTTCAGACAGCGCCGCCGGATACACCTGTTTGGCGCCTTCTTCGTCAAATTCCAACCAGGCTCTGAGAAAGACCACGGAATCGTCAAATTCGTCTTTGCAAACCAGGATGTCATAGAGCGCCCGTGTATTCTGGACCTGGTAGTAGCTATTGGCGAGGATAAACCTGAGATAGTAGTTTTCCAAAGCGTCCTCATTGCCTGCCAGGATGCTGATCACACGGTCATATTGCTCAGCTTCCTCATAGTAGAAAGCGGCAAGTTCCGTAGCCACGTCGTCGTAGCTATCGGGATCAAGCGGCGTCACCTCATCTTCTTGCAAGAGCATCAGATAGGCATAGATCAGCTCGTGCCACATTTCTACGGGCTGGACGCGTGCCGCATCCACCCATTCCAGCCATTGCGCCTTATTTCTGTAGGCAATTTCCAAGATCTGCACCGCAGACTCCGTCTCCTCGGAGTAAACATGGTAGATAATACCGGCCACATCGCGGTAATCATCACCCTCAAAACGCTGATAATAGGTGTTGAAGAAGGGCAGATCCTGCTGCAGCATCTCGATCACGGTCTCGTAATCCTCAAAATAGTCTTCCGGAGGATAGTTTTCAAAGTAGCCTTTGACCATCAGACGGTAGCCAACCACTTGGTCTGGATAATCTTGAGCCAATTTACGGCCGGCATTGATGCGTGAAAGCTGATCGCTGGCATCATCAAACCACAGATAGAAGTATTTCAGGGGAGAATCCGCATCAGAAGTGACGCTTTCTATCCAATCCCTATAGCGCTCGGGCGCATATTCCCCCCACAAGTAGGCGGCGTCTTCCAAAACTGTCAGATCGTCGCAATCCTTCATAAACTGCGCAAAGACGGCGTCGCCCTGCTCCAGGGATGCTTCTGAAGCGGGTTTCGTCACGGTCTCATAGCCGCCCTTCGTCTTCTGCTGCGATTCCACGTCGCCATAAAAGCGTTGCGCCTGTTCTTTTAATTGGTCATAAGTGATTGAGCTGGCCAAGCTTAGAGACAGCAGCAAGACCAGGGTAACAACGGTGCGTCTGAATGTCATCTTGTTTCCTCCATGATAACGGGTTACTTAACTATAGGATAGTATAATGGTTTTAGCTACTTGCACAAGGCTTTTTGCGGCATTGTTTGTGAAGAAAAGAAAACACCCGCGCAGGCCCTAAAACTGAAATCCCTTGACCAAAATGCAGCCTTTGCAAACAATGCGCTCATGGAATCTACAAACACCTATATTGCGTCAATTCTCGTTGTGATCAGCCTTTTGGGCCTGCTTGGCTGCGCCTTGGTTAGAGCGCCCCGCCTCGACCAATACCCGCTGACCACCAATGAGATACTGGAAGCCTCCGGTCTGGCGGCCAGCCAAAAAACGCCCGGAATCCTTTACACACACAACGATTCCGGCGGCGAAGCTACCGTTTATGTGCTCAATTGCAAAGGTATGCTGGCGGCACATATCCGGCTGGAAGGCGCCAACAACCAGGATTGGGAAGACATCGCCGTTGCGCCCCACGGAAAGGAGAAAAAGAGCCACATCTTTGTGGCGGATATCGGAGACAACAATGCCAGACGCAGCTTGGTGAGCGTTTATCGCTTTGCCGAACCCGCACTGACAGACACCCTGATCCGAGTGAAAAACTACGACCATATCCTTATACAATATGAAGATGGAGCCCGGGATGCAGAGGCGCTGTTTGTGGATCCGCTCAATGGAGACATCTACATCATCAGCAAGCGTGAGGAAAACGTGGGCCTCTACCGCGTGGCATATCCTTACTCCTTGCAAGACATCAATATAGCCACCAAGGAAATGACCCTCCCGCTCAGCTATGTGACCGCGGCCGACATCTCGCCCAATGGCCGCAAAATACTGATCAAGACTTACACCTCCATCTACGAATACAAACGCAAGAAAAACCAGAGCGTAGTCAAAGCACTAAGCGGTAAGTCAAAACAACTGCCTTACTACCTCGAACCACAAGGCGAGGCGGTGGCCTGGGATGCCAAAGCCAAGAGCTATTTCACTCTCAGCGAAAGCGTTAACGACCAGCCGCCCATCCTCTATCACTACCGATGAAACTGCAAACCATCCTCTTTATCATCCTGATTTTGGCTGCCCTGGCAGTGACGGCCTTCAACTTCCTGCCCGAATCTGCCTGGAGAAAGGTCTTTGACCCCGCCCCCGTCACTCCGGTAGCGACAGACTCCTTGGCAACACGCGTCGAAACCGAGCCCCCGCCGGAGCAACCCGAACCACTTTTGCAACCAACGCAACAGCGTGAAACCACAAACGATGAGCTTTTGCAACGAGACCGCGATCTTTCCGCCTACACCATCGAGGTGAGTAAAAGCGATTATCAACTCCGGCTCTACAAACATGACGAGCTGGTGAGCAGCTACAGCGTGGCTTTGGGCAACGAACACGAAGACAAGCAGTCCAAGGACGACCCCGTCACGCCCCTGGGCAATTTTTACATCGTGAGTATAGAAAACATTTCCCGGCGCCGTCCGCAGGATGGACCCTGGTTTATCCGCTTGCATACAGGACACTTCGACACCCTCAGCGGCAGGGCCTTCAGCGGCATCGGCATCAAAGGTGGAGCCGGCGCCCAAACCCTGGGCAAAAGCATCGCCACCGATTGTATCATCATGCAAAACAAAGATATTACAGACCTCAAAGGACACATACACAATGACTACAAACAAGTTCGCCTGCCGGTTATCGTCCGGCCTTAAGACCCTCCTGATTTTGGTGAGTATTGCCATGTTATTGCTCATAAGTTCTTGCAAACCAAAGGAAACGCCCAAGGAAGAGCGCTACGTTGTGCTTTCGCCCGAAGTGGCAGAAATCATGGCTGCGCTTGAACTTACAGATAAAATCGTAGGCCTCACAGCCGAGTGTAATTACCCCGCCGAATTTGCCTCCATCCCCAAGGTGGGCAGGTTTGGCAACGTGGGCAAAGAAGCCATGCTCAAGCTGGAGCCAACCGTCGTATTTGCAGCAGGTTTGGAGCAGGAGGCCATCGCGGAAGAGCTGAAGAAGCTGAATATCAAGGTGGTAACCGTTTATCCCCAATCCCTGGATGAGCTCTACGACGCCATCACCTATATCGGCGCAATCACAGGCACTCAGCAGCGTGCCAAAGCATTGAACGAAGAGCTGCAAGCCTCAGTGGCAGCCATCAAAAAGAAGGCAGATCAGCTCGCCAGACCCAGGGTATATCTGGAAATCTATCGCAATCCCCTGATGAGTGTTTCCGATGAATCATTCGTGGGCCAAATCCTTGAATTGGCCGGCGGTGACAACATCTTCCCCACCCTGGAACGTGAATACGCCAGAGTGAAACCAGAAGACGTGATAAACGCTGAACCGGACATCATCATCTGCTATTCGCGAGACAGCATTAGCAACATCATCAAACGCAAAGGCTGGCAAAATATCCCCGCCATCAAAAACGGCTATATCTACACACACAAGGAAGTCAATCCAGACCACATCCTCAGAGCCGGACCGCGTATACCTCTCGGACTCAAGAGATTGTACGACCTCTATGAAGCCTGGGGAAGAGACCAAAGATCATGAAAACCTTCAGGCTGAGCCTGCTCGTAATAGCAGCCATCGCCATTGGTGTCTTATACTTCACTTGGGGGCAGCCCTCATACCTGATCCAGACTCAGGTGAGGCTCCCGCGTTTCTTGCTCACCGTGCTCACAGGCATGGTTTTGGGCGGCGTGGGCAGCGTATACCAACTGATGCTAAGTAACCCCCTGGCAGAACCTTACATCCTGGGCGTCTCCTCCGGATCCGCCTTTGGCTCCATCCTCATGGCTGTGCTGGGCCTCAGCCTGCTCATGCCCTTGGGCGGCTTTGTCGGTGCGATGGTAACCATGTTTCTGGTTTGGGGCTTGGCCAGAAAAGGAGGCGGCTTTGCCCGCAGCAGATTGCTGATTGGAGGCGTAATCACGGGGATGTTTTTCTCTGCCGGAATCTCACTGCTCATGTATCTGTTTCTCGAAGATACCGTGGTCATTATGGGCACCCTGATGGGCAATCTGGGCCATATCTTCACCACCGGAGAATACCGCGTCTTCCTGGCACTCGGCGCCCTGTCTTTGCTGCTCCTGTTGTGGCTCCACGGCCAAAGCACCACCCTGGATATCATGAGCGGCAGCGACCTCTATGCCGGCTCTGTGGGCATCAAAGTGAGCAGCCTGCGCAAGCGGGTATTTGTGCTCAGCTCAATACTGATCGGCATCACGGTGTCATATGCCGGTATCATCGGCTTTGTGGGACTCATCGTGCCGCATATCGCCAGATTCTACGTGGGCCCCTCGCAAAAAAAGGTCTACCCCCTGAGCCTCTTCATTGGCGCTTTCTTCCTGCTTTTCTGCGATTTCATCGCCCAAAATATCACCGTCTTAGAGCTCCCCGTGGGCGTGATCACCTCCGCCATCGGCTGCCCCTTCTTCATGTGGCTGATGCTGAAGAAGAGCTAAGAGCCTGCCCGCCCTTTCCACAGAAATATCACTCTGCCGAATTGGTGGAAAATATGCAGCCAATCCCCGGCGAATCACCTACCAAAATAGTAGGAGATCCTTACTCATTCCGCGGGCCTGATACTGCCGGTCGTTTTGCAATATTTGACCTCAGCGCCGGTTTTGCGAAAACAAATCCGCCCTCTAAAACGTCGATTTCATGCGCCCTCCCTTAGGGGCTCCTATGGG
>DGFM01000046.1:0-49225 GCA_002391675.1 Cloacimonetes bacterium UBA3900 | reverse complement strand
ACGCAAACGAGAGCCAAGGAAACGCTAAGGTGGGTGAAGCAAGGTCAAAAGTCAAAGGTTGCGGCATCGTCCGGAATTTAGCAAACAAATTAAGCCAAAAAAAGAGCCACTTTCCGGGCTCTTAATTCGATAGAAAATTCCTGCTCGGGGACGCTCAGTCTTCCCACTCAAACAGGTTTTCACATATGTTTATCGCTCTGCCCACCTTGGGGATGGTCAGTTGTTCGGGAGCGCCCTTCACCCTGGAATTGAACAGCGCGGTGGGAATGCTGATGGTGCATGAGCCCTGACCTTTGAGCGTGCCGATCACGCTGCCTCTTTCAAGGTTTGGCTCCTCCAACCACTGCACTTTGGTGTTGTTGAATCTGAAGTCTATATCTCCCTGGTCTGTCTTGAGTTTCAGTGCTCCATCCTCGATGGAGGCTTTGGGATGTGGCGAGCGTATCTCCGGCGTATCCAGGAAGATTCTGGCGATATTGATCACGGTAACATCTTCATTTTGACGGGCATAGCGCAATCTGCCCTGTAGGGGTGAGACAAACATATTCGCATCCGGGACAGGTATCTTGTTTTTGTAGCGGTGTGTAAGGCCGGAAATCATGAATACGCCAACGCCAAGGCCCACGATGGCGGAGGCAAGGGTATGCAATCTGGTGAGGGTGCCCAGGACGAATCCTGCGGCGATTACCACCACGCTAATGCCTTGCCAGATATATTGATAGAGTTTTATCTGCTTGAGCGCCTGGGGGTCTGAGATTATATATTTCTTTTGGTCCATAATTCTTTTCCGGCTGGATTCTCAAGTGATCAAGAACCCAGCCGGCATCTATAAATAGTTATTTGGCGCGCGTCCAGGTGGTTGTCCTTCCTATCAGGGATACTCCCACGTATCCGCGCAATTTGAGGGTGTTAACGTTTGGCATTTCCACTCTGCAATTGTAGCTTTTCCCGCTTTCTGGATCATAGATTTTGCCACCTTCATAGTTTGCTCTCTTCTTGTATTGCAAGCCGGTGATGATGACCATATTCATCAGGGGACGGTTGCGCAGCTTCTTGTCGGGGTTGTTCTTGTCTACTATGGGTTTGCCGTCCTTACCAATAGAGTCTTTGATCCACACTAATTTGCCATTATAGCTTCCAGCCTCAGTCTTGAAAATCTGAACAATGGAGTCCTTGTTTTCGGAATACCATTTGCCTGTGATGTCTTCTCTGCCCACTTTCTGCGCCATCAGGGGCAGGCAGAGAACGATGAGCAGGATGATGCTGATATGGTGTTTCATGTTCTCTCCTTTGGGGATCACTTGATCCCGCATCTTTGATAAATGTAATCCACGTGGCGCATATAGCGCTTGAAATCGAAGATATCGTGGATTTCGGCTTTGGGTATGATATTGGTGATACGCTCATCGGCAAGCACCTTGTCGAGCAAGGGTTTACCGCTCTCCCAGCAGCTCATGGCATTCTCCTGTACCAGGGAGTATGCTTCCTCTCGGGTCAAGCCTGCATCGGTGAGTCTGAGCAACAGGGCTTGGGAAAATACCAGGCCGTTGGTGATGTCGATATTGGCCTTCATGTTGTCTGGATATAAGACAAGATTGGCCACTAAGTTTATGCTACGCTCTAACATATAGTGGATGAGGATGCAGGAATCCGGCAGGATAATCCTCTCCACGCTGGAATGAGAAATGTCGCGTTCGTGCCAGAGGGCATTGTTTTCCATTGCGGCATGGGCGTTGGAGCGTAGCACTCTGGCCAGGCCGCAAAGTTGCTCACTGACAATGGGGTTGCGTTTGTGGGGCATGGCGGAACTGCCTTTTTGCCCCTTGGTAAAGCTTTCTTCCGCCTCCAACACCTCGGTGCGTTGCAGATGGCGGATTTCCAGGGCGATCTTTTCCAGCAAGGAGCCGATCAGCGCAATCACGTGTAAAAAGTGGGCATGCCTGTCTCTCTGAATCACTTGCGTGGAGATATTGACAGGCTCAAGATCGAGGTAGCGACAGGCCAAAACTTCCAATTGCGGGTCCAGATGTGCGTAGTTTCCCACCGCACCGGAAAACATACCCACGCTGATGCCTTTGATGGCTTCTTCCAGGCGGGCGATATTGCGGTTGCACTCATCCAGCCAGAGGGCAAACTTGAGCCCGAAGCTGGTGGGTTCCGCATGGATGCCGTGCGAGCGGCCCATACACACGGTGTTGCGGTTTGCCTTGGCCTGCAGTTTGAGATTTTCGGCCAAGCGTTGCAATTGCGTGAGGATCAGCTCTCCTGCCTGCCGCAGCTGCAGTGCGGTGGCGGTGTCCAAAACGTCTGAAGAGGTCATTCCATAATGAATCCATCTGGATGCGGGGCCCACATATTCCGCCACGTTGGTGAGAAAAGCGATGATGTCGTGCTTGGTCACCAGTTCAATTTCATCGATGCGGTCGCAATTGAAGTCTGCCTTTTCGGCGATTTGCCGGTAGTCCTCATCGGGGATGATGCCCATTTCGTTGAGCGCACGTGAAGCGGCAAGCTCCACTTCCAGCCAGCATTGATAGCGGTTTTCGGTGGTCCAGACGCGCCCCATTTCGGGTAAAGTGTATCTGCTTATCATATCAATCTCCCTCGGGTGCTGCGAGGTCTCCAAGATTGAAGAGACCGTCCTGCAGCATATCCATAATGCCTTGGCCGACGCTCATTTGGGGAAGCGCCTTCACCTCGGCGTTGCCATATTTTACCTTATCAAAGAGGAGCTCCAGCGATGCGCTCTTGATTTTGAGGATGATGGTATCCGGCTCGCCCTTCTTGGTGTAAGTAAAGTTTGCGCTCAGGTTGTATTTGCTCTCTTTCACGCTCTCCAACTGCATCTTGGGCGTGAAATTGATCTCCAGGTTTTCACGCGAGATCTTGCCGGTGTCGATGATTTCGTCCACATAGGTATCCGCGAGATCGAGCAGGCTTTGCACATTGCCCATGCTGAACTGTCTGTCCATCATTGCAGCGGCCATGAGCGCCAGGCGGGGTTGAAAGTCGGACTTCACGCTCAGATATTCGCCCAAATAAAGGGAAATCAGGGGAGCGGCAGCGGCGCCAAATATACCTCCTTCAATGACATCGAAGCGCATCTCCTGCGGCGTCTTGCTAAAGACGAAGTTCTTTCGCAGCGCCAGACCCTTGTAGCTGATCTGGGTGATGCCTTCGGCCTGGAGGTTTGCCCAGCGGTTCAATTCTGCCTTCAAGAGCGACTTCTTTGCCTCCCGGGAAAGAGGCTTTTTGCCACCGGCACAGCCGGTTATGAGCAAAACTGCTATCAGCAGCAGGATCAATATATTACGTTTCACGATTGCTCTCCTTCTTGTGGCCTTTTGGCCTTTCTGTAGATCAAGATGATAGCCACGACGCCCACGATCATCATCAGCAAGCTCAGGAATTGGCCAATTGACATAAAGCCAAAGAAATAACCGTAATCTTCATAGACTTGCAGCCTGTCCGGCTCGCGTACAAATTCGATCAGGAATCTGAACAGTCCGTAGAGCGCAAACCAGATCCAAAAGACCACGCCGTGCGTCTTGATCTTCTTGAGCAGTGTGAAGCTAACGATAAAGAGGACAACACCTTCCAGCAACATTTCGTAGAGTTGGGTGGGATGTCTGGGCAGAGGGCCTGCGTCCGGGAACACCATGCCCCAGGGGAGGCTGGTGGGCTTGCCCCAAAGCTCGCCATTGATGAAGTTTCCGATGCGTCCCAGCCCCAAGCCAACGCTGACCAGAGGCGTGATGGCATCTGCCATGCCACCGAAGCTGAGCTTGTGCTTTTTCACGAAGATATAGCCGGCGATCATCACGCCCAAAGCACCTCCGTGAAAGCTCATCCCGCCTTCCCAGACGGCGAATATCTGCAGTGGATGAGACAGATAATAAGGAAGGTTGTAAAAGAGCACGTAGCCCAGCCTTCCACCCAAGATCACACCCAACATGACGGCAAAGATGATGGATTCATACTGATCGCGGTTGAGCTCAATCTGCCGGTATTTGAGTAGCTTGCGGTAGAATATCCAGGCCAGGATGAAGCTCAGCACATAAAACAAGCCATACCAGCGGATACTGAGATGCAAGCCGCCGATCTCAAAGCCGATGATTTCTGGGTTGATATTGGGGTATTTCATCTCATAACACCTTAATTTACAAGCTGCTGCAGCTGGCTGACTATCTTCTCCACAGCCTCGTCTGCATCGCCTTCAAACTTCTCGGTGAGCTTATCGTGTTGAGGAGTAAAGATTTTCATCACCTGCGTGGGTGAGCCGTTGAGGCCCGTCTCCTTCTCGTCCAAACCGAGGTCGGCACGGCCCCACACGATCAACTCTGCTTTCTTGGCATTTCTCTTGCCTCTGAGAGAAGGCAGGCGGGGCTCGTTGATCTCTTTAACCACGGAGATCAGAGCGGGCAGCTTCATCTGCACCCTGTCATAGCCGTCTTCCATGAGGCGCTGCAAGGTAATCTGGCCCGGTTTTATCTCCTCGATACGACGCACAAAGCAGGTCTGAGGCAGGTTTAGATGTGCTGCAATCCCGGGGCCCACCTGAGCGGTATCGCCGTCAATGGCTTGCTGCCCCACCAAGATGAGGTCAAAATCCCCCACCTTTTTGATGGCGGCGGCAAGGGTGAGCGAAGTGGCCAAAGTATCGGCGCCGGCAAAGGCACGGTCTGAAAGCAGAATAATCTCATCCGCTCCGAGAGAAACCGCCTCGCGTAGTGTGGGTTCCGCCTGAGGAGGCCCCATGCTGATCACGGTGATGTGGCCGCCATGCTGCTCCTTCAAACGCACGGCTTCCTCGATGGCATAGGCGTCAAAGGGATTGAGGATGCTTTCCACACCCTCACGTACCAAAGTGTTTGTCACAGGGTCTATCTTGATTTCAGTGGTGTTTGGCACCTGTTTTACGCAAACGATCAACTTCATAGCAATCTCCTATAAATAGTAGGATTTAATGGTCTGACACACATACTCTTTCTGAGCGTCCGTCAGCTCCGGATAAATGGGGATGGATAAGACCTTGCCGGCGAGAAGCTCGCTGTTTGGCATATCCCCCTCTTTATATTCCAATTCTTTGAAACATTCCTGCAAGTGAAGTGGGAGAGGATAGTAGACGGCACAGCCTATGTCGTGCTCCTTCAAGTGTTTAAGCAATCCATCTCTATCTTCGCAGATGAGTGTGTATTGGTTGTAACAGCTCACGGCACGGGGATCGATGTGTGGCGTGAGAATCTGAGGGATGCCGGCCAGATGCTGATCATAATATGCTGCATTGGCGCGTCTTGCCTCACTCCAGGCGGCCAGATGATCGTACTTGACCTTGAGGATGGCAGCCTGAACGGTGTCCATGCGGCTATTGAGGCCTACCCACTTGTGGTAATACTTGGGGTTTTCGCCGTGCAAACGCAGCTGCCTCAGCGAATTGGCCAGTTCATCATCGTTAGTGAGGCACATACCTGCATCACCCATCGCACCCAGGTTTTTGCTGGGGAAGAAGCTGAGCGTGCCGATGTCTCCAAAGGAGCAGCTCATGCGTCCATCCCACGTGCTGCCAATGCCTTGGGCGTTGTCTTCGATCACGTAAAGGTTGTGCATTCTGGCGATCTCCATGATGGCGGTCATATCACAACACTGTCCAAAGAGATGCACGGGCATGATGGCTTTGGTTTGAGGCGTGATGGCTGCTTCGATCAAGCTGGGATCGAGGTTGAAGCTGCGGTAGCCGATATCCACAAAGCGTGGACGGGCGTTATTTCTCCAGATCGAGCTGGCGGTGGCAAAAAAGGTAAAGGGAGTGGTGATAACTTCGTCACCCTCGCCGATGCCCAAAGCCTTGATAGCCAAGACCAGCGCATCAGTCCCCGAAGAGCAGGCAACCGCGTGGGCGATGCCCAAATCTGAGGCAACCTTCTCTTCAAACTCCCGCACTTCAGGACCCATGATGTATTTGTGGGTCTTGAACACGTTTCCAATCGCTGCCCTAATGTCATCCAAAAGAGGATCGTACTGGGCATGTAAATCTAACATTGGTACTTTCATCTATAAACTCCTATCTGTTTAAAACTAAAACCCTTACACTCATCACAATAGACAAGATCTGCGTGGCTAAAAGCGCCACATCCTTCAGGTCTGTCCAACGGTCTCTATCCGATTTCTCCGGCACAAAAACCATGTCGCCGGGACGTAATTGCAGCTTCTTGCTGGGTTTGACCCAGCCGCCATCGTTGTCTCTGACGACGCGAATACCACCCAAAACGCGGTTGTTGGTGTAGCCGCCACAGGCATCGACGTAATATTTGTAACCTTTGCCTTCCACCCAGGGAACCAGGCCGGGATTGACCACCTGACCGCTAACCGCGACAAAATCAAAGTTCTCCGGCACAAAGATGTAGTCTCCATCCTGCAAAATGGGGTTGGAGCTTTCGCCTTCGCTTTCCCAGGTGTCTTTGAGATCGAGGCTGTACTTGCCCTTGAGCATTCGCAAGGAATTCCGCAAATAGCTATATTCCAAGGGAGTCATCTGCGCATTGCCGTGTATTATCAGCCGCTCAATATCCGGATTCAGCCTCTCGCTGTAGGGCCCATTGATGAGCACGGCATTGCCGAGATCGCCCTTCTCTGCCGGGCCGCCACACTGCTTCAGGATGTCGTAGAGACGTGTGTTTTCACCTATCCAAAACTCACCGGGGATATTGACCGCACCTTCCACCTTGACCTTGCGCGCCAAGGGCGAATTGGCGTCACGGCCCACGATGATCCTGTCTCTGGGTTGCAGGGGATAATTCACCGCTTCCAGGTCTGCATAGGCGCTGATGTCCTGCCGGAAGACGTCAAAGTCCTTGGCACCGCTTTTGGCTCGGTAGATCAGCACCTGAGTCTTGTCTGCATCAGGAGCCAGGCCCTGTGCCAAACGCAGGATGAGACCGAGGTCGTCGCCTTCCACAAACTGGATATCGGAGGGCAGATTCACGCAGCCGCTCACCGAAACAAAGCTCTCCTTGGCCGGAACCCAGATCAGGTCTCCATCTCTCAAAAGCGGATTGTGCTCCGGCTCGCCCAGGATCATAAAGCGCATGAGGTCATACTCTTGGGTATGATCACCGCGGGTGAGCCTGATCTTGCGCAAGCCCTGCTGGTTGGTATAAAGCGAATCCCGCTCCAGCAGCTTCTTTTCGGCAAAGCTGAGCGAGAGCGGATCGTCCACATCCGGCAAATTCAGCTTCGTGGCTCTGATGGCATCTGAAAGCCTGGCTGTAACAGGCAGGGAATAGCTGCCGGGATCGGGCACAAAGCCTGTGACGCTCACGCTGATGGGGATCACAGGCGAAGAAGAAGAAACCAAAGAAGTGAGCTGCGCGCCCAGGAAGACGGCACAGAGCAGGAACAGGATGGTAACTAACTTATTTTTCATAGTGTTGGATCATATCTGCTATGATTTGGTCTAAGCCTTTTTGGGGTTCGTATCCTATGTATTCTTTGATCTTGTCCAGGCAGGGGATGCGGTTCATCATATCCTCAAAACCCTCTTCAAAGGCATCTTCATAGCTCATGTAGTCGATACGGGAACTGCTGTTACACATACTGCGCACCTTATGCGCCAAATCCTCGATGCTGATGGCTTCCGTGGTGCCCAGGTTAAAGATTTCGCCTTCACATTCAGGCGTGTTCATCAGCTTGATAAAGGCACCCACGACGTCCGACACATCGGCAAAGCATCTGGTCTGCTTGCCTGTGCCGTAAACGATGATGGGCCTGTCCAAAAGCGCCGCCTTGATAAACTTGGGCAAGACCATGCCATATTGACCCGTCTGACGCGGCCCCACGGTGTTGAAGCATCTCACGATCACCACGGGCAGCTTCTTTTCCCTAAAGTAGGCCAGAGCCAGGAATTCATCTATGGCTTTGCTGCAGCTGTAGCCCCATCTGCTGATGCTGGTGGAGCCCAAAAGCCTGTCGTCCTGCTCCTTGAAGGGAACATTCTCGCTCTTGCCATAGATCTCCGAGGTGGATGTGATCAGCACCTTGGTCTTGTACCTGTTGGCATATTCCAGGACGTTATCCGTCCCCACGATATTGGTCTTCAGGGAAAGCAAGGGGTTTTCGATGATGTATTTCACGCCCACAGCAGCGGCCAAGTGATACACCTGGTCCACTTTGCTGATCAGCTTTTTCAGTGCGTCCCGGTTGAGCACGCTGTCGATTGTCAGCTTAAAATTCGGGTTGTCTTTAAAACTGGCAATATTGTCCAATCTGCCGGTGGAAAGGTTGTCTATCACATGCACGTGATTGCCTTCTGCCAACAAACGTTCGGCAAGGTGAGAACCGATAAAACCGGCTCCACCCGTGATAAGTATCTTCATTTATTCTCCATAATACGATGAACTTAGCTATGATTAGCTTACTAATCCTCTTGATGCTACATGAAATTTGAAGAGGCTGATTTTGTCAAGTGAGAAGTCCGAAAGTGACAATCACAGCGTCGGACACAGATTCAAGACAGCTCTCTTACATCTTGTAGCCTTTGTGCTCCTCCATCTCTAAAGCTACTGCTTTCAGGCCCATTCCCTGCATTCTTTCTGCCAGATATGGCACCACGGGATACTCGGTGAAGAAGTGGCCTGCATCGATGAGCGGCAACCCGGATTCCAGAATCTGATGATAGCTGAAGTCACCGCTGATGAAGAGCTCCGCCTTCCTGCCTGCCGCAGAGATCATGGAACCGCCCGAGCCGCCACAGATGGCTATCCTCTCGGGAACGTATCCCGCCTCTTTGCCCAGCAGATACAATCTGGGAGCGGGGTTGCGCAGCTTATCATAGCAGAGCTTTTGCAGCTGAGAAAGACTGAGCCCGGCATCATTTGCACACACCAAACCCAAGCCATAAGCCGGATTTGCGTTGCTCACAGGATAGTGATAAAACGCCGGCGTCTCATATGGATGTGCGCTCTTGATCGCTTCGATAGTGGCGCCCAAGCGGCTGCCATCCACCATAAACTCCAGCTCATACTCATCCACCGAAGCCATTCCTTCGCTTTTGATGAAGGGATCGCTGCCTTCCAGGGCACGGAAGGTACCCTTCACCCTGTGGCTTTGAGAACAGCTGTCGTAGAGGCCGATCAATCCCGCACCGGATGCGAAGATAGCCTTGCGCACAGGCTCCAGATGCTCCACGGGAACGGTGAGGCTGAAGCGATGCCAGCTGTCACCCGTTTCCCCGCTGAGATGTTCGATCACCCGCAGCCCCAAAGTATATGCCAAAACGTGGTTTACACCCCCGGGCGCCACATCCAGATTGGTGTGCAGGCTGATCACGGCTATCCTATGCTCTATCAATTTCAGCAGCAAGGGATCGGTGATCCTGTTGATAGCCCTGAAGATCAGCGGATGGTGGCTCACGATCAGCTCGGCGCCCATCTCTATTGCTTTATCCACGGCACTTTCATCCACATCCAGGCAGGTCAACACCCGGCTCACTTCCCGGGCGCCGTCTCCTACCAGGAGCCCCACATTGTCCCAGCTCATCGCCAGCCCAAGTGGCGCAAAGCCCTCGATCTCTTTTAAGATATCCTTGATTTTCATCATTTAACTCCTCTTTTCATTACATATAGCTTAATCACGATTTCTCAAGTTCAAAAGGGGAATTATCCCCCTGCCCCAAATTGCCCCTGTATCCACCCCTGCTTCAACCTGTGCTTGACAAATATGCGCCTCCCAACAAAATGGCATAACTGGGTTAAGTGGGTGCTTTTTGCACTGCCCAGAGCTAAATCTGATTGAATATCAAGGACATACAATGAAACAAGAAAATATACGAAACTTCTGCATCATAGCCCATATCGACCACGGGAAATCCACCCTGGCGGATCGCTTCCTGGAAGCAACCAACGTGGTAGACCGTGTGGATATGGCGCAGGTGCTGGACAACATGGACCTGGAGCGCGAAAAGGGCATCACGATCAAGAGCCACGCCGTGCGCATGATACACAACTATCAGGGCCAGGACTATGTATTGAATCTGATCGATACACCCGGCCACGTGGACTTTTCCTACGAAGTGTCCCGCGCTTTGGCTTCCTGCGAAGGCGCCATCCTCCTGGTGGACGCTTCCCAAGGCATAGAAGCTCAAACGATGAGCAACCTCTACCTCGCCCTGGAAAACAACCTCGAACCGCTGCCGGTAATCAATAAAATAGACCTGCCCAAGGCAGACATCGAAAGCACAGAACACGAGATCATCGAGGTGCTGGGCTGTATGCCGGAGGACATCGCCAAAGTGAGCGCCAAAACCGGACTCGGCATCCACGAACTGCTGGACAAGGTGGTGGAAATGCTCCCGCCTCCCTCAGGTGACGAAACTGCGCCCCCAAAAGCCCTGATCTTTGACTCTTACTTTGATATGTACCGTGGCGTGATTATCCTGGTGCGAATCTTTGACGGCAAGCTCAAGAAGGGCGACCGCATCAAGCTCTTCGCCACCAACAGCGAATATGAAATCGAAGAGCTGGGACACCTCGGCCTCAAGTTTGTGCCCAGAGACGAACTCCTCACCGGCGAAGCGGGCTACATCATCGCCAATATCAAAGAAGTGGCTGATGCCCGCGTGGGCGACACCATCACCCTGGCCAAAGGCGGCTGCGAAGAGGCTTTGCCCGGCTTTGAAGAACCCAAGCCCATGGTCTTCAGCGGCATCTTCCCCATCAACGGCGAAGACTATGAAAACCTGGTGGAATCCATGGCCAAACTCAAGCTCAACGACGCCTCGCTCATCTATGAAAAGGAAAGCTCCGCCGCCCTGGGATATGGCTTCCGTTGCGGCTTTTTGGGTATGCTGCATCTGGAGATCGTCAAAGAACGCCTGTACAGGGAATACAACATCCCCATCATCGCCACCACACCCAGCGTCAGATTCCTCATCACACTCAAAAGCGGCGAGCAGGTGGAAGTAAACAACCCCATAGACTTCCCCGATCCCGTGCATATAGAGCACATCATGGAACCCTTCATGGATACCGAAATCATTGTCCCTGAAGAGTATATCGGCAACATCATCCGCCTGGTTCAGGAGCGGCGCGGCATCCAGAAAAACATCCAGTATCTGGACGAAAAGCGCGTCACTCTCACCTACGAGATGCCGCTGATAGAGATCATCTTCGACTTTTATGACAAGCTCAAGACCGTGAGCCGCGGCTACGCCTCGCTGGACTACCATTTCAAGGAATACCGCATCTCAGACGTGGTGAAGGTAGACATCCTCATCAATGGCGAGAAGGTAGATGCCATGAGCTTTATCTGCCATATCGACAAGGCGCACACCTGGGGCAAGAGCATCACCAAGACGCTTTCCGAGGTGATCCCGCGCCATATGTTCAAGATCGCTCTGCAAGCCTCCATCGGCGGCAAGATCATCGCCCGCAGCACCATCAACGCCCTGCGCAAAGACGTTTTGGCCAAGTGTTACGGCGGAGACGTGAGCCGCAAACGCAAGCTGCTGGACAAGCAGAAGGAAGGCAAGCGGCGAATGAAGGAGATAGGCTCCGTCACCGTGCCTCAAGAAGCCTTCCTGGCAGTGTTGAAAGCGGATAGAGACTGAGGTGTGAGCTCATCCCGGCTGAAGCAAATACAAGCCAAAAACCAAAGCTATGAATCAGCCCCGCCACACCCGTCCGCATCTACTCTTCATCCTGCTGCTCTGGCTCTGCTTTAGCGCTCCACTCCTGGCTCTCAGCATCGAAAACCTCAGCTGGGAAGCCAATTTCCCCACAGACGAGGCTGCGCTGAACCAAGCTTCCGGCCTGAAACTGCCGCAGCCATATGAACCCGCTGTGGTGCGCCAAGCCATAGACAACGTCCAGAGCTATCTCAGCGACAAGCAGCACCGCTACTTCGTGCGCATCCCTTTCCCCGAGTTGATCCCCGTGGCAGACAGCCTCATGCAACTGCACTTTACCCTCACCGAAGTGATGCCCTCGGATGGAGTCAAGCTGCGCTTTTACGGTATGCGCTACTTCAGCGAAGCCAGACTCAACGAGATGCTGCTGATCTCAGATTCCAAGCGCTTTGCCCTCGCAGATATAGAGAAGATAACTTCCGAACTATTGCAGCTTTACCACCAGCGCGGCTTCCTCTTTGCCAAAGTGCAGCTGGATTCGCTGGTGGCAGACCAAGGCCTCACCGCCTGGATCAACGTAGACGAAGGCAAGGTCTTCAAGGCAGAGCAGGTCCACTTCCAGGGCAATAAACACAGCCGTGATAAAGCCCTGCTCAAGCTTTCCGGACTCAACACAGGCAAGACCATCACGCCCAGAGAGCTGGAAGAAGCCAGACGCAAGCTGCTCAAAGCGCCTTACATCCTGGAAGCCCTCGTGGAGCCCATAGACTACAACAGCCTCCTCATCAAAGTGCGTGAAGGCCGCATGACCTATCTTGAGGGCGTGCTGGGCTACGACGGCGTGCGGAAGCAGCTCAGCGGCAGGATCCGCCTCAAATTTCTCAACCTCTGGGGCAGCGATCGCTCCCTGGCTTTGAACTGGCAAAAACAGCAACTGCAAAACCAGCTCGAATTCAGCTACCACGAATCCGGCCCGCACAGCTTTCCATTGGAAGGCGACCTGCTCTTCACTCGCAGCTCCCGCGACACACTTTGGATACAGAGCAAGCTCTCACTCTCCGCTCACACGCGTTGGCAAGACCACAAGCTGGGCCTGGAATACGGCTTCACAGACAACCTGATCGACGATTCGCTGACCCGGAGCGCCTTGAAACATCATATCAACCGCAGCCTCGCCGCCATCTGGCGCTATGACTCCGCCTTCCCCGCCCAAAACCCGCACAAAGGCTGGCAATCACGCATCGCATACCGCTATATCTACAACGAAGACAAGAAGTGGGTGCGCGCCTTGGAGCTGGACAACCACATCTTCATCCCGCTGGGCCGGCGTCCTGTCCTGGCGCTGGGCATGCACCTCAGAGACTTGAGCGATACCGACGCCAAAAGCTGGGATCAGTACCAAATGGGCGGCTATGAAAGCTTGAGAGGCTACAAGCAGCAGGAATTCTCTTCCTGGCGCCTGGGCTATCTCAGCTGGGAGCTCAGATGGCTGCTTGATTCCGCCTCACGTTTGCACCTCTTTTTTGATCACGGTGCGATCGCCGAAAAGAACCCCGACAATCGGACGCCAAAAATCACCTACAAAAGCGATTTATTTGCTTTTGGCTTTGGATTTAAAGTGCGAACCAGGCTGGGTATTTTGGGTATTGATTACGCACTTGCAAACACGCTAAAAGGGCTCTCCAAGCCGGCTAACGGCATGATCCACGCCGGGCTGGACACCTCCTTCTAAAGATTTTACTTGCCAAAAAAGCGGGTGCATATATAATGGGTCCCAACAAATCAGCATATAGTTGTGAGCAAGGACTGTGTAAGCGTTTTAGTCGCTCTTACAGAACATCTAACTCGCTAACAAAAAAACAGCCTCCGACCTGGCTATAAATGGGTCGAACCAAAAACAAAAACAAACAAAAAATGGATTTCACTACATGGAGGAATCAAAATGAAAAAAGTTCTTTTACTGACCCTTATCGCAATGTTGCTTTTTGGCATCATGGCATGCAAACCCAAAGTTGAAGAGCCCGTTGAAGAAGAGCCTATCGAAGAAGTTCCTGTCGAAGAAGAGCCTGTTGAAGAAGCTCCTGTCGAAGAAGCTCCTGCCGAAGCTCCTCAAGCTCAGTAACCAATAATTAAATTGCCTAATTAGCGCAGTCCTTAAAAACGGCCACCCCCTTTAGGTGGTCGTTTTTTTTTGCTCACGAATTGTAAGCTTGCTGCACCCTCCCTCTATAATATACCCTGACGACCTCGCCCCCGCGGCGATAAATCTTAAAATCTAAATCCGTAACTTACTGATAATAATGCCTATACAGAATCGTGCAATTATTGTCTCTTTCTTTGCGGAAGTGTAATACCTGTATGGTCGCTCGCCGCGCACCGAAGGTACCGGCCAGCAAGCTGGCAAGAGGGAGAGAGGGAGAGAGGGAGAGAGTGAGAGAGGGAGAGCACGACTGCCGCAGAAAGTTGGGAAGTGTTTTGTGATGTAGATCGAGACCACATTGCTCTCTCAATTACTAACGCCTATCCCTTATCACATTATTCGTGTATATTCGTGTTCATTCGTGGAAAAACAAGCCAGCGGTAGCTGGCTCTTAATTCGTGCAAATTCGTGCTAATTCGTGGAATGATTACATCAAGCTGCGCTTGAAAAGCGGCGGTATGGCAAGCTCCGGCTACCTTCCGGGTCGCTAAGGGCAAGCGACCCCTACGGCGCGAGGCTTCCTACTCCTCCTTCACGATCAGCTTATTCCCATCTATGCCCAATACCACGATGCGGCTACCCACCTCGATTTCGCTCTCGTCTTCGCAGATGGCAGACCACTCTTCGCCGCCTATCTTCACTCTGCCTCTATCTTTTGAGGGTATCTTCTGCGTCACCACCCCCGTTTTGCCTTTGAGCGCATAGACATTTGTTTCTTCACCGGAGTCAGACAGCACTTTTTTGCCCAGCTTTCTCATCAGCAGGAAGGTCACAAAGCTCAGCACCGCAAAGAAAAGCAATTGCCCGATCAGACTGTCTCGTACCAAGGGAGTGAGGCTCAGCAGAGAGGTAACGATGGCCCCCACTCCCAGAGCGAGGAAGAAGAATGCGGGATCAAAGATCTCGATGATCACGCAGACGATGCCGATGATCAGCCAGATTGCCCAAGGTTCCAAGCCAAATAACGACACATCAGCTCCCTATTCTTCGGGCTTTTCTTCCCCTTCTCTCGGTGTGGTTACCTTGTCTTTGTAGACGCGCTTGACTCTGCGCTTGCTGCTGCGTCCATAGCCTCTGGAGGAGTAGTATCTTCCCTGATAGGAGCTATAGCCACCGTATTGATAGGGACTGAACATGCCACCCTTGCCGGTGATGCCTTTAAATCCCATGAGAGCAAGCAAATACATCAAGAGACGGGTGCCGTAATAGACCAAGATGGCTGCCACAAACATGAATCCCAGGGTTTTGAGGAAATAGGCTCCGATATCGCTGACACTTCGGATGGCGCTTATCCTCTTGCCATGCGGGATGACGCTCACATAGACCAGGTAGGAATCCGAACGCTTGAGGTCATCCAGCTTTTGCTGGCTGCGTCTGATCTGCGCTCTGAGGCTCTCTTTGCGCCGGAGTTCCGCATCCGACGGCACTCTGATCTTATCCAGTTCAGACAGGTCTTTTTCATAGGAAAGCAGGTTTGCCGTTTCGATTTCCGCGTTTGTATTCACCAAGGATGTGTCTACAGCCTCCACTTCCGAGCCTATGGTGCCAATTTTGCCCAATTCTCTTCTCAGCGCGTTGAGTCTGCCTTTTTCCAGGCTGAAGACAAAGACTCCATAGTTGCCCTTGATCTCACGTTTATCCGTATGCAATGCGTAATTGCTCACCAATTGATTCATTCTGTCCAGCGAGGCCTGCAGGTCTTCGCTGCTGAGCTCAAAGCTGATCTTGTTGAGCCAGTTACGTTTATTAAATTCCGATTGTTGACTTCTCAAATCTTGAGACGCCTTTTGACCCTTGCCCCCTCTATAATAGTGGAGGACTGTTAGTAAGAGTGCCAGGAATACCAGAAAAATGGCTACTCCCTGAACCTTCTTCAAAGTTGACGACTTCACGTTTTCCTCTTTTGTTTTATTTTTGTTTTTAAAAGTTGTTTGGCGTGTTCCCGGGAAGCCTCCGTCACATCTCCGGAAAGCATTCTGGCCAGTTCCAGCGTGCGCTCCGAATCGTTCAGGGGCCTCATTTTGATAACAGTGCTTTCGTTTTGGATCTGCTTTTCTATGGCGATATGATGGTCAGCCGAGGCTGCAATCACCGCCAGATGCGTCACACAAAACACCTGATGGTTGACACTGAGTTCTCCGATGACGGCGGCGACGGCTTCGGCAGTTTTACCACCCAGACCGGCGTCTATTTCATCGAGGATCATCAAAAGTGGTTCCAGACGCCCTGCCAGCACTTTTTTAATGGCCAGAAGCACGCGAGAAAGTTCTCCTCCCGAAGCAACCTCTGCCAGAGGCGCAAGTTCCGTGCCGGGATTGGCACTGAAGAGAAACTCGCAGCTCTCGGCTCCACTCAAAGAAATGGCAGCAAGGCATTCCGATGATAACAATTCCTCAGAGGCTTTTTTGTCAATACTTATCTCAAAACGGGCGTTTGCGATGGCCAAGCTCCGGATGGCGGCCTGCAGTTCTGAAGCCAGCATCGCCGCTGCATCCCCACGCTTTTTGCTCAGCGCAATCTGCACCTCTTTCAGCTGCAAGAAATCTGCCTCGATCTGAGCACTCAGCTCCTCTATCCGCTCATCCAAGCTGTCAAAATCCAAAATGGAAGCCCTCTTCTCCTCAAAAAGCTGCTCCAGCTCCGCTGTATCCCGCACCCTGTGTTTATAGAGCAGGCTGTTTATCTGATCCAAACGCTGCGTGATCTCCTCCAGCCGCGCCTCATCATCCACCGCCATGAAGGCCAGGTTGCTCACCTCACCCTCACAATCGCTGATGATCTGCGCCGCATCTGCCAGTGCCTGATGCAATTGCGCTATTGTCTCATCCAAACCTTTCAGCTTGTCCAGCTCAGACAACGCCGCCCGGATCACATCCATCACGCTGCCTTCCGCCTCATAAAACTCCTGCCCTATGCGCCCGCCCAGTTCTCTGATCTGCTGCGAATGCGAAATCCTCTCGTATTCCTTGTCCAATTCCCGCTCTTCGCCCGTCGAGATCGCCGCCTCCTCCAATTCCTGCAGCTGAAACCGGTACAGCTCTTCCAGCTGCCGGTTGCGCTCTTTCAGCTCTTTTTGTGCCTCCAGCTCCTTGGCCATACTGCGCAGTTTTTGCAGCCGTGAAGCGTGTTCCTTGCGCAGTTCCGTGCTCCCCGCAAAGAGGTCTAAAACCTCCAATTGAAAGGAAGGCATCAGCAGCCGTTGCTGGTCTCTTTGATGATGAAAGTCGATCAAGAGCGGCCTGAGCTCCATCATCAAACCCGCCGTCACTTTGCGGCCATTGATAAAGTAGGAAGAGCGTCCATTTTCGCTGACGCGCCGCGCCAAGGTAAGCTGCTGCTCGTCGTCATATTCCAGTTCAGCCAGCTTGTCACGCAGGGCCTGATTGTCGCCCAGCTCAAAATCCGCTTCCAGATAGACGGGTCTGGCAGGGTCCCAGGGCTCAGCTGCGAAAGCTTTATCCGCAAAAATCAGCGAGATTGCGCCCACGAGTATGCTTTTCCCCGCACCCGTCTCGCCCGTAAGCGCCGTCATGCCTTCTTCAAAAAACAGCTCCTGATCCGGAACAAAGAGGTAGTTGGAGATTTTGAGGCGACTGAGCATTACTTACCCAAATGCAGCTTATTGCGCAGCGTGCGGTAAAAGGTGCGTGCGGAAAGCTTGATAAACTCCACCCTCACATCGGCCTCGGTGACGATTACCTCGTCCTCGATCAGCATCTGATGCACGTTTTCGCCATCCAGTTGCAACCAGGCCGGCTCGTGCAGACCCGTCACCTTCAGGCAAACCTTATTGGTGGAAGGAAAGACCATGGGCCGGATGGAAAGCAGATGCGGATTGAGGTGGCTCACCACGATGGCCCTCATCTCCGGCGTGAGCAGTGGCCCGCCCGCGGAGAGGTTGTAAGCGGTGGAACCCGTTGGCGTGCAGGCAATTGCGCCATCGCAGCGTGCGCTGAAGACAAAGCGCCCCTCGCTATAGGTGCGGATATTGATCATCCGCGGCGTTTCCGCCTTGTAGATCACTGCATCATTGAGCGCCAGGCCTTCAAACACCACCTTCCCTTCACGCTTCAGCTTGCAATTGAGCAGCATCCGGTTGATCAGTTTATACTTGCCGTTGATCAGGCTTTGGACCGAGCTTTCCAGCTCTTTGAAGGTGGTTTCGGAGAGGAAGCCCAGCCAGCCCAGATTGATGCCCAAGATGGGCGCACCCGTGAGAATGGCGATGGTTTTGGCTCTGAGGATGGTGCCATCTCCGCCGAAAACGAGCACACAGTCTATCTGCGGCATCTTGCCCTGATCCGGATCGCAGCACTCCAGATGCGCAGGGATGATGTCGCGCTGCGCCTGCGTTCCATAAAACTTCAGCCCCAGGCGCCGGCTCAGCTCGGCCAAACTCTCAAAGATGGGCCCGGTATCCAGATTGGGGTTGATATAGACGGCAAACTGTTTCATTTACAGGCTTTCCATGAGCTCCAGATAGGATTCATACCTTTGAACGGGGATCGCACCTTCCTCCACCGCCTGCAGCACGCCGCAGTGCTCCTCATGGCTGTGGCTGCAATCCCGGAAGTGGCATCCATCTATAAAGTTTGCAAACCCCGGAAACACCCGCGGAATCCGGTCTTTATCAGCAGCGTGCAGATTGATGGTCTTGATGCCGGGCGTATCCAGCAGATGCCCACCAAAATCCCAGGGGATAAGTGTGGCTCGGGTGGTGGTGTGACGGCCTTTCTCGTTGTATTTGCTCACCTGTGCCGTTTCCAAGTCCAGCCCCGGCTGCAGGAAGTTTATCAGCGAGCTCTTGCCCGTGCCGGACTGCCCGGAAAACACGCTGTCCTTATCTTTGAGCACCGCTTTCAGCTCGTCCATGCCTTCGCCGGTCACGGTGGAAGTGGCGATCAGTTTGTAACCCATTTCCCGATAAAAACCGCACAACTCCTCATAATCATCCCGATTCCTGCAGAGGTCTATCTTGTTGATCACGATGACGGGCTCTATCTCCTGCAGCGTGGCGATGCAGATATAGCGGTCGATCAATCCCGCTTTGATATTGGGTTTGCGCCAGGAGCTGGTGATGATCACCTGGTCTATATTTGCCGCAATCAGGATCTCCTTTTGAAAGGAGCCGGATGTGTAGCGCGAAAGCGTGTTAGTGCGCGGCAAAACCTGTTCTATCCGATAGTCAGGCTCGGTGGAAATATCCACCATCACGCGATCCCCCACCGCAGCGACGCCCAGGCTTTCATACAAAAACTGCCTCAGCCTGCCGCTCAAAGTAGCTTCATAAAAGACGCCATCCGCCTCCACGATGTAGTTGTAATTGGAGTGGATCTCACTGATGCGTGCCGGCACCAGCTCGGCATCCTGCTTGTAGCTGAGGTCCATCTTCTCCGCTATCCGCTTGCTTTTGTAGGGCGTAGCTTCTTTGATGTCGTCCAAAACCTCCACATCCGGCAGGTTGATGGCTTTCAACCTGCCAAATCTGGTGGGTCTTTGTCTTCGCTTGGTTTTTTGTCTCACGGATTTTCCGGGTACATTGAGCTGATCTTGGTAAAGAGATCAGCGTTTTCCTTTATCTTTTCTTCGTTGCCAAATACGCAGATATGGTCGTTCTTCATCAATGCTTCGATCAAGCTGGCCGCTTTGTGCACATCTGCCAGGGTGGTGTCCAGCACCTCGGTGCGCAGCTGCTGCCTGTCTTCCTGAGTATAGCCGGTAATATAGTCCTCATCTCCCTGTGCGCCAACCTGTTCCGGCGTCTTGGGCCTGTCGAGGGTAGAGATCACGCCGATGATGTATTTCTCCATCTCGCGCTCTGTTGCTGTCAATTCACGCAGCATCTTCGGCACGCGGTTGTAGGTATCCAGGGTTTCCTTGAGGTTGGGGTCTCTGTAGGAGCAGAAAAACAGGAACCCGGTAGGCGAGAAATTGCTCATCGCACCGTAGGCTCCGCCTTTCACCCTCAATTCCTGATAGAGGAGGTCGGTGGAGAGGATGTTATTCACCACTCTCAGCTTGCCGGAGAAGGAATAACCCTTGTAGAAGAAGTTTCCACCTTTGGCCACAAAGTTCACCTGCACCGGAGCAGCAATGCCTTCGGCTTGTTTGATTGTCTCAAAAGGCACCTCCACGGGCTTATACGCCTCTTTGGAGATGGAATCCACCATGGGCACCAAGTGCTCAAAAGCCCTGTCTATCCCCGTCTTGTCCGAGGTGAGGCTGATGATCAGATTGTGCGAGGTAAAGAAGGTCTTTCTCACCCATTCCAGCTCTTCCACCACGCTTTCCATATCCTCATCCATCTTCCTGTCCAGCTCACAGAGCCAATGGAAGAAGGTCAGGCCATTGCTGATATCGCGCCACTTGTAAAGCTGGCTGAAGCTGGCAAACATCCTCGTGATCGCCACGTTATGCCCCTGCATCATGAACACTGCTTCCATGCGGTTTTTCAGCTCTTTGATGAGGGTATGCAGCCGCTGATGATCTGTAAACTGCGGTTTGAGCGCAAATTCAGAAATCAATCTCACCAATTGCTCACACTTATCGGTCACGGCCTTGCCGCTGAGCACAAATTGCGGCAAAATCTTATCCGGCTCTTGATAGTCGCTGCTCACATTGAAGCGCAGGTTTATGCCGCCGGTGTGGATATCCATCTCGTTGGCAAGCTCGGCAAAGCTGTAATTTTCGCTGTCCAACCTGCCCGCCAGATAGGCATAGAGCGCCAGCCAGGGAATCTCATCTTCATCGGCGTGTGCCAGATCAAAATAGGCCTTTAGATACACGATGCCGTTGGTATTGACCTCGTGTTTGAGCAACGTAAATTCTTCCCAGGTCTCCACTTCCGTGGGGTAAGACTCTGCATTGGGATTGATGTCCGCCAGTGTGAGCGAGGGAATCTTGGCCAGGTCTTCGGGGTCGTCCTTGGTCATCTGCCAAGCTTGCAGGTCTTGGTTGAACTTGATCAAATCCTCGATCTCTTCATCACTCATCGCCGCCTTACGCTGCGCCAGTTCTTCCCGAAGCTTGGCATCATCTTCCTGCAACAATCCAACTTTAGGCTTGAGCACCACGATGCTGTGATGCGGGTTGTTGAGCATGGTGGTTTCTATCAGCTTCTCAAAATAAGGTTCGGTGAGCCCTTTGCGCAGCTTTTGCAAAAGCGATTCAAACCTGAGCGGATCCAGAGGGTCTGCTCCGTGGATCCAGGGCCCATACATCGTCCAGGCATAATACAAGCCTTTGGGCATACCCTGCATCTGCGCTTCCCGGTAGAAGAATTCACGGCTGTTCAGCGCCGCCTCGATCAGCTTCTTATCAAATCCTTCCTTCACGATGCGCTTGAGCTCGGTATTTATCAGCTCGATCAGCGGCTCGATATTCTCTTCCTGCACGTGTTTGCAGACAATGCCGAAGGTGGGCTGCAGGATGTCCAGATTGGGGCTTCCATAAGAATCTCCTGCCAGGCCGGATTCCATGATCTTGCGCTTCAAGGGCGAGGCTGAGCTGTTCATCAACAGGTCTAACATGACGTCCATGGAACTGACCTGATCCGCACCCGTCTGCACACCCCAGGTGTAATTGAGGCTCAGATGACACAGCCCGGGGCCGCTTTGCCCATCGGCAGGATAAAACTTTTCCACGCGGATCGCCTGCTTGAAAGGCTCTTGCTTCTCCACCAACACGGGGACGGGGTCTTTGTCAAAATGCGAGAGATAATCCCCATCCATCATCTCCAACATGGCGTCTATATCCAGGTCTCCATAGAGCACCGTCTTGGAATTGGAGGGGTGATAGTGTTTGCGATGGAAGTCCAAAAAGGCTTCGTAGGTAAGATCGGGGATATTTTTGGGATCGCCGCCCGAGGAAACTCCATAGGTGGTATCCGGAAACTGAGCCTCTGTGCTGGCATAGCGCAGCAGCGAATCCGGGCTCGAATACACGCCTTTCATCTCGTTGTAGACCACGCCGCGGATGGCCAGCTCGTCACCTTTGTCAAAGAGCTCGTAGTGCCAGCCTTCCTGATGCAAAATCTCCGGCTGCTCATAGATGCGCGGGAAAAACACCGCATCCATATACACGCGGCTCAGGTTCATAAAATCCTTATCATTGGTGGATGCCACCGGATAAAGCGTGATGTCTGAAGAGGTCATCGCATTCACAAAGGTATTGAGCGAACCCTTGATCAGCTCCATAAAAGAGTTTTTCGCCGGGAACAGCCTGGAACCCTGAAGCACCGAGTGTTCGATGATGTGAGGCACGCCCGTGCTATCCGTGGGCACAGTCTTGAAACCCACACAAAACAGCTTGTTTGTATCTTCACACGCCAGATGAATGAGCTGGGCTCCGCTCTTGACGTGTTCATACATATCCGCTCGCATTTTGAGCTCAGCGATCTCCTGACTGTCCTTGAGGACGAAGCCGTGTTTGGTTTGCGCTTTTGTCATTATTTATCTCCTATAAAATCAGGGTGTTGTGCCCCGTGTATATCACTTGATCAGTCCGTAGGACCTGAGTACTTTGGCCAAAGCCTCACGATTTGCCGCTTGCAGATTGCACATCGGCAGGCGGAATTCGTTTTCTATCATGCCCATCATCGCCAGAGATTCCTTGGCGGGGATGGGATTGGTCTCGATAAACATCGCCGAATTGAGGGGTTGCAGATGCCTGTGCTGCTCGGCAGCCTTCTTCATATCGCCGCTCAGGGCCGTCTCGATATGCTCGCTCATCAGCTTGGGAACCACGTTTGCCGTCACGGAAATCGTGCCCATGCCACCGATGGCGATCAGCGGGAAGTTGAGCGCATCTTCACCGCTCATCACGCTGAAGCCTTCGGGCGCATCACGCACGATCTGAGTGGCCTGAACCACGTTGCCGCTGGCTTCTTTGATGCCCACCACGTTGGCATGAGCCCTGGCAATCTCCACCACGGCCGGCGGCAGGATATTCACGCCGGTGCGGCCCGGGACGTTGTAAATCACGATGGGCATATCCACTGTGGAGGCAATATGCCCAAAATACTCCACCATTCCCGCCTGCGTTGGCTTGACGTAATAGGGAGTGAGCACCAAGGCATAGTCTGCACCCAATTCCTTGGCTCTGGATGTGTTGCGCAGGGTGGTGCGCAGATTGTTTGTCCCCGTGCCTATCATCACTTTGGTCTTACCGTCAATGCGGTTGATGGCAAAACGCAAGAGGGCCTCACGCTCGTCAGATGCCAGCGCTGCCGCCTCTCCCGTCGTACCCAAAAGCAAAATCCCGTGCGTTCCATTCTCCAGATGGAAGTCGATCAAGCTCTCCAAAGCGGAATAATCTACCTCACCCTTTTTGAAGGGTGTAACCAATGCCACAAAGCTACCTTTCAACATGGCAAACTCCTTATTATATCATTAATTATCTATCGTCATTACGGACTGCAAATCAAAGCGACAACAGCCCATTACATCAATATAATCAATTTGCGCCATAATTTGTGGAATCTCTATTTATGTCAATAAAAAAGTATAGGTGCTCGCCGTAGCACCGCTGTAGGGTCGCTCGCTGCGCACCGAAGGTACCGGCGTTAGCCGCACCGACCACCCCAAAAGCTTCACGCATCCACACCACAACCATCCGCATCTACATCGCCTGCGTAGCGAAGGTAGCCGGAGCTTGCCCTTAGCGACCAAAGCGGGCGCAGCTCGCTGCAGACCGCCCTTGACAAAAAACGCATCCTGGACATTATATACCACACACAAACTGGATAGCCGGCTGCATTAGCAGGGATGAATACTACAACCTGTGCCGCTCAGCGATCAAAACAAACAAAAAGGAGATGGAAACATGATAGGAAAAGTTGATGTTGAAGACTATGAAGACATAATCGACTACTTTGAGACAGATAGCGACCTGGACGAGCTGGAAATAGTGTCACGTTTGTCCATGGAAGATGATTGGGATACTGCCACCCCGGAGCTAAAACAACGCATTTTGGCTGTGGACAATCTCGTCCTCGAACGCTATGCAGATTGGTTTGAATATGATCTGTTCAAACGCTACATCGCCACCATCAAACGCCGTCTGCAACTGGAAGAAGATAAAAACCAGCGGTAGCTGGACGCTGCAGATAGCGGCTGCGCCGCTGTAGGGTCGCTTGCCAGAGCGACCAGCACCTCACAAAGATACCCGCGCCCACAGAAGAGCCAATGCAGTTATCATTTTCTGCGCTAGTTTCGGGGATGCGTATGCTTTTGGTGAGAATGCGCATGATATCGGTGTTGATGTATGCATCAAGCTGCGCTTGATTGCGGCGCTATGGCAAGCTCCGGCTACCTTCTTGGTCGCTCTGGCAAGCGACCGTACAAGCGGCGGTTCAGCGACCGCCCGTACATCCCCCATCCGTGAACATCCGTGTGCATCCGTGGAAAATTCAAGCCAGCGGTAGCTGGCCCTAAATTCGTGTAAAACGCGCAAATTCGTGGGAAATTTCTCTCTCAACTGTGGCCTTTAATCCCTGAAACACCGCTTTCAGACAGCATCTTGGCGGCTACTCACTACTCACAACTGCAAAGTATGCGACAGCAACACCTAAGCAACCAAGCCACTCAGATATTCCAAGCCACCTTGTTCGAAAGCATCAAAGGATGTAAACTGTTTTCCGGTAGCATTCAGGATCCGTTTACGGTCTTGAGATTGAATGGTATCAAAATCCTCATACACCACGATGCTATGATTCTTGATGTTGTTGAGTTTAAACTCCTGAGAGCTGATAGTCACCAAACGTGCCTTAGCCGTATCTTTCACAGCGTAAATATAAACCGGCTTGGGGAGGTCAATGCAGTAGTCGACGCTGTATTCTTCTTTCATTTGGATGGGGTGATAATCTTTATGCACCGTGTAACGTGACTCGTAGTCCTCAGCAATCAATTCATCCACCATCTCATAAAAGAGGTTTTTCACCATCTCTCTCTTGAAGTATTCCATGGTCGAGATCTTGAGGATAGCGTTGCCAAAAGCGATTAAAGACCTGTAGAGCTCCGAATGCTCGACTTCATTATAAATAATCCCGTTTTCAATCTGCAGATTGCTGCCTCTGAGCATCTGATGCAGTATCTTCCTCTTGTTATCAGTATTGATTTCAAAGTAATAGCTAAGCTTCATCAGAGTCATGCCCTGATCGCTGATTCTGATTTTGCCATCGCTTTGTATCTGCAGAAAGATGTCCACCATGTCACCATCCTCGTAATAGATGGGCAACATAACCTGGATCAAGCCATTGTTGCGGCTTTCAAAACGAATATTGCTGCTCATTTGCAGCTTCAAGCTTTCAATAATGTTTTCCATAGGTCAATCCTCGAATAGATTAAGTTGTGTCTCATGAGGGAAGAATTCCTCGAAGTTCAAAATGTTTAAATCCTTGGAAGCATGGTGTAAAGCTTCACTGTTTGGTACTTTGACATTATTTCGGTTGTTGAACTCACAATCCACAAGCTCGCTTTCCAGTCAAGGACAATCTTCACCAGAGCACCTGCATCTTTACTCCCAGCGCAGCTCGCTACATACCCAGCTCCAAAACCATACGCATCCTCATCAAGAGCATCTGCATCTCTCCACCTGGCACATTCACTCACAACTCCCAGCTGCCAAATACACCTAAGGCACTCGTATCTCGTTACTTGCGCAGCCGCTCACAACTCACTACTCACTACTCACTACTGCCGGCAACGCCGGCCCCGTCCGTGGAAAATTCAAGCCAGCGGCAACTGGCTCCTTTAATTCGTGTTAATTCGTGTAATTCGTGGAAAAATCCCTTTTCCTGTGGACTCGCTTTATTTTAGTCTTGACCCTACCCTCCATCGCCTTCGTCAGCTTCTCTCCCTCTCTCCACCTGGCACACTCACTCACAACTCCCAGCCGCAAAATACACCTAAGGCACTCGTATCTCGTTACTTGCGCCTGTAACGTACTGAAATACTGGACAGAAAATGACAAGGAGAACACCATGGAAATTATGCCTAACAGCGGAGTCATTATCCGGTACAGCGAAGCCTTCAAACTAAAGGTAGTTGAGGAGATTGAAAAAGGACACTTGACAATAACTGAGGCTATGCGTTTGTATGACATCAAGGGTGGTGCTACCATCTACAACTGGGTACGCAAGTATGGTAAGAACCACCTATTAAAGAAAATAGTGAGAGTAGAAATGAAAGACGAAAAGAACAAAATAGCCGAGTTAAAGAGGCAGATTCACGATTTGGAATCAGCCGTTGCCTCCCTTACTTTGCACAACATCTGTTTGCAGAGTTACATTGAGGTAGTAGAAGAGGGAGAGCAGCTTGACGCTAAAAAAAAAGAGCTTATTCGTTCAAAGCTGTCCCCCAGTCATCAGATAATGCTAGAAAAGCTAATGCCAAACACTCGAAAGTCAAGATAATGAGATTCTTAAATGTGAGTCGTTCTTCTTTTTACGCAGCTTCAAAGGCTGAGCCTAAAAAGCGAGCTGAAAAGGAGTTAGTTATATCTTTGGTCAAGAAAATAAGGGAGAAACATCCTAAATGTGGCACAGTCAAGACTAAAGCCATTCTTGCCCGACAAGGCCATTTCATTGGTCGTGATAAGTTAAATCGTTATTTAGCTGAGTATGGTATGCTCCAGAAATGTAAGTGTAAAAGATATAACACTTCGATCCCAGGAGTGTATGGCAATGAGTATGTCAATCATATTAAGGACCTTGATGTTACACATAGTAATCAGGTGCTTTGCACTGACATTACTTACGTGCTGACAACGGAAGGTGTGGTTTATTTATTTGCTATGATGGATATGTATTCAAGAAAGATACTATCTTATCACGTTAGCAATGACTTAAGGTCTGACAGTGCCCTTAAATGTCTCAAAGGTGCCCTAAAGAACATTGATAAGACTGAAGGTATTATCCACCACTCTGATCGTGGATGCCAATATACTTCGTCTCAGTACTTGAGGCATTTGCGCAAGAAGGGGATGCTGCCTAGCTTTACTGGTAGGAATCACTGCTATGATAACGCAATAATGGAACGCGTTTTTAATACTATAAAACATGAATATGGACTCGGTGGCCTACTCGTGAGCAAAAAAGTGGCAACAGGTGCAATAAAGAATGCTGTCGATCTATACAACTATGATAGACCTCATCAGGCTTTAGACCTCAAAACTCCATCTGAGGTATACGATAACCAAACAGTAAAAATTAACCAATCCTGCGGAGTGCAAAATGAGCAGGGAAATAACACTAAAAACTAATAAAAAACTGTCCAGCTTTTTCAGTACGACACAGCCCAGCACTCACAACTCACTACTCACAACTCACAACTGCCGGCAACGCCGGCCCCATCCGTGGGAAATCCTACCTTTTTAGTGGGTATTAATTTATTTGACCCACATCCGGTGTTTTCGAAAATATTGCTTTTCTGTCGTGTCTTTCCCTCTTTGGGGTTTCCTTGGCTCTCGTTTGCATAACTCTTGGGTTTTCTTTGGGTTACTTGTGGATCCCAAAGGAGACCCACAGGAGCCCCTAAGGGAGGCCGCATGAAATCGACGTTTTAGAGGGCGGTTTTGTTTGCAGAATTCCTGGGCTCAAGTCAAATATTTCAGAAAGGCCGACTTTTTCAGGTGCGGGAATGAGGGAAAAATGGCGACGAATTTCGGTGTATTTTTTCCACGAATGGGGCCAGCAAGCTGGCAAGAGGGAGAGAGCGAGAGAAGGAGAGAGGGAGAGAAGCTGACGCAGATTTCGGGGATGCGGGTGGTTGTGGTAGAGATACGCATGACTCTGGAGCTCTTTGATTTTTCCACGAATTAACACGAATTAACACGAATGATTAAGAATAAGTCCACGGATGAACACGGATTTACACGGATGAGGGCGGCTTCGCCGTATTTTCCCACGAATGGGGCCAGCAAGCTGGCAAGAGGGAGAGAGCGAGAGAAGGAGGGAGGGAGAGAAGCTGACGCAGGCGTTGGAGAACGAAGCCAAGACTATCCGATAGCGAGATCAAGGTTTAAAGAGAATTGCCCACGAATTTGCGCGTTTTACACGAATTAAGGGGCTCAGTAAGCAGCAAGCTGGCGGTTGCAGGTGGCTGCGCAGGTGATGTAGATGCGGATGGTTGTGGTGAGGATACGTGAAGCTTTTTTTTTTGGGGGGGGTGGTCGCTGTGGCAAGCGACCCTACTGCGGCGCTACAGCGAGCGCCGGCTACCTACACACATTTTCATTGACTGATACCACTGTTTATAAAAGATGGATTTCCACCATATTATAAGGATGCCATAAAGTGAACAGAGAATCTTTGAGGAACATAGAGATTTTGAAGACCATAAAGTTATGGTACAATAAGAAGATACACAGCAAGCACAGCTACGAGCTGCGTTATTGGCGTGAACGCTACCGCAAAGAGGGCGGCCGTTTGAATAACGATTTCTATGCGGAGTTGATGCTCAGCATTTCGGATGAGCGCAGCGATGCCTTTTTGAAGGATAAGGTAGTGGCGGATTTTGGTTGTGGCCCGCGGGGCAGTCTGGTGTGGGCCAAGAGTGCTGCTTTGCGCATTGGCATCGATGTCCTGGCGCAGCGCTACATCCGGGATTTCCCCACGGAATACAGAAAGCACGACATGATCTACGTGACCAGCACCGAGAAGAGCATCCCCATTCCGGACGGCTTTTGCGATGTGGTATATTCTGTGAATTCGTTGGATCACGTGCGGGATTTGCTCGCTATGTGCAACGAGATTCGGCGTATCCTCAAGCCGGGTGGCGAGATCATCGGCAGTTTCAATCTCAATCACCCGCCAGACCGTGCCGAACCGCAGACCTTGAGTGAAAATATGCTCAGGAAAATGCTTTTCAGGGACTATGAGATCGTGCATTGGTGGGTCTCTGCGCCGGGGCCGGAGGACGACCTTTACCGTCCGCTCTTCGAGCGTGAATTGATAGACGCCAAGGGCGGCGAGGCCTATCTTTGGGCGCGGGCCATCAAGCCAATAACATAATAATCATTGACTTAAAACCGCCTGTCAAAAATATGAGCTTCCATGGTAAGATTCGCGATATGAAAGACCAATTATTCATTCCGGAAGCAGTGCGCATCGTAGACCACATGGCCTCCAAGGCGGTGTGTCTGGAGTTTATGTGCCAACTTTTGGTGGATAGTGGCAGCCTGGAAGCTGCGGATCGCTTCCTCGATGCTGTGAGAAGCAGAGAAGAGGTGATGAGCACGGGGATCGGCAAAGGAGTGGCTATCCCGCACGCCCGCAATGAAACGGTGAAAAAGCTAAGGACAGCTCTGTGCCTGATCAGAAATGGCATAGACTTTGAATCTTTGGATAAGAAGCCGGTGCGGTTAGTGTTTCTGACCGCGGTTCCCAGTGACGCAAATCGTGAATATATGAGTGTTCTCAAAGGCTTGAGCGAATACCTCAGGCATGATAATAACCGCCTCCCGATGTTGGAGGCAAAAGATGAAAAGGAGCTATTTGAATATGCCCGTCAGATCGAATCTCAGATACATCTTGCTGATAATAATTAGCATCGGGCTCACCCTTGCGTGGGCTCAAAACGAGGATGCCGGTTCCACCGGATTCAACAGCCTGAAAATGGTGCACGGGGCGCGTGCCATGGCTTTGGGTCAGGCTTTGACCGGCGAGGCGAAAAACCCGGATGGCCTTTTTTTCAATCCCGCAGCCATCATCGAACTGCCAAACAAGGAAGTGGGCACCACCTATTGCAACTACTTTCTGGATACGCAGGGCGGTCAGATCCGGCTGCTGCTGCCCAAAGACAAGTTCTCCGCCTGGGCTTTCGGCCTGCAATATATGAATATGGGCTCGTTCGAGCGCACAGAGGTGGATCAATTTGGCAATTTCATCGACGATCTGGGCACTTTTGGCGCTTCAAACCTGATCGCAACCGCCAGTTTGGCCAAGTTTATCAGCCCCGCCATCGACGCCGGTGGCAGCGTGAAGGTGATCTATGATATGTTGGACGATACCTCTGCCGCCGCAGTATTGCTGGACTTGGGCATCATCCACCACCCACACAATGAAAAGGTGAAGGTGGGAGTGACCATGCGCAATATAGGCCTGCAGCTGAAGTATTATACCGAAAACAAACACAAGGAAAAACTGCCCTTCACCTTCACCGCCGGAGGCAGCTATACCTATACGCCGCAACACAAAAGCTTTTTGGAATTTCATAAGGCCAATGGTGAAAACTTCACCGCCCGCTTTGGACATGAATATATGCTCACGCCGGATTTTGCGCTCAGAGCAGGCTTCAGGTCAAATGCAGGGGATTGGAATAGCGGAGGCGGCTGGGGCTGGACTTCCGGGCTTTCATTGGGTGCAGGCTGGAAGTATAAAGCATATAAAATCGACTATGCCGCATCATCTTACGGCGACCTGGGCCTGGTAAATCAGCTCACGCTCAGCTACAGTTTTTAGGATTATAAGAAAAAAGAAGACAATTGGAAAAACGAGACTTTTTATTGGAAATCGGAATGGAGGAGCTGCCTCCCTCGCACTTTATGCCGGCCAGAGACTGGCTGCAAGCGAGTTTTGAGACCTTTATCAGTGACAACCGGCTCAGCTGTGAGCGGCTTTTGGTGGGCGGCACGCCGAGACGGTTTTTTGTGCTGGCTGAGGGAGTGCCTATCCTGCAGCCGGATATAGTGTTGGAACGCACAGGCCCATCCGTGAATATCGCCTACAAAGATGGCGAGCTCACGCCTGCTGCCTTGGGATTTTTGAAGAAAAACAAAGCCACAGCCGAGGATGTGCAGATTCAAAGCACGCCCCGGGGTGAATTTTTGCACCTGAGCATCAAACAGCCCGGCAAAGAAGCGCAGGAACTGCTCAGAGACTGGAGCCAGGGCCTACTCGCAGACATCCCTTTTGCCAAAAAGATGATCTGGGAATACAAAGACCTCAGCTTCTCGAGACCGGTGCGCTGGCTCTGTGCCCTCTTTGGCAATGAGGTTTTGCCTCTTAAAAACCACGACATCCCCTGCGGCAGAATCAGCTACGGCAACCGTCACCTGGGTCTGGATAAAAGCTTCGAGATCACGAGGCCGAGCGAGTATCTGGCTATCTTGAGGCAACACCGCGTCATGGCAGACAGGGATGAACGCCTCAAAACCATACAGCAGAGCCTGATAGACATATTTGCAGACAGGCCGCTGCAGGTGATGCGGGACGACAGACTGGCGGAAATCGTGTGTGATCTGGTGGAATGGCCCACGGCGGTGGAAGCCTGTTTTGATGAGGCTTATCTGGTGTTGCCGGAGAAGATCATCACCTCCACCATCAGCCAAAATCAGAGATACTTTTCCGTGCTGGACGATAAGGGCAATTTCACCAATAGATTTGTCTTCATCTCCAATGGCGATCCGCAGAAAAGCGAGATCATCCGGGGCGGCAACGAGAAGGTGGTGAATGCCCGCTTGGCCGATGCGCAGTGGTATTTCAATGAAGACAGCGCCCGCGCTCTGGAAAGCTATGTGCCTGCGCTGGAAGAAGTTGTCTTTCAGGCAGATTTGGGCACCATGGCCGCCAAAGTGAAGCGCATCGAGGCCCTTTGCGCCTGGATTTGTGAAGAGCTGAAGCTCTCCGAACCGGAGATGAAGCGGGTGATGCGCTGTGCCTATCTCTGTAAGGCGGATTTGGTGACGACGATGTTAGGCGAGAAAGAATTTACCAAGCTGCAGGGATATATAGGTATGCAATATGCCGTTATCAGCGGCGAAGATAGCGAAGTGGCCACCGGCATCTGGGAACATTATGCGCCGCGGGGGCCGAACGACGCCCTGCCCGAAACGCTGTGCGGCGCCATCGTCTCGGTGGCAGACAAGCTGGATACCGTGTGTGGCATCATCCGTGCGGGTTTGCTGCCCACGGGCAGTGCCGATCCCTTTGCGCTCAGACGTGCGGCGAACGGCGTCTGTCAGATCCTGCTGAAACGAGGCTGGCATCTGCCTTTGGAGGCTCTGGTGGCGAAGAGTCAGGCCATCCTGGAGCAGGATATCGCCGCAGATAAGGAACTGGACGAGAAAGCGGCCAACTTCTTTGTGCAGCGGGTGCAATGGCTCTTTAAGCAGGAAGGAATCGCCTTCGACGTGTTGGACAGCCTGGAGCATCTGCAGCTTTCCGCTCCGATTAAATTGATGGAAGCCGCTTTGGCGCTTTCCAAAATCAGAGAAAGCGAGGATTTCCATTCGCTGATCATAGGCTTCAAGCGTGCGGCCAATATCTTGGAGGGTAGCGCTGAGAAAGGCTATGTTTTGAATCCTGAACTCTTTGTGCAGGAAGAAGAAAAGGCGCTTTTTGCCAGTTTGCAAGAGCTGAGGATAAGGCTTGACAGCGCTCTGGAAGCGGATGACTATGAGCTGGCTCTGCAGGAATTGGTGCAGATCGGGCCGGCGATTGACCGCTTCTTTGACGAGGTGCTGGTCAATTGTGAAGACGAAAGCTTGCGCCACAACCGTCACGCACTGCTCAGCGAGATCAAAAGCGAGTTTCTGAAGGTGGCGGATATATCAAAATTAGTAATAGATAATATAGAGGAAAACAAATGAAAGACTTCTTAAACGACCTGAAGCAACGAGCCATCGCAGCGAATGGCAGCATCGTGTTTCCGGAAAGCGGAGACGAAAGGGTGCTGAAGGCTGCAATGCAATTGACAGACGAGAAAATAGCCAGGATCATCCTGATCGGCGAACCTGAGACGGTGAAAGCTGATCTGGGCAAGTTGAATCCCGAATTTGAGGTGGAAAAGCTGCAGATACTCAAACCCGCAGACCATCCACGCATAGACGAATTTGCAGATTTCTACTATGAGAAACGCAAGAAAAAAGGCGTATGCCAAGAAACTGCGGCCACGACGGTGCGGAATGAGCTCTTTTTTGGCGCACTGTTGGTGCAATTTGGCCTCGCTGATGCCATGATCGCCGGTGCGGTGAATACCACGGGCGACGTGCTGAGAGCCGCTTTGCAGGTTATCGGCGTGAAAGCGGGATTGAACACGGTTTCCAGCACCTTCATCATGGTGATCCCTAATTATAAAGGCAAGACGGGCTTCTTCAGCTTTGCAGATTGCGCCGTGGTGCCGGACCCCACCGCTGAACAGCTGGCAGATATCGCCATCAGCACCGCTGCGACGCATAAGGCTATCCTCAATGAAGAGCCGAGAGTGGCGCTGCTTTCCTTTTCCACGCATGGAAGCGCCAAGCACGAGCTGGTGGATAAAGTTTTGGAAGCAAAAGACATCCTCAAAGAGAGGAAGGCAGACTTCCTGTATGATGGAGAGCTGCAATTGGATAGCGCCATTGTGCCGAGCGTGGCTGCATCAAAGGCGCCGGACAGCCCCCTGAAAGGCGATGCAAACGTGCTCGTCTTCCCCGACCTTCAAAGCGGTAATATAGGCTATAAACTCACGCAGAGAATGGCCGGTGCAGAGGCTATCGGGCCGCTGATCCAAGGTTTGGCCAAGCCGGTCTGCGATCTTTCCCGCGGTTGCACTACCGACGTGATCGTCAATACCGCTCTGCTGGTCTTACTGATGAAATAAAATTAAAAAAAGATAGATAAGGAGATTAGCTAAAATGGCAATCAAACTTGCAAACAGGATTCTGGTGGTGAAACCTTCAGCCACCCTTGCGATCAGTACCCGGGCCAAGGAAATGATGGCTGCCGGTATTGATGTGGTAAACTTTGGTGTGGGAGAGCCGGATTTCAATACGCCGGACTACATCAAAGACGCTGCACATAAAGCTTTGGACGACAACTTCACACGTTATACGGCCAATCCCGGCATCATCGAGCTGCGCGAGGCGATTTGCGCCAAGTTCGAGCGTGAAAACGGCCTCAAATACAAGCCCAATCAGATACTGGTCTCGGCAGGCGCCAAAGCTTCCATCCTCACCGTCCTCATGGCGGTATGTGATGTGGGAGACCAGGTGCTGGTGCCCTCTCCCTACTGGGTGAGCTATCCGGATCAGGTGAAGCTGGTCAATGCCCAAATGGTGGTTATTCCCAGCACCGTGGAGAATGAATTCAAGATCACGCCCGCAGCGCTGAGAAAGGCTTGCGAAGAAAGCCCCAGCGCCAAAGTATTGCTGCTCAATTCACCCAGCAACCCCTCGGGAACCGTCTATAATAGAGAAGAGCTGATCGAAATCGCCAAGATTTGCATCGAATACAACCTGCTGGTGATCTCAGACGAGATCTATGAACGCCTGGTGTACGACGATACCGAACACGTTTCCATCGCCAGCGTGCTGCCCGAAATGTACGAGCGCACCGTGGTGATCAATGGAGTATCCAAGGCCTATGCCATGACCGGCTGGAGAATGGGATACGCTGCAGGTCCGGCACATATCATCGGCGCAGCAAGCAGAGTGCAGGCACACGCCACCTCCGGCATCAACTCCATCACGCAGAAAGCCAGCGTCGTGGCATTGAATGAAGAAGACGACTCCATCGAGAAGATGAGACAGGAATTTCAGGAACGCAGAAACTTCCTCTGCGGCGAACTGAGCAAAATCCCGCACGTCACACTCTTCAAGCCCAAAGGCGCATTTTACGTATTCCCGGATATATCCTGGTATCTTGAAAACAACAATAAAGGCATCAAGGATTGCGGTGAATTCTGCAGCCTGATGCTGGAAACCTACCATGTGGCATTGGTCTCCGGTGCAGCCTTCGGAGTGGATACAGCCGTGAGATTCTCCTATGCCAACAGCATGGAAAACCTGAAAAAAGGCGCTCAACGCTTTGCCAAATGCCTTGAGGACCTCCGCTCCTGAACAAAATAGGTGAAACAACATGAGTGATATGAACAACCGCATCCGTGAAATCTTTGACCAACGCCGCAGAAAACAGAACAACTGGCCCAGGCTGATCATCATGGTCATCATCCTGATCGCAATCATCGTGGGCATCAGTATGCTCAATAAAGCCGCTGAAAAAGGCGGGCTGTTCCCCGGCGCAGTGTATCAAGACAGCACAGCCGTGCAGGATACAACGGCTACAGATGCCATACAGGTGATTCCGGCAACTCCGGAACCGGTGGAGACGCCATGAGCCTGGTGATCGTAGGCTCATTGGCCCTGGATTCCATCAGCACCAAAGCGGGCAGCGTCAAAGATGCCCTGGGCGGCTCTGCCTTCTACGCATCCATCGCTGCCTCTTACTTCCATCAGGCAAGCATAGTGGGAGTGGTGGGAGACGACTATCCGCCGGCAGGAATAGAACTGCTCAGGAAACACGGAGTCAATATCGATGGCTTGGAGACCGTGTGCGGGAAAACCTTCCGCTGGAGTGGGAAATATGAGGATTGGAACCAGGCGGATACGCTCAATACCGAGCTCAATGTGTTTGCAGACTTCAATCCCACGCTGCCTCCCGCCTACCGGAACTGCCGCAACCTGCTGCTGGGTAACATCCATCCCTCACTGCAATTGCAGGTATTGGAGCAGGTGGAAAGCTACGAATGTGTGGCCTGCGATACGATGAACTATTGGATCACGGGCGAACATGAAGCACTCAGCAAAGTGATAGGCAAGATGGATGTGGTGTTTATGAACGAAGAAGAAGTCTGCCAATACACGGGCTGTGACAATATCTTCAAGGCCGGCAAAGATATCCTGGATATGGGCGTGAAGCTGATCGTGATCAAACGCGGCGAATATGGCAGCGTCTGCATCTCTGACGACTATATGGTATTCATGGCCGCCTATCCCATCGAGGATGTGGTAGACCCCACCGGAGCGGGAGATTGCTTCGCCGGCGGCTTCATGGGCTATCTGGCCTCAAGACCAAAACCGGATAAACAAGACATCCGCAACGCCGCCCTCACAGGAACCGTGACGGCGGCTCTCAATGTTTCAGACTTTAGCGTCAACGGCATCGCCAATCTGGACAAACAGACGATTGATGCCAAAATCAAGCAACTAAAGGAATGGACATCATGAACTACAAACAATCCGGCGTAAACGTGGAAGCGGGCGAACAAGCCGTAAAAGACATCAAAGACTTAGTGCGCAAAAGCTACAACAAAAACGTGCTGAGCGAGCTGGGAAGCTTTGGCGGCTTGTATGCCCTGGACCTCGAACGGCATCAGAATCCCGTCCTGGTATCCAGCACCGATGGCGTGGGCACAAAGCTGCTGGTAGCCATCAAAGCCGGCATCTACGACACCGTGGGCCAGGATTTGGTAAACCACTGCGTCAACGACATCCTGGTGCAAGGCGCACATCCGCTCTTCTTTCTGGATTACATAGGCCTGGCCAAGATGGACAGGGAAATCGTGTACCAGATCATCAAGGGAATGACGCAGGCCTGTATCGAAAACGACTGCGCCCTCATCGGCGGCGAAATGGCGGAAATGCCCGGCATCTATCACAAAGATGATTTTGACCTGGTGGGAACCATCGTGGGAGTGGTGGAGCGTCACCTCATCCTGCCCGGAAACAGGGTCAGAGAACACGACGTGCTCATCGGCATCCCGTCCACCGGACTGCATACCAACGGCTATTCGCTGGCCAGAGCCATCGTCTTTGACAAGCTGGGCCTGGCTGTGGATGCCTATGTGCCCGAGCTTCAATGCACCGTGGCGGAGGCGCTGCTCAGCATCCACAAAAGCTATCTGCAAGAGCTCAAACCCTTCCTGGAAGATGAGGCTCTGCATGGCCTGGCGCATATCACGGGCGGCGGCATCCCGGGAAACCTCAAACGCATCATCCCCGAAGGACTCTGTGCCTACGTGAGCTACCCCGGCAGCGAGATTCCGCCTCTCTTCCAGTGGCTGCAAGCTTCCGGCGGCATCAGCGATGATGAGATGCGCAAAGCCTTCAACCTGGGCGTGGGAATGATCGCCATCGTGGACGAAAGCCTGTCTGAGCGGCTGATCAAGGAAACCGGCGGCTTTATGATGGGCGAGATAGTCTGCGCCAGAGACAACGACCCCCTGGTGCACTTCATTTCATAGCTGTGTTTTGCTGTGATTGTGTGTGTCCAAAATGAGGTTCCTGTCATGCGAGTAGGAAATCCTGTTTGAGATTTGGAACGATTTTGGCTTCATGACCTTACAGCGGTTTAGATTTGTTAACTTTATTCTGGGTGGAAAGGCCGGGTTTGAGGGGCGTAATCCTGCCAAACTTGGAGCTTTCCGCTCAGAAAAGGGATGTTTCTCAAGAAAACACTTGACTTTTTTGCACTACTCAAATTAAGGTGACACAACCACAAAAGGGCGCCAGCGAGCCTGCTGCACTTTGGTGGATAACTAATTGGAAGATAAGAATAATGCTTACAAATAAGGGAGGTTTATCGATGCGAAAATATGCATTGATCCTGCTCATTCTGATGAGTAGCATAGTGATACTCAATGCTGCTACGACCGGCCGGTTGGCTGTCCGTGTGCGTGATAACAACGGACGTCCCATCGAATTTGTGAACGTCGCAGTTACGCAAAACAATCGTACCTTGACCGGCGGAAGAACCAATGCAAAAGGAACAGCTATTATTATCAACATCCCGCCGGGAGTTTATGTAGTTAAATTCACGCTCGTTGGCTATGATAGCTACACCGTAAACAATGTCCGCATCCAAGTGGACCAGACCACATCACTCCAACCCGTCATGAATAAGACGGGCGTAAAGCTCAGCACTGTGGTGGTCACCGCAGAGCAAGACAGAGCCGGTAAAGACCGAGTGGGTACTGCCATCCAAGTGGATATGAGCAACATGGCAGACGTCGCTGTGACAGACGTCGCAGACGTGGTTGCCCTCCAAGCCGGTGTGACCAACATCGGCGGCGAGCTGCATATCCGTGGTGGACGTGCCAACGAAATCAACTACACCGTGGACGGCATGAGCGTTTCTGACCCGGTTGACGGCGGAAGTGCCCTGGGAGTCGACCTCGATGCTATCAGCGACATGAAAGTGATGACCGGTGGTTTCCCCGCAGAATATGGAAACGCACAATCCGGCGTGATCAACATCGTCACCAAAGACGGTGATCCTTTCTTTAGCGGAAAGTTGGAGTGGAATACCGACCACATCATCGGTAGCGGGCGCAACTCTGACGTGCTCAAGTTTGCAGTCGGTGGCCCCGTGGTATTCTTTGGTTCTCAGGATCTGCGTGAAAAGTTCACCTTCTACCTCAACGGTGGCGGCGAGTGGTTGGATGGACGCCTCAAAGACTATTGGGTAAGCGATCCCAACAATGAATACATCCTCAACGGTGTGCCGCTGCTTGAGTATGATTATCCCAGAAACGACCCCTACGAGGATCGTACCCGCATCCTGGGTATTGACCTTGGAAACCGTAACTACAACGGCTACAACATAAACCTCAAATCCAAGTATGACTTCAGTCCCACCCAGAAATTGACCTTCGCCGTGCGTGGAGACAGAAACTATGACCACGGCTTTACCTACAGCTGGCGCCATGCTTTGCATCACATCTACATCAATGAAATCGTCCAAAGCCAATACATCGGCACCTACGATCATGTGCTCAACAACGCCATGAACCTCAAGCTCAAAGCCAGCTTCTACCGCAAAACCAGCAACACCAGCCCACGTGGCATCAGCAGGGACGACTACCTGTTTCGCAAGCCCATCATCGCCGAAAACTACGTGTACGACGTCCTCAACGGCGACTATGGCTTTGCCAGCATCGACGAAGACGGCGATGGTGTGTATGACGATGGTTTCCTGCCTGCCCACTTCTGGACCTACCGCATCTCCGGTGTGGAAGACCCCAGAGCCGTGTCAGGCTTCGTGGCTCCCGGCAGCATCTACGACAACTTTGTGGACGACGTGAGCTCGCAAACCAACGTGCGTGCTGACTTTGAATATCAGATCAACGACATTCACCTGGCAAAGACAGGTTTTGAAGTGATCAGCCACAACATCAAAAAGAACCAGCTCCAGAGCTTCCTCACCATCTATGAAGACCGCTTCCAACAGAGCTTGCAGCGTGTATTCAGCCCTGCAGACCTGGCCGGCTTCACCCCCAACATCGTGATCGTGCCCGATCTGGATGCAGATGGCAACCCCATCCTGGATGCTGACGGCAATCCCTCCATGAGAAAAGATGTCACCAACGTCCCTGACGCACTCTATGACATCTATATCGACTTCAATGACGACAACAACACCATGATCCCCATCTACAAACCGGAAGACTATTATCGCGCCGCCCAGGAAGCTTCTGGAAAGCGTGATGGCTATCAGGCCAATCCCTGGCAGTTTGCTTACTACCTCCAAGACAAGATGGAATGGAAAGGCATGATCGTAAACGCAGGCTTGCGTTTTGACTTCTGGTATCTGGGAAACAAGTATAAAGTCTTGGAAGACAGCGGCAAGTATCGCACCGTCGAATTTGACAAGGGTGACCGCTTCCAAGCCATGATCTCACCCCGTTTGGGCGTCTCTCACCCCATTACCGACAGAGACGTGCTGCGTTTTGCCTACAACTACCAAAACCAGCTGCCCCAAATGCAATTTATCTTCACCAGCAAGACCCCCGAGGATGCCAACGTCTCCGACACAGCCATCACCGTGGGCAACCCCTCCTTGGAACCCCAAATCACAGTCACCTATGAAGTGGGCCTCTCACACCAGCTGTCAGACGACTATGTCATAGACATGACCGCCTACTACAAAAACCTCTACAACTATGTGAGCACCAGGAAGGAAGCAAAAGAGGGTGAAGAACAGATCTTCTGGTACAAATTCATCAGTGAAGACTACGGTTCTGCACGCGGAATCGATATCCAGCTCGAGAAGATACTCTCAAACTTCAACACCTGGACTGTCGCCTACTCGCTGGCCTGGGCCCAAGGAAACAACTCCAGCACCGTCATCCAAGACGAGATGACCAACCTGCGTGAATTCCCTCTGGATTGGGACGTGAGACACAACCTCAACACCAGCTTCACCTTCCGCATCGGCAGAAACGAAGAGTTCTTTATACCCTTCACAGACTACATCCTCCCCTTTGATGACTTCAGTGCCAATATCAACTGGAACTTCGCTTCCGGTGCGCCCTACACACCTCAGGCTGAAGAGGGCAGTATGTTGGATACAAACTCCAAACGCAAGGGCTGGACAAACCAGGCAAACTTGCGTCTCACCAAAGGTTTTGCCTTACCAAAAGACATGAGCATCAGAGTCTTTATGGAAGTGGAAAACCTGTTTAAGACCAAGAACATCCTCAGCGTTTACCCCAAGACCGGCTCCCCATACGAAACCGGTGAAGACATATCAGATACAATGGTGGGATACACCTATCCCGAAGTGGACTTCGTATACCACAAAGCAATCCGAAACCCCGGCATGGTTAACAACCATCGCGGCGTCACTTTTGGCGTCTCATTCAACTTCTAAAATTTCAAGTTCCTAAGGAGGAATCACATAATGAACAAGAAGACAAAATGGATACTGTTGCTCATAGTGGCAATGACAATGCTGCTCGGTGTCCTGGGTGCTCAGGAAGTTGCAGAAACAGCTGAAGCATCCGGCGGAACCAAGAACTTGGCCGAATTCATTTTTGGCACTGGAATGGTAAAATGGTTTATCGATGGTGGATGGGCAATGTGGCCAATTCTCTTCATCGCTATTTATGGCTTAGCTTACATTATCTGGAAGTTTATAGCCCTGGTTTATGCCAAGATCAATCTCAACAGCTTCTTGGGAACCATCGTTCCTATGCTTCAAGCCAAGAAGTATGATGAGGTCGCAGAGCTTGCAGCCAAGACCCGCGGCCCTGTGGCAGCAGTTGTCCATGCTGGTGCACAGAAAGCTTCTTCCGGTATTGATGCCGTGGAAAAAGCCATGGAAAACGCCGCAATGATCGAGATGAGCTATTTGGAAAAGGGATTCGTCGAACTGTCGACCGCTATCGCCTTGGGACCCATGATGGGATTCTTGGGTACAGTGGCCGGTATGATCGAGGCTTTCGATGCCATCGCCGCAGCTCGTGCCGTGGACGCCACCATTGTGGCTTCCGGTATCAAGATCGCTCTTATCACCACTGAGGCCGGCCTGATAGTGGCTATCCCGGTGCAGTTTTTCTACAACGTCTTCACAACCATTGTCGACGGCTTAGTTATAGATATGCAGCGTGCCTCCGAGAAAGTAGTTGAAACCCTGATCGAGTCTCGATAGGGGGTAGAAATGAATATCTCTCGTAAAAGGAAAGGCAAGGTTTCAATTCCGACAGCGTCGACCGCTGACATCGCCTTTCTGCTCATCGTCTTCTTTATGTCGACCACCAAGTTTGACGTGAAAGAAGGTATCAAGTTGGTGTTGCCGGCCATGGCTCCTGACAGTGCAGAGGGCAAGGCCGAAACTATTCAGCTTGGTGAGGATAAAATGACACGCCTCCAGATCCAGGAAGATGGCACCATCATCTTAAATAAAGAAGCAGCGCGGCATATCGAAGATGCTGAGCTGGACTCAATAATCCAGCAAAAATTAAGGGAAAATCAGGACATGATCTTCAGGGTCATCACTGATAGAAACGCCCAGTACAAAGATATGATCCGGGTAGTGGATAGACTCAAGGCCCAGAAAGCCGAGAAGATATCACTATCCACAAACTAAAAGGAAGGATAATATGGCAAAAATAAACAGATCAAGAGATCGTGACATCGAAATCCCTCAGGGATCGATGGGCGACATCGCCTTCCTGCTCCTGCTGTTCTTTATGGTGACGACCGTGTTTGTCCAGGAAAAGCAATTTTGGGTAGACCGAGACCGTTGGCCCCAGGCTCAAAGCATTGAGCGCATTCCCCGCAACAACACCGCCACCATTTATGTGATGAAAAATGAAACCATCCTGCTTGATGATGTCCCCTCCAAGATCGAGAGCGAAGAAGATGTTTACGTCAAAAACGCCTTAATCGCCAAGAAAGCTGAAAACCCTGAAATCGTTGTCTGTTTCAGGACTGACAGAGAGACCAAGTACGGTGCGATGTCAGACGTAATGCGTCAACTTCAGGACGCCGAAACCCTGGTTGTGGCTTTTGAAGCCCAGCAGAAGGACCAATAGGGAGGATATCATGGCAATGAAGTATTCCGATTGGAAAGACGTGGCAAATTCACAACTTGCCAAAGCGGTAACCCTGGCCCTGGTGCTCACCACCTTCGTGCTCGTGGTTACCCCCAATATCGAAGCCCGTAAACAAAAGTTTACCGTCACCGAGACGGAACTTGTGGATATCCCCATGGAAGAGCGTGAAAAGCTGGAACAGCCCGAAGTGGAAGTCAAGATCGAAGTGCCCATCATCATCAGTGATGAGCTCAGCACCTCTTCAGACCCCGCTATCGCTGCCAAGTATGAACAAGCTTTGGCCCAGATTGGAGACATCTCAATCACCACCTCATCTGCCCTTTCCAGAGATAGAGATGGTGAGATGGTCAAGTTTGAAGCTTATGATGATCCACCTGTGATCATCGGTGAGCTCAGACCGGACTATCCGGACGCAGCCAAGCGCACCCGCACCCAAGGCACCGTGGTCTTGGAAGTGGAAGTCTACCGCGATGGAACCGTAGGCAACGTCAGAGTGCAACGCTCCATTATCGGCCTGGACGACGCCGCTATAGCTGCCGTGCGCAGAGTGAGATTCCAACCCGGCAAAAGCGGTGGCCATCCTATCGACACGCTCGTGATCATACCTGTTGAATTTAGATTAAATTAGATGATTGGGAGAATAGAATATGAAGTTTAATAAAACGTTACTCTGCCTGCTTGTGTTGCTTATCATCCCAATGATAGTATCTGCGGCGGCAGTAGTATCTGCAGACCCCGCCTCCAAAAAGCTTGACCGCAGCAGAGTCCACAGAGTGGGAAACATCTGGCTGCGCGTCAGTAACTATGGTTTCTTTGGCTCGGGAAGTGGCTCGCCCCAATATCCCTCCCTGGAGTACCCGGGAGGTAGTGGAATTGACTATCTTTTCCAGGGCGCACTTTGGTTTGGAGCCAAGAAATACCGTCGTAACGCAGCCGGGCGAAAGATGTATTGGAAAGCCGTCAACCCCAGTCCAGACAGTATGCAAGTCGTTGCTGAAGGCCAACCCGATTGGCGCCCCTGGATGAAACCGGTTGTCGACACGCTGACCACTATAGGTTTCGATGGAGACTTGGACCTCTACGAGTTTCTACCGGCATACAACCCCTTGGTTGCGGGAAACATGGATGTAGTTGATCTATACGAAACCTGGAACGTGATGGACGAGGTTGCCACCGCCAGTACCAGAACCCAAAAAAGAGGTGTGGACGATGATGGCGACGGCATAATCGACGAAGACTTTGTGGGATACACCTTCCCCTTGAGGGTAGCCAGTGAGCTGCCTTCACAGTTTGCCCAGTTTGGTGGTCAATACATCCATAATACCCACAACTATAATGTCATTAACGAGGGTCACAATATCGAGATCTGGTTCCCCTTGGGCTTCATGGATCTCTCTGATATGAGCTACCCGAGCTACGCCTTCTCCGCGCCTCATGATGACGATGGAGACGGCCGTGTGGACGAGGATGGCGCCCCTGTCTCCGAGCAGGACTTTATCTCATATTATTATGACTATTGTCCTTTCGGCACCACAGGTGACAGAGACCTGGGCATATCCAGAAGCAGAAACACACACTGGCCCCTAAACATCCGTGTACGCCAGATGAGCTACCAATGGAGCTATGACTACATCAAAAACCTGGTCTACGTGGAATTTAACATCACAAACATGAACATTGCCACGCAGGATACTTTGTTTGACTGCGCCATGGGTATTTACATGGACTGTGACGTCGGTCCTCAAAGCTGGGGCCGCGAAAAAGCCGCTGACGACAAATCCGGATACGTGAAAGGTGAAGGTTATGAATTTGCCTACACTTATGACGCAGACGGAGACGGTGGCCTTACCACAGGTTTGGTGGGCGCCCGCGTTTGTACGCCAGACCCCGAACAGCTCAAATTCCACTGCTGGTATTGGGAAGTGGGAGATGGCCCGGACGACTTTAAACCCGGCACCTTGATAGCCGGTAAGACCAGCAACGAGAAATATGCGTTGCTCACAGGAAAGAATCCAAATCCTGACAAGTTTGAACCGCTGAGGCCCGAACGAGATGACATCACGGAATATGAGCAGCCCGAAGCCAAGGATACACGTTTCCTCTTCTCTTTCTATGGAGACATGAAGGGAATGAACAATCCTACCGATGGTTCCTGGAACCTGGCTCCCGGCCGCACCATGAAAATCGTGATCGCCATCTTCCCCGGTGACAATAAAGAAGACCTCAAGCGTTCCGCCCGCTGGGCAAAAGTGATTTACGGACAGGCACAAAACCTCGTAACTGTGGTCTTGCCTGACACCTTCCCTCACTACAACCCGCCCGAACCACCCGAAATCCCCAAAGTGTATGCCGAAATCCTCAAGGACGGCAGCCAGATCGACGTCTATTGGGACAACAGAAGTGAGTTCAGCTACGACACCATGACCGTGCTCAGCGCTGTCGTCGGTTGGCAAAACCCTGCCTTTGACGGCTACAAACCCGGCATTGACAGTGACCCCAACTTCGTAGACTGGAGTGGATACCCGGAAGAGTTCAAACCCAGATTTGGTGATGCGAATTATCAATGGAACATGAACGCAACGGTCAACCCCTACACATCGCACAGGTTGAGGCACGACTTCCAAGGCTATACCCTCTGGGGGCGCAGCGGAAGCGGCTCTCAAGAGGACTGGACGATGATGGATCGTTGGGATAAGATAGATACCGCCCAAGACCTGGTAGACTACGCCGTAAACTTTGGCGATAGCGTTTATGTAGACTATGGCGGCTACCTGGGCATCGATAAGGGGTTGCCAAATCCCAATGCCTGGACAGAAACCGACCAATATTCAAACTACTATCGCTTTGACGACAGCTATCACCTGGTACCTTGTGCCGCAAACGAAACGTTCTACGGCTGGCCTATCTATGACCATAACGTAAACTACGACGCAAACATTCAGGCACAAGCTGATCAGATCGCCACTGACCATTCAGGAAAGCCCACGCAGTACATCCAGCAGTTGCAGGCCCGCTTGTTCAAGCACCCGCAGCTGAGAGACGAAATCTATGATGAACTGGTAGATACAAAGCTCATCCCGCTGCCCGGACATGGTGGACAAGTAGCAATCGGCGACGACGATGCGCTCACAGACCTGCATCACAAACGCCTGGCAAGACGCTACTACCGCTCTGAGATCATGTATCCCCGCAAAGGTATAGAATACTATCTGGCTGTAACTGCATATGACAGAGGCATCCCTTCACAAGACCTTAACTTCCTGGAAACAGGACGTGATAAAGACGCCAATATGAAGGTGTTCTTCCCCGGAACATTGGCAAAAGAAAACATGGACAACATCTACGTTATCCCCAACCCCTACATCGGCAGCAGCAAGTTTGACGGCCGCCGTGAGGGTGACGAAAAGGGTGATAAGAGTAGACGTATCTGGTTTGTAAACCTGCCCATGGAATGTACTGTCCGCATCTACACCCTTGCTGGCGACTTGGTGAAAGAACTCCATCACAATGGTGCTCATATGACGGATATCCTCACCATCAGTAAGGCCGACAGCCAAGGCATCAGTGCCAGTGGTATGCATGAATGGGATCTGCTCTCCAAGAATCGTCAGATCATAGCTCCCGGAGTATACCTCTACTCTGTGGAAAACAAAGCCGATAACAAAATCAAAGTCGGCAAGTTTGTAATCATTAAGTAAGGAGGAATACCGTGAAAAAACAAAGCACATTCATTATCGCCCTGCTCCTTCTGCTGCCTATAATGCTCTCTGCCACGCCTTTTGGTAAGACAGGAACTGCTGCACTGCAGTTTCTCAAACTCGGTGTGGACGCCCGCGCTATAGGAATGGGAGAAGCATATACCGCTGTTTCAGACGATATCTCCTCCACCTTTTGGAATCCAGCCGGCTTGGCCCCCGCAATGCAAAACCAAGCCTTCTTCTCACACACAAACTGGATTGCAAACATATATCACGAATATGCCGCCGCCTCCTTCACAAACGGCGTCAGCACGCTTGCCGTCTATGGCTCCGTGTTGCATATGGATGATATAGAAATCACAGATGAAGAAACCTTTGGCCCTACAGGCGAAACTTTTACCAATAGCGGTATGGCCTTTGGAGTCAACTATGCCTCTGTGTTTACCGACAAATTCTCCGCAGGCGTGGGAGTGAAATACCTCAGAGAAAACCTGTATGAATTTGCCGTGAATAGCTACGCCTTTGATATTGGGTCTATGTATAACACTGGATGGCAAAACTTGAAGATCGGAATGGTGCTGCGCAACTTCGGCCCCGACATCAGATACCGTGTGGACAACGATGAAGACGGCCTTTATGACGAAGACCCATTTGATCTCTTTGACAACGATGGTGACGGTTTGGTGGACGAAGACGGTCCCGAGCTTGATTGTAAAATACCCATGAGCTTCTCACTGGGAATCAGCGGTGATATCATGCGCACGGATACTTCACACTGGATCGCTTCACTACAATTGGACAACGTCGTAGACAGAAAAGAAACCTGGAACCTGGGAACCGAATACAAGCTATCAAACCTCTTCCTCAGAGGTGGATACCAGATCGGATATGACACCAACGGTTTCAGTGCAGGCTTGGGATATCGCATCGCAACATCCTTCGCCATCTTCAATATTGACTATGCCTACACGGATATGGGCAAGCTGATGGAAAATCCCCTGAAGACCGCTCACCGTGTATCACTGAAAATGAGCTATTAAAATAACAAGGAGACATTATGAAAAGATTTGTAATTACTCTTATCACAATCGGCCTTCTCTTTAGCTTTGCATATGCCGGTCAGATGCAGCCCGTTATGGAGAAAAAGCCGGTGGAAAGCCCGGCTGGAGTGCGTCTTGCTCCACGCAGAAATGTACCCCAGTATACCTTTACAAAAACACCGACAACTGTAGCACCAAACTATTACGACTACATGATCGGCTCTTACAACGGCTTGCCCCTTCAGGTGATTCCTCAAAGTGCAGGCGGTGGCTATTTCATGACCTATCATGGAAAATCACAGCCCACAACCGGAAGCACAAGACGTATGTTTTATACCTACATCAATGCTGCAGGCGATGTCGTTACAAACAACGAAATCACAAACACCCAAAACCATGAAGGCTATGGAACTGTAGCCGTTGACCCCGTTAGCGGAAAACCCTTCTATGCCTGGCACGCCAATACTGACACTGATAGCGAGCTCGAAGTACAGCTTGTTACTGACGCTTTCCTCGATCAGTATCCCGGCCTCTTCAACGATGTCACAGTCATTATCGACAACCCCTACGAAATCGGTGGAACCAACACCAGCGAATTCATCTGGCCCACAGCCGTGATCGGACCCTCACCCATCGATGGAAAAAGAAGAATCTACGTGGTCTGCCGTAACGCTGTGTCCAACAACGCCGCAGGAAACCCCTCCGAAAACCCCCTGATTGCTTATACAGACTTTGACGAGGATGATGTCGTTGCCGGTACAGCTCTCAACTGGGGACATATCGACATTCCCGAAATGACAGCCTGGAACCATGACCAATCCGCATGGCGTCGTCCCTTCCACTCCATCGCTGTGGATAGAAGCGGAAACGTCTACTATGCCGGTTATCACTTTGGCCAAGACGCCAATGATAACAGCATCGACGAACCGGACATGGACGTCTTCATGTGCGGAAACTACGGTCAGGGCGAATGGACCCGCGTCAGCTCCTACAGCAAATTCCCCGTCAACAACCCACCCTCTGCCCCCGGCAGCACTGTTGGCTATTTTGAAGACCAAAATGGCAACCCCCATGCTGACGGAACAATCGGATTCAGCGTGATGTGCTCCCATTCCGGACACGCCAACACCGTGACCGACATTGATGGCAGAGTACATAGCCTGGGAATCTGGGCGCTTTCCACCGACGAGGGAAGCTACTATCCCAATATGCAGTATCTCAAAGCATTCGTCTTTGATCCCACAACAAACGAATTCACCATCAACGAGGTCTATCCTCAGAAAGACCCCGAAGATGAAGTCAATGATTGCTTCATCCCCTGGGACATCGAAGCACCCTTTGGCGTGCCCGAATACATCGAATACGAAGGACAGCACTATCTCCAAGTCGTAACCGACTGGCCCTTCCCTCACTGGGATGACGAAGCCCACGAAGGCGCAATGGGATTCCACTACAACAATGCCAAACTCTCCGAAGCAAACGAGTATGGAATGATGGCCGCAGTATGGCAAAATAGCTGGCGTGCACGTCAACACAACAAGTGGAACGACCTCGATTACTTCGACTATATGAACACCCCGGAAATCTGGATCTCCGTATCTCCCGACAATGGAGACACCTGGAGTGAGCCGATCGTGATCGACAACCAGAGCACTCTGCCCGAGTTTGAAGGCATCAAACCCATGTGGGTCTATCCCGCCAACAAAGTGATTTTCTCACACATGGACGGAGAGCACAAGGTTGGTAAACTCGGATTGATGTTCTACAACGACTTTACCTGGGGATCACACGCCATCACACCTCCCTACCACTCAACAAACGATGGCGGCGAAGTCATGTTTACAGAACTGATGATCACCTTCCCCGTTGGTGGACCCACCAGCCCCGGAAATGATCAACACACCATGACACCCGCACCCAGACTGTTGGGACAAAACTACCCCAACCCCTTCAACCCCACAACAACCATCAGCTACACCATGCCCAGAACCGGTGAAGCCAAACTGGCCATCTACAACGTGAAAGGACAATTGGTAAACACCCTGGTCAATGAAGTAAAAGATTTTGGCGAACACAAGGTAGTGTGGAACGGAACAGACTCCAGAGGCAACAACGTGCCCAGCGGAATCTACTTCTATCGCTTCACCACCAACGACCATGTGGAAACCAAAAAGATGATGTTGATGAAATAATACAACGTTGAAACTATACAAAAGCCCTGGGAGTTCCCCGGGGCTTTTTTGTGTCCGGACAAATCCGATGCAACAGAAAATCTGGCCCGGAAATTAACCTTGCTTCTCAGAGCGGTTTGAGAGAAAACCGGGGCAGTGAATGGGGGGCCTCTGTGAAATATTTGACTTCAGGCCCGGATTTCTGCAAACAAAACCGCCCCCGAAAACGTCGATTTCATGCGGCCTCCCTTAGGCCCTCCTATGGGTCTCCTTTGGGATCCACAAGTAACCCAAAGAAAACCCAAGGGTTACGCATTCGAGCGCCGAGGAAACCCGAGGGTGGGGTAAGCCGGGGCAAAAGTCAAAGGTTGATTCGGACATCGGTTTTTGGGAAACAGTTTT
>DGFM01000034.1:2683-3397 GCA_002391675.1 Cloacimonetes bacterium UBA3900 | reverse complement strand
AGATGTGTATAAGAGACAGGTGCCCATTCCATAGGTGCAAACATAGGCATCGTCTTTTTGCGTATTCCACCATGAGGGCATATTTACCATTTTGCCTTCGATGGCTGCACTGGCGCCCTTGTTCTTTGAACAGGCCATCATGCCGATCAGAAGAACGGCGGCAAGTGCGACAACTAACAGTCTGTTAAGTTTCATCTTGTTCCTCCATTGGATTTTAAGGTTTTTCAAAGATAGCTACCAAAGTGATCCAACCCTGAATACACGATAATAGCTTTTTGTTTTTTGTCAATATCAAAAGATTGTCTACTCTTCTATACGCAAGTTTCAAGCCAATCCTGCATCCATTTTTCAGATTTTACGCCCAGCCATCGACGATCAGCTCAGCAGCATCACTCCCGTCACCCTTCCCGCCTTGCTTTTGATGATCCGCTCCTCAAATTGCTCCTCAATCTGCTCTTTCACATCGTGTTCCACCACGATGATGCCGCCTTCGGCAAGCAGCCCATTTTCGTAGATGCCCTTCAGGGTGGGATTGATCAGGCCTTTGTCGTAGGGTGCGTCGATGAAGATCAGGTCATATTTATCCGTGGTTTTATTCAGGAAAGCCTGCACTTTGCGGCGGTAGACGTGGCAGAGGTCTTCACACTTCAGCTTTTGGATGTTTTTGAGCAGCACGGCGATGGCGGCTGAGGCAAATTCTACAAAATCCACCCA
>DGFM01000034.1:2148-2314 GCA_002391675.1 Cloacimonetes bacterium UBA3900 | reverse complement strand
GGTGCAGGTATGTAGCGTGGACAGCTAATCACCGTAACCGCTTTATCTTGCTTGCAGTTGCGGCCGCACTTCCTACAAAGCTTGCTATATTGGCTCAGGTTCGTCTTATCGCTCATTTATTTCTTTGGTAATTGCAGGTCTAATAATGCGTTGATGAATTCGCTCA
>DGFM01000034.1:0-1891 GCA_002391675.1 Cloacimonetes bacterium UBA3900 | reverse complement strand
AGGGAGAGGTTTTCAAAGCCGGTATGATCCAGCACCTTGAAATAGGCCAATTCCTCCGGAGTAAAGAGCTTTTCAATGCGCGAATCATAACGAACCGAGGGATCGTTGAGAATGCGCAAGTGCAGAGACTCTATCTTCTTGCGAATCTCGGGCGAGGATTCCGTCTGGTTGATCAGCTCGTATGCAGCCAGGGCATCGAAAAACTGGTGTTGTTCTTCAAATAGCCCGGCCAAGGTCAAGGTTGGCGTCCAAGCGCGTCTGGTTGTCTTCATTGAGCTCTCCAAGAAATCGTTATTTACTAAAATGAACCAATATCTGAGGAGGCGATATCTGTCAATGGAATTGAACAGACCCACCCGTAACTCAGGGTATGGAGGGAGCTTAGCAGATCGCGCTCAGCACTTCTTGCAAAGCGAAGCTCACTCACCTGTCACCGCCATGGCTGCCAAGCTCTAAATCCCCAGAGGCTTAACGCAGCGTTCAAACACTCCCTGAACCTTGGTGATTGCCAGGCCGTAGTTTGTGATGGGCACGCCTCTGCGCTCCGCTTCCACGATACGGCGCATCATTTCCGCCTGGTTGAGCATACATCCGCCGCAGTGGATGATGAGCTGATAATCTTCCAGATTGGCGGGATAATCGTAGCCTCGGCCCGCCTCGAAGATCAGGTCTTTTTGCGTGTATTCCATCAGCCATTTGGGGATTTTCACCGTGCCGATATCATCCTCTTGAGCGTGATGCGAACAGGCTTCGGCGATCAGCACCTTGTCTCCATCTTTCAATTTGTCTATCTGACGCACACCCCGCGCCATGGTCTCCAGCTCGCCCTTGTAGCGCGCAAAGAGGATGGAGAAGGTGGTGAGCGCAATCTCTTGCGGCACTTGTCTTTCCACCTGCTTCACCGCTTGTGAATCCGTGATCACCAAATCTACCGGCTCCTTGAAAGACTTCAGCGTGGCCTCCAGCTCCTGAGGCTGACAGAAGGTTACGATCGCGTGATGATCCAGCAGGTCGCGCACCGTCTGCATCTGCGGCAAAATCATGCGCCCTTTGGGTGCGGATGCGTCGATAGGCGTCACCAAGACCACCCTCGCACCCCGCTCCACCAAATCGCCCGCCAAAATGCGGTCTGCCTGCGCTTTGGGAGCCAGGCTGATCAGCAAGTCCTTGAGCTCGTCCACGCCTTCTTTGGTGGTGGAAGACACCCTCACATACTTGATCTGATGCTGCTCGCAATAATCCACATTGCCCTGATGCACATCCCGCAAATCCATCTGGTTGAAAGCCACCACAAAGCTGATCTTCAGCTCCTTCAGCCGCTCGATCATCTCCAGCTCGGAAGATTCAAAAGCCAGGCCATCGCTCACCAGGATGGCGATATCCGTCCTGAACAGTACCTTGAAGGTGGATTGGACGCGCTTTTCGCCCAGCTCGCCCACATCGTCCAAACCCGCTGTATCGTATAAAGTTACCGGCCCGATGGGGACCAGCTCATAGCGCTTGGCCACGGGGTCGGTTGTGGTGCCCGGCGTGGCAGAAACGATGGCTATCTCTTGATTGGTAATGGCATTGATCAGGCTGGATTTGCCCACATTGCGCTTACCCAAAAGGGTGATAATGATGCGTTCACCGCGTATACTCATTTTATCTTACTCCATTTTAATGTTCATCTGTCTATAATATAGCGATTTTGGCAAGCTATTCCACTTTTTTCTTTCAAAACCGCCACACAAAACACAATCCCTCATTCTCACTCACACCGACGCCAAAGCGGGGCGTGGAATTGAGCGTCACCTGTGCACCCAAATATCCGATCACCGCTCCCGCAAATCCATCTGTCGCCCAGCGCTTATTCTCATAAACCCGGGAAAGCGAAGGGAGGCTCGGCTGC
>DGFM01000025.1:3774-4001 GCA_002391675.1 Cloacimonetes bacterium UBA3900 | reverse complement strand
GGGAAGGCCTGCAGGTTTTTTACCAATTCAACAAATTCTACAATTCCATCCACAACATCCTCGCCCTCAAGGCAAACAAGAACAGCGACAGCGAGATCGCAAACAAACATCTCTACGACCTCTTCCCCACCCAGAGGCAAGAGTTTATCCAGTTTGCCAAAAACTACAGCCTCAAGCAGATGCGCTGCATCATGAAGATCCTGCTGGAAACAGACAGCCAGTTCAAG
>DGFM01000025.1:2467-3492 GCA_002391675.1 Cloacimonetes bacterium UBA3900 | reverse complement strand
TTTGCCCTCAACCCGCTTTTGGTAAGTCCGGAACTCCTGTTTGAAGCCGGCTTGATCGACCTCAACTCTCTGGAATCAGCACGCATGCCCGCCTCCGGCCGCATCCACTTTGATGAGGTAAACAGGATCAAAACCCGCCTCCTGGAGCAAGCCGCAAACACCTATCTGAAGCGGCACGACATCGCAGCCTTCATCCGGGAAAACGCCGGCTGGCTCAAACCCTACATCGCCTTCGTGATCCTGGATCACCTCTACGACTCCCTGCATTGGAGCTCCTGGCCTGATCAGCACCGAAGCTATAGCGAAGACCTCTGGCAGCATCTGCAAAAGGACTTCGCCCATCAGATGCACACCCAAGCCGCCATCCAAGCCATACTGCAGGAGCAGTTAGCCGCCTTTTCTGAAGGACTCAAAAACCTGGACATCCAGCTCTGGGGCGATATGCCTATCTACCTATCCTACCACAGCGCAGAGCTTTGGGCGCATCCGGAACTCTTTTATTTAGACGAACGTGGCCTCCGTCAGAGAGTTGCCGGCGTCCCACCCGATGCCTTCAGCGAAGAAGGCCAGCTCTGGGGCAACCCCATCTACCGCTGGGACGAAAAGCGGGATGAGGTCTTCCGGCTCTTCGAGCAGCGCATCGGCGCCAACCTGGACTACGTGCAAAGACTACGGCTCGATCACTTCATCGGCTATGTAAACCATTGGAGCATAGACTGCCCCCCAGATCCCACCACCGGCGAGCCACAGATGCCCACAAGCGCCAAAGCAGGCAGCTGGCTCCCCACACCGGGCGAACAGCTCTTTGAAATGCTGCTCCGTAAATATCCCGCAGAGCGCTTCATCGCCGAAGACTTGGGCATCCTCACCCCCGAAGTTTGCGAAGTGAGAGACCGCCTGGGCTTTCAAGGCATGATCATCCTCCAGTTCTGCTGGCAAGACGGCCACCCCGACGTCGAACATTTCCCCGCCGATCGCATCATCTACACCGGCACGCACGACAACCCCACCACCCGCCAATGGTT
>DGFM01000025.1:0-2202 GCA_002391675.1 Cloacimonetes bacterium UBA3900 | reverse complement strand
ACGCCGCCGCCCTCATGATGCAGATAGCCATCAATAGCGGTTGCGAAACCTGCATCTTCCCCATGCAAGACCTGCTCAATCTTGGCGCCGAAGCACGCATGAACATCCCCGGCACACCCCTGGGAAATTGGGAATGGCGCATCGAGTGGGAATTGTAAGCCACCACCATCTCCAACTTCTCACTCAGAAAACACCAGCTTCTACAATATACCCTGACGACCTCGTTCAGACGAAGAAAAACCCAAAACTCCAAACCTGTAACCGCTTGATGGCACTAATGATACCGAACCACGCAAATGTTGTCTCTTTTTGGCAGGAAGTAAAATACCAGGGGAGCCCCACTACTCCTTAACCGCATGAATCAAGCCCAGCAACACCGCTTCCAATCCATATCTGCCCGCACCACCTCACATCCGCGGCGCAGCCTCCACCCCTCTCACCAGACGAAAACCGAGGCCATTGTAGCTGCTTCTGGGAATGTTGTAGTAACGATCTGAGACTCTGCATTGCATATTGTATCCCCTATAGGAGCCGCCCCGCATCACTCTGTACCAGCCCTTTTCCGGCCCCTTGGGGTCAGACTTGGGGCTTTTACCGTAGTAATCTTTTGCATACCAATCCCAACACCATTCCATGACGTTGCCGCTCATATCGTGTATGCCCAGTTCATTGGCCTTCTTTTGTCCCACCGGCCTCCGTTTATAGTTGTACCAGGCCACTTCATACAGGTTGTCCGAACCGCTGTATACATAGCCTTTGCTCAGCTTTCCACCCCGGGCTGCATATTCCCATTCCGCTTCGGTGGGCAAGCGGTAGCCATTCGCAGTCCAATCGCAAACTATCTCATATCCGGAGCCGCTGTAGCAGGGTTGCAATCCCTCCATTTCGCTGAGTTTGTTGCAATACTCGATCGCCTCGCACCAGCTGACACTATAAGCTGGAAGATTCTCAAGATTTGTGGGCCTCTCCCACCAACCCTTACGCATCAGCTCCCACCACTCGATTTCTGTAACCTGGTATTTGCTGATGTAAAAAGAGGATAGATTGACCTTGTGGATGGGTCTCTCATCCAGCCAGCCATCCAGTGAACCCATCACGAAGCTGCCGCCTTCCACATACACCATTTCCGGTTTTTGAGGCTCAATCTGCGGATAGGTTTTCAGCGCCGGATAGCCCCTTACCATCGGTTCTTGCTTGATATCATTGTCTTGATAAAGCGCCCACACGATGTCCACCGGCCTCTCGTCTTTATCCGTCTGCGTAAATTTCCGGATCAGTTGCGCCGCCTCATCCGGAACCCCTTGCAGGTCCAGCTCGATATTTTCTCCCTTGAGCTCCGGATGCCTGCCCGTGAGCATATAATACAGGAGCAATCCCGCGGAGTAGATATCGCTGCGATGATCCGTATGGTCCGGGTTTTTGAGCTGTTCCGGGCTCTTATATTGCGGCAAAAGATACTTCCCTTCCGTGAGGCTCTCCAAGAAATGCGCCAAACCAAAATCCAGGATCGTAACCTGATCGGCATTAGCCACATCTATCATCACATTGTGCGGGTTGATGCCTCTATGAGAGACACCCTGAAAATGGGCATAGTGCAGCACATCGCAAATCTGCAGGAAGATGGGCATGGCACGCTCCAGGAGCAGAGGACCGGCCGCCGATACCAGCTTTTCCAGATTTATCCCTTCGGCAAATTCCATCACCAAATAACGCACACCTTCTTCTTCAAATACATCTGTAATCCTCGAAATCTGACTGTGCCGCAGCCGTGAATTCAGCTCAGTCGGCGCGTACAAGCTGTATTTGAGTTTATCATCACTTGATATTTGAGGGTTAAAACGCCTGATCGCCCAACCTTCCGAAAAATTACTGTCGTATGCGCTATACACCTCGCCCATGGCGCCTTTGCCCAGATATTCGCGCTTATAATAATCCCCTATTCCGCTGGTAAATGGATCAAACATCAGTACCTCCCATATTTATAAAATCACCAAAGCTCTACCCATAAACTATTCAAAACCCTCACCTCGCCAAGCTATATCCGCAAAATGGCCTGCATACTCCAAGATACCGTCGCCTCAGCCGGCTTGACATCAAAAGCCACCAACCGACGTCCAATTATCAATTTACCCTCACACTCCACTAATTAGTTGACAAAATCGGCCCTTATAATAAAATGGCAAGACAAAGCTAAAATAATAC
>DGFM01000041.1:29661-74888 GCA_002391675.1 Cloacimonetes bacterium UBA3900 | reverse complement strand
CCCAAGAGTTACGCAAACGAGAGCCAAGGAAACCCGAGGGTGGGCGAGGACAGGCGAAAAGTCAATTGTTTCGGAATTCTCTGGATTTTGCAAACAAATTAAGGCCGTTTTTTGAACACTTTTTGGCAGGCGAGGATGGGTGAAAAGCCGGGGAGTATGTCAATAAAGTTAACACCCGCATCCCGGAGGCGTGAAAGGCGTATGGAGGGTGCAGCCAAAAAAACCTGAGACCCCCAAAGGGCCCCAGGTTGTGTAAAACGATATATACTTAAGATTTAGATGTCCAGGTTAAATTGCACTCCCAAGCGTATGCCAAGGCAGCTTTCTTCGTTGTCCACATCTTCATAGTCACCGGTGTATTCGCCCAGGCCCAGCTTGTAGTAGCCTTGCAGGTCGATATAGGTGTTGGGAAGGATGGGGGCGAGATAGCCGATCTTGGGGGTAAGATACATGGCGTTATACTTTGTTTTCTGGGTAGTTATGAGAAATTTGACTTCTTCATTGTTCAAAGCATAGGTAAAGTCTGCTCCGCCGTAAAGGTTTCTGAAGAAATACCTGGCACCGGCTCCAAGGCCAATGGACGAAGCTTTGTAGCCATCGGTGCTCTGGCTCAGGATGTTTACGATGAGGTCTGCGCTCAGGTTTTCGATCACAAAGCCGCTCAATTGAGGATAAAAGGCGACGGTGCTGAAAGCGTCGGCATCGGAATCATCTTTTTCGGATTTGAATTCGAATGTTCCGCCGATCAGCATGCTGCTTGGTTGGAAGGCAAAAACGGCACTTACTGCCATAATTGCGACGACGATCAATAGATACTTTTTCATGTGTTTCTCCATGTGTTTTATTTTATGCCTACTTTAAGTCCGATATAGACCCGGCACATAGATAGTATAAGAGTTTGCGCCAATAAAGCCAATAAAAACTTTGTGCTTTTTTTGTTTTAGTGCAAATATGATGCTTGGGTTGAAGTTATCTTGATGATTCGAATGTGGTTCGGCTACTATTTCAATCAAAAGGCTCTTTTGATCTGCCCATCTTCGGTGATTTCCAAGGGTAGATTGGGGAAATCTGCCTTGGTGAGCCGGATGATTTTCTTGAGGGCGGCGTTGTTTTCATCCGGAACCGGCCCGCCCTTGCCTCTTTGGATCATGGAGGTGATTTGGGCGTCGATGAAGGTGCCATCTGATGCGAGATTGATGGAAAATATGGGTGCGAGTCCCAAAGAACCGCCCAGGGCAAAGAGCTTGTAGGTGGCAAAATTGCCCAGGGAATAGACGATGAGCCTGTCTTTGTAGAGATCAACCGCGCGGGGGACGTGAGGCCCATGACCCAGGACAAGGTCTGCACCTGCATCTATGGCCACTCTGGCAAAGCTGTAAGGGTTGCCGCGGTTTTCGCCGTAGAAGTATTCGGTCTTTTTGGTGACGTGCTGGCGTGAAGTTCCCTCAGCGCCGCCGTGGAAGGATACGATCACGATATCTGCTTCTTGCTTGAGATTCCGGATGGTCTGCCTCACCTGTTCATAGTCGTTCAGTTTCAGGGTGGCGCGGTTGGGCGCAAAGCCACAAAATCCCACCTTCAAACCGTTTACCTCAAACACCTTGGTGGGACACTCCAGCAAGCCGGCATAGTGAATTCCCGCTTCATCCAAGAGGCGCATGGTATTATTTCTGCCCTTGGCGCCAAAGTCGTTGGAGTGGTTGTTGGCCAAGTTGAGCAGGTTGAAGCCGGCGTTTTTGAGGTGTGTAACGTAATGATCCGGGGATTTGAAGGAATACACTTTGCCGGAGCCAGTTCCCGCTTTGGGGGTGCCGGAGCCCGTCAACAACACACCTTCCAGGTTTCCAAAGAGGATATCCGCTCCCTGGAAGTAGGGTAGCGCTGCGGTCAGCATATCCGCTCCATCATTGGGAGGCAGGGAGCTGCGGGAGGGATAGTTTGAGCCCAGCATGATGTCTCCCACTGCTACCACCTTGATTTGATTGTGTTTAAGGCTCTCTGTGCTCAGCTGTAAAGGTTCCAGATCGGCGTGCAGGGTGAACGGTGGCTGAGTGGAAAACAAGACACCCAGGCAAAACAAAACTATGGCAAAAGCACGGCCTATCCTTCTGGGGCCAAAGGTGTTAGGGCTTTGTTTGCGGGTGTTGTGCACAGAGAGGTCTCCCAAGGTCTACTCCTATCTTGTTAATCGGGTTGCAGTTTAATTTTGGAGCGACAAAATGTCAAGCTCAATTGATCTCTTGGGCTGCAAAGCAAGTGGTTATGCGGCTTGAGTGGCTCACATCACCACAAAAAAAGCACCCTCTCCGGCGATGCTTATCTCTTGCTCGCCGGCATCGCAAAAAGCTGCCTCTCCCCTCCGGAGCTCGATTTTGGAGGATTTCTGGCGGCAATTGAGCCTTCCCTCCATACAGAGGATGATAGCGGGTGTATCCAAGCGCAAATCCAGTGTGGATACCGCATTTACCGGCGCATAGCCCAGCTTGAACTCCCGGGCTTCGTGGCTGAAGAAGCGAAGGGCAGAAGAGCTGCCGTTAAGCTTCAGGACTTCCAAATCCAGAGGCTCAAAGACCAAGACCTTGCTCAGCTCACAGAGGTCTACATGTTTTGAGGTGAGTCCGGCGCGCAGGACGTTGTCCGATGCGGTCATCACTTCTATTCCTGCACCCTGCAGATAGGCGTGCGGTGTGCCCGCATCCAGAAACAGTGCCTCCAAGGGCTGCAGCTGCACGAGATTCAGATAGAGCGGGGCGAGGACGCCGCAATCCTGGGGATACAGCTCGGTCAGCTTTTCTATCCAGGCCTGTTCCCGGGCCCAGGTGCTCGAGTCTAAACGCTTGATATTCTCCAGAGTTTGGGTCAAAATATCGCTCTCCAGGCTCAAGAGGGCGGCAAAGCATTCTTTCCAGCTTTGGGGATCGGGCTGTGCGCAAAACTGCCGGCAGGCGGCGACCTCGGTGCTGAGGCCAACCGTTTGCAGAGCTTCGGCTATCCGGTCAAAAGCCCTGAAGCCGCACATAGCTTCAAAAGGCGTGAGTGCGCAGATGAGCTCCAGCTTGTGGTTGGCATCGCGGTAGTTGCGCTTGGGGTCGTCCAGAGGCAGGCCCTGCTTGTTTTCACGCTCAAAGCCTGCCAAAGCCTGAGCTTTATTGGGATGAACCTGGATAGAAAGCGGCTTTTGTGCAGCCAAAACCTTCATCAGATAAGGCAGGGGTTGCTCTTCAGAATAGCTTGTGCCGGCCAGATGGGGATTTGCCTTCAGGAAAGCATCCAGGGTTTGCCCATTTATGCGGGCAGGTGCCTTGTGATGCGCTCCCAGCCACAATTCTGCCAAAGGTTCAGGCGTGGAGATGCCGATCAGCTCCTGGATGTAGCTATCTGAGCCCCAAGCGTAGTTTTGCAAACTGCCTTTGAGAGGGTAGATCAAGTGTCTTCCTGCTTTATCCTGCTCTTGAGGAGGTTGAGGACGGGGGTGAAGCGGGTGATGTATTTCTCGGCTTTTTCCACCGTCTCAATGGCATCTTTATATCTGCCTTTCCTGATCTGCAGACGCAGGATTTGCTCGTAAAGAGCGTGGTTGTAGGGATCTTTTTCCACAGCTCTGAAGAGTATCTCTATCGCCTTGTCGTCCAAGCCGGTGTGCAGAGCGCTCATGGCATAAGAAAAGAGGTAGTTTGGCTCTTTGAGGGGCCGGATGCGGTCTGCCTCGGTGAAGGCGTTATAGGCCTGCAGCCACTTTTGATCCTGGGCATAGACGATGGCTTTGAGAAACATCAGGTGCCCGTGCTTGCCCACTTTTTGCTCCGCCCGGCGGATGTAGGCTAACGCTTCATCATATTCTGAAAGCCGCAAGAGCTGCTCCACCAGCAGAAAATAGAGGAAGGGCAGGTTGTCCACCTTGTTCAGCAGCTCTTTGGTGAGCGCTATGCACTGGTTGGTTTCGCCCAAGTGAGCCAGGGCCAGGGCTTTGTTGTATTGAACATCCGTGAAGGGATTTTTGATCATGTCATAATAGACGATGGCGGTGCGATAGTCGCCGGTGGCAAAGTAGCAATTGCCCAGCAGATACTTGATGCTGTCGTTCTGGGGGGCCAGTTTGGATGCGGTTTGCAGGTTTTTGATGGCCTTATCGAAGAGCTGACGCCGGATGTAAAACTCGGCCAGACTCATGTAAGGTCTGGGATCCTCCGGATAGTCCTTCACCGCCTTTTCCAGCAGGTTCAAGCCGTGGATCCAGTTGCTTTTCATCAGAGCTTCTGCCCTGAGGATGGTGTTTGTGAGCTGTTGATCCGACATCTTAAATCTCTTTGAGTATCTCCTCGATGGCTCGCTGCAATTGGGGATCGCGGTCGGCGATGGTATCGTTGGGTGTGTGTTGGATGATGATATCCGGCATGGCGCCCGTGCCTTCCATATTGGTTCCATCCATCTTGTACCAGCCGGAACCGGGGAGGCGCATGGACGAGCCATCCACAAGGCTGTATTCCCAAGTGCCGATCACTGCGCCGCTGGAGGGATAACCGACTACTTTTCCAAGCTTTAGCTGTTGATAGACTATGGGGAAGATCTCGCCATCAGAGAAGGAATGCTCGTCTACCAGCACGATGCTGGGTTTGTCCCAAGCGCTATAGGGTTCGGGCCTGGGCTGATAGGTTCTGCGGCGGCTGGTGGTGTAGGCGTAGTGCTTTTTGATCAGGATGCTGATCAGCTGGTCATGAATGCGGCCGCCCACATTGCCTCTCACGTCGATGATGAGCGCTTTTTTATCCACATTATCCGTATAGAGCTCTTTGGTAAACTGGTCATAGTTTTCTGTGCCCATGGCGGGGATGTGGATGTAGCCCACTTGAGAATCGGTGAGTTCATCCACCATTTGACGTCTTTTGGCTATCTTGTGTTCGTAGCCCAGCTTTCTGATTTCGCTCCAGGAAAGGCCGTTGATGTCTGCCTCGATCTCCTCGCCATCACGCTGCAGCTTGAGGTAGATGCGCTTGCCCACTTTGTTCATCAGGAGCGAATCCACGGGGGTGTGGGCGGTGATCTCGTGGCCGTCTATATGCGTGAGCAGGTCGCCCACTTGCAGCTTGTAATAATGATCCAGGCGGGTGTGAGGGTAGACGAAGGAGACCTTGAGGCCCTTATCCAGCCTGTTTGCCAGGTCAAATTCCAGGCCCAGATAGGTGGTCTGATTGTAGCGGCCTTGCTCAGGTTCACGGCGTGGGTAGAAACCGGTGTGAGAAGCGTTTACATCACCTATCATTTCGTCCACCACGGTGGCCAGATCGGAAACATTGCGAGCTTGCTGAGCGTAGGGCAGGTAGAGGTCATACATCGCCTGCCAGTCCTTTCCGTGCATACCGGGATCGTAAAAGTTCTCGCCAAACACGCCCCAGACTTCTTCAAAGACTCTGGTATTGAGCGTGGCTTCATCCCACTCGTAGTCGATATCCACGGGTATCTCCTTGGGAGCAGCGCCGATGGCACAGCTATAGAGGGTGCCATTGGAGATGTAGTAATATACGCCGCTACTATGCACCACGTTAAAGGATCTGAAGCCAAAATCCAGCTCGGTTTTGCTGTCTTTACCATAGATGGTGGCACTCTTGAGGATGAAGTTTTTATTGAAGCGGCTGCCGTTGCTAAAATAGTAGAACTTATTGTCACCTTCCATACGATACAGATAGAGATAGGCTTCGCTATCCTTGAGGATGCGAACCAGACGCTGTTTGAGCCCCGGCCAATAGATCTCCAGGGTGGGCTTTTCCGGCTCTTCAGGCTCGTGCGGTTCAATCTCTTCTATCACTTCCGGTTCTTCCGTGGGCGTTTCTTCTATCGGTGCTTCTGCCTGTGATTCCTCGATGGGTGGCTCGGGCTCTTCTTGAGGCTCTTCTTCTTGCTCTTCCGGCTCTGCATCAAGCGCCAAAGCATCCGCCCAAAAGTCCTCGTCATACTCAAATTGGTCTCGGGGAACCAGATCCAGCCTGTAGATCTCGCCTCCCTTGGAGAGGAGCAGGGAGTGATTGTCCGGCGTCCAACCTATATTGGAGACATAGCCATCCATGTTCATCAGCTTGGTATGTGCCTGCGTGGCAAAATCATAGACGTACAGCTCATAGACATAATCCGGGCGCACGACTGCATAAGCGGCAAAATCCCGGCTGTCATTGATGGCAAGATTTGAGACCATCGGCCAGGGTGCGTTTATGGGCCTGAGGTTGGTAAAACCGCTATCAGCGATCGCCACCTGCGAGCTCATCACCGCTCCATCGTAATATAGCACCCACTTCCCGCTCATATCAAGGTAAAACCTGTTCACATTGAGGCTGTCCGAGCCAAACCACTTCACCTTGGTGAGATTGGTGGGGTCATCGATGCTGGTGGTAAAAAGCTTTTCCTTGCCCCGATACAGCTTTTGGATCATCAGGGTGCGGTCGTCTTCCATAAAGACAAAATTGCTGATGCCGCTCTGATCGAAGGTGATGCGCTTGGGCTCGCCGCCCTTCACCGGACGCAGGAAGGCATCGTATTTATATTCAAAAGCCATCAGCTTCTGGTTTTCTGAAACAGTTATCCTGGAGATATCGTTGCGTGCCTGGTCAAAGCGGGAGTTATCCTGCCACATATCTTCGGGGATATTGACGTCCAGCAGCTTGACCTGCTCTCCCTTCGGTGCTGCGGGATCGTATTTATATAGCTCGTCAAAGTGCTCAAAGACCACGCGCTCGTTGTCTTTGGCCACGCTGATGTCACGGGCAGACCACTTATCGAGCTGGCTGAGCTGCTTTGGCGATTTGAACTTGAGGTTTTTGGTCTTGAAGACCTGGAATCTCTCGCCATCGGACTGGCAATAGAACAGCGCTCCGGTGCTGTGCGAAAAGCGCGGATAGCGATAGCTGTACTTCCCATCCGTGAGCTGCGTATATTCCTTGGTGGCAATGTCTATCTTCCAGAGGTTGCCGCTCATAGAGCCGGTGTAGGCCTCACGATAGGGATAGCCGTAACGGTTGAAAACGATGGATTTATTGTCCGGCGAAAGCGTGGCAAACCTTTCCCCCACCTCTGCGATCAGAGTCGGACGGCTGCCATCCAGCGGCATCTTGTAGAAACCCGAGCCAAAGCGGGGATTGTATTTGGTAACCAGCAGGGCATCCGAATCCTTAAACCATTCCACCACGCTGTAAGCTTCTGAAATGATGGCTTTGGCTTCGCCACCTTGAGGCGAGATCAGGTAAGGGTATACGACACCGCCGCGATTGGAGTTGAAGGCAATCCACTTGCCATCATAAGACCACTGCGGCCCCCATTCAGCGGCCTCGGTAGCGGTGAGCCTGCGTGCATCGCCACCGTCAAAATCCACAATCCACAGGTCATCATCAAACACAAAACACACCTGCCTGCCATCGGGAGAGATGCTGGGATCTCTGGCAAACAGGGGCTTGGCCGCCTGCAAGAGGCTTGCCATACACAGAAATGCTGCAAGAGCTATAAAAGCTGTCTTTCTCATCTATTGTTCCTTATTCGTTCTTTTCTTCAATGTATAAGCCGCTCTGGGCTTGCTGTATCTCATAGCTGTGCTTCAAAATTCTCACCTTGAGCTCCGGCTGTATCTCTCCGCTGATCAGCACCTGGGCGGGCTGCCTGGATTCATCTGTGAGGAAGTGCTCCAGCTCCCTGTCCAGCTCCACCTCGATCTTGCTTATCTTGGCGGCAATCTCTTCCGCTTGCTGCAAGGCTCCCTCCTGCTTGGCGTGCACCAAATCCTTGGTGAGCTGCATGAGCAGAGTCTTGTGGAAGGGGCTGATGGTGATCTCCAGCTGGGTGAAGTTTTTGGCATCCGGTTGCCCCACAAAGCCGGCTTGGATGCGGTTGATGCTCTGAACGTTGCTGTTGCTGATGCCTCCCTCGTCGTAGACGCGCACGCCCAGCTCGCCCACAATCTCACATTGGTCTATGCCGCCGCAAGTCAGCTCGCCTTTACACAGCAGGCGTGTGCCCTGGATGCGGCTGCATTCCACCGAGCCCAATACTTCCATACCGGGTTTGCGGCAGTCCTCGATCTCCTGCTTTACCTGCAGGTCTCCCCCACAATAGACTTGGCTTTGGCTGATGCGGCCTGTTACCAGCAGGTTGCCGCCCACCCAAAGGGAGCTGTCTTCCACGTTCCCATCCACGCTGAGGTTTACGGGCAGACGCAGGTCTTTCACTCCGCTAAGATCGCCGCTGAAGTAGAGTTCGTCTACGACATGCATGCGGCCATCGTCATCTATGCTGACGTAGCCGGCTTTGGTGCTGGTGAAGCGTCCTTTTTCAGCATCAAAGACCACGTTCTCGCCGGCCAGGCTTTTGTCACCTTCTAACTGTTTGGGATCAAAGCTGATCATCTCGCCCAGCACGTTGTAGATGCTGCCTTCACGCTCGAAGATGTTGTCGCTGAAATCTGCCAAGACGGTTCCCGCTTCCAGGCAGGAGAGCCGTGAGATGCGCAGCGGGTCTAAATGTGCGCTAAAATCTTTGGCTTCCTCCACATCAAAATAGTGGTTGATGGTCTGATGGATAGACGTGGCTTTGCACATGGCGATGGGGAATTTGAGGTCAAATTCTCGCACCAGATTGTGCTTGCGGGTGTAGCGCAGGGCGCCCTCAAAGCCATATTTGATGCCTGCTGCGTCGATGAGGTCCAGGATATCCTGTTCGTCGATAAGTCTACCCGTTTTCTTGATGATCAGCCAAGCGGAGAGCTTGTCTTCGCTTATTTCAAGGATCAGGTTTCCCTGTTTGTTTGTAAAAGTGTCATTCATGCTCTATTCCCACTAAATTGATTTGCCGCAGGTTGCCGCCGTCTCTGCGGAAGGAATGGTAGCCATGGTCTTCATGGGTACAATTCATGTCTTGATCTATATCTCTAAAAGCCACGCCGGCGCTGAGCAGCTGCTGAAACACGGCTAAGCGGATGTCCAACTGATTGTCTTTATTCAGCTTTGGATGCAGTCCCTGCTCTTGCATGGAGGTGATAAACTCCTCATAGAGCTCGGGGCTGACCTGATAGTGTTCGGCGCAAATGCAGGCTCCCACCCACACGCAGAGGTCCTGCGGCAGGATGCCGAAGTGCTGCTGTAGCATATCAATGGCTTTACGCACGATGTTTTGCCGCGTGCCTTCACGTCCGGAATGTACCGCCGCCACCGCTCTGTGCCGCTTGTCCATCATCAACACGGGCGCACAATCTGCGGTGCGGATCATGAGGTATTGATGCGGGACTTGCGTGATCAAGCCATCCGCGGCTGCGATCTTGGCTTTATCTCCAAAGCCGGCACCGGAATCGTCTTTGGTGCAGATGTGTATATGGCTGCCATGCACCTGTTCTGCGCTCACTACCCGGGAAAGCGGGATCACCTTATCCTCAATGCGGATACAGCTCTGCGAGAGCAGCTGCCTGTATTCCGGCTCCTTTTTCCCGAGGTAAAAGTAGTTTTTCATGCCTTAGAGTATGAAGCGTGCCAGGTCTTCGCTTTCGATCACCGCAGCCACCTTTTCTCTCACCATCGCGGGAGTGACCTTCACTTCCTTGAGCTTGGGGCTGGGCATCTCGAAGAGATAATCGTCCAAGAGTGTGTTCATGATGGTATGCAGGCGTCTGGCGCCAATATCTTCCATCTTTTCATTTGCGAGGGCGGCGTATTTGGCGATCTCGGCAATGGCTTTTTTCTGAAAGGTAAGCTGGCATTTATCTGCAGCAAACAGGGCTTGATACTGCTTGACCAGCGAGTTTTCCGGCTCCACTAAGATGCGCTCAAAATCTGCCTGAGTGAGGCTTTGCAGCTCCACGCGGATGGGGAAGCGTCCCTGCAATTCCGGAATCAAATCTGAGGGCTTGACCGTGTGGAAAGCGCCGGCTGAGATGAAGAGGATGTGCGAAGTATCAATGGGGCCGTATTTGGTGGGAACCACGCTGCCTTCCACGATGGGCAAAAGGTCACGTTGCACGCCGCTGCGTGAGACGTCGACCTGCCCCTGTCTATCTTTGGAGACGATCTTATCTATCTCATCGATGAAGATGATGCCATTGTTTTGCACCGCTTCACGTGCCGCTTCGATGATCTTTTCCCTGCTCACCATGCGGTTTGACTCCGTTTCCACATAATACTTGATGGCGTCCTTGACGCTCATCTTCATGCGCTTCCGATCGTCCATGGAGCTGGGAAGGATCTGCGACATTATTTCAGCGAAGTCCACTTCTTGAATACCCGATCCCGGCGGTATCAGAAATTCCAAAGAACCTCCCAGGAAGGGCGCTTCGGGGATTTCCACCTGTCTATCGTCCAGCTTCCCGCTCTCAAGCTGTTTTCTTATCTTCTCTTTGGTGCGGAAATACCTGTCCTCATAATCATCACTCTGGATTATTTCATTGTACTTGGGTTCGGGCACCAGAGCGTCCAACACCCTGGATAAAGCGAGGTTGTACACCTTGTTGTAGACCTTATCCATCATGCGCGTACGCGTCTGGTTGAAGGCGCTGTTCATCAGCTCCCGCACCATGGATTCCACATCTCTGCCCACATAGCCCACTTCGGTAAACTTGCTGGCTTCCACCTTGATGAAGGGTGCATCCACCAGCCGGGAGAGGCGCCTGGCTATCTCCGTCTTACCCACTCCGGTGGGGCCCACCATGATGATATTGTTGGGCATGATCTCATCCTGGAGCTCGTCTTTGATCTGTTGCCTGCGCCAACGGTTACGCAGCGCAATTGCCACACTGCGCTTGGCCGCATTCTGACCCACGATATACTTGTTCAGTTCTGCCACTATCTTTTTGGGCGTCAGTTTTCTATTGTTTGTACTCATATTTCTTCACTCACTAAATTGTTGTTTGTATAGATACAAACCTCTGAGGCGATGCGCACCGCTTCGGTGACCACCTCCAGGTTTGAAAGCTCGCTATGTCTCAGCAAAGCTTTGGCGGCGCTGAGTGCAAAGTTGCCTCCCGAGCCGATAGCCGCCAGGCCATCATCCGGCTCCAAGACATCGCCCATGCCGCTGATGACCAGCAAGCCCGTGGTATCTCCGGCGATCAACATAGCCTCCAGGCGTCTCAGATACTTGTCGCTGCGCCATTCTTTGGCCAGTTCCACCGCCGCTCTGCGCAGATTGCCTTTGTTTTCCTTCAGCTTGGCTTCAAACTTCTCAAACAGCGTAAACGCATCCGCCGTGGCACCTGCAAAGCCAATGATCACCTTGCCATCAAAGATGCGCCGGATCTTGACCGCTTTGCTCTTGACCACTGCGTTGCCCATGGTGACCTGTCCGTCTCCACAGAGCGCCGTGTGACCATTTCTATGAATGCCCAGGATCGTAGTTCCTTGCCAATTAGTCATCTGTTTCTTCCTTTGTTTCGTTGTCCAGTTCCACTGAGGGCGGTTCGGGATGATCCCCTGCTTCTGTTTCGTATTGCAAATCCGCCGGTTCACCGTCCGCCTGTACAGACTCGCTGTGCTCAAAGCGCAATTCCTTGGCTTTGTCATACTTGGCCTGTACCAGGGGTTTGTGTTCCTCGTCTATATTATCCAGGATCAGCCTGAAGATATCGTCTGTGCCCAGGGTCTCTTTCTCAAAGAGTTCCTTGCTCATCAAATCCAGCAGATCCCGGTGATCGTTCATGATCTTGACCGCCTCTTGATGCGCATTATTGATGAAGCTGCGTATCTCTTCATCCACCAGCTTGGCGGTTTCGTTGCTATAGATATCTCTGGAAACCAGCTCTCTGCCAAGGAAAACTTCGCCCTGGTCGCGTCCGATGGTCATGGGCCCGACCTTTTCGCTCATGCCCCAGCTGCAGACCATCTTCTTGGCGATCTCGCTCACTCTTTCCAGATCGTTGCCTGCGCCGGTGGTAAGCTCGCCAAAGACAACCTCTTCCGCCGCTCTGCCACCCAAAAGCTCCACCATCAACTGCTCCAGATAGCTGCGGGAATATCCCGTCCTATCCGTCTGCAAAAAGTGCGTTGCACCCAGAGCAAAACCTCTGGGGATGATAGACACCTTGTGCACCGGCTCCGTCTTGGGTTGGAAGATGCTGGCCAGCACGTGCCCAATCTCATGATAGGCGGTGAGCTTTTTATCATCATCAGGAATGACGCGGGAACGCTTTTCCTTGCCCAAAACCAGCTTATCCTTGGCTTCCTCAAAGTCCACCATGCCAATCTCTTTCTTATTGGCACTGGCAGCGATCAGGGCCGCCTCATTCACGATGTTTGCCAGGTCCGCTCCACTGAAACCGGGTGTGCCGCGTGCAATCAGCTCCAGGTTTACATCCTCAGCCAGAGGAACTTTGGCAGCGTGGACCTTGAGTATCTCCACTCTACCTTTGATATCCGGCAAGTCAACCGTTACCTGGCGGTCAAAGCGTCCGGGTCTGAGCAGTGCGGGGTCCAGGATATCCGGTCTGTTGGTGGCTGCGATAATGATCACCGCTTCGTTGGGCTCAAAGCCGTCCATTTCCACCAAGAGCTGGTTCAGGGTCTGCTCTCGCTCGTCATGTCCGCCGCCCAGTCCGGTACCTCTGTGTCTGCCCACGGCGTCTATTTCGTCGATAAAGATGATACAAGGGCTATGTTTCTTGCCCTGGTCAAAGAGGTCTCGCACTCGTGCCGCTCCCACTCCCACAAACATTTCCACAAAGTCGGAGCCACTGATGCTGAAGAAGGGTACTCCCGCTTCGCCGGAGACTGCCTTTGCCAGCAGGGTTTTACCTGTTCCGGGACGTCCTACCAGGAGCACACCCCGTGGGATGCGCCCGCCCAGTCTTTGAAACTTTTTGGGTTCCTTCAAAAACTCCACGATCTCCTGCAATTCCTCTTTGGCCTCATCCACCCCGGCCACGTCTTTGAAGGTGATATTGGTCTTGCTGGGTACGTGCAGGCGTGCCTTGCTCTTGCCAAAGCTGAAGGCCTTGGTATTTTGGCTATTCATGCCCCGCAGGAAGAACATCCAGAAAGCGACCAGCAAGACCAGCGGCAGCAACAGTTCCAACACGCGTCCCCAGTTTGAGGGCTTGTTGGTCACCACCGTCACGCCGCGCTCCACCAGGCTATCCACCAGGGCGGGATTGGCAAAGGGCATCACGGTGTGGAATTTGCCATCGTTGATATCGGTGTAAAAGATGTCTCGCTCGGTAAACTCCGCCTTCTTGACATTGCCCATCTTTACATTGGCGGTAAATTCCGAATAGCTGGTGTTTTTGATCCGGGCTCTGCCCCCACCCCAAAAGGTGAAGATAAAATAGACCAGAGCCGTGATCAGCAGCAGCCAGGTAAAAGGCGCAAAGGGCCTTCTGGGACGCATCGGCATATGCGGCGGCATCTGAGGATCCTGTTGTTGTTGCTGTTGTTGCTGATCCCGAGGCGGCATTGTGGGAGGGATTTGACCGCCTTGTTTTTTGATGCGGCGCTTCACTATCATGATGCGGATAATGCTGAAGATGCTGATCAGGACAATGATCACGATAAACCAATGCATCAGTTTGCCAAACTCCGCAAATGCGCTCTGCACCTCTTCTGCAGGCAACTCAGGCAAGGCGTTGTCCATGGTTTCTTCGGTTACAGATTCGGTTTCTTCAGCCACCGGTTTTGCATCTGTAGCCACGCTGTCCACTGTAGCAAAGAGCAAGCCGATGCTCAGCAGCAGCGCCAGTATTAGGTTGATCTTTCTCATGTATATATGCTTTCCTTCAAAATTCCAATATAGGGTAGATTGCGGTATAGACCATCATAATCCAAGCCATAACCCACCACAAATTCGTTGCCTATATCAAAGCCAACATAGTCGATATTCAAGTCTTTGGCATGCGCCTTAGGTTTATTTAGAAGAGCGCAAACCTTGACCGAGCTGGGCTTGTGACGCATCAGATAATCCCTGATATAGCGGATGGAAAGCCCGCTGTCAATGATATCTTCTACCACGATCACGTGCCTGCCTTCGATATTGACATCTATATCTTTGCGGATCTTCACGGCTCCACTGGAGGTGACTCCACTTCCATAGCTGGAAATGGCCATAAAATCCACTTCCATCGGGATATCCATGGATCGGATCAGATCCGCCATAAACATGAACCCACCTTTGAGAATGCCGATCAAAACCGGCACCTTGCCCTCATAGTCCTTGGATATGCGGTGGCCCAGGTCTCGGGTGCGAGCCTTGATCTGGTCTTCATCAAAGAGTACCGCAGTAATATCCTCATGCATTGTGCTCATTGTTTCTTTCCTTTTTGTTTAACTCTAACCATGCGCTTGGGCCTGTCATCAACAGGCTCCACGATGATCTGTAAAAGCTTGCTTGAGCTCTCTCTGGGCAGAGCGCGCTCATCCACTCTATAGCCCACCACCCAGAGAATCCGGTTTCCGTCTGCAATGATGGGCACCTGATCCCTCAGTCTGGCAGGGACTTTGGAGTCGATAAAAAAGTGTTTTAGCTTCTTGTGATTGCTCATGCCGGAAGGGATGAATCTGTCGCCCGGCTCACGGCTGCGGATGGTGAGCGGCCAGACGATGTCGTCTGCATCCAGGATCACGTTCGTCTCGTCGGGCTCATAGCCCTTGGGCAGCAGTTTGAGGTTTTTAAACTGAAAGCGATAACCGCCAAACACCGCCCAGACTCTATCTTCTTCCACGGTCTGTTCCTGCAGTTCCGGCGTTTCCAGTTCACCCCAGCTAAAGCTCAAGTTTTCATATTCCCGGTAGGCGATCACATCGTTGGGCAGATACAGCTTGGCGCTGCCTCCACCCTCCATCAAAGCCTTGAGAGCCTGGAAATGAGTATTGAAGAAATCCATCTCTTCGTAGCAGACTTCCGTGTAACAGTGCTTGAAGAAGTAGTACAGCTCGGTATCCGAAAGCCTCTTCAACCCCTTGATCTCAAAGCTGATCAGCCCCGGCTCTTTATCTATGCGTCTCCTTTTGAAGCGCGAGGCGGCCTGTTGCTTGAAGTAGGCGTCCGCATCCTCCATTACAGAGGCCAGATGCGAAAGCTTGTCCAAGAGGTCTGGCGCAAAGTGCGCTTGCAGATAGGGAATCAACTCGCGGCGCAAATGATTGCGCTTGAAGCTGGTATCCTCGTTGGTGGCATCGGTGGCCCAGGTAAAACCACATTCAGTCACGATCGCCTGCAATTCCTCACGCGTAAAACCCAAAAGAGGATGCAAGAGCCGGTTTTGCTTGATGCGGATACCTGCCATACCGTTGATACCGGTGCCTCTGAACATATTCATGAGGATGGTTTCAGCCTGGTCTTCCTGCTGATGACCCAGCACGATATAATCGAAGTTGTAAATATCCAAGAGGTGATAAAGAACTTCAAAGCGAGCTTCACGCGCCCTGTTCTCCAGGTCTCCACCCTCCTCAAGCTGCACACGCCGGCAAATCACCGGTACATTGAGCTTGAGACAGATGTCCTTGACCAGGGCTTCATCACTGTCGCTATGCTCGCCCCGCAAACCATGATTTACATGACAACAGAGCAGCGTGATGGGCCTCTGCAATCGCAGCTTGGAAAATAAACACAAAAGCCCCAGCGAGTCCGAACCTCCGGACACGGCCAAAAGCAGCTTTGCTCCAGCGGCAAATAACTGCTTGTCATCTATGTGGTTGCGTAGCTTTTCCAAGCCACTTTCCAGCGCAAGCATTGGGGCTCCTTGTGATATTTGTAGGAATGACTATGTTTTTTGGAAGGGGCTGCAGTGTCAAGGGTTTTTTAAGTTGTTAGTTGTTAGTAGTTAGTTGTTAGCTGCTGACGCCAGTTTCGTAAGTTATCGTGTAATACCATTAATTGGAAGCCATTAACAGCTTTGAGGATGTCCAATATGGAGCTCTCAGAAGTTCAGATTTGGTACAATCCTGGATACTTGCTTGTTGGCTAACACTTTCTTAAAACGGAAGTTACAGGCCCCACAGCCGGGATTTCAAACCACTAACAACTAACGATTGGACGACACAGTCGACCCACCCCTCTATAATATACCCTGACGACCTCGCCATGATGACGATTATTCGGAAACTCCAATCTCGTAACTGCATGGTAATATTGGGTTCATGTTCAACTGGGATATGCAGGTGTGACAAGACGAAATCGCAGTTGCCGATTGTTGATGGAAAAACCCTCCCCTTAAGGGCCAGAAATTGTTTTCATAAAACCGATGCTCGAATCAATATTTGACTTTCGACCGGGCTCACCCCACCCTCGGATTTCCTCGGCGCTCACTTGCGTAACTCTTGGGTTTTCTTTGGGTTACTTGTGGATCCCAAAGGAGACCCACAGGGGCCCCTAAGGGAGGCCGCATGAAATCGACGTTTTAGAGGGCGGAATTGTTTTCGCAAAACCGGTGCGGAAGTCAAATGTTTCAGAAACACCTGCTGTTTCAGGTGCCGGATTGAGACCGGGATTGCCTACTAAAACAGTAGGAATTCTTTGGGTATTCGTCTGCCTTTTTTAAGCTCCTGAAATCTGGAGAAAATTCTGCTCTTCCTGTAGAACTTTGCAGCTACTCAAATCGAACTTGATCACTTTTTAAACATCAAGCTGCACTTGTACGGGCGCTTGCCAGAGCGCCGTTCTTCTTACATCCGTCCCCATCCCAACCACTTGCGCCAGCCGCCAGGTAGCCGGCGCTTGCCACAGCGCCGCATTAACCGTTGCTCAAATGAGCAACGGCTGTTTACATCGGCACTCAAGTGAGTGCCGTTAAGAGCGCTACAGCGAGCGCCCCTACATCCCCCATCCGTGTAAATCCGTGTTCATCCGTGGAAAGATTTAACATCAAGCTACGTTTTTGGTCGGTTCAGCGACCGACCCTACAGCGGCGGTGCGGCTTACGCCGGTACCTTCGGTGCGTGGCAAGCTCCGGCTACCTTCTTGATCGTTCCGGCGATCGGCGCTTTAGGCAAGCGCCCGTACATCCCCTATCTGTGTATTTCCATAGAAAACCAAATCACAAAAAAAGCCTCGAGTTTCCCCGAGGCTTTATATTGTCTAACTAAGACTTTATTTCACAATAACCATCTTCTTGGTCACGTTCTTGCTGGGGGTGCTGAGCTTGTAGAAATAGATACCGCTTCCGCAGTTGTTTCCACGAGCATCTTTACCGTTCCAGGTAAGCTTGTGATTACCTTCATTGACTCTGAAGGTCTTCACGGCTTGGCCAAGAATGTTATAGATGGTCACTGTGCCATTTTCACCTGCTTTGATGGAAACATCGATGGAGGTGCTGGCTGTTTGTTTGAAGGGGTTAGGATAGGCATTGCCCATGATGGTCTCGGTGGGAATCACGGGAGGAAGTTCTCCTTCCACGGTCACGCTGACGGGCTGGCCATAGAATTGGCCTACGCCGGTCATTTCAACAGCTTCCAACCAGTACCAGTAGGTGGTGCCGATTTCCACTTCCCTGTCTTCCAAGTTGTACACCTGCGTGGTGCTGGTGTTGGTAGCAGGAATCAGGGTGGGAGTCAGCAACAGAGCAGAAGCTTGATCCGGGCTTTCGCCACGATAGACACGATAGCCCCACATTCCGGTTTCGGTCTGGCTCACCCAGGTGAGTTTCACGAAGTTCTGGGCAGTCAGGGTAGCGGTGAAGCTGCTGAGTTCAACGGGAAGGGTGGGATCATCTTCGGTACCGATGAAGGTAACGGTGTGGTTGTATGTGCCATCATAGACAAAGTTGGCGGGATCAAATGTCCAGCCATCCAACACCACATGATAGGTACCGGCTACGTTAGCGGTAATATCGTTGAAGGTGTGAATGGTCGTCTGGCCGGTGTCCACGTTATCTTTGTAGATAGCGGCAGTGAGGAGCTGACTTGTGGAAGTCATAGCTACGACAGTCAAGCTATATGTGGCTGGGCCAGCTTCGTGCTGGACTTCAAAGTGCCAGTATTCCGGGGTATAACCAGGAGCATCGCCCTTGATTCCGGGGCCAATGAGGCTGGCTTTCACGGCTGTTTCTATCACGTTTCCAGATTTGGCAGCCTTTGCGGGAGCCGGAGGATCAGTGATATAGGCAACCACTTTCCAGTAGTAATGACCTGCATCGAGGGCAGGGGTTTCCCAGGTGGTCACGTCTGCACCAAGGTTGTAAATGGTAGGGTTATCGGTGTTATCTTCGCACCAGTACAATCTGTATCCTTCGTGTGCAGGACCGGTTGTGGGATGTTGCCATCTGAGAGTCCAGGGTTTGGGGTCCACACCCGAGGCCAATGTGATGATGGTGTCATGCTGAGGAACGGGATCCCAAGCTTGACCGGGTGTCATTGTTCCCATGAAGACGACTTCAGCATCTGCAAGGCCATTATAGGTGTAGTCTGCAGGAGCCCAATCGGTCTCTGCTCTCACCACTTTGTATACACCAGCGATGTCAGCAGTGAAACCTGAGAAGGTCCAAGGTGTCACTTGACCGGTGTCGACGTTATCCTTGTAAATAGCGGAGCCAACATAGTTGGACTTCACTGTGAGGTTGAATTCCTGGGGAGGAGCATCTTGACGAGTGATGGTGAAGGTCCAAACGGGAGCACCAACAGCGTCGCCCTTAGCTTGTGAAGAGCTGATGCTGGCTTTGATAGGAGCCAGTTCAACTTGCAATCCACCTGTGCTTCTGCCAAGAGGAGCAGGAGCAAGGATGGGGTCTGTGATGTAGGGAACCACCTTCCAGGTGTAGGTGCCTTCAGCAATTTCAGGAGTGGTCCAGGTAAGCACGTCACCAAGATCAACTTCAGGGTTGTCCAACCAGGTTAATCTATAACCGGTAACGTTGCCTGCAGGAGCTTCCCAGCTAAGGTTGTAGGTAGTCGCCAATGCATCATGGGCAATCTCGAAGGTAGCTCCATCTGCAGGAGTGGGGTTGATAGCAACACCGGGGGTATCCGTGCCCTGGAAGGTAACTGTCTGGTCGGTAAGACCATCATAGTTATAGCTCTCAGGGAACCAGGTGATGTTACCCAACTGCAGGGTATACACACCAGCAATGGCATCAGTGGTGCCAGTGAACATATGAGGTGTCACTTCACCGGTGTCTACATTATTTTTGTAAATGGCAGCACCATTGTAGTTGGACTGAACGGTAAAGTTGAATTCCTCAACGGGGGGTTCGCCATCACCAGGGCCATTTACAACCATCCACTCTGCAGGATCATCGTGAATAATGATGGGGCCACCACCAGGGGGCAAAACTATCATCTTCTCAGCACATTCATATTGGGGATAGGGCTCCACTCCGGTTGCCTTCGCGGGAGGAGTGCTATCGTCTATGTGCCAAATCCTGACTCTGAGCGTAGAACCTTGTGGCCAGACTGATGACCAGCGAGCTTGGTTAACGTTTGCTACAACACGCCAGCCAAAAGAATCGCTACCAGTTTTGTTTATCCTCAACTGAAGAGGACTGGTGTCATGACTCCCATGTTCCTCATCCATCTCAATGTTAAGAACTCTGATGTGATAATGCTCACTATGGGTAGTACCAGTGTTGGTAACATAATCCAGAATGTTATTAGGATTATCGGGCCCAAATGTCAATGTTTGGAACAAAACACGGCTAGGAGTCTGGGCAAAAGCCATGACAGCCAGCATGATAAATAGGGTTACGACAATAATTTTTTTCATTTTATATCTCCTTAGTTACGAGCTTTGCTTGATGCAGGAGCTGCTTGCATGGCACGGGAGGGCCAGGTGGTTGAACCACTGCCATAGGCCATCAAGGGCATGGCTATGCTAACCTCGAAATCACCATCCCAGAAACCGCCTAGGTCGGCTGCAGCAACAAATCCTTGAATACCAGATTCCCATTTAGAGATCTGACTTGCATAGGCCGCAGCCAGTTCGCCACCGAGCTGAGACGCCATAGCAATGTCCGATCTGTTGAGAGGGATCATGAGAGTATTGTTGCCCGCTACCAAGCTGTAGGTTGCCGGAGCGGGTAGCGCACCGAGACTGTAGAAGGGAACTGCAGCGGAGCTATAGAGCATCAACACATCGCTGGTAGCGATGGGAAAATCACCATCCCAGAAACCACCGAGGTCGGCTGCCGCAACGAATCCCTGGATAACAGGATCCCAGTAGGAAACCTGGGTCACACTGCCGCCAAACGAGCCTCCGAGCTCACTGGCATTGGTCCAGGGGCACTCCATAGGGAGGGCCACAAAGTTGTTACCGGCGACCAAGTCATATCTAACATATCCAACCACCGCGGAGGGGTCAGATTCTACTGCTACCAAAAAGCTGAAAGCCAAGATCAGCAGCAGTGGCAAAATTACTTTCTTCATACCATTCCTCCGTATGAGAACGTATAAAAATCAAATTGGTTTGAAAAACTACATGTCTGGCTAACCCACCGAAGCGAGCGCCAAACGCCTTTAAAAAGTCCATCTGAAGCCGCAAAGCGGCATCCAGAGTTCGCTCTAAAACAGAGCTGCTAAGTGAGTCGCACACTACACTTTGCATTACACTAAGAGTATCTGGTGACAGGATAACAAGTGTGGCTTTCTTGTCAAGAAGAATATTGGATTTTTTACGTTTCTTTAAACTTGTCCACGAATTCCACGAATTTTGGCCAGCTAACGCTGGCATTATTCTTCCACGGACGGCGCCGGCAGGGCCGGCAAGAGGGAGAGAGGGAGGGAGAGAGAGAGAGGGAGAGCGACTGCGTGGGTTTCGGGGATGCGCGTGCTCTTGGTAGCAATCCGCACGGTTCTACAGCCTTTTCTTTTTCCACGAATTACACGAATGCTCACGGATGTTCACGGATGAGGCCAACAAGCTGGCAGTGTTGACCAAGTATGGTCGCTTGCCCTTAGCGACCAAGAAGGTAGCCGGAGCTTGCCAAAGCGCCGCAATCAAGCGCAGCTTGATGTTTAAAAAGTCCACGAATTATAGGACAAGATAAATGAACTGGCCTCATCCGTGGAAAGATCATCTATAGCTATAGCCTCGCTCTGCACCACAAAGCTCTCCCATCTAAACGTGGACACCTATCTACTCCTTCATTCGTGTAATTCGTGTAATTCGTGTAATTCGTGGACCTAAGAAAAACATCCGTGTAAATCCGTGTTCATCCGTGGAAAAATAAAAAGCTCCAAAGCTGTGCGCATCCACACCGCAACCACCTGTATCTCAGTCACTTGCGCAGCGACTAACAACTAACCACTAACAACTGACAACTAAAAAAACCGCCCGCACATCCATTTTGGACATGCGGGCGATTTCTTTTATCTCAAAGCCGTTACCTTAAAAAGGCACTGGCCTTGATGAGGTTATTTGTTACTTCCGAAGGAGGTCTTTATCTTTCTCGATCGGGTTTTCATCCACGGTGTAGCTTGCCTGCAGTATGCTTTCCCACATGCTTGGGCCTCTGGTGTTACCGCGATAGGTATTGGCGGTGACTTTGTAGAAGCCCTTGCCTGCGGTTGCGGACAAGGTAGCGCCGTTGCTGTAGACGGTAGCTGTAGGCACCTCACCGAAGGTATATGGATCTTCGGAAGCATACACCTTGTAGCTGTAGGCATACGGAACTGCTTCCCAGGTCAGGGCAGCGTTGTTGTCTACGATTGCCACATCACCCGCCTCGGGAGCGGCTACAGTGGTAACCAAGGTAGCGGGATCCATGATGAAGGTGATATTGGGAACGTTGTTAACTGTTGTACCGTCAGCCGGGTTGCTGTAAACCACGTCGGCTTGGGTATCACTTCTAAGATATATGGTTCTACCGGGGTAGTTAGCATCCACTGTGGTATACCAGTTCTTATTACTACTCCATTCACTCTGATGGGTCTTGGTGGTTCTGATGCTCAGATTGCCGCCGGTGTAGGTGAAGGGTGTGATGGGAATCACAATTTCATTGACACCTGCGGGGACAGTGAGATCACCACTATAGACCAGTGTATAACCTTCAAATTGCGGCCAGGCATTCATGTTTGCCACATCTGTGTTTTTCATCCAGATCTGGGCAGTGAAGGTCCATTCAGCGTTGAAGTTATTGTAGTAGACAAGGGACTGGATAGTACCGCCCGTAGCTTGAATCTCACTGGCCAGATACACTGTTTCCGCTACGAAGCTCTTATAGTAGGCATCGAAGGGGGCATAAGTTACTGTGGTCAGGTTTTCGGTTGCGCCGATAGGAATGAATTCGGTAGTTGCGGGGTAGATAGTCACACTCTGTGCAGCGGAGGCGTCATTGCTTGTATCCGCATCTCCGGTAGCTACCACTTCAGCATAGACGCTAATTGTTCCAACTGTTGTAGGCGTCCAGTTGATGGGGATCACATTGGTAGCTCCGTGTGCGATTTCTTCCGTTACCGTGGTGGTAGCCAACAGATTGGCCTCGCTATCTCTTAGGTTTACCGTGTAGTTAGCCACAGGGTCGGTACCAAAGTTAAACACGGTCAGGTTGTAGACACCTTCCTGGCCAACTTTGAGCGTACCGGGACCAGCAAATCCTACAGCTTGCAAATCTACTGCGGGCAGTTCTTCAAGGAGGACTGTATCGATATAGAAGCTCTGATAGCTGGATGCCGCACCATGCTCAAAGCAGATAAAGTCATCCGTGCCAGTGTAACCGGCAAAGGAGACTACATACTGCACAAATTCACCGGATACGGTGGGAACAATTTCTGCAATTTCAGTGAAAACACCGGTTTCGTCAAAAGCACTCACGGTTCCCACTTTCAACTTGTAGTTTGTGGTTCCGGTAGATCTGAGCCAGAAGCTGAGCTTGATGGTGTTGATGGGCACACCGATGGGTGGGGTAATGAGTCTCAATTTTTCACCACTAACGCGGGTTTGCATATACACGCTATTTTCCGGAGTATGGTTTTGGGCAGTACGGACATCAATGACGGAAGTGACATTGCTCTTGTAGCCAACCCAGCCTCTGGGGAAGGCCGGAGGTGTCACTGTATCGAAGTTTTCCGCATGAGGAAGAGCAACGATGGTGGGATCATCCTCAATCACAAAGGAGCGAGGTGGATCTGCCACGGCGTCGCCATCATTGTTGTAGGCTCCGACTGTCCAGTAGTAACGTTGGTTGTAGGTGAAGTTCATGCCACCGTTAGTGACAGGGTTGAAGGTGGTATTTGCAGTTTCCCAGCTAAGGTCATCATAGATGGTACCTGCATCTGTGCTGATGAATACCGTGTAATAGTCTGGCACTCCACCGTTGATCACGTCAGGACCCCAACTGAGCTCAAATCCATACTTGGAAAGCCCGGTTGCTCCATCAGCAGGAGTGAGCAGGATAGGAGCAGCAGGAGCGCCTGCAACGGGCTCCACAATCTGCAGAACCATGTTGGGACGGTTAAGACTGCGACTTCCTGTGCTTACACCTTGCCAAGCAGTGCTATCACTGCGGTAATACAGGGCTTGATATGTATCAGTCGTTGTGTAATAGGTGCTGGCATTACGCACTGCTGACGGCAACATACCATAGCTGGTCTGGATCACAATATTGGAGGTGCCATCCCAAAGGAAGGGTGTGTCCAGGACGTGCTGGTTCCATCCGAGTGTGGGTGTATAGGGAGCCGAAGCTTGGTATACTTGCTCAAGACCGGTCAGGAAGCTGGAGCTGGCAAATAACGTGGCGTCGGTAGCTGCCATCCAAATGGTGAAGTTGAGCAGGTTGGCACAGGTGTTGGGATTTTGGACATTGAAGCCAATTGTGTTGAGATAGCCTGCTTGGGCTCCGGCGGCTGTCAATTCCGCGGCAGTGACAATATACTGTTCACGTCCGTTCTTGAAGTATCCACCATAAGGGGTTGGGTTGACGGTACCACTATTGAAGGCTGTCCCATTACCGATGAAGATCAGTCCATCCTGAAGCACATTTGCACTCAAGGCCACATCATAGTTTGTGGCATTGTTGACCATGCGCAAGGTAGCGGAAATGGGACCTTCTGTGGTGCTCTGCACCGTTACGGGAATATCCACCGATTGTCCGGTTCCCAGGTTTGCGGGCAGGTTTGCGGTTCCAAAGCTGAAATCTGCTGCGTTGGGACCGATAATGCTGATGTCAGATGCGTTAAGAGTAATGGTTCCTGATCCTATGTTTGAAACAGTGACATTCACAGGTAAACTGGGAGTATTATACTCTACCACACCGAAGTCAATGGCATCAGGAGTGTAGGCAAAGATGGGTGCTGTTGGCGTCTCACGCACACGCACATTGTCCAGATACAGATAAACATCTCCACCGGATTCTGTCGATTCTCCGTAGAAACCAATGTATTTGGTGCCAACGTGACTACTTAGGTCTATCGCTTGGAATTCGCCCTGGGTAGCAATACCGTTATATACATGCTCAGAGCCGGTGTTGTTCCACTCTCTGAGTATTTGAGCCCCAACCATGGTAGGGTCATCAGAGATGAGGACGATAAACCTGTCATCCTGTTGCTGATTTGGATCAACCGGATTGCCTCCGGTATAGGTAGTAAGAGCTACATTAAAATCCAATTGGTAGCCAGTTGCGGGGACAGCGATGGGAGGAGTTACCAACCAGTGTTTTACGCCGGTACCATAGATATTGATCCTGGCAGAAGGGTTGCCCGCTTCTCCGGCAAAGTTGGTAGTTCTATACCATCTGGAAGTAGTAGGCGTAAGGGGATCTGTGGGATACTCGCCCTCATAGCGTCCCCAGTTTGTCGGTGGGAAGGTTTCCGCAGTGAAATCCTCCAGCCACGGCAGATCATAGATGGTGGGATCAGCCACAGTGGTAAAGCTGCGAGTTGTGGCAGCTTCACCTTCTCCAATTGCATTCACTGCCTTCACAGTCCAGTAGTAAGTTGTACTGTAGGCTAAGGCAGTCTCAGGCGTGAAGCTGAGGGCTTCGCTGGTGCCGATCAACGTGGTGGGGTTGGAGTTGGTATCACAATAGATATTGTAGGATGTGGCCACACCACCCGTGGTGGGTGCATTCCAGGTGAAGGTGGGATAGGTGCTTACATCGGTAGCCTCATCTGCCGGTGAAACAAGAGCAGGAGCACCGGGAGCAAGGGCAGCGATATTGGGCCCAATCACCAGATCCACATAGTGACTGCCTGAAGTCAAACCGGTTTGGAAGCCCAGGTAGTAGTTATCTCCACTCAGCGAGCTGAGGTCGATATCATAATTGAACCATTCATTGGGAGCGGTATAGTTGTGATCTGTCCCCAGTTGAGTCCAGTTTTCTCTATCTTGAGAATACATCACTTGCAGGTAACCGGTGGAGTTGGTGCAACGGGTCCAGAAATTGAGCCTGCTATCATTCTCAATGACAAGCATAGGGGTGCTGAGCAGGTACTGTTCACTGTCAGAACCACTTTTGGTAGCAGATGCTATTCCATGAACGGGAGTTATAAAGGTAGTTTTGGTCCAGTTACCCAGCCATCCTGATGGTGGAACGGTGCCTTCAAAGCTCTCGGCCAATTGGTCTGCACCGGGAGTCACGAAAGACCACACTTCGCTGGCGGGTGAGCTGCCGATTGCATTGTTGGCCACCACTTTCCAGTAGTAGGTGGTAGAGGGTTGTAGGGTGGGCTGATAGGAGGTTTCGGTTTGGTTGCTTGATACCAAAGGTGGATCAGCGGTTGTGCCAAAATAGACGTTATAGTCTGTAACATCGGCTCCACCCGGGGTGAGGTCCCAATTGAGCTTATCTCCAACCAGAGCATATCTACCGTTTGCAGGGCTGATCAAAGTGGGAGCCAGAGGTGGTGTGGTATCCGGGAAGACGAGCTGGATGCGGTTGATTGTACCAGACCTGTGATAACTATAGCCAGTACCAGTGGAAGTAGGAGGATTAGCTGGGTCCGGTTCAATGCTGTCACTGTAGAAGGATAAGCCCGTGTTGGAGCCGCTGGTAAAGCCTCCCCAGCTCATAGATTTCCAACCGGGTGTATACTGATGCACCGCGATAAGCAGGTTATCGGTGTTGTTATAAGGGAAAGGATTTTGCAGAGTGATCTCCATCCAGTTACCGGTTGGGGGCAGCATAGTTGTCACATCACCATCAAAAACCTGGGTGAGGTTGACAGGTGCTTCCCAGTCCGAGTTACTGATAAACTCTGTTTTCTGTGTGTGTCCCATCCAGATAGTCCAATCTTTGTTGTCGACTATCTGACCGGACGAATAATAGAAACGGATTCTGGAGATTACTCCATCTGTATTAATCTGTGCTTGGGTGTAGATCTGTTGACTATACCCGTAGCTATACAATCCGTAAAACGGAAAGTAACTGGTAGTCGAAGTTCCATCACCGATCTGCACAGTGGCTGCATAGCTCACGCCGAATATACTCAGCATCAGAGCCAGCAGTATTGCGAATGAGAAGTATCTTTTCATCTACTTATTACCTCATTTTGATGTTAATTTGGTTAAGGGGTTAGTGGATTTGCCTAAGGGCATCGGCTTTAGGCGTCATACGTATAGGCAATTCCGGTTTGATTTTAGACGTTTGTGATTGTTTGAGCCTCGCTGGACGGAAATACGGCTCTTGCACATGGACACACCGATACTCTTAAAGGATAATGTGCGACGATTATTGGGATAAGAATGTGTGTTCATAAGCTGACCTCTTCCTCTGAAGCGAGGTGTGAATAGTAAAGTGAATTACAGCAGCATGGGACAAAGGAAATAGACACAACTCCCCTCTGGAGCTCAAAGCCCTGCTTTTTGCCAATTGTTGGCTGGGTCAAGGTCTCATAAAACATTGTGCTTCCTCCTGCTGCCAAAGCGTCAGACAATAATAGTTGAACATAGACGTAACTCTGTGCCCCTGCTTAGCTTGAAAGGGCGAGGCGAATCACATTTTGCTCAACGCCGTCAGGGTAAAAAAGGGGCTGTTTTTTGTCAAGAGTTATATTCTCTTCCACGGATGAACACGGATGTTCACGGATGAAGGCCAGCAAGCTGGCAGTGTTGACCCTGTACAGGCGCTCGCCTGCGCACCGAAGGTACCGGCGTAAGCCGCACTGCCCGTACAGGGTCGCTAAGGGCAAGCGACCATACTAAAAAAGCCCCGAGATCAAATCCCAGGGCTTCTATTTAGTCTAATTGGTTATTTAGTTTTTCCTTCCGCCGGGAGCGGGAACAGGAGTTTCTCCACTCACGGCAGTGACTTTGAAGAACTTCATGGCAGTATCTGCAGGAGCGGTATAGCTTGCTATATCGCTTGTTCCCAGCAGGGTAAAGGTGCCATAGGGATCATCTGAGCCATAGATGCGATAGAAGCTCGCACCCTCTTGAGCAGCCCAGGTAAGCAGGATGTTGCCTTCTGATCTTGTGATCTCGAAGTCAGCGATATCAACGAGGATTCCCAGCTTATTGGAGATCACGGCATCGGAGGTCAGAGAACCGGTGTAGTTTGCCTTCACCGCCCATTTGTAACCGCCGGGAGCCAGGGCTCCAAAGCCGGTGTCGGTGTATTCGACTCCGCTGATGTTGTTGGCAAGTTGTGTCCAGTTGTCCGGAGTAGCTTCCTCCGCGATGGGGAAGCGATAGACGCTGTAGTTTTCCAAAGTGCGTGAGGCGACTTTGCCTTCTGCTGGAGGAGCACCGATATAGACGTCGTCTATATAGAGGCCGGCGTGAGCCACCACAGTTGAGGCATACATGGCAAAGCGGACGTGCAGGGTTTGATCAGTGTAGGCGGAGAGGTCTACCACCTTTTCCACCCAGGCATTATTCTCTTCATTTTCAGATAATTCTGTAGTCCAGTTTTCACCATCGGTGGAGACTTGCACTTCGTAATAGTCCCAGCTGCCATTGAGGTTGTTCCAGCGCCAGAATCTGAGCTGCGGGCTCTCTATTCCGGTGAGGTCTACGGTATTGGTGAGATAGCTCCAAGCTCCAGAGTTGGAGTGGTTTGTATAGAGCTTGGTGCCCCAGAGACCGGTGCCGGAGTGTGCGGCTGGAGGTGGCGCGCAAGATGATTCGTATTGTGTCCAGTTGAAGGTTCCACCGGTGGGATAGGTGTTGCTCCATTCCCAATCACCATAGCCACCGCTGATCCAGTCACCATCGTCTGCTTCAAAATCCCAGAAGAAGAATGTAGGTGCTGCAGCGGCGTCCCAGCTCAAGAGTGCATTGTCGCCCGAGTGCGTGGCCACCAGGTTGGAGACCGGCCAGGTAAACTCGTTGAGGGTGATGGTGCCCATATTGATGGCAGTTTCCATCGCGGTGATCTCACCCGAGTAGCCCTGGTAGTCTGCCAAGGTGATGGTGACGGTGTAAGGGATACCCTCGTTGCTTCCCAGCACGTTGGCGATGGAGAAGGCTCCGCCCGTGCCACTGAAGACTTCATGGTCTTCAATGCCATTGAGCTTGATCCTGGCTCCTTCGGCTCCGCCGGGGATGTCGTTGGTATTCACAATACCGGAAACGGTGATTCTGGGCATGGTGCCCAAAATGAAGTTCTGCTCTACGGGAGCGCCCATGGCCAGCTGGATTCCGGTCACAGTCTGCGGATAATAGCCGTGTTTGCTTGCGGTTGCGGTCACGGTATGAGCTTCCCAGAAGCGGAATTGATAGTATCCATCGCTGTTGGTGGTAGTGCTGTAGCGCTCATCGGTGAGAGTGACGTCGGCACCAACAACAGGCGTGGTTCCATCTGCTTCATACACATAACCACTCAGCATGGCCGACTGTTCCCAGGTGGCGTTTTGCACCACGAAGGTGGTATTGGGCATATAGCTGAGCTTGTAAGATGTCCCGGTGGGATCCAGCGGGTTGTAGGTTACACTGTCGCTACGGATGTATCTGGAGCGGTCTGAGTGATCCGAAGTAGTGGTGTAGAAAAACTTGTCACTACTTGAGAGGGAGCCAGTATCCATGTCTCTGAATACACGGGTAGCAAGCACGCCACCGGTATAGTTGAAGGGTGTGGCAAGCGGGATGATTAGGTCGCCTGTACCTGCGTTCATATCAATGGTTCCGTCAAAGACCAGGGTGTAGTCATCTGAGGGTAGCCAGCCATCTGTAAGGTTTTCTGCCGTAGTGTGTTTCATATAGACTTTGATAGCCTTGTTTTGATAGCTGTTGACGAAGTCAGGTTTGTAGAGGATGGCGGTGATGGTGCCGGCTTGGAGGCGCATTTCATCGGGGAAATACAGCTCTTCGCTCACGCAGCATCTGTAATACATACTGAAGGGCAGGATGTTGGCTGAGGATGTGGTATCTGGGTCTCCCAAAACCATAAATTCATCTGCAGCTGCCGTAACGTAGACACTCTTCAGCGCGCTTTGGTTGTTGGCTGCATTTCCATCGCCCGCGGCTATCACTTCAGCATAGATCTGATGTGTTCCACCTGTGGTGGGCGTCCAGGTAACGGGGACTTCGGCGGTCAAGCCAACCGCCAAGGCCTCTGTGACCACTGTGCTGCCCAAGAGGGTGCCGCTATTGTCTTTCAGGTTTACCGTGTAGGTAGGCACGGCGTCAATACCGAAGTTCAGCACGGTAAGGTTGAAGGTTGCTTCCTGGTTGATTCCGACCAGGCCGGGCCCCGTCAGGGCTACGGCTTCCAGATCCACTGTGGGCATTGTTTCCATGAGCACGCTGTCCAGATAGAAGGTCTGATAGCCGGAATTGGCGCCATGCTGGAAGCAGATATACTGATCCGTGCCGCTGTAATCGGCAAAGGATATCTGATATTGCACCCAGGCGCCTGATGCGGCGGGAATTATTTCTGCCACTTGAGTAAAGACACCCGTCCCGTCTGTAGCGCTCACGGTTCCCACCTTCATGCTGTAGTTGCTGGTAGAGGAAGCTCTGAGCCAGAAGCTGAGCTTGATGGTGTTGATGGGTACAGTGATGGGCGGAGTGATAAGCCTCAAGTCCTCTCCGGATGTACGGTTGTACATATACACACTGTTATCCGGGGTCTGACTGTAGTTGGTGCGGGTCTCAATGGTGGAGCCGCTGTTGCTCTTGTAAGCGGTCCAGGCCGTGGGCAAGTTTGGCAGGGTCACTGCATCGAAGTTTTCCGCATACGGCAGAGCGTTGATGGTGGGGTCATCCTCGATCACGAAGGAACGAGCAGGGTCTACCACAGCTTCTCCATGTATATTGTAGGCTGAGACGGTCCAATAATAACGCTGGTTGTAAGCGAAGCTCAGATTACCGTCGGTGACGGGGTTGAAAGAGGTGCTTGTGGTTTCCCATCTGAGATCATCGTAGATATTGTCTATATCTGTAGACATTAACACGGCATAGCCATCCGGTACTCCATGGTTCACCATATCTCCGGGCGTCCAGGTGAGATTGAACCCATCCAGGGGAAGTCCGGTAGCAGCATCGGCAGGCCAGGTCAAAACGGGAGCATCAGGGACACCTGCACCGGGTTCCACAACATTGAGCATCATGTTGGGACGGTTGCTGCTGGGAGTTCCTGCTGCGACGGTATGCCAGGGAATGGTGTCACTACGATAATACAGAACTTGATTGGCAGAATCGTAGGTGTAATAGGTCCTGGCATTGCGCAGCACCGCCGGTATCAGATCATAGCTGGTTTGCACCACGATGTTGGAGGTTCCATCCCAGTAGAAGGGTGTATCGAATGTGTGGTTGTTCCAGCCGACGATAGGGGTGTAGAGCCCTTCGGTGTAGACATCCTGCAGGTTGGTGAAGAATTCGTCGTTGGCAAATCCCGTGGCATCGGTGGCACCGATCTTGATGCTGAAGTTGAGCAAGTCTGCCGATGTTCTGGGATCAAACACGTTGAAGCCAAGGGAAGATATCAGGCCGGGCTGGGCTCCCGCTGCGGTCAGTTCCGCTGCGGTGATGAGATATTGCTCACGTCCGTTTTTAAACCATCCACCATAAACACAGGGAGCACCCGTATCAGTATTGTAGAGTGTTCCTTCGCCGATAAACAGGATTCCCTGCGGCATCACATTGGCGCTCAGAGCCACATCGTAGTTGACTCCGGCATATGCCATACGCAGGGTGGCGGAAATGGCGCCTGCCGTGGTGCTCTGCACCGTTACGGGGATGTTTACAGATTCCCCTGTTGCCAGGTTTGCAGTCAGGCCATCGGTTCCAAAGCTGAATTCCGCAGCGTTGGGCCCGATGATGCTGATATCGGATGCAGTGAGAGTTATGATGCCTGAACCCGTATTTGTGACGGTGACATTCACCGGCTCAGAGGCAACATCATACATCACCGTGCCAAAATCAATGGCATCAGGAGCGTAGGTGAAGATGGGGTTTGTCGGCGTCTGGCACACTTTTACGTTGTCCACAAAGAGGCCATTATCGCCGCCGGATATCTTTGATTCACCGTAGAAGCCGATGTATCTGACGCCGGTGTGAGCACTGAGGTCTATGATTTGAGATTCACCCAGTGTGGTGATGTTGTTGTAGACATATTCTGAGTCGGTGTTGTTCCACAGCCTGAGCACTGTAGGATTGACCATGGTGGGGTTGTCAGCGATCAGCACGATGAATCTGTCATCTTGTTGCTGGGTCGGATCAACCGGATTGGAGTTGCTCCACTTGGTGAGTGCCAGGTCAAATTCCAGTTGATAGGCGCCAGCCGGAATGGAGATGGGAGGCGTCACCAGCCAGTGCTTGGTACCCGTGCCGTAGATGTTGGCGCAGGCAGAAGGATTGGCGGGGTCAGAGACGTTGGCAAAGTTGCGTCTCGTCCACCTGTATGTAGTGGGCTCAAGCAGATCGACAGGATACTCGCCTATATAGCGTTCCCAATTTGCGGGCGGGAATGCGGCGTCTGTAAATTCCTCAAGCCAGGGCAGATCGTAGATGGTGTTGTCTGCCATGGTGGTGAAGCTGCGAGGCGTAGCCGGTGCACTTTCGGCTACGTCATTCACTGCCGTCACAGTCCAATAGAGGGTGCTGTTGTAAGGCAGAGCGTTCGCAGGCACAAATCTGGTGCCGGTGCTGGTTCCGATCAGCGTGGTGGGGTTTGGGTTGGCATCACAATAGATATTGTAATGTGTGGGCATTCCGCCCGAGGCGGGAGCATTCCAGGTGAAGAAGGGATAGTTGCTCACACCGGTAGCGCCCTCTGCCGGAGCGTTGAGTTCAGGAACTCCAGGGGCAACGGCCGCTACACTGGGGCCTATCACCAGATCCAAATAGTGGCTGCCGGAAACCAAACCGTTGCGGAAGCCTAAGAAATGGTTGCCGCCACTCAGATCGCTGAGGTCGATATTGTGGTTGTACCACACACCGGTGGCGGGGTAGGTGATGTCATTGCCCAGTTGCGTCCAGGTTTCCCCGTCTTGAGAATGGACAATCTGCAGGATGCCACTGGAGCTGGTGCAACGCGCCCAGAAGCTGAGCGTGCTGCCGGCTTCAATGCTGAGCAGAGGTGTACTGAGTGTGTGCTGTGTACTGGTGGAAGCTGATCTGTAGGCAGACCTTGACCCATGATAGGGATTTGAGGTGCTGCTTGACCAGGTGCCACCCCATCCCATCGGCGGGAAGTCGGCATCTTCAAAACTCTCTACCAATTGGTCTGCATCGGGAGTGTGGAAAGACCATATTTCGCTGGCAGGCGAGCTGCCCAACTGATTATGTGCCACCACTTTCCAATAGTAGGTGGTAGAGGGTTGCAGCGCGGGCAGATAGGTGGTCTCAACCTGGTTGCTCGATACCAGAGGCGGATCGGCAGTTGTGCCAAAATAGACGTCATAGTCATCTACCTCTGCCCCACCTGAAGCGAAGGTCCAGGAGAGCGATTCGCCGTCTATGGCATAGCCACCGTTCAGAGGACTGATCAGAGTGGGAGCCAGAGGAGGCGTGGTGGTGGGGAAGATAAGCTGGATGCGGTTGATCTTATCCGTCCTTCCGTATGCATCGTAAGGATTGTTTGGGTCCGGATTTTCTGTATCACTGCGGGCATACATACCGGTATTTGAAGTGCTGGTAAAGCTTCCCCAGGTCATACTTCCATAACCGGGGGTATATTGATGCACCGCAATGAGCAGGTTGTCAGTATTGTTATAGTTGAAGGGAGTGGTCAGGGTGATCTCCAGCCATTCGTTTTCGGCTGCGGGCATCAAGTCCGTCACATCACCTGTAAAGACCTGGGTCAGGTTGGCCGGAGCTTCCCAGTCTGATACACTGGCAAATTCCGTCTTGGTGGTGTGACCCATCCAGATGGTCCAATCCTTGTTGTTGGCAATAGACCCGCTCCTGTAAAAGAAGCGGATTTTCTGGATTGGCCCGTCATGGTTAATCTGCGCTTGGGTGTAGATCTGCTGCGAATAAGAGTAGTGATAAAAGCCGTAAATCGGCAAAACACTGGAGTAAGCAGTTCCTTCACCCACTTGCACGACGTCTGCATAGCCCAGGCTGAACACACTCAGCAGCAGGGCCAGCAGTATGGCGAATGAGAAGTATCTTTTCATCTACTTATTACCTCATTTTGATGTTAATTGGGTTGATAGGGTTGATGGGCTTTGCCTATGAAGCCAAACTATAGGCACATTTCATGGGCTAAGTCCGGTTTGATCTTGACATTTGATGATTGTTTGGGCCTCGCTGTATGAGGAAATATGGCCCTGAACGGTGGACACACCGATACTCTTATAATGTGCGACGATTATTGGGAAGAAAAGTGTATCCATGGAGCTCAAGCCTTATTCATCCAAAGCGAGGTGAGAATAATAATACGAAAAGCTGCAGCACCGGAACAGAAGTGCAGACACGGCTCCTCCCTAAGGCGGGAAGCCCTGCCCTTCTCAATTTCCGGCCGGATAAATACCAGAAAGTCATATTGTCTCCTTGTACTGCATCAGCATCGTGAGTTTAATTTGTGTGTAACTCTGTGCCCATATCTGGCTTGAAAGGGCAATACAAGTTACTCTTAGGTTGACGTGGTAAGGATATTATGAGACGTTTTTTTGTCAACCCTTTAAATTTGCTTCCACGGATGAGGGGCAGGCTGCGCCGGCCAGTTGTTAGTTGCCAGTTGTTAGTTGTTAGTTATCCCAAGATGTAGATGGGAAGCGGTGTTTTGAGGAGGCATATCCATAGTTAACAGTAAAAATGCCAGGGGTAGCTGGCCTTGTACTGGCGCTCGCCAAAGCGCCGTTCTTCTTACGTCCGTCCGCATCCCAACCATTTGCGTTAGCCGCTCTCCCTCCCTCCATCTCTCCCTCTCCGACAGGTTCGTGTAATTCGTGGAAAAAACATCTCTATATATGGCCTCGCTTATCCGAAGTCATGGTCTCGCCCTCCACCACCTGCGCAGCTGCTAACAACTAACGACTAACAACTAAAAACCGCCCGCACATCCAAGGAAGGACATGCGGGCGATTGCTTGTATCTCTAAGCCTTTGCCTTCAGAAAAGGCGCAGGCCGGGAGAGTTTATTTGGTTATGGGTCTTGCTTTCAGGGCTCTATCCCGAGCTGGTTTTTTGATCAGATCAGCTTCCACTTCCTCGACTCTGGGCAGGATGGGATTGCGCAACCCAGCTTGGCTTCTGCCAAAGTTATGGTAGGTGTTTGCAGTAACTTTGTAGAAGTTTTTGTCTTCGGTTGTCCCCATCGTTGCCGCATTTGTATAGACAGTGGTTGCAGGCTCTTCGCCGAAGTTATAAGGGTCTCCGGAAGCGTAGACCTTATAGCTGTAGGCGTAAGGGATGAGTTCCCAGGTCAAGTTGGCGTCCGTTCCAGCAATAGTCACGTCCACCACGGGAGCTTCAACTGTCTCCACAAAGGTTTCACTGCCTATGACAAAGCTGGTATTGGGCACGTTGTTTGTTCTGCTTCCAGTCGGAGGAGCAGCATGATCCAATGTACCATCGGCGCCGTCTGAATATGCATATCTGGTTCTTCTGGGATAGTTCGGGCTCGCCGTATATCTCCATCTTTGGCCGCTGGTGTAGCCATCTTCCCAGGTCTTACTGGTTCTGATACCCAGGTTTTGGCCCGTATAGCTGAAGGGTGTGGCAAGCGGGATCAAGATTTCGTTTACCCCTGCAGGGCAACTGATCGTGCCATCAAATACAGATTGATAGCCATCCCAGGGCAGCCAGCCATCGTTCAGGTTTGCCGTCGTGGTATTTGTCATCCAGACCTGCAAGGATATATCCTGATCTTCTGAGAAGTTGTTGTAATAGACAATGGCCTGAATCTCACCACTTTGGGCCTGGATTTCACTAGCCAGATAGACGGTCTCAGCCACGAAATCCTTGTACCAGACGTTGATTGGGTAGTATAGAGAGCTATCGGTAGTTTCAGGATCACCCACATACAGTACTTTCACGTTGGCGGCGTAGATGGTCACATCTTTCGCCTCGGTGACGTTGTTTGCGGGGTTCATGTCTCCGGCTGCGGCTACTTCAGCGTAAACGCTCATAATGCCTTCAGCGACGGGAGTCCAGCTCAGGGTGTATATCTTGTTTTCACCGGATGCGATGGTCTCAGCGATCTGCTCCTGAGCGAGGATGCTGTTTGTGCCGTGCTCTTTGATGTAAATCATGTAGTTCGATTGAGCTTGAATACCGAAGTTTCTCACTGTCACATTCTGATTTACAGCAGTCCCGACGTTGCCGACTATATCACCGGCAAATTCCACAGCTGCGAGGTCTATATCCCGAGCTTCGTCGATGGTAATCGTGTCTACGGCAATGTAGTCCACGTCAGTTTGCGAGCAGGCATGCCAGCCAAAGTAATAGATACCCGTGGCGGGCGGGGTGAAGGTCAGATACTCCATATTCCAGCCTGAATAGCTGACCTGGTTGTTATCATACAAGGCCGGGTTGGCGGTCATAGAGGCCACGGTGGGCTCTGTGCCCCAATGCACTGCCAAGGCCTCTGGCACTCCTTCCCAACCCTCACCATGTACGGCGAAGGAGATGTTGTAAGCCTGTCCACCCTGCATACTGAAGGGTACAGTAATCATCCACTCATCTTTGGGATAGTCAGCATGATAATAGACCACTGCAGCATTGGGCTCAGTGTGGCTGCCAACATTGGAAGCTGCTCTCCAGCCTCTGTCATCAGCTCCGGTATGGGAAGCGATGATAGTCCAATTCCTTGGCATTTGTCCAATTTGGATAGCATCGAAATTCTCAGCCCAAGGATAGGCTACAACAGTGGGATCATTCTCAATGTCGAAGATGAAGGGAGTCTCTTGCACACCTTCACCGTGAGTGTTGGTGGCAGAAACAGTCCAATAGTAACGCTGTCCATAGACGAAGTTGAAGCTCACATCTTCCAGGACAGGGTTGAAGCTGGTGTTTGTGGTTTCCCAGGCGTATTCATCATAGATGGTGCCCGGATCCGTTGCCACAAACACGGTGTAATAATCCGGCACTCCACCGTTAATCAGGTCTGGCTCCCAGCTAAGGTCAAAGCCAGCTATGGGAAGGTCAGTGGCACTATCGGCGGGAGAAAGCAGAGTGGGTACAGCCGGAGGACCGATAATGGGCACAATGTTGCGGAACAACATATTGGGACGGTCGTAGCTGCGAGTTCCTGTAGTGACTGTATCCCAATCAGTACTGTCATTACGATAGAACATTGCCTTTTGTGTATCTGTGGTGGTGTAATAGGTGCTGGCGTTTTGTGTCCAGTCATCCAACATGCCAAAGCTGGTTTGGATCACCAGGTTGGACACACCATCCCATTCGTATTGTATTGGGAATGAGTGGGTATTCCACCCGGCTGTGGGAGTGTAAGGGCCAGGTGCGGCATACACTTGCGTGAGACCTTCTTGCAAGGGACCGCCTATGAAGCTGGTATCGGTAAACTCCGTAGCTTCTGTGGTTCCGATTTTGATGGTGAAGTCGGGCAGGTTGGCACAGTTGTTTGGCGCTTGGACGTTGAAAGCAATGCTGGTGAGCCAGCCGGGCTGTGCGCCTGCTGCGATCAACTCATCCGCAGTGATGATGTATTGTTCACGTGCATTTTTGTAGAATCCACCATAAACAGCGGGATAGGTTGTGGTACCATTGGCCGTAGCATCAGTTCCAATAGCCACCCAGCCCAGAGCTGATGTGGTGAAGCTGAAGGGCTCAGCCGCATCGCTCATACCTGCCTCATTGTAGGCTTTCACGGTCCAGTAATACACTGTCTCCGGCAGCAGGTCGTCTGTGAATGTGTATTGCGCGGTAGAGACATCTGCCACTTCTGTGAGCGGTGGATTGTCTGTGCCAAAATACACCTTATAACCGGAAGGGATGCCGTCAGTTTCGGTACCGGCTCTCCAGCCAAGAGTAGGCTTGCGGGAGATATAGGTGGCAGCGTTTGCAGGCGAAACCAGAACAGGAACATCGGGCATCAGAGGTGTGATATCGGGGCCGATGAACATATCCACGTAATAGCCTGCGCTTACCGAACCGGTTTGCAGGGCGAGGTAGTAGTTACCGCCACTCAGCGAACTGAGGTTGATGATATTTTCATACCAGGTATTGGTTGCGGCAAAGGTGATGTCTGCTCCGAGCTGAGTCCAGGCTACTCTGTCTGTGGAATACATCACTTGCAAAATGCCGTTGGTGCTTCCACTACGGGCCCAGAACTCCAGGGTGCTGCCATCCACGATGGTAAGCAGCGGCGTAGAAAGCAGATATTCGGTGCTGGTGGAACCGTATTTGTAGGCACTTGCTGCTCCATACCTGGCATAAGTGGTGCTGCGGGTCCAGGTAGTCTGCCATCCCACAGGCGGGTAGGCAGTGTCCTCAAAGCTCTCAAACAGAGCATTTTCGCCCACGGCTCTGCCGCTCAAAACCACATCATAGTTGGTTCCATCGTATACCATACGCAAGATAGCGCTATGTGCACCAATGGCGGTGGGATTGTAGCGAACCGGAATCGTGCCGCTGGCATCAGCACCGAGATTGAAGGGCAGATTGACAGGATCAAACTCAAACATGGCTGCATCCGTGCCGATAATGCTCACGTCTGCATCGGCCAAGTTCAGGTTTCCGCCACCATTATTGACAACGGTTACATCCTGATATCCCGTAGTTGTATTGACGCGAACGGGGTCAAAGTCCATGGCATCAGGAGTGTGGACGAATGTGGGAGTGGCAGGGATATATTCCAAGCTGAAGTCGTCTATACCAAAGCCATAGATGGTGGAAGGAGAAGCGTGTTGGTGGAAGGCCAGATAGAAGGTCTGTCCGGTATAATCGCTCAAGCTGAGTCTGTGCTCCGTCCATTCTGTATTATCACAGTTGATGAGAGCCAACTCGGTGGTAAAGGAAGCGATATCCGGGGTCGTGGTGGAAATATAGACCCTGTAGGAGTTGACCCTGGTGGCGCTTTCCACCTTGTCCCACCAGATCGCCCTTACATCGTTGCTCGGGCTGATGGGGGGCGTGATCAGCCAGTCGTCTGTATTTCCCGTTCCATGCGCAGCGTAAGGCTCTGAATGTGTGGGCTGGATCCAGGTGTTTGCCTGTTTCCAAGTGTAGCTATCGTCGTTGGCATTGACCACCGTCCAGTCTGCAGGTGCAGCCGGTGTTCCCGTCCATTCACCGTCAAAGTTTTCCAGATAGGGGAAGCTGGTGATGGTGGGATCATAGCATTCACCGCTGACGGCTAAATCTGCAGTACCACCCTCATAACTGACGGTAAATGTAGCCGTGTGGTTGCCTGCAGCCGTGGGAGCATACTGGATCGCAAAAGATACAGATTGACCGGCATTCAAGTTCACCGGCCAGGCAGGAGCATCAGTTACGCTGAAGAAACCATCGGTCATGGGGCTGATACCGGAAACGCTGAGAGTTCCGATTCCATCATTCATCATGGTGAAGGTCTTGCTGCCTGTGGTATTGATTATCAGGCTGCCAAAGTCATATCCCGCAGGGTTGATTGCAAGGATCGGGGCTGTCGGGGTATGCCGCACCCTGAAGTCGTCAATACTGAGATAGTAAGGATCCCAAGTGGTTATACCATGGATACCTATCCAGTAGTTGCCTGTGGTAGCAGGGGTGATGCTTCCAATAATCTGTTGATAATCTCCGTCAATGACTCCAGTTTGAGCCACGATGGTATTGGTCATATCAGCGATGGTAGCAGCAGCTCCATAGTAGAGGCCTATGGTGGCATCGGCTTCAACATTCGTATCCTGCCTGGCCCAGACTTCCACATCGTAGGATTGTCCACCTTGCAGGGTGAACTCACGCATCATCCAAACATCGCTTTCCCAGCGTATTGTGGCGTTGAAAGAGCCGTTGCGGGGAGCACGGTTGTAGCTGGTATTGGTAGAATTTGCAGTCCAATAGTTGTTATAATCCCCCAATATCTGTGTCCAGCCTTGCACCTGCGAACCATTCGTCTGCCCGGTTTCAAAGCCTTCCACAAAGGGGTAAGTAGTGACTTGTGCATGGCTCACGCTGAAGATACCCAGCATCAGAGCCAAGAGCAGTATAAATGGTAAATATCTTTTCATATTATATTCTCCTAATATCTTAAGATATTTTTAAGAGTTTTAAGGGGTTAGTGGCCTTCGCCTATATCATAGGGGATATTTCTATAGGCAAAGACCGGTTTGATTTTGACGTTGTAAGGTAAGAATCCCCGCAATACAGGAATTACGGCTGCGGCTGATGGATACACCGATACTCTTTTGGTAATGTGCGACTATTACTGGGAAAAGAAGTGTATTCATGATAGCCTTAAGCCTTTTTCCTCATCGGTAGCGAGGTGGGAACGATAAAAGGATAAACAGCAGCTTTTGGACAAAAAGGTAGATACAATTCCCCTCTGGGGCTCGGGGCCCTGCTTTTTCATTATACAGCCAGGTAAAAATCCTGAAACCCATGGTATCTCCTTTGCTGCTTGAGCGTCTTTAGAAATTAAAAAACCAACGTGGCTCTGCGCTCTCTGATGCGGTCTGCAAAAGCAAGACAGGCCACTCTCAAACTAATGAGGTCAATATATCAGAGGGCGGATTTGTGTCAAGCTTTTAAATTCTCTTCCACGGACGGGGCGAGCTGCGCTCGCAGTTGTCAGTTGCCAGTTGTCAGTTGTCAGCGGCTGCGCAAGTGGTGGAGATACAGGTGATTGCGGTGTGGATACGCACAGCTTTGGAGCTTTTTCTTTTTCCACGAATTACACGAATTACACGAATTTAGGGGGCCAGCTACCGCTGGCTTGATTTTTCCACGGATGAGGCCAGCAAGCTGGCAGTGTTGACCCTGTACGGGCGCTCGCCTGAAGCGCCGAAGGTACCTGATAAAAAAAAGCTTTGCCTACGGTTGGCATACAGCCCCTACAGGCAAAGCGTCAGCAAATCTCGTAACTTAAATTTGGTGAAGGCTATGGCATATCGCCGGCGCAGTCCACACTGTTACTCTTGTATAATGTGCGACGATTACGAAAGAAGTGTGTTCGCACAAGCTTTTGTCATACCTTCGCTTGTTTATGGTGTTAAAGGCCTGATGAAGGATACGTGTCCGCCAGAGCATACACAGAAACTTTCGGAATGATGTATGAGCACCTCTTTTGAAAAGAAAGTGCCGTTAGCGTGACTCATACCTTCGCTTGATTATGACGTTATAGGTTCTATTGAGCAGCATCCGAATGGACCGGGCAGATGCAATCCTCATCTTAAGCTTTCGCCCCCTGCCACCTGCAATCTTTGACCGGGCAAAGCTCATCAGAGCAATTTCATCCCCTTTAACTGCTCAGCTTTAAGACAATTGATACGTTGGCGCAGCTCTGCGCATCTGCAAGACTTGCAAACACACATCGCTGCAGGGTCCTGATAGAGCCATGTTTAACGCAGCAGGAAAAATGTCAAGCAGAAAAACCGCCTGGCCTGAGCAGTTAAGTGCTTTGATTTCCACAACATTAACACTTATATGCCCTTAGGCTGCCCCAGATGAATGGCATTATTTCCTCTTAACAAAGCCGGGGACAATGCGTCTTAACTCAGGCTGTATTCCCAGTATTGGTTGTCGTGATTGAGCAGCAGCTTGCCGCCTCTTTCCCTGATGGTCTCGTGGATGTATTGTTTGGCTGAGTAAGTCTCTTTGCGGTTGACGTCGTAGGCAGAGGTGATGGCCAAAGGAACGTGAAACACGGTGGGGATGATGTCCGCCGGATAGATGTAAAACCCGTCTTCAGCCTCGATCTCCACGATCTGGCTACCGACGGTATGACCGCCCGTTTTCTTCACTTTGACGCCGGGGGCGATAGTCGCATCTCCATCCACCAGGTTGATCTCCACCTGGCCCTCAAGTGGCTGCAATTGCTGAGCATAGTTGTAGGCCGCCTGGTTCAGGCCATCGGGATGCTTGGCCATTTCCCACTCTATCTTCTGAATCCAGAGCTGCGCCTGGGGAAAAGTGGGCCTCTCGCCCTCCGGACAGGCGCTGATCAACCCTCCCGCATGGTCAAAATGCAGATGCGAGAGGATGACGTCGGTGACGTCCTCAGCTTTGTATCCCAGCTCGGCCAATGACTTTTCCAGGATGAATTCTGAGGGTCTGTAGATTTTCTCCTGCTTTTCGTTGAGCCGGTTGCCGATGCCGCTATCCACCAGGATGACGCGTCCCTGCCCCACGATCAGCAGCAGATCGAGGGCGAGCCGGATGCGGCGCCGTTCGTCCGTGGGCTCTTTTTTACCCCAAAGCGCCCAGGGATTCACGCCCATCATCGCTCCGCCATCGGTGAAGTAATGGCCGGAATCTACCTTGAATAGCTTCATTATTCGTCTGTTCTTCTGCCGTGATCTCCTCTTTTGGGAGGACGTCTGTTGGGGTAGTATTTGGGTTTGCGGTAGCTGCCTTTGTCTTTGCGCTCCCGATATCCCCTTCTATCCGGGTTTGCGGCCTGCTTATTCTGAGGAGCAGCTTTGCGGGGCGGCTTCCCTTTGAACTTGATCGCTTTGGTACCGGTCTGGCTCAGCACTTCCTGCTCGGAGAGTTTGGTAGGAAACACGATGATGCGCTTTTTATCGCCATCACCCACGGTGAGCGTACGCAGACCTTTTTGCCGCTTTACATATTGATGGATAATGCGGCGCTGGGAGGAGTGCATGGGGTCCAAAGTGAGCGGTTTGCCGCTTTGCCGCGTTTCCTGGATGCGGGATACAAAGCGGCGCAGGAAGTATTGATCCTTCTTTTCTCTATAACCTTCGCTATCCAGATAGATGGTGCTGAGGCGGCGATCGGAATCAAAGACGCGGTTGAGAAAGTATTGGAGCGTATCCAGCATGCTGCCATTTTTGCCGATCAGGAAGCCCGGTTCACTCACTCCCATGATCTCCAGATACACAACCTTGCCTTCTCTGCGTGCGTCTATCTTTTCAAAATTTACGCCCATTTTCTGCAGTAAAAGCTGCAGATACAATTTCACTCTATCTTCGATTTCGGGCACATCGAAGCTGACGACGGCGGTTTTGGAAGCGAAGAGGCCCAAAAAGCCGGCTCGCGGTTTTTTGATTACCTCATAACTGAGCTCCCAATCCCGGACTTTATATTCTTCGCGAAAAGCGGCGATCACAGCTTCCACGCTGGATCCGCTTCTTTTTATCTTAGTCATTTAGTAATAGTATCCTTGGTTTTAATCTTTTTTTGCAGGCTATATTGCCTGAAGGCTGAGAAGATGCTATACACGGTGTAATACAGCACCAGGCCGGAGGGCAGGCCTTTGAAGATGAAAAACATCATCACCGGCATGATATAGCTCATCATTTTGCTCGTTTGTTGAGCTTGTTTCTGTTGTTCGGTCATCTTGCTCTCGTCCGGTGTGGGTGGCTTGACAAAGCGGCTCTGCACAATCATCACCACACTCATGAGAATGGGCAACACGTAGTATTTATCGGGCAGAGAGAGGTCTTTCCACCAGAGGATAAAGCTTGCATTGCGCATATCCAGAGTGTAGCGCAAGACGTTGTAGAGCGAGATCAGAATCGGCATATTGATCAGCAGGGGAATCCACATGATGCAGCCACCGAAAACGTTGACTCCGTGCTCCTGCTGCAATTTTACCATTTCTCTCCTCTGGGCCTCCATATCGTTGGGATATTTCTTGCGGATGGCCTCCATCTGAGGCTGAATCTCCTGCATCTTGAGGTTTGCTTCCATACCCTTGCGGGTCAGCGGTTGTTGGATGGAGGTGAGGATTAGAGAGAGAATCAGGGAAAAGACGATGATCACCAAGCCATAGTTGGGCAAATACTTATGCAAAAACTTGAGGAAGTTGGCGATCAGATTGGCCAACCAGCGCAACCAGCCCGGACCGCGCTCGGCGATCTGATCCATCTGCTGGCCATAGGTGGATAATATGTCATAATCCGCAGGCCCGGCATAGATGAGAAACTCCTGATCCCAAGCCACTTTGCCCGCACTGCTCTTGGCAGAAAGATTCATGGCGGGATTGCCGGTCTCGCTATTGGCATAGCCATTGAACTCGTTGATCAGGTTGGGTTCGCGCTCGGCTAAGGCGATGGTGAAATACTTGCTGCGCAAAGCAGCCCAGCTAAAGTTTTGAACACTGCCGGAAACGGGCTTTTTCTTCAGCTTGGCCAGCTGCAACTTCTGGCTCTCGTTGTTGACACAATAGACAAACTTATAATCCTGTGCCTTGTACTTGGTATAAGTTTCACTATCGGCTATTCCGGCATCAAAATCCAGGGCCAAGCCATGGATATTGCCCATGTTCTGAATGTTTACGGCGGTGTGAATCCCGTATTTATCGTCCAGACGATAGCTGCGTCTGACTACCGGCGTGGCCTCATCGCCGAGATAAAAGACCAGCTCCAGGGAGTCCACACTCACACTGTAATTGAAATTCACATCTTTCAGGGAGCTCTGAGTGGCGGGATGGAAGATCGTGAGGTCTGCCACTTTACGGCCCTGAGGGATGAGCGTCACGAGGGTGTCTGCCTGCACAACGTGTTCTTTGAGCATTACTTGCGCAATAGCGCCACCGAGCGTGGAAAAGTCCACTTTCATCACCTCGTTTTCCAGGGTGATGATGGAAGTCTGCTCGGGATTCACCCGCAGGCTATCGCCAAAGTAAGACGGCTGGAAAACAGCACTTTGCTGCACGCTATCCACAGGTGCAGTTTGAGTGGCAAGCGAATCTGCCGCCGCTTCAGGGACGGGAGCGGGTTTCCAGATAAACTGATTGAACACAAAGTAGAGGGCAAACATCAATAAGATGGCGAGAAGGGTTCTTTTTTCCATTATTCAGGCCTCGTAGATTTAGGGAAGGGGGTCATAACCACCGGGGTTGAAAGGGTTGCAGCGCAAAACTCTGTAGATGCTCAGACCCAGGGCTTTGAAGACATTGTATTTTTCAAAAGCCTGCAAAGCATAGCGGCTGCAACTGGGTGTGAATCGGCAAGTGGGCACCATCAAAGGTGAAAGCGCAAGCTGATAAAAGCGGATCAGGATGATAAAGAGCCAATTTGGCAGACGCAGGATCACTTTAAAGAGCGATCCTTCAGGCTTTGGATGATCTGATGAAGCTGTTCGCAGAGTGAAGGCCATGATAGCTGTGCAGCACCGACGCGGGCAATCAAATTGAGCTTAAAGCCATCCGGAAGCAGCTGTTCATTGCTGCGCATGAAGGCTTTGATCCGCCGTTTAAGCTTGTTGCGCTGATGGGCCTTGCCGATGTTTTTGCCGATGGTGATGCCCAGGGAAAATTCCGCATCAGAGCTGGTAACTGCTGCCAAAAAGTGTTCAGACCGCAGGTAGAATTCACAAGGGAAAAGGCTCCTGTACTCATGGTGCCGCGTAATAAAACGCGCCATAGCTTAAGCGCTGAGCGTCTTTCTCCCTTTGGCACGACGACGCGCCAAAACTTTACGACCATTGTGAGAGGCCATGCGAATGCGAAAGCCGTGGGTATTCTTCCTCGATCGGTTGGAAGGTTGATATGTACGTTTCATTGTAGTGATATACTCCTATTATAGTATTAAAAATAACTGCTTAAACCATGATTTTGAAAGAGCCCTCGCTGTCAAGCATTTTTCAATATTTGTACACAATGTGGCAACAGGACAAAGCCAAGCCAAGCGCTTCCGCACAATATCATCAAACACCGCAGCACACTGTATTCAAGCCTGAGAGCACACCCTCACGAGCTTGCCCAGCCCCAACCTCAGCTCTTGCCACCAAACACGCCCTCCTGCCCCATCCCCCAAAAAGACCTGCCCGGATCCTGCAAATAACCAAGACTCACCCAAACTATCACCTACCAATTCGGTAGGCGTTGATTCCCCCCTGCCGCCACCGGAAACGGAGGGCCTTTTTGAAAAATTTGACCTCAGCACCGCTTTTGCGAAAACAAATCCG
>DGFM01000041.1:29090-29441 GCA_002391675.1 Cloacimonetes bacterium UBA3900 | reverse complement strand
TACGCATTCGAGCGCCAGGGAAATCCGAGGGTGGGCGAGGGAGGGTCAAAAGTCAAAGGTTGAGGAGAGCGCAGGTTTTTGGCAAGTATTTTTCCACGCGAACCCTGTACGGGCGCTTGCCAAAGCGCCGCTGGTAGCCGGAGCTTGCCAAAGCGCCGCAGTAGGGTCGGTCGCTGGACCGACCATTTACCGTTGCTCAAGTGAGCAACGGATGTTTCCATCGGCACTCAAGCGAGTGCCGTTAAGGTCGCTATGGCAAGCGACCATACAAGAGCACCCGCATCTGCACCCCAGCTTGGTAGATGGTAAATAAAGCGGCTTCGCCGCTGTAAACATCAAGCTGCGCTTGAT
>DGFM01000041.1:0-28854 GCA_002391675.1 Cloacimonetes bacterium UBA3900 | reverse complement strand
GGCAAGCTCCGGCTACCTCGGTCGCTATGGCAAGCGACCATACAAGAGCATCTGCACCTCCAGCGCAGCTTCTCTCCCTATTCGACAGGTTCGTGTAATTCGTGGAAAAACAAAGAGCCCCAAAACCACGCGCACCTCAACAGCAACTACCCGTATACCAATCACTTGCGCCAGCACTAACAACTAACAACTAACAACTAACAACTGGCCGGCGAAGCCGCCCCTCCCTCACAAGCAAAGCCCCGGGATAAACCCCCGAGGCTTTGATATATTGCTATATTTTAAGGTTTATTTCTTCAGCACCAGCTTCTTGGCGGCCTGATAGCTGCCTGCGCTCATCTTATAGAGATACACGCCGGAAGACAGGGCTCTGCCGGAGCCATCGCAGCCGTCCCAATTGAGCTTGTAATATCCGGGGGCGTCGTGGCTTTGCGAGAAGCTGCGCACTATCTGCCCTTTGAGGTTGTAGATATCTATCCTCACCTGGGCGGGGTCTTTGAGCTGGTAACGGATGGTGGTATCAGGATTGAAGGGGTTGGGATAGGCGTTTTCCAGCCTGGTAACCAGCGGGATGGGAGGCGCGCCGGGCCCTCCGCCTGTGCTGTAGACCACGCTGGCGGGCCCGTGGAAGCCAACTTTGCCATCCAGATCCACATTTTGCAGCCAGTAGTAATAGGTTCCGTCTTGCTGCAATTCCTCATCCACGTAGATATAGGTCTGTGCGATGGAGGTGTTTGTGCCTTCGATCAGCTCGGAGACTTTGAGCGCAGAACTCAGGTCTGAAGCGTCGTTGCGGTAGACGTTGTAGCCCAGGAGATTGCTTTCCGTCTGTGAAGTCCAGGTGAGCTGCACGTAGTTTTCCGCGGTGAGCGTAGCAGAGAAATGCGAGAGCTCCACGGGCAAGGTGGGGTTGTTGTCGGGACTGAGGACTACGTAGACATCACCCTTAGCGCCGGTGAAGTCGATGCCGCTGAGCGTGACCGTCCCGCTCCCTGATGAAACCGTCAGAGGGAAGGGTGTGGCTTGATGCCAGCTTCCACCCCAATAGCCCATGAGATACCAGTCGCCGGCTGTAGAGATGGTGAAGGTGAGGGTAACGTTGTTATCTCCTCCGGTGTAGCCGGCAATATGTGAAGTTGCAGGGTCCAGATTGGGCAGGTCGGCCATTGCCGGTGTGTTTTCGTCTACTCCCGGGACGATGAACAGATCATGGTTGGAGACGAAGGTGGCGCCGGTCACGTTGCTGGCAGGATAAGACGTACCCGCTATGATATCGGGAGCCCAAACATCCATGGTGGCACTCAGATTAAGATTGGGGTTGACGGCGTCGTTGGAGTGTATGGTGATCAGGGCCTGGTAAGTGCCCACCGCCATACCGACGGCAGAGAAATTGGCGGTGATGGTGGTGCTCGCTCCTGCGGCAAGTGTGCCGGAGAGAGGTGCTACGCTCAGCCATGGTATATTTTCCAGCAGAACTATAGAGCCCGAGAGAGTGTGGGGTTCTGCTAGATAGTTATCACCATTAATAGTCCAAGGCAGAGTAAGACTGCCACTGAAGCTTGAGGCTATGCTCACGTTGACCGTAGCGGTGGCGGATTCATTCATGTGAATATATCCGTTGCCGTAGGAATTCACGCCGTGCCAAGTGATGGTTACACCGTTGCCGCTGCTCACATCCGGAGTCAATGGTCCACCACTACCGCCCACGAAGTCGGTAAAGCTGTTCACAGTCACACCCGCGGGGAAAGTGATGATTACGTCCGTGAGCCATTCGTTGTCTGTGCTGCCGTTGTATACGGTGAAGGTCCAATCCACCGTGGTACCGGGCAGATAATCCGTAGCATCCGAGGTTAAGGTGCTGCCTGCGATGCTTTTGCCTTGGTCGGTAACTGCTTGGGTTTTGCCGTGAGCTTTAGAGTTTTGTCTCTCCATACCAATGTTGAAGGTAAGGGGCTTACTACCGCTGTTGGTGATGGTAAAGCTGTCTGTGCCCTGGGTATCTACCCTCAGGTTGGCAGAGAGAGCGTTGTTGTCGATGCTGATAATGGGCGGAATATAACCCATACCGCTCACCGCAATGTTAACGTTGGGGTCGTTGCTGGAATTGTTGGCAATTACCACGTTACCGTTGTAAGCGATAGCTTCGGAAGGTGCAAAAGAGAGGTTGTAGGTTTTGCTGGCGCCTGCGTTAATGCTGAAAGCCAAGCTGTTGCGGCTTTCTTTTCCTGTCGTATGGACTTTGGCAAAACGACCTGACTCAGCCACAGTATAACCTGCAGGTGTGGTGATGGTTCCGGTAAGAGTCTGATTCCCAACGTTCTGAATGGTGAAGGTCTGCACTTCGGTGTTACCCACGGCTACATCGCCATATTCCAGAGAAGTGGGATTGACCATGATCATGGGACCTGAAGGGATGGCCTGCGTGATCAGCCTGAGGTTGGGACGTTGTTCGGAGATATAACCACCACTAAAGACGTCGGTCTGGTCAGCAGAGTCAAGGCGTGTAAAGCGGTAACCGTTGGTAACCGCAGTGTACTGAGTGGTTCCACTGCTGCTGTAAGAACCGATTTGGCTAAAGGCGGTGTCAACCACAATGTTTTGATTTCCATCCCAGTAGAATGGAGTGGAGAGGGTATACATATTCCAGCCGGTGGCTGTGGGCTGGAAGGAAGAACGTCTCCAGACCTGAGTGAGGCCGGTGGCGATCCAGTCGGATACGTTGGTAGCGTTGGTGTGTCCCATACGGACAACGTAATTGGGCATGGCCTGGGTCGGCAAGCCGGTGATATTGAAACCAAGCCCGGTGATATTGATGGGACCGAATACTCCGGCAGCGTTGAGTTCCGCCTTGGTATATACGGACTGCCCGTGCAGGCTTTTGTAATAAACGTTGACGGGACAGGCGGTGGAATTGCCGTTGGAATCGGTACCGCTGCCGAGGATGACGCTGGTAGGCACATTGGCGGTGGGCGTGGCCTGAACCGTGTTGGAGGGCTCAGAAACGCCGTCACTATAGACAGCGGTCACGTAGTAGGAATAGGTGGTCTCGTTCACTACGGCGTTGTCTGTGTAAGTGAGCGCTGTGACCGTATTCAGCAGGCTGCCATTGCGATAGATGCGGTAACTTGTGGGAGTTCCGGATATTGGGGCTTGCCAGTTGAGGGTCACATAGCCGTTGCGGGGTATGGCGCTGAGGTTACGGGGAGGATTCCAGCTTGTTCCGCTCACAGTAAAGGGATAGTAGTTTGAATCCGAATGGCTTGTGCCCAAGAGGCTGATGCGGATGTGCACGTTGGTGCTGTTGTTCATGGAAGGCACGCCATACCAGGTGTAACTGCCGCTATTGCTCACGTTTGTTGCGATCTGAGTCCAGCTTTGGCCGCCATTGCTGCTGTACTCCAGTTTCACGCTTCCCGTATAGGCTTTGCTCTTCCAGGTGATTACCCTGTTATCGCCGCTCTGCCAGACTTCTCCCCCATGCGGGTAGGTGAGCTGAATATCCGATATTTTCACCTTGAAAGTGATCGTATTGCCGGCAGAACCCACGTCAAAGAGGTTCAAACCTCCGGCTGAGCCATCACCCAAAAAGCCGTTGGGCGTGGTTGCTTCGCTGAGCTCGGTGCGCCCGGTTTGCGCTGAAAAGTGGGCCTGGTTCAGGTTGCCATCCACGCTGTTGGTACCACCCGGCCTGTAGATATAGAGTTCATCGGGAGGGCCTTGGGCATTGCCTTCCTCATCCGTATCCAGCCGGTAGACCAGCAGTCCGGTGCCCGGAAGGTTGCCGTCGTAGGTGCCGTCCGACTTTCTATATTCCAACACATAGTATTCATCCGCTTTCCAGCTATTGATGCGGTAGATATTGTTGGTGGAGGAAGACGCCACCGGGGAAAGTGTATAAGTTCCGGAGGTGGTGATGGTGGGAACGTTGCTGATCCACTGCCCGTACCTGTGTTTCATCCAAGCACCCATGTGTTGAGGCGGATTGAGGTTGGCAGCCATCAAGTCCCAACTCCCTATAGGTGTGATAGTTCTGTCATAATATCTATACAGGTCCGGCGCTCCCAGGCTGTGGAACATCTCATGCGAAAGCACGCTGGCACCGGAATAATCCAATGAGTTCTCCAGTTGGAAATTGAATTCCCACACACGCTTGCCATTTATCCTGGCGTCGACAGTATAGAGAGCCCATTTGTGCGGCCAGAGCAGATCTGACCAGCCATCTGTGGCACCCTGGATGATGAAGCAAACGTTATCCACGTAGCCATCGTTGTCTCCGTCGATATTCAAAGAAGTGGGAATCCCCGATCTCACACCTTCCACAGCCCGCTTCAGCATCTGCTGTTCACGTTCTGTGCGCTGGTCATGTCCAGAATAGCCATTGGGGTTGTTAGAGGCGTCATAGGGCTGGAAGAAACTGCGTGGATAGGTGTCTGTGTAGCAAACCACTGTATTCCCACTGGGCGCAGGGTAGAAGTGAGAATTGATGGTGAGCTGATTATAGGAAGCTGCCTGGAAATAGCGCTTCATCGAGTTGTCTGTGGTGGAGTTGAAAATCTGCTGATAGGTACTGAAGGGAGTGCTGAAATTGGGGCTATCCGAAAACTTGACGAAGATCACGATGTTGTTCAATTGCCCTGAATGTGGGGCGCGGGCATTGGAGTAATCCCGCATATCTGCATAGCGATCGTATTTGGCTTTGATCTCTTCCCTGCTCAGGTTCAGTCCCGGTGTGATGTTACGCATGGATGGGCTATCTCTTCCCACTAACAAATCTGAGGGAACTAGGCTGCCACGCTCCTGCATGGCATAGACGTAGGCGCCGCTTTCGTCCTTTACGATAGTATAGTTGTTCTCATCGTGCAGCCAGTTGTGAAACTCGTCACCGCTGGCATAGATGTTGATCCTGCTTCCATCCGGCTGAGTAGCCTCAACGGGTAAGAAGCTGTGAGGTGCTGCCACCAAGTGGGCGACAATCATAAGCAGGCTTAGGATTGCCAAGCATGCAATTCTTCTCATTTTATCCTCTTTACTAAAAGTCTATTCAGGCCCATCGACCCGTTACACTGTTTTTACACCGGTGCTAAAAGTCAAGTTTTTTATTCTGCAGCTACATGGGGCTTGAGCATCGCAGGCAGCTCACAAAGCGGGCACAAGCGGCTTCATGAGTGGGATAAATCAAAAGCCCCGAGATGGGCTCCCGAGGCTTTCCTTTGGTTGATGTGGTAATCTCTTACTTCTTGAGGACTATTTTCTTGGCGGCACGATAGCTACCTGCGCTCATCTTATACAGATACACGCCTGAGGACAGAGCTCTGCCGGAGCTGTCGCAGCCATCCCAGATGACATGATAGTAACCTGGCGCAGCGTGACTTTGCACAAAGCTGCGCACTCTCTGGCCTTTGAGGTTGTAGATGTCTATCTTCACCTCGGCGGGATCCTTGAGCTGATAGCGAATGGTGGTGGCGGGATTAAAGGGATTGGGATAGGCATTTTCCAGCCTGGTGACCAGCGGGATGGGCGGGGCACCTGTTCCGCCTTCGGTGCTGAAAAGCACGCTGGCGGGTCCATGGAAGTTGACGCTGCCATCCAGTTCCACATTTTGCAGCCAGTAGTAGTAGGTTCCATCCTGCTCCAACTCCTCATCCACGTAGATATAAGTCTGTGCAATGGAAGTGTTTGTGCCTTCTATCAGCTCAGAGATTTTGCGGGCTGAGGAAAGGTCTGCAGCATCGCTGCGATAGACGTTGTAGCCCAGGAGGTTGCTTTCTGTCTGTGAAGTCCAAGTGAGCTGCACGAAGTTCTCCGCAGTCACTGTAGCGGAGAAATGAGACAGCTCCACGGGCAGGGTGGCAGGGTCTCCACTATTACTGAGGACAACGTAGACATCACCCTTGGCGGTGAAATCAATACCGCTCAAAGTGACAGTGCCCGTTCCTGACGACACGACCAGGGGGAAGGGTGTGGCTTGATGCCAGCTCCCGCCCCAATAGCCTATCAGATAATAGGTGCCTTCTGTGCTGATATTGAAGGTGAGGCTAACGTTGCTGCCGGTACCGGAGTAGCCGGCAATAAACGCATTCGCAGGATTGAGGTTGGGCAAGGCGGCTATAGCCGGCGTGCTTTCATCAACACCCTCGACAACGGATAGCTCATCGTTGGAGTTGAAGGTCGCACCAGGTATGTCACCGACCGGATAATCCACACCGGGGAAGAGGTTATCCTGTTCAATTGATACCAGAGTCAGCTTGAGATTGGGACGGTAGCTGGGGGTATACTTAATGTTAAAGGCATTGGTTTGGTCATAATCATCACTGCGCACGTAACAATAGCCTTTGGTTTTATTTGTGTACTGGACGGTTCCGGATTGGTGGCAGGAACTAACGAGCCCAAAGGCGGTGTCCACCACAATGTTATCGGTTCCATTCCACTCGAAGGGAGTGGAGAGGGTTAAGATATCCCAGCCGGTAACTAAGGGCTTGTAGGAGCTGCTGCTCCAGACCTGAGTGAGACCGGTGGAAACCCAGTTAGATGCATCGGAGGCGGTGGTGTGTCCCATCCGGATGATGTAATTGGGCATGGAGCGCGCAGGCAGACCGGTGATATTGAACCCAATCTGGGTGATACTGCCGGGACCAAATACGCCGGCATCGTTGAGTTCCGCTTTGGTATAAACCGACTGCCCGTGCAGGCTTTTGTAATACACGTTGATGGGACAGGCGCTGGTGATACCGGTGGAGTCAGTGCCTGAGCCAAGAACGACTTCTGAGATCACGGTGGAACTGGGAATGGCCTGAGCTGTATTGGATGGGCCGGACTCTCCGCCGGCATAGACAGCGGTCACATGGTAGCTGTAAGCAGTCCCATTCACTATCGCGTAGTCGGTATAGGTGAAGCCATTAATCGTAGCAAGCGGGCTGCCATTGCGATAAACTCGAAGAGCGGCAGGGTAGCCGCCAAGCGGAGCCAAGCATTTAAGCTTCACAAAGCCATTGCCGGGCGTAGCTTTGAGGTCGTTGGGAGGATTGAGGGTAGAACCCAAAACTTTGAAGGGAGAGCTGTTTGAATCTGACTGCGTGGTACCCGTGAGGCTGACGCGGATGTGCACATTCTCACTATTGTTCATAGATGCAACGTTATGCCAGGTGAAACTGCCGGTATTGCTCACATTGGTTGCGATCAGGTTCCAGCTTTGCCCTCCATCGCTGCTGCATTCGATTTCCACAGTCGCCTCGGAGGACTTGCTCTTCCAGGTGATCACTTTGTTTTCGCCGCTATTCCACACCTCTCCCCCATGCGGATAGGTGAGCTGAATATCCGAGATTTTCACCTTGAAGCTGATCGTTTCCCCCGCATAACCTACGTCATAGAGATTCAGGCCTCCGGCTGAGCCATCACTCAAAAACCCGCTTAGTGTCGTCGCTTCGCTGATTTCGGTGCGACCGCTCTGTTGGGAAAAGAAAGCCTGATTCAGGTTGCCATCCACGCTGTTTGTCCCACCCGGTCTGTAGACATAGAGCTCATCGGGAGGGCCATCGGCGTTGCCGTATTTACTCTCATTCAGCCGGTAGACCAACAGTCCTGTGCCGGGCAGGTTGCCATCGTAGGTACCGTCCGACTTTCTATACTCCAATACATAGCATTCATCCGCATTCCAGCTATTGATGCGATAGATATTATTGGTGGAGGAAGATGCCACCGGGTGCAGGGTATAGGTTCCGGATGTGGTGATGGTGGGCACGTTGCTGACCCACTGTCCGTATTTGTGTTTCATCCAGGTACCCATGTGTTGAGGTGGATTCAGGTTGCTGGCCATCAGGTCCCACCTTCCTACGGGAGTGATAGTCCTGTCATAATATCTATACAGGTCCGGAGCTCCCAAGCTATGGAACATCTCGTGGGCGAGCACGCTGGCACCGGAGTAGTTGAGCGAATTCTCCAATTGGAAGTTAAACTCCCACACCCTTTTACCATTGATGGTGGCGGTAACGGAATAGAGAGACCATTGGTGTGGCCAAAGCAGGTCTGCCCAACCGTCAGTCGCCCCTTGGATGATGAAGCAAACGTTATCCACTTTGCCATCGCCATCTCCATCAACATTCAAGGTGGTAGGTATCTGTGCACTCACACCATCCACAGCCCTCTTCAGCAGCGCATGCTCACGCTGCCGGCGCTGGCTATCTCCGGAGTAGCCATTGGGGTTGGAAGCGCTATGAGGCTGGAAGTAACTGCGAGGGTAGGTGTCTGTATAACTGGTCACTATGTTCCCATTGGGTGCAGGGTAGAAATAGGAGTCTACGTTTAACTGATTATAAGAGGCGGCCCGGAAATAGCGTTTCATCGAGTTGGCTGCCTCGGCGTTGAACATCTGCTGATAGTTGCTTAATGGAGTGCTGAAATCGGGGCTGTCAGAAAACTTGATAAAGATCACGATGTTGTTCAATTGACCGGTGTGCGGTGCGCCTCTTCCGGAGTAATCCCGCATATCCGCATAGCGATCGTATTTGGCCTTGATCTCATCCCGGCTGAGGTTTAGCCCGGGTGTGATGTTACGCATGATTGGCAGGTCTCTTCCCACCAATAAATCCGAGGGAACCAGGCTGCCACGCTCCTGCATGGCATAGACGTAGGCCCCTCTATCGTCCTTGACTATAGTGTAATTATGTTCGTCATGCAGCCAGTTGTGAAACTCGTCACCACTGGCATAGATGTGGATCCTGCTCCCGTCCGGCTGAGTTGCCTCAATCGGTAGGAAGCTGTGAGGTGCAGCCACCAAGTTTGTGCCAACCAAGACCATGACCAAGAATGCCAAGTATGCAATACGTCTCATCTGGTACCTCTCAATTTACCATGTCGTTTTCTGCCTACTGTCACTCACATAAACACCGCTATAGTTGCGGTAACAAGTTCTAATACAATGTCTTAATGGTTACTACTTTGGGGGGCACGAATCTAATGACCATCGACTCGCAAACCAGGTGGAGTCGGTAGTCAAATGATATTATAATCGGAGTGGTTACATAAGTCAAATGTTTTTTCAGAAAAAGCTATTTTTATACCTTGGGAAAGAGCTCCAAGAGCGGGATTCGGCAGATGAACGTGATTCACCTCGGTGCTGATTTGGCTATATGGTTTTAGGGGACAGATTCCAAGAAGCTAAGGATTGAAGCGCTTCTTTGGGTAATGATGGGGTTGCCGCTGTGGCTTCCATAATTCCACAACACGGGTGCTCTTTGTTGCAATACACACCGCTCTTGAACTTTCTTTTTTCTCCCACGAATTACACGAATTAAGGGGGCAGCTAACGCTGGCTTTTTTCTGCGGGCGGTGACCGCCTCCTTAGCTAACCGCCCGGTGATTACTCGGAGCCACTCGGGAAAAACCCGAGTATCACCACGGCATCACCCCGTGGGTCGGTAAGGGCCAAGGGGGAGAAGAAAGAGAGCAACAAAAAGGGGACGGAGCTTTTTCACTCCATCCCCGCAATACTGATGCGCTTCAGAGCCATCCGGGCTGAGGCCCAGAGCACGCTTATCCCGGAAGCCAGCGCAGCGACTGATAGCTTAATCCGGATACGTGAGCGTGCAGTCCTGCGAGACCTTGATCCAATAGCCCTTACCAGGCTCCATGTTGCCGGGATAACTGCCCAAGTGATTCACTTCCTGCAGATATGAGGCAATGGAAGCCAGGGCGATGGAGGTGGGCTTAGCCGCTTCGGGCAGGTAGGAAACGAGGTTCCAGCCGGCCTTGAGGCTGATGGGCGTAGCGGAGGCTTGCACCTGCGCCCCACTCACCGTCAGAATGGCAGGGGCAGTCATATTCACCCAGTAGCCACCGCTCACAGTCAGCTCTTCCAGGGTATTGAAATACTCAGCCATGGAAGGCATATAGCTGTAGCGTTCGTTCTTGATCTGGATGAGGCCGGGCATACCCGCAAAAACATCCTCCACCGCGTAGGAAGCGGGCACTTTGTTCAGGCTGATCAGGTTCCAGCCGGCGTTGAGGCTGATCTCCAAGTCGTTGGGAAGCTCGCCAAAGACCACGTTGACAGGCGTCATCTGGCCTGCATTGACGGTCACCTGCACCTCCTGAGGCTCGTAGCCAAACGTGGAGACGGTGAGGGTGTAGGTGCCGGGCTGGAGATAACGGTAGAAGTCGCCGTGTGTAGCGTCTGTCTCAATGATGGAGTAGGTGTTGTCGTAGCCGGCGATGCTGATCTCTGCCATCAGGGGATTGCCATGCACGTCCACAACCGTGCCGTGTATGCCGTCCAAGGCCAGTTCCAGATAACTGAGCATGGCTTCGTAGTTGTAGTTCCAATAATCCGGCATGGTGGAAGCAGCGGGCAGCTTGGTGTTTGAGCATTCGATAGTCACCTCACGTCCGTTGCGCGTGTAGTTCATCCAATCCTGGCGTCCACCGGAAATCCTGTACCAATCGGCACCATTGATGATACCGTTGGAGCTGATGCCGGTAAAGTAGCCGCTGGGGCCGTTTGCCTGGGCATTGGAGGCATAAACCAGGCTGGAGGATATGAACCAGGCGTCGTCTGCATGCAGGGTGTAGGTGTAATCCCAAGGGTAGTTCACCACTTCCGCTCCGCCATGGAAGTTTGCGCCAAACACGAAGTTGTGGCTATTGGCAAAGTCCATCATGGCCTGCGTTTCTGGCTGGATGGCGCCCTGGTTGAGGCTGCCGTCGTAGTTGGGATAATTGCGGTTGAGGTCTACCCCATTGGCGTTGTAGCGGCGGGCGTTGGCCACGGTGTTGTCTCCACCGTAGTAAGTGCCGTCGGGATTGGTGTTTGGTGCGATGTAGAGCTCCATCGAATTGACGATATTGGTGAGGCGGGGATTGGTTCCGTATTGACTGAGCAGGGTGTCGATGAGGCGCAGCATCAGCATCCAGCCGGTGGTCTCATCGCCATGCATGGTGCTGGAGAGCAGCACTTCTGGCTCCTGCTCCTCGCTGGCCACGTTGTCCGAAATCTTGGCGACCAGGATGGCACGTCCGTTGGCGGTGGTGCCCACGTTGATGATCTGGCAGAGCTGCGGATAAGTGGCGGCAAAGCTGTTCATCATCGCCACGTAGGCGCTGTAGGTGGGATAGCTGTCCCAGTTTTTGGCCTCGCTGACATCGGAGCTCATCACCACGGGAAATTCACTGGAGGGAGCCGGCAGCAGTTGGGTATTGTAGCCCAATGCGCTGAACTGAGCCCATTCAGAGTCGTTGGCATAGGCATAGACCCAGTTTCCCTTCACGTTGTCGATGGAGATTATCTCAGTGAGGCTTTGCAACTGGGTTTTGTCTATGAGTTCAAACCGGAAGTAATACTGGGTCCACTCCCCTGCCACCAAGGGCAGGGAGAGCAGAACCAGCATAATCGCTATGATTAGGTTTTTCATATTAGTTTTTGATTGCCTTGATGTAGTAGAAGGCCATGGGAAGCTCGGTGAGGTCGCTGTACATCAAGCCCGTGATATTGGAGCCCACCATCTCGTAGGTTCCGTAAGGATCAGTGGAACGCCAGACTTCGTAGTAATCGGCGTTATCCACGGCATTCCAGGTGATGCTGAAGCCACCGTCGATCTTGGTGATGCCTGTGATCACAGGAGTATCGAGCTCGGTGATCTCGATCACGCTGATGGGAACGGGGCTGGCTGTGGTTCCGATCACTTCGCCAAAGCCAAGTGTGTAGGTCTCGCTGGCGTCGTAGACCAGGTTGGCGCTGTAGTCGTAGATCTTGAAGCTGATTGCTTCGCCATCTGCAGCCAGGTTTACCACCAAGGTCACGTAGGCGTTTCCACCATCCACCACCACATCGGCGATGCCGCGGCATTCGCTGCCCACAAAGGCGCCGACCACGTCGTTGAGTCCGGCTGGCACTGCGTAGATGCTCACAATACCGTGAATGGTGCCTGAATTGGGATAGACGACGGGCGTCCAGTCGGGACCGGTAACCGGGTTGACGGTTACCACCACGCTGTCGTAGGCGTAGGTGTGACCGTCATAGACGGAGAAGGTGATGGTTTCGCTGCCGGTCCAGTTTTGGGCGGCAGTGAAGCTCACGTTGAGACCGCTGATTTCCACCAGGACGTTGGTGTTGCCGCTGTAGCCTAAGGTGAGGGGATCGGAGTCTGCATCGGAGACGTAAGGGGTGAAATCCACTGTCAGGCTGCCGTTGCGGTCAAATGCGAAGGTATCAGGCAGGTTGATGGTGGGAGCGTGGTTGCCATCTTCCCAGACGTCCATGGTGGCATACACGATCTGGCTGGGATTGACAGGATCGTTGGAATAGATGGTGAGCTGAGCTTCGTAGGTGCCTGCCGGCTTGCCGATGGCAGAGAAGTAGGCGGTGACTGTGATGCTTTCGCCTCCAGCTAAATTGCCGGCGAGGGGATCTATGCTCAGCCAGTCAATGGGAGGGAAGTCTTGAGCCAGCGTAATGCTGCCGGAGAGGGTGTGAGGTTCGGAGCCCCATCCGTCACCGTTGAGGGTCCAGGGCAGATTGAGGTCGCCGCTGAAGCCGGTGCCTATGGTCACATTGACCGTAGCGGAAGCGGATTCATTCCCGTGGATCAAGCCATAACCGTAGGAGTTTTCACCGTGCCAGGTAATGGTTACACCATCGCCACTGGTAACATCCGGAGTCAAGGGCCCACCGCTGCCGCCCACGAAGCCTGTGGTGCTGTTTACAGTCACGCCGGCGGGGAAGGTGATGATCACGTCTTCAAGCCATTCTGCACTCGTACTACCGTTGTATACGGTGAAGGTCCAGTCCACCGTGGTGCCTGGGAGGTAATCCGTGGCATCCAGGGTCAAGGTGCTGCCTGCGATGCTCTTGTCCTGACCGGAAGCTGCCTGCAGTCCGCTATTGGCCCTGGAAGGCAGCTCTTCCATAGTGATATTGAAGCTGAGAGGCTTACTGCCAAAGTTGGTGATGGTGAAGCTGTCCGTACCCTCGGTATCCACCTGCAGATAGGCATAGAGAGCGTCGTTGTCGATGTTGAGGGTGGGCGGGATGTAGCCCGTGCCGCTCACTGCGATGCTGACGCTGGCTTCGTTGGTTGAGTTGTTGGCGATCACCACGTTGCCGTTGTAAGCGATCGCTTCGGTGGGAGCGAAACTGAGGCTGTAGGTCTTACTGGAGCCGGCGTTGATACTGAAAGTAAGGCTATTGCGGCTTGCCTTTCCTGTCATCGGGACTTCTGTGGAACGACCAGCCTCTGCCACAGTGTAACCTGCAGGCGTGGTGATGGTACCGGTGAGCGTCTCATCACCAAGGTTCTGAATGGTGAAGGTCTGCACTTCAGTGGTGCCCACGGCTACTTCGTCATATTCCAAGCTGGTGGGGTTGACCACGATCATGGGGCCGCCTTCGTTGGGAAGCAGGATCAGCTTGAGATTGGGACGGTAGCTGGAGGTTGAACCCCCGCTGAAGACGCCGGTCTGATCAGCGCCGTCTGCGCGCACAAAACGGTAGCCGTTGCTCATGCTGGTGTTCTGAGTGGTACCGCTGCCGTTGTAGGAACCGATCAAGTTGAAGGCAGTGTCCACTACGATATTGTCCGTTCCGTTCCAGAGGAAGGGGGTGGAGAGGGTGTACATATTCCAGCCCGTTTCTGTGGGTCGATAGGAGGCACTGCTCCAAACCTGGGTGAGGAGCTCTTCAGGGATCCAGTTAGTGACGTCGACAGCGGTGGTGTGTCCCATGCGGACCACGAAATCGGGCATTGTTCGGGCTGGCACGCCAGTGACATTGAAACCGATCTGGGTAATATTGATGGGGCCATACACTCCGGCAGCGTTGAGTTCCGCAGCGGTATAAACCGACTGACCGTGCAGGCTTTGCCAATAAACGTTGATGGGACAGGCTCCATAATTGCCGTTGGAGCTGGTGCCTGTGCCGAGGATGACTTCGGTGAGCACGACGGCGGTGGGCATGGCCTCAACTGTGTTGGAGGGATCGGAATACTCATCGCCATAAGCTGCAACCACATAGTAGCTGTAGGTGGTTTCGTTCACTACGGCGTTGTCGGTGTGAGTGAGGCCGGTGACCGTGGTCAGCAGGCTGCCATCACGGTAGATGCGGTAGCTTGTAGGAGTGCCGCTCAGCGGGGCTTCCCAAGCAAGTTCCACATAGCCGTTGCGAGGTATGGCAGTCAGGTTCTGAGGCGGATAGAGCACTCCTTCTGCTGGGAAGAGCTTCAGCTTCAGGTTGGGCAGGTTGCTGCTGGCAGTCAGCGAAGTGGGCTGTGAGTTATCGCTGCGCTCCTGCCTGACTCGGGCGGGAGAAGCAGTGGTATAGGTCCACAAAGGATAACTTGATGTCCAGGATTGCTCTCCCTTGATAGTGAGGATGGAGAGGTTGGTGCCGTCATGAGGGAACTGATTATCCAGGTCCACCTCCATCCAGCCGCTGGTAGCCGTGTTGGGCCAAGTGCCACTATAAACCTGGGTATAGCCTGCTGTAGAGTGGGATCCAGTTGCCAAGGTGCTGGAACTGGTGTTCTTCATGTAGACGGTCACAGCTTCAATGACATTCGTGTCAGAACCACTGTCTTTGTAATAGCCAATGGACTTGATGGTACCTGCGGTGCCGATCTCGGAAGCCAGGTAGATGGCTTCATGGCCTGAATAGTTGTGATAGCGGTTGAGGGGGTAGTAATAGGAAGAGGTACCGTTACCGATGACCACTTCAGGAGGTGAACCAACTTCCACGTTTTTGGTGATGTTGGCAGTGTATTGACCGGCTGTAGCGTTAAAGACAAAATCCACCAAAGAGCCTTGGGGCATGGAGGCGTCAGCTGTAACCGTAAAGCTGAGATTGGTGTTACCTCCTGCGGGTATGGCGTTGAAATTGACTGTGCCATTGTTGACCGTGATGCCTGTCGCAGAGCAGTTCAGGGTGGCAGTTCCACCCGGAGAGGCGGCACCACCACTGTTGGAGAGCGGCATGATGACGGTCACGGTTTCACCCGGATCCAAACGTCCATTGCTCTTGGCAGAGTCATCAATGGTCAGCTCCCCAAAAGCTAATTCCGGTGCGTTCAAAGTAAGGGTGAAATTGTAAGTCCAGGGATTGTGACCACTCATGGTCATAGTGATGGTGAAGTTGGCCACAGTGCCATTGGCGACGTTGTCGGCAATGGAGATGGCAAAGGCGTCATCAGCGAGCACGGATGCTCCGGCAGCCAGACTGCTGATGGTATGGTTTGCGTCGGTGATGGTGATGCCGGGGGTGGAGCAACTCAGCGCAGCGCTCACATTAGTGGCAGCCTGATTGCCCACGTTTTCAAAGGTCACATCCAGGTAGCCGCTTTCGTTGTACTCGGGAATGTCGTTGTTGGCATCATCATAAGCCACTGCGCTCACGGTCATGAAGGGTCCGCTGGAGGGCATGACGGTGATGTCTGCAATCGTGGTGATGCGGTTTTGTGCGGTGAGCACCAGCTTGGCGGTTCCGGGTGTGGTGAAGGGCTCGATGGTGAGATTCAGGTTTCCGGAAGCGTCGGTGATGCCAGCACCGTAGATCACGCCGTTCATGCTAAGGCCGATGCGGGTGTAGGGAGCAGCGCCGGTGATGGCGTAGTTTGCGTGGCCGATCATGATCTGGGTGGGATAGGAGGCCGGATTGGCGGTGGGAACGCCCAGATAAGGCATCAGCGAAGGATCGCCCATGATGTGGTAGACTTCCCAATAGTAGTTTGAGCGCGAGCTGCCGCTCTGCTGCACTGCCAGGTTGCCGGCGTAGATGGTTTCACCGGTGGTGGTGGCCCACTTGGAATAATCCTCTCCGTGGGTGTGGAACATGGCGTCGTAAGCGCCCAATTTGGTGGCGTCATATGCCGGGGCTTGGCCGTTGATATTGGTTTTGTAGCCCACGGCCCAGTAATAGTCTTCATTCCAGTAGGTGCTGTCTATACCGCCGATATAGGCCACACCGCCGCCATCGGCTTTGCGGATCACGGCTTCGCCAAAGCAGGGGCTGGAGTAGTCAAAATGGTTGGTGATACAGCAGTTGCCCACCATCACACCATATTTGCCGGAGTTGGTCATGGCATTCACGTGGGAGGTGGTAAAGCTGGGATTGTGCCAGGAGGTTTCACTGCCGTGGGCGGTGTAAACGATGTAGCCGCGACCCTCGTTGGCATTGGCTCTGATCTGCTCGGCACTGTTGCCGGATTCGGGATAGAGATAGTTGTTTGAAGTGATGCCATGCGCAGCGTTGAAGTACTGGGTGGTGGCATAGCGGATGGCACCGTTGCCATGCGTGGTAGCCCAGCTGCTGTCTACACCTGCGATGAGCACTGTCTTGCCCAGATAGCTGAGGTCTGGCATCTCTGTCTTTTCAAAGGTGATGGTCTTATGGATAACGTTGGCCAGCTCGGTGGCGGATGAAACGGAGAAGCGGCCATGATACATTTCCGGCATGAAGTCATTACCACTGAGGCGCACGTAGGTGAGGTCGGTGACGTAGTTGGTGGTATCACCGGTGTTGGTGGCAACGGCGATGCTGCCGGATTCGTCTCCGATGATGATCAGATAGGTGGGCGCCGGGTCTTGAGCCGTGGCGGAGTTCCACAGGTTTTGCATATAGTTTTTGATGGCGGTGTTGTTGTTTGCCACGTCGCCACCGCTGCCGACAGAGACTACGTTTACGGCGAAGCCCTGCTGCGTCTTCCAATCCACGTAGCTCTGGATATTGTTGGTATAACCAACCGGGCAGAGGATGACCATCTTGGTGGGATGGCGCACTTCTACAGTGCGATTAGCTGCATCCCAATTGAAGAAGGTGCGGGCATAAAGCTGCTCAAACTCCCAGGAGGCAGTCCGGGCCAGCATATCTGCCGTGGCACCCAGGTCAGGATTGATAAAATCTATGCGGACATCCAAGTTTTCCATGATTTGGATGCTGTTGGTGACGGGGTTGTAACGCACGGGATAGAAGTCGAGAGCAAAGACGCGTACGCCGCGCATGATGCCCATTTCAGATACTTCCACCCACTCGCGGGTGTTGAATGCGTTTTTGCGATAAAGCGCTTCGTTTACCACAAAGGGAATGGTGGCGGGATCGGCGGATTTGGAGATGGGCTCCTGCGCCGGGATGATGCGATTTTTGAGCGTATTCGCTTTGCTGTCCATTTCCCGCATCTGTTGCGTATTGAGGGTGAAGCGGACTTCCGCACCCAAAGGCACGGAGATCATCCTGCGAAGCATGGGCAGCTTGGGCTCACCCACTTCGGTGCTGAAGCCCCAACCTTCGATGGAAAGCTCGTCAAAGGTGCCTTCCTTGGTCTGGACTTCCATGATTTTAAGCTCGCCAACCTGATAGTTGACGTCAAAACCGAGATCGCTGTTGTTCCTGAGCGCAGCCCGGTTTGGGTTAGGGCTCAGCTCCACCTGCCGGCTCTGGGCGGTAAGAGCGAAAGCCGCGGTCAATATCACTGCCAAAAGCAGCAATATCTTGGCTTGAAACTTGAAGTTCATTAAGGTTCTCCTTATTTGGATTCATTATTTTGGTAGTATCAAGAAAAGAATGCCGAAGCGCTCTTCACAGACAGAGCGCCTCATGGGCGGACAAGTGCCTGTTTGGGCGGTATTTGTCAATAAAAAAAACATTCTCCGTCGCATTCCCGAATGATAAGGGAGTGCAAGTTCTATTCCAATCAAGCGATTTCCTTTCTGATCGGGAATCCGGTTCATGCCCGGGAGCGGGTGCGGGAATCAACAGCGCAGCGCTTGGGGTTGCATTTTGTGCTTGACATATTTCGGCCTTCAATTAATTAGGTATTCAATTAAATACCAAACAAAGGAGAAACAATGTCAGATTCATTCTACAAGGCTATTTCAGACCGTACACGACGGGAAATTCTTTCCCTGCTGCGGCGTAAAGGGCCGATGTCTGTGAACGAGATCGCGGGCAATTTCACAATCAGCCTGCCCGCCATCAGTGAGCATCTGAAGGTGTTGCGCAATGCGGACCTCGTCTCCACCCGCAAGGAAAAGCAATTTGTCTTTTACAGCCTCAATACCACGGTGCTTGAAGATCTGGGCAGGTGGATACTGGATCTGATCCAAAAAAAGGAGGTAAATGATGACTAAACTCAGGAAGTACAAATGGGCGCTGCTGGTAATGGTGTTGCACGTGGCGGCGGTGCTCTGGTTTGCCACTCAACTGCCTGCGGATGCGCAGGTTCCCATCCATTGGAACTTTCAAAACCAGATCGACGGCTGGACAGGACGCACGGCAGGCCTCGTTTGGGGGATTGGTTTTAATGTGTTGATGTTTCTGCTGCTCTATTTGTTCCACTGGTATTCACCCTGGTACAAGAAAAACGCCGAGCGGTTTGACAAGGTCCTGCCGCCGCTCACCACCACGCTGCTGAGCAGCTTTGCCGCCATCAGCCTCTACTCTCTGTATGTGGCCAAATGGGGCGAGGTGTCCGGCGTGAATCTAATCTTGGTGTTGATCGGCTTGATGCTGATGTTTTTTGGCAATCTGCTGCCGAAAGTGCCCAAGAATACACTCATGGGCATCCGCACACCCTGGACCATAGCCAATGAACTGATCTGGGAAAAGACGCACCGGCTGGGCGGCTGGTTGTTTGTGATCGGAGGCATCATCATGATCCTGAAGGGTCTGATCCTGCCGGAATCTGCCTGGTTTCAAAATGTAACCACGGTTTTGGCCCTTGGCTGCCTGTTCTATCCCGGGCTGCACTCTTTTATCCTGTATAAGAGATTGGAAAAGTGAGGAACATTATGGCAAGCTGCGCTTGAGGCGGCGGCTAAGCGGGTATTACACCCTGGCAGGAAAACAGACAACATTTGACCGATTTCGTATCCCTGCTATCGGCAAGGAGTTACAGACTTGGCTTGGGGGATTTTTCTTCATGAGCACGAGGTCGTCAGGGTATATTATAGAGGGAGCTTTTATTTGAAGTGGATACAACAAGCCGGGGTGAAGATGGATGCCACTTGGTCAACGGGCTTAAAAGGCACGCACCATCAGGGCTGCGGACTTCGCACTTGACATATAGCGTCCAGATATAATCCTGGATCAAAACAGATAAGGGAGCCTTCATGGATATCACTTTTTGGAGCTGGAACGTAAACGGCCTCAGAGCCATCATACAAAAGGATTTTATCAAGACGATACAGGCGGAAAAGCCGGACTTTCTCTGCGTGCAGGAGACCAAGCTGCAGGAGCATCAGATACCCGGAGAGCTGGACGCTTTGACGGGGTATCAGAGGTATTGGTCTCATGCCGAGCGCAAGGGCTATTCCGGCACGCTGACCATGGCTGCCTTTGAGCCGCTGAAGACGGAGTATGCCATTGGCGTGGAAGAGTTTGACACCGAGGGGCGGATCGTGATGAACGAATATGAGAAGTTTGTCCTCTATAATATCTACTTCCCCAATGGGCAGCAAAATGAGACCCGGCTGGATTATAAGCTGCGCTTTTATGACCGTTTCTTTGAGGTGATGCAAGAGAAGCGCAAGACGGGCAAGATGATCATCGTGGCGGGAGATTACAACACGGCGCACCATCCGATTGATCTGGCGCGACCCAAGGAAAACGAGAAAACTTCAGGCTTTTTGCCCATCGAAAGAGAGTGGCTGGACAAGATCGTAAAACACGGCTGGGTGGACACTTTCCGCCATTTTCATCCCGAGCCGCACCGCTATTCGTGGTGGAGCTACAGGGCGGGTGCGAGGGTGAGGAACGTGGGCTGGAGGATAGACTATTTCTTTGTGGATCAAGAACATCTGGACTGGGTGAAAGATGCGGACATCCGCGATGATGTGATGGGCTCAGATCACTGTCCCGTGACGCTGACCATCAGTATTTGAGCAGCGGGTAGAGATCAGGCCGGGCCTTGCCCCCGGATAGATCAGAAGCTGTATTGGATGCTTACTCCGGAATCTGAAAAGCGGAGCCTGAGGTCTTGTTTATTGGCGTCAAAATCCTTGAGATGCGCATCCACAAAGGCATCGATCATGCTGAGCGCCGCTGTGATGCCTATCCACCAGACGTCGTTGTTGAATCTATCCGTATAGCGCTGCTCCAGTTGCCGGTAGCGGTTTACTTCCCAGGCATCGGTGCTGTTTGTGGCCTTGGTGCGATAGTCCTTCAGTTTGCTATCGTTTTGAACGGCGGAGCTGATCAAATATCCCTGCACGCCGATCACCACTCCGGCTTTGATCCAGGCGTGGTTGTAAAGCTGTCCACCGCCGGGGATTACAGCACTGAGCAGCAGGGCTTTGGTGGGCTGGGAGAGCGGTTTGGCCCTGCAGATACTGGGCAGCAGGCAGAGGAGGCACAGCAGCAGGATGAGGATGGGTTTGGAGCTCTTCATGGGGATGGACTCAGCGGTAAAAGCTGTGGAGATCGAGCTGTAAGAGCCGCTCCAGTTGCGGGCCTTCTCTCCAGGAGTAGTCGGGATGAGTGTCAAAATCCAGGGCGGTGTCGATGATTTTCACCGCAGCGTGACAGGAGGAAAAGAGGTCGTATCCATTGAGGATGCCGGCCAAAAGAAATGAAGCAAACATATCTCCGGAGCCGGGATGCTTGCCTTCCTTGATGCCGTAGGCGATGGTCTGCCAGCGGTCTTGATCCTCATCATACACGCCGCAGAGACGCTCGTGCGTATTCACGGAGGGGATGCTGCTGATCGCTATCTGGCGGGGCCCCAACTCACAGAGCTGCTTGGCGATGGCTTCCCAATCCAGCCGTGCATCTTCGAGGGATTCCTCGCCCAAAAGAAAGGCTACTTCGCTGGTGTTGGGCGTGATGAGGTCTGCCTTTGCCACCAGGCGGCGCATGGCGGGTATCATGTCTGCATCATAGCAGGAATAGAGCACTTCCTGGTCTCCCAAAACGGGGTCTACCAAGATGAAGGTGTCATCTTTGGCCAGGGTATCTATGGCACGGATGAGGATGTCCACCTGATCCGGCCCACCCAAAAAACCGCTGTAGATGGCGTCAAAATGGGTCTTTAGCTCCTGCCAGTGATCGATAAAGGTGTTCAGCCCGTCATCAAAGGGCAGGAAGGAGTAGCCCGGGTGGTCTGTATTGGCAGAAAGTATGGCTGTGGGCAGAGCTGCGACTCTAATGCCGAGGCGGTAGAAGACGGCAATGGCGACCACGAGCGAAGTGTGGCCAATGCCGGAGAGATCGTGAGCGGCTAAGACTCGTTTGGAAAGTGCTTGCATTTTGTTCCTGTAATGATGTTTTTTAGGGGGGATTGAAAAGTGGACGAGCGGATAAAAAAAGTCTATCCGCTCGCCACAAGTTAAGTTGATTAATGGTTTTCCTTACAGAGCTCCATCAGCACACCCAGGGTTGATTTGGGGTGCAGGAAAGCTATATCGGCTTTATGGGCTCCGGGACGGGGTGTTTTGTCTATGAGGCGAATGCCTTTTTCCTCTGTTTCTTTGAGCGCTGCTTCCAGGTCATCGACTGCAAAGGCAACGTGTTGCACGCCTTCGCCTCTTTTTTCGATAAACTTGGCTACAGGGCTATCTTCAGATGTGGGCGCCACGAGCTCGATGCGTGTGTCGCCAACGGGGAAAAAGGCTACTTTCACCATCTGAGAAGGGACTTCTTCCACTCCTTCGAGAGTGAGGCCCAGCTTTTCATAGAGGGCAATCCCTTCGTCCAAATCCTTCACTGCGATGCCGATGTGACTGACCTTCTTGATCATTTCTTGCTCCCGCTCATATACTGATCCGCCAAATCATAGCCGATCTCCAGAGCTTTGAGGTTGAGGTCTACAAAGGCTGGTTTCACGCTCAGTTTCAGGGAAGTGGCAAGAGATTCTTCTTTGACCACCTTGGTGAGGCGCACCAGGAATCCCAAAGCGAGGATGTTGGTGCTGATGGCGGAACCGAGCCTTTCGATGGCGATGTCTGTGAAGGGAAGTTCGTAGGTGTTGTCAGCTGCCAGAGCGATGTTTTTCACGTAGGTGGTATCCACGATAAGGATGCCGTCTTCTCTGAGATCGAAGAGGTATTTATCGCAGGCTTCCTGCGTGAGGGCGAGCAGGCAGTTGAAGTTCATAGCTTCAGGGTAGTAGATTTCTCTGTCGCTGATGATCACGTCTGCGCGTGAAGAACCCCCACGGGATTCCGGGCCATAGCTCTGGGTTTGGGTTACGTGACGTTTATCGATCACAGCGGCTCTTGCCAGGATAATGCTGGCTAAGATGAGGCCTTGACCACCGCTGCCGGAAAGTCTGATTTCATAGTTCTTCATTCTTCATCTCCCATGGCAGAAACACGTTCGAGTAAGTCTGCATACAATTCAGAATATTCTGGCTTGACCTCTTTGATCAGAGTTCCACGGACGATTTTGCCTTCCACCTTTTCAGGAGGCAGCTTGTCCACGGCTGAAAGTGGGATGGAGTTGTCCCGCATCTCTTTCATCATCTGGCTGGGGCCACCCTTTTTATTGAGGCGTCCGTAGATGACGGGGCAGGCACTCACCACTTCGATGAGGCTGAAGCCGGGATGCGTGAGGGAATCGACCACCATCCTCTGCACTTCTTGCGTGTGGAAAGCGGTGGTGCGGGCCACGTGTGTGGCTCCTGCGCCAATGGCGAGCTTGCAGATATCAAAATCCGGCTCTATGTTGCCATAAGGCGCTGTGGTGGCGATCGCCTCGTGAGGCGTGGTGGGCGAAGCCTGGCCGCCGGTCATGCCGTAGATGTTGTTGTTGATCAGGATTACAGTGAGATCAAGGTTGCGTCTGGCAGCGTGGATCAGGTGGTTGCCACCGATCGCTGTGCAGTCTCCATCACCGGTGACGACAATCACCTTCAGATGGGGTTTGTACATCTTGATGCCTGTGGCAAAGGCGATGGCTCTTCCATGCAGGGTGTGAAGCGTATTGAAGTCCACATACACGGGCATACGTGAAGAACAACCGATACCGGATACCATCACGACGTCATCGCGGTCTATCTCCAGGCTGGCAACGCCTCTGATGATGGAACCAAGTACGATTCCATTGCTGCAGCCGGCACACCAGACGTGCGGGAACTTTTTATCGTGTCTGAGATAATCATGCACTACTTTTTGGGGTATATTGGCCATTACATCACCTCCTTGACTTTACTGAGGATTTCGTTTGGTGTGAGCATCTGTCCATTGACCTTGGTGAGGCCTACCACTGTGCCTTCGCTCTTGTCACGGGTCAGGCGTTTGATCTCACGGATAAACTGGCCCTGGTTGAGCTCGGGAACGATCACGGCTTCAACGTCTTGCAGCATCTTGCGCACCGCTTCATCCGGGAAGGGCCAGATGGTGAGCGGACGCAACAGCCCAAGCTTGATGCCTTCGCTGCGAGCCATCGCTACGGCAGCTTTGGCAGAGCGAGCGGTGATGCCTGCTGCAAAGATCGCTATCGTGGCATCTTCCATCTGATGGCTTTCTATCTGGACCAAGTCTCGGATATTATAGGTGATTTTATTGCGCAGACGGGCCATCATTTCGGCTCCTTCAGCGGGCTTATTGGTGGGGAAGCCAAGCGCGTCGTGAGTGAGGCCTGTCACGTGGAATCTATATCCTTCGCCATAGCTGGCCAAAGGTGAGAGATACTTTTGGTCTTTATCATAGTGCTTGTACCAATGAGGCGGCACATTGGGCTTGATCCTGCTGATCACGCGGGTGTTTCTGAGGTCTGGCAAGAGCACGGATTCCCGCATATGACCGATCACCTCATCCAGCAAGAGCACCACGCAGGTGCGGTACTTTTCGCTGAGGTTGATGGCCCTGATGGTGAGCTCGTAGCTTTCCTTCACGCTATCGGGGTAAAGGACGATGGCAGGGCTGTCTCCATGTGAACCCCAGCGGGCTTGCATGATGTCAGCCTGAGAGGGGCTGGTGGGCATACCTGTGGATGGGCCTGCTCTTTGAACGTTTACCACCACGCAGGGTGTCTCGGTGATCTTGGCAAAGCCAATGCCTTCCTGCATGAGGGAAAATCCGGGGCCACTGGTGGCAGTGAGCGCTTTGGCTCCTGCCAATGAAGCGCCTGTGATGGCACAAATACTGGCAATTTCATCTTCCATCTGGATGAAGACGCCGCCACGCTTGGGAAGCTCACGCGCCAAGATTTCGGCAATCTCCGTGGAAGGTGTGATGGGATAACCGGCAAAGAAATTGCAACCGGCATCCAAAGCTCCATAAGCTACGGCTTCGTTGCCCTGCATCAGCACGTTTTTGCGCTCGTGCTTCTGTTCAAGCTCCTCCAAAGGACCGGGAACTTTCACTTCTGCTTCAGTTGCTTTGGCTTTGGGTTTGGCTTTCGCCTTGGGGGCAGCAGTTTTGGTGTTTTCTTTTGCTTTTGACATTTCTTTTCTTACTCCTTAGCGCTCCTTGGCACCGGTGATGGCAAAGTCTGGGCATAGCCTATCACAAGTCTCACAATGAATGCATTTTTCCGGATTCGCTACATAAGGTGAGCCATCCGCTCGACGTCCAAGGCACCCGGTGGGACAAAACGCCACACAGATACCACACTTTTTGCACCAGTTGTAATAGATCCACACGGGAGAACTCCGGTCTCCCGGGTCTTTTACCTCGGTGATTTCGACTTCCATTTTCTCTGGAATGTCTTCTTCTCGGATGATCATGCCTGACTTGTCTCTCTGGACTTTTTTGGGCATCTTTTCCTCCATATATCTTGTTATTGTTAAATAAAGATTTAGACGGCTCTCCCCCGCCTTTGAAAAGCCAAGGGCAGGGGAGAGATACTTGAACAATTATTACTTGTTGTGATTTGCGATCTGCTTCTTGTAGAAATCACCCAGGCGCTTGGCACCTTCGCGGTTTGTCTCCTCGCTTTCGTAGGAGAAGTTCAGACGCATGGTGTGATGGCCGCCACCGTCGCAGAAGAAGGAGGTGCCAGCCACATAGGCTACGTTTGCTTCCTTGATACAATCAAGCAGCACGGCGTTGGTATCGAGGTATTCGGGGCCTTCCAGCATCAGGAACAGTCCACCTTCAGGACGCGTCCAGGTAAACTCTTCCGGCATGAAGTCTTCCAGGGCTTTCAGCATGCCTTTCTGCTTTACGCTGTACATCTTTTTGATCTCTTCGATCTTGCTGTCCAAGAGACCTTTTTCCATAAAGCGGGCGGCGATGCGCTGCGTGAAGGGCGGGGTGCAGAGATCTGCCGATTGTTTGGCAACGACGATCTTATCCAGGACGTCTGGATGACCGATCACCCAACCAATTCTGAAGCCGGGGCAGAAGATTTTGGAGAAGGTGCCCAAAAGGATCACGTGGCCGGTGCCATCGAGTTCATAGATAGTCTTTTGCTCTTCACCTTCGTAGCGCAGCTCACGATAGGGGCTGTCTTCGAGGATGAGGATGTCATAACGGCGGGCAATATCCAGGATTTCTCTCCTTCTGCGCTCGCTCATGGTCATGCCGGCGGGGTTGTGGAAGTCCGGAATCAGATAGATGAATTTGGGTCTCTTACCCTGAGCAATCTGTTCTTTGATCCTCTCTTCCATGTAGACGGGGTCTTCGCCCTCTTCATCCATGGGGATGCCTATCATTTTGGCACCGTAGGAGTTGAAGGCGTTGATGCCGCCCAGGTAGGAAGGCAGGCCCACGATCACGGGATCGCCCGGATCGATGAAGATTCTGCCAACGAGGTCAAGTGCCTGCTGAGAGGCTGTGGTGATGATTACGTTTTCCATGCCGATGTTCAAACCTTGAGCATTGTATCTCTTAACCAAGAGTTCACGCAACAGGGTGTCACCTTCGGTGGAGCCATACTGCAGGGCAATGTTGGCTTCGTTGTCCATCACTTCGTTCATGACTTCTTTGAGTTCTTTGACGGGGAATGTAAGCGGGGAGGGGAATCCTCCGGAGAATGAGATGAGGCCGGGCTGTCCCAAATACTTGAGCAGCTCGCGGATAGCGGAACGCTTCATACCTTTTGCACTGGTAGATAACGCAGCTTGTAAATCGGTGATCATGATGATCCTCCATCTATATTATTTTTGTCATATACGAGTACTTTCTTATTGGTCTTGCGCCACTCCTGATATGCAGCTTTGATCTGAAGCTCCCAGACGATGCGCTTGTCGTTGTCTTCAAAAGTAACAATATCAATGTAGTGAGTGCGCTTGCTTTTTCCAATAAAACTCTTGCGGGGAAATTCCACCACGATCTCGCCGTCGTAGTTGAGGATGGCGATTTCGTTCAGAAAAACCCCATCGGCGATCTGGATAACCGCACGTGCTTCCACACTTCCAGACTGTACATCCCGAAAGTGTATATTCATTTTTCACTCCTTTTATCCATATGTCACCAAGGTATATTTCAAGCCCATTTTGGTCAAGCTCTTTTTTAGTCCATCTGCTGTGAAGAGCTCAAAATCAGCACACAATGAACCGCAACGCCACCTGAACCGCTGACACCCAGTCCTTCCTCTGTGGTGGCTTTGAGGGAAATCTGGCCGGTATCTGCACACAAAATGGATGCGATATTGCTGCGCATGGCTTCGATATAGGGTTTGAGCCTGGGCTGTTCACACACAATGGTGGCATCCAGATTGGCCAATTGATAGCCCCGGGAAGAAACCATCTGCCACACGGCTTCAAGCAGCTTGCCGCTATCGGCGTCTTTATATTGGGGATCGGAGGGCGGGAAGTGTGTTCCAATATCACCCAGGGCCAAAGCTCCCAAGAGAGCGTCCATCACGGCATGAAGGAGTACATCCGCATCTGAATGGCCCAGCAGGCCATATTCGTGCTCGATCTTGATCCCACCCAGGATGAGCGGACGACCCCTCACCAATTTATGGACGTCGTAGCCTTGGCCTATCCTGAACATGGCTCAATCCACCGTGATAGATTTGGAAACGTTTTTGGGCACATCGGGATGCACGCCGTGGTCTGCGATGCCCAGCCTGTCCAGCTTCCTCATCTTGCGGATGCTCATCTTAAGCGCCAGAAGCTGCAAGACGACGGTGGCTGAGAAGCAGGTGAGCAAGCTGTCATTGGTTTTGGGCAAGAAGATGTAGTTCCAGCCATAATAGCGGTCTTTGTCGGGCTTTTCGGATGCGTATTTGAGCAGGTTATCGTTTTCCTCTGCAATCACATAGGTATCCGCACCCCTGATTTTGTGGGTATTGATCTGAGAGATGGTGAGGTTGACATCCCTTTCGCTGGGGCCGGTGACGTAGATCAGAGGATAGTTTCTATACATGGGCTCGATGAAGTCCTTCTCTCTGATGACGTTATTGAAGATCTTGTAGCCTTCGGCACTGAGGTTGAAGGGCTTGGCAGCGGTAAAGATCCAGGCGCTGAGCGCTCTGACGATCTCTATCATCTCCTTGCGGTCCACTTTATGCTCGGTGCATTGAACGCCGACGTCGTCCAGTGCGTCGGTGAAAGTTTTGCTGTAGTTGCGCACGTGTTTGAGCCCAAAGACGGTATTTTTGCCCAAGATGGTATTTGGCCCGTGCTTAAACTCGCTGGCTTCCTTACCTTCGGCGTGATTGAGCACCGTTTCCCTGATCTTCAAAGCGCCTTCCATGGCCACACCGGTGATCTTGGTAGCCAAAATATGCAGGGAGGGCTCCATATAGATCTTGGCCGCCACGGCGTCGATGATATCTGCAGTATTGGTAACGGTTTCCTTGATCAGCTCAGGGATGTAGGCCAGGTTTTTGAAGCGCACCTCCAGCTGAGCCTGCTTTTCACTCTTTTCCTTTTTGCTCCAGCCGTTATCGGTCTCTTCCAGGATCATCTTCGCGGTGCGTATCGCCAGATAGTAGAGCAGCGTGATCTGGTTCATGAAGCTTTTGGTGGCCGGCACGGCGATCTCGGGCCCACAGAGGATGGGAATGGCCACGTCGCTCTTTTCCTGGCCCAGGGTGGAGTTCATGTTGTTTACCAGCACCACTTTGGATACATCCAGTCCGGAGGCATCAATATCGTTGAAGATGTCTATCAAATCTTTGGTTTCGCCGGATTGCGAGACGCCGATGATCAAGTCGTGATCTTTGAGGCAGTTTGAATACTCGCCCCTGAAGTCGCCCGGCAGGATGGGGATAATCTCAAAACCTGCGATTTCATTGAAGAACAGCGAGGCAACCTTGGTGGCGTGGAAGCTGGTTCCGCAGGCGATGGTATAGGCTCTGCGCTGGTGTTGCATGGTTTCCTTGATCAGCTTCAAAAACTTCAGCACTTCGCTCTCAAATTCCGCAACGCTCTTCAGCTCGCACACGCTATCCAGAGCCTTGGCCAAAGCGATGCGCGAGAGCTCATAATCGTCTCCTACCAGCTCGATGAAGACGTTCTTTTCATTGCAGAAGAAGTACTTCTTATCAAAGTCTTGTTTGAGGGCGACGTCGAAGATCTCAGGAAAGTCTTTTTGGCAGATGGGGAAGAAATCCTGCCACTGTGGCGATGCGTGATATTCGTCAAAGACCTTTTTGCGGCTGACGGGATCCTCTGCCTGCATAAGCTTTGAGGTCAACTCCTCCAAAGCATGGATCAAATCATTGCTTTCCAAAAGCTTATACATCCTCTTGCCCGTGTTTGAGCCACCCGAAAAGAGCTTCACAAGCTTGCCCGTGGATTCCACCTCGGCAAAGATCTCCTGCTCCATGAAGAATTCATATTGCGACAGGAGCTGCACGTCTTCCGCTCTCAGCTTGGAATACACCGCTTGCGTGGGGATCTCGTCGCCCTTGGTATACTCTTCATCCTTTTGATTGAAATGTTTGAAGCAGAGGTCTTTACCGGCATAAACCCGGAAGTAATCCGCGTTATATTCCACAAACTCGCCTTCGCGCAGATTCACCAGCATCTTGGTAAACTTCAGCAC
>DGFM01000024.1:22417-23389 GCA_002391675.1 Cloacimonetes bacterium UBA3900 | reverse complement strand
TGGCCTGCCCCTAGTCACCCACCAGCGCCGGTAACCATATCGTCTACGGCAAGATAGAGATGGAGGGCGACGAGCACCCCACAAACAACCGCCCTCCAAACTTCGACATCATGGTTCAGCCCGCTGACGTACACGCCATCACCATTGGCGATGGATGCGAAGACGCCTGGTATCCCGTGGATATTCATTGGGAATGTTCCCTCTCTCAAACCCTTTACTATCCTGACGAACTGGAAGGCTTGGCAGGCTATATTCATGGAATCAGATACTACAGCGATTTCAGCAGCAACATCCGCGATATGCCCATATCCATCTGGATGGGTACCACCACGCAAGCTGATCTCTCCGATGGCTTCATTCCTTCCACGCAGCTCACCCCGGTCTTTGCCGGCCCGGTAAATTTCCCCAGCGGGCAAAACATCGTCGAATTCACTTTTGACCAACCCTTTATGTATGTGGACGGCAGCAACCTGGTGGTGATGGTCTACAAAGCAACGGAACAAACCTGGTATTCAACCAACTTGTTCAAATGCCAGGCTCAGGGCAGCAACCGCAGCGTAAATATGAGCTCGCCATTCATCACCGATCCGGGCTGTCCGGAACCGGGAACCGTCTCCGGCTATTTTCCCCAAACCACTTTTGTGGTAAGTTCACACAAATTGGGCCAGCTCTCCGGGACCGTTACCACTGCGGATGGACAAGCCCTGAGCAACGCAGAAGTGAGCATCAATGACGGTCTCTTTTGCACCACCACCAACGACGCAGGCGAATACCTCTTCCCACACATCTTGATCATGCCCGGAGCCTACACCCTCTTTGTCTCTGCCTATGGATATCACGATCACACGCAGAGTTTTGAGCTTCAGGCAGATGAACAGCTCACCATTGATGTAAGCCTGCAGCCCCGTCCTCTGGTGAACGTAAGCGGCACCATCCTGGCCAGCGACACATTGGCCGCTATCTCCGCTGCCC
>DGFM01000024.1:21739-22125 GCA_002391675.1 Cloacimonetes bacterium UBA3900 | reverse complement strand
GGAGAGATTATCCTCCCCGAGCCCACTCACGCTCCCGTAAATGTGGTTGCCAGATTGATTGAAGACGACTCCCTGGTGAATATCCATTGGTCTGCTCCGACGCGTGAAGCTCGGCATACCGCAGAGGATATTGAGGATAAGATTGACGTGGCTGATGTGAGAAAAGCAGCAGCCCNNATTGGCCGCTATCTCCGCTGCCCTCATCCGGCTGGAAGGCTATGGCTCCCACGCGGCAAACACCGATGAACAAGGCCTTTTCTCCCTGGAAGTCTACGGCGTCCACACCTATGAGTATGAGATCAGCACACCCGGATACACCACCAAAACCGGGAAATTGGACTTGGGTGAAACAGATTGCGACCTGGGAGAGATTATCCTCCCCGAGC
>DGFM01000024.1:10375-21461 GCA_002391675.1 Cloacimonetes bacterium UBA3900 | reverse complement strand
GTCCAAAAACCCCAAAGCCTTTATCGGTTATATGGTTTACAGGCTGCAGGTCAATCAGGAACACTTCCCCGGCGCCTGGACCGTCCTGACCCCGGAGCCCATCCTGGGCCTCAACTTCAGAGATACGGATTGGCACGCCCTTCCCACCGGCTACTACCGCTGGGCGGTTAGATGCATATATACCAACGGCGTGATCTCTGACCCGTCTTTTTCAAACCACCTGGAAAGGTTTGTCCCCAGCGGCACCGTTGCGGGCACCGTCAGATCCAAAAAAGGTGAAGCCATTTTCGCCGCCACCATCACCAATGACACGATTGACACCACCACAAACCGGATGGGAGCCTACGCCTTCACCCTCCCCACGGGCACTTACAATCTGACCGTCTCCGCCCCGGGCTACATCAGCCAAACCGTTGAAGACGTGACGGTTGACCAGGACCTTATCACCATTTTACACTTCGTGCTCCTCACGGAAAGGGACGACGACGGAGGCGAGCACATCCCCGTAGCAGCCACGGCGCTGCACGGAAACTACCCCAATCCCTTCAACCCGACTACCACCATCAGCTACAGCATCAAGGAGGAAGGCAGAGTCAAGCTGGAGGTCTACAACATCAAAGGCCAAAAGGTGCGCACCTTGGCAGATGACGACCATGCTACCGGCCACTATAAGCTGACCTTTAATGCCAAAGATGACCAGGGACGCAGCGTCTCCAGCGGTGTGTATCTGCTGCGGATGATCGCACCCGGCTACCGGAAGACAGCCAAGATGATGCTGATGCAGTAGCCCCAACTGTGTTGACTGCTTTTGAATAGCGACAACCACTCCCTCTATAATCTACCCTGACGACCTCGCCCCGACGAAGAAAATCTGATTTTCCCAGTCATGTAACCGCTTGAAAACAGTAACGATACAGAATCATGCAAATATTGTCATTTTCTTTAACACAGTGTAATACCTGTATGGTCGCTCGCCTTTAGCGACCTGTACGGGCGCTCGCTGCGCACCGAAGGTACCGGCGTAAGCCGCACCGCCGCAAGCAAACGAAGTTTGCTATTCTAAACACAATAACTATCTGTATCCCAATAACTTGCGCAGCCGCTCACAACTCACAACTGGCAACTCACAACTGCGACGAAGTCGCCCCTCCCTCTCTCACTCACTCCCTCACTCCCTCTCGCCGGCGAAGCCAGGTAGCCGGAGCTTGCCAAAGCGCCGCAAGCAAACGAAGTTTGCTATTCTAAACCCAATAACTATCCGTTTCCCAATAACTTGCGCAGCCGCTCACAACTCACAACTGGCAACTCACAACTGCGACGAAGTCGCCCCTCCCTCTCTCCCTCTCTCCCTCTCGCCAGCTTGCTGGCCCCATCCGTGTTCATCCGTGGAAGAGTAAAGCCAGCGGTAGCTGGCCCTTAATTCGTGTAATTCGTGGAAGGATTACATCAAGCTGCGCTTGATTGCGGCGCTTTGGCAAGCGACCATACTTGCGGCGCTACGGCGAGCGCCCGTACATCCCCCGTCCGTGGACTTTCCTATTAATAATTCGTGTTGTAGACTTCAGGTCTCCATGAAAAAGGAATTAATTATAATCACGCATAATTGTTCTTGACATGGGCTTTATTGGCTACGATACTGGCTTTGAGGATTTCGATTGGTGAAATTCCTATAAATAAAAACAAGGAGAAAGACAATGAGAACATATCAGGTCGCATCTGCCCTCCCTCAGAATCTGCCCAAAACGGGTTTAGATATAAGATTTAATCATAATCCACCCATGTGTACTATAGTTAGTTTGAACAGTGCTAAAATTGTTTTATTGGTCGTATTGATTATCATGTCTGTGTCGTTTCTATCTGCATGTCGAATGATGGCCCTGATCGGGTTGAATGGAAACAATTTATCAACTCCAAATAATGGTTTTATGGTTTATTGTTTAAATCAACTTGAATCGCAGTCATTGGATAATGATAATGGCTGGGGCTTAGTTTTATATGACTATACAGACCCAAGTCCCAATATTCAGCCCAGCAATGTATTCAGAGGAAGCTTACCAGCTCATCTTGATCCGGATTATGATACTGCTATCGGCATTATTGATACCCTTAGAACTCCAAGAATACTTTTGGGACACGTCCGAAGTGCTTCAGATGGTGATGATGACATTGACAATCCCAACCCCTTCAATCCCAGTACGAGCATATCATTCGTTCTTAGTAAAGAAGCAGAAGCCACAGTCCAGATATACAACATCAAAGGTCAGAAGGTTTTTGATTTTGGTGCCAAACACTATCCGGCTGGCAAGACCACGCTTGATTGGAACGGAAGGGATAAATCAAATGGCCCTGTGAGCAGCGGTATTTACTTTGTTCGTATCAAAACAAATGATGACTCCCACATTCACAAAATGATTATGATGAAGTAGACCAATCAAATTATTAAGGCAGGGAGCGAGCGAATCGCTTCCTGCCTCTATCAATCAACAAAATCGAGGAAATCATGAAAAACATACTGCTAATACTACTATTACTCCCTTTGAGCTTAGGTGCCAATATCCTGCAGGTGGCTCTTGATGGTTCTCAAGCTTTCAGCAGCATCCAGGCAGCGATAAATGCGGCCACAGAACAGGATACCATCCTGGTACATCCCGGGACATATTATGAAAATGTGTTGATAGAAAACAAAAACCTCACTCTGGGTAGCTTGGAGCTCTGCACCTCCGATAGCAGCTACATCTCGCAAACGATTATCAACGGCAACCAAAACGGAAGCTGCATAAAAATAGACTATTCAGAAGCAGATATACAGGGCTTAAGCCTGACAAATGGAAGCGGTAGTTTGCACACTGCACCAGATTATACAGTTGGAGGAGGGATATTTGCGCACATGAGTAATGTGGCAATAACCAATTGCCAGATTTTTGGTAATCGGTCTAATGGAGGGAGTGGAGTTTCTATTGACCATTGCTCTACATATATGGCTGGGACCGTTATTTTCGACAACTGGAGTGACTTGGGTGCAGGGGGGGTTATATTCTCGTCAGTGGTGGATGGTTTTGAAGATGTTTACTATGACCTACAGTTTGATCCGGACAATAGATGCAGTATTTATAACAATATTGGTAACATTTGTAACGATATCTTCATTGCAACCTACCGTTTAAACCATATAGACGTCTATTTGGACAAATTTACCATACCACAAACGGATGATTATTTTAAGGAGTGTGTGCTCATAGAAAATCGTTATTATAATCAAGGGATGAACTACAACTTTTATTATAACGAGACGGTGTTGCATCAACACTGGGCTGATCTCTATGTGAGCCCCGATGGTGACGATAACAACTCCGGCTTATCGTGTGATCAACCGCTTAAGACTATTGCTATTGCCTTGCATAGGATTGGGGCCAATGCGCAGAATCCCGGCACCATCCATTTAGCCAATGGCAGATATGCCGAAGACCAACATTTTCCTCTCAACGCCCGCAGCTACGTGAGCATAGTGGGTGAGAGTGAGGCAGGCGTATTATTTGAAGTGGGGGCACCCACAATTTTTATCATGGGGAAAAATGCCGAAAAGGAGTTCGTGCTAAAGAACATCACTTTTCAAGGGCAGGTAACACCCATGTTTGGTAGAAACTACCTGATACACTTCAATAACGCTTGTGACAATTTTCAAAATCATGCCCTGTTGGATAAACCCAGTATCACGCTCGAAAACATCAGTTTCAGAGACATTGTTACCTTGTATCATAGTGACGACAACCTTCTTAGCTTGATATCGATATACTATCCCGAACAATTGATTCTAAGAAACATCACCATAGACAACTGTATGTTTTCTTATGGGTTAAACTTGTGGGGAGGAAATGTATTTGGAGACAATATCCGCATTCGCAATACCAAGCCGGGGCCATATTCCCGCTTGGCTGGCACTGTGCTTAAGACATGGACCCAAGATCCCGCTAGGGCGGGTGGCGACTATATCTTCCAGAATATGGAGATAACCAATTGTAAGGTGATACGACAGAATCCCATGATGACAGATTTTGGCCCGGTGTCTTTGGCAGATCATCCCTGGCCAGCGACTACTAAGACTTATTTTATCAACTGCACTTTTGCTGACAACATCTGGTCTGGTCCAGGTAGGGGGTCTACTGTCATCATGGGCCGAGACTCTAAAACCGTTACCTTTATCAACAGTATAATCAGCCACCGCTCCGGAGCCAATATCACTCTCGCAACAAGTTCCTACCCTACCGATAATCCAACAGAAGCTAAGTTGCGGCTTCTGAACTGTATGCTTGGCCCTGGCGAAAAACCTGAGGATGCTATCTATTACACCAGCGAATGGGTAAATACAGAGGTTGAGTGGTATGGCGCCAATATCAGCCTCAATCCTGAATTTCATGCCTGGGATGAAGACAACGCTTATGCTTTGGGCATGAACTCACCCTGCATAGATGCGGGCACCACAGATTTTGGTGGCTTTGGACTCCCCGATTGGTATCAGTTGGCGGCCTATGATTTGGCGGGCGATCCGAGGATATACGGTGGTCAGATAGATATGGGTGCCTATGAGTGGCAGGGACAAGTTGGCGTCGATGATCCCAGCATTCCGGCCATTCACTCAGTAAGTTTGGATGCTTTCCCCAATCCCTTCAAGGTCTTTACCAATATCAAAGTCAACTTGGATAAAGCTGAGAGCGCCAGTGTCACTATCTACAACATCAAAGGCCAGAAGGTGAAGACTATTGCGCTTGATCCCTCTAATGCAGGCGAGCAGTTCACTTACTGGGATGGCAGAGATGCAGATGACAGGCTCTGCTCCAGCGGGATTTACCTGCTCAATCTGACCGTCAATGGCAGGAATGTGAGCAGTAAGAAGGTGACGTTAGTGAGGTAGGGTCGCTCGTGTATGGTCGCTCGCCGTAGCGACTTTTAACGGCACTCGCCAGAGTACCGATGGGAGCATCCGTTGCTCCAATGAGCAGCGGTAAATGCGGCGCTTTGGGCAAGCTCCGGCTACCTCTTAGGTCGCTTTGGCAAGCGACCATACTTGCGGTAGTGCTGCCATCTGCGGCACCACAGCGAGTGTCGGTTGCTGCAGCATTTCAGTAGATGATTCACAGGCACCTATCTGCCATTTTCATGAACCCCATTTTTCCGATCGTGCCGGATTTCCCGGAATCAAGCCCCCTCACCTTCGACAAGTTTCCAGAGTTTTAGCACGGCCAAATTGGGGTTAGGGCCAAAATTGTCTGGACATTGGAACAATACTTGCACATCACTATATCGCTGTACTCGTAGCTGTTTTTATCTGATTTGAATTCAACGTGTTTTGTGTTCAATTTGCCTGTCTGTAACTTTTGGTTCCTTTTATAGCCGGATCTTTGCCCCGGTATGCCGGGTAGTCATATATCAAGCCGCAGGGCTGCTTATCAACCCTGCAACAATGGACAATTTGTAAACTTAACCAAGGAGAGACCCATGAGAAGGCTTACAGCTTTGATCGCGCTGCTTGCGCTCGGACTTGGCATCAGCCTCAGCGCCCATACCGTAAACGTGGGCACGGTTACGGATGTGACAGACTGTTTCCCAATTAACACCTATTTTGGCTACAGCTACTCCCAGCAGATTTACACTCAGCCTCAGATCAACCACCAGGGCGAAATCTCCAGGATCAGGTTTTACCGTGGTTACATTGGCAGTCTGGATTACAGTGATGAGTGGACTATTTATATGGGCCACACCTCCCGCAGCGCTTTTTCGTCTCACACGGATTGGGAGCCGATTTCCAACCTCACGCAAGTGTTTTCCGGCAGCGTTCTGGCCAACTTTCCCCCTCCCGGAAACTGGATGGAAATCACCCTGGATACACCCTTTAACTACGACAACGTAAGCAATCTGGTCTTGGCCATCCATGAAAACACTCCCTACTGGGATAACACCCTGTCTGCAGAATGGGGAGTCTTCAATTCCGGCAGCTTTTCCGGACTGCATTACCAAGAGCTGTTTGAAGATATAGATATCAACAACCCTCCCGCCTCCCTTGGCGTGAGAACTCATATCAATGCTCTCCAGCTTGTTTTCCCTGATACCGAAGTTCCCATGGCTCCACTAATGATTTTCCCTGCAGACAACGCCTCCATCGTAAACGGCCAGGAATTGAGCTGGAATTTGCCCGCCGGCAGCGCGGATATAAGCGGTTATGATGTCTATATCGATGGCAGCATCGTGAGCAGCAACCAGCCGGCAAATCATTATCTTGTAAGCGGTTTGGCTCCCGGGCCTCACACCTGGCAGGTGGTGGCCAGAAACCAGGTCGGCAGTTCTGCACCTTCTGAAACCCGCAACTTCAACCTTGCTGAAGGTGTGGTTATTGGCAACGGCACCCGGGAAAACAAGGTGCCCATCTACCCCGTTTTCAGATACAGTTACACCCAGAGCATCTTCCTGCAATCTGAAATCAATCTCAGCAACCGCAGCATTGAACGCATTGCCTACTACTGGAATGGAGCCGGTGCTGCCACCAACAGCCGTGATTGGGCGATTTATATGGGTCATACGCAGAGGACGGAATTTACCAATGGCTCGGATTGGGTTCCCGTGAGTGAGCTGGTTCCGGTCTTTACCGGTCAGGTGGATATCCCTGCCACACCCGGCTGGATTGAGATCGAGCTGGACACCCCCTTTGCCTACAACAACACAGACAACCTGATAGTTGCCGTGGATGAAAATTCGCCCGGCGGTGAAGAAAGCTATCTTTATTTTTATGGCACCGATTCTCCAGACCAAAATCGCAGCATCATCACGTATTCCAATGGCTTCAATATAGACCCCGTCACAAACAACACCGGCAATGCGATCCCTGCATTCCCCAATATCATGCTGCAGTTTGGCTCCCTGCCCACCCACCCCGTCTTGAGCGTTTCTCCGCTCAATGTAGACTTCGGTGCGGTATTGAATGGCCAGACCACTGCCCCGCTCTCCGTGCTGGCCGCCAATCTGGGCGGAGGAACCCTGAACCTCACCCAGAGCGATATCGGCATCATCGGCCCCAATGCAGCCGAATTCACCCTCGATCCGCTCAACCTGCCCGCAGCTTTGGCAGCGGGAGAGAGCATCTCGCTGCCCATCAGCGTAACCGGCGTCAGCAGCGGCGATATTTCCGCCACCCTGCGCATCGTCTATAACGGGCAAAACCATGATGTGGAGCTGAGCGCACACGTCTTGCCCACCGGCACCATCGAGATAGGAAACGGCCCTCACACCCAAAGATACCCTTTTGGATTATATTACGGTCACGAGCGCTCCGCCACCCTCTACACGGCGGATCAGATAGGCACCACCGGCTTTGTAGACATGATAAGCTGGTATTGTGCCACTCCTTCCAATACCTCTATTCCCTACAAAATCTGGGCCAAAAATACCACCGAATCCAGCATGACTCCTCAAACCTGGCAAAGCTTCGTCAGCGATATGACGCTGCTCAAGGAGGGCAACTATACACCCAACACCACGGGCTGGAATATCTTCCAGCTCACCACGCCCTTTGCCTACACCGGAAACGGCCTGATCATCGCCGTGGAAACCAACCTTGGCGGCTTCGGTGGAGGAGGCAGCAACACCTACAGATATACCACCGTCTACTCACACCAGCATCAGTTTTGGTATGAAAATGGCGAACCGCCCACGGAAGAGGGATACGTCAATGGCAAAATGCCCAATATCTTGTTGCATCTGAGCTCGGAACTGCAAGACCTGGGCGCCCTGAGCATCACCGGCTACCCCTCACCCACCGTGAACGAGCTCACACACTACACCCTCACCCTGAGAAACAATGGCGCCAGCACCCAAAACGACTATCAGGTCAAACTGATAGATGCAGCAGGAACCGGGCTCGTCAGCATAACCGGCCCCGCTATTGATCCCCAGGAGACTCTGCAGGTTGCCCTCCCCTGGACGCCCACCACCGAGGGCCCTGTGACTATTTATGGAAAAGTGGAGCTGAGCGGCGACGACTACTCTTTAAACGATAAAACTCCACCCCTGAACATCAATGTTTTGCCTGCAGGACTCTCGAATATCACCATCGGCAGCGGCAACGAAGACCTCCCTGTTCCGCTCGATTACAGTTTTAGATGCGGTCTCCACGAAAGCCTGTATTTTGCCGATGAAATTGGCCTGCCTTGCAACATCTACAAGCTTGTCCTTTACAATGATTTCTCCACAGATTTGCCGGATATGCCCGTTAAAATCTGGATGGGGCTCACCGACAGGCAAGACCTCCTGGAAAGCTGGATACCGGCAAGCCAAATGACGCTCGTCTTCGATGGCAGCATAACTTTCCCCAGCGGCCAAAACGAGATCATCATCCCCTTGCACACGCCTTTCGCCTACATGGGCGGCAACCTGGTGATGATGTTTAAAAGACCCATGGGCGACGCATATCAAAATTGCCACTTCCAGGCCCAATCCGCCAACTTTACCCGCGCCCGCAAGGTGGGCTCCGACTTCATGGATCTCGATCCCAACAGCACTCAACATGCGGGTGTCACGCTATCAACACAGTATCCCAAAACCACCTTCATCGTAATGCCTTATGAGGGAGGCAGTATCATTGGAACTGTGACGGGAGCAGACAGCCAGCCCCTCGGCGGCGTGAGCGTGAACCTCAACGATGGCTCCCATTATACCACTACAGACTTCGAGGGACAATACCAGCTCCACAATATCCTGCCCGGCACCCACACCATCTCCTTCAATAAACATGGCTACGATCAATACACTCAAACCTTTGAGCTGGCCGAAGGAGCTGAGCTCATCATCAATGCCTGCCTGCATCCCCTTGTCAGAATAAGCGTGAGCGGAACCGTATTGGACGGTAGCACGGAAACGGCGCTCGCCGGCGCACTGATCCAGCTCAGCGGCACTGGATTCCATCAAACATACACCGATGCTGCGGGCGGCTTCATCATCGCAGATGTCTTTGCAAATCGCACCTACGAATACACCATCAGCGCCGCAGGCTATCTCACCGAAGAAGGCCAGCTGGATTTGGGAGACACAGACCACGATATGGGCGAAATCTCTCTGAGTGAAATACCCTGCGCCCCTGTGAGTGTAGCCGCTGTGATAAACGATTCCGGCGATGCTGTGGAGCTCACCTGGCTGCCCCCGGACCCCAGCCTCCAGCAAATAGCAACCAGCTTTGAAGACGAAAACTTCCCACCTCCCGGTTGGACTCAAGTTATCAACAATTTTGCCCTTCCCTACCCTGAAATACTTCCCACCTGGAGCAGAGTGGGCACCTTCAACATCGGCAACAGCACCATCATTCCCACCGACGGCAGCTTCCAAGCCGGTATACACTGGCAAAATCAACCCCTGGATGAATGGCTGATCACACCGCTATTCAACTGCCAGCCCAATACCTTCCTATCTTTCGATAGCTACGTCTCCTGGGCCAGCGTCAACCAAAGCGTGAAAGTATCACTGGATGGCGGCGCCTCCTGGATAGTGCTCTGGAATGCCACTGAGCAAAGCAACAACTGCAACTCATACTTCCCCGTCACCATAGACTTGGATGCCTATGGCGGCAATCAGATCAAGGTGGCATTTCATCTCTCAAGCGTAGACGGCAGCCAAGACAGCTATTCGTGGTTTATAGACAACATCTCCATCGGTGCCGGCAACGACCCCATACCCCTCCTTGCGGATGACCTGCGCCCGGGTGAATATACAACCCCAAGAGCACCCATCGGTTACCTCGTTTACAGAATGCGCTACAACCAGGAACAAAATGAGGCTGCCTGGGCCTGCTTGACACCGGAACCCACCACTGTCTTCAACTTTACGGATACCGGCTGGGATACACTCCCGGATGGAAGCTACCGCTGGGCTGTCAGAGCTGCCTACTCAAGCGGGCACACCTCCATCCCCGTCTTCTCAAACCTGCTGGACAAAGGCATCTCCACGGGAGTGATTATGGGCACGGTGACAAATGAAGATGGATTCCCCATCCCCGGTGCAAACGTAACCAACCTCACCTACAGCACCACCACAAACTCCGCAGGAGCCTACGTCCTCTATGTACAGACGGGCGAGAACGCACTGCAAGTGTCGGCTGTGGGCTATCAAACCCAGACCAGGACAAATATCATCATCCACCGCAACCAGGTCGAAGTTGTCAACGTCGTTCTCATCAGACAAACGGCTGCAGACGATCCCCAATCCCCGGTGGCAACCACCGCTCTGAACGGCAACTACCCCAACCCCTTCAACCCCCAAACCACCATCAGCTACAGCGTGAAGGAAGCGGGCAGAGTCAAGCTGGAAGTCTATAACATCAAAGGCCAAAAGGTGCGCACCTTAGTGGACGAAGACCACGCCACCGGACGCTATACACGGGTCTTTGATGCCAGAGATAACCGTGGACGCAGCATCTCCAGCGGCGTGTATTTGCTGCTGATGAGCGCACCCGAATATCTGAAGACGTCCAAGATAATGCTGATGAAATAACAAATGCAACATAAACGAGAGAGGAGAGAGAGGCCCCGGGATTATCCTGGGGCCATTTTTTGCCTTCGTGTACATCCGTGGAAGGAAAAAACATCAAGCTGCGCTTGATTGCGGCGCTTTGGGCAAGCTCCGGCTACCTGGCGAGCTGCGCTCGCCCCGCTGGCCCCATAATTCGTGTTAATTCGTGTACATTCGTGGAAAATTCCCTTCTACCCGTGGTCTCGCTCCCGACCGCAGACCTCTCCCAGCTAAGACTTATCCCCCTGATTAAACCATTCGTGTTAATTCGTGTACATTCGTGGAAAAATCCCTTCTACCCGTGATCTCGCTTGTCCGAAGTCCTGGTCTCGCCCTACATCTCTACCCCCTCACAATATCCGTGTAAATCCGTGTTCATCCGTGGACTTTCTTATTAATAATTCGTGTAATTCGTGTAATTCGTGGAAAAAAATCATGGAAAAATGCTTGCCAAAAACCTGCGCTCTCCTCAACCTTTGACTTTTGACCCTGCCTTTCCCGCCCTCGGGTTTCCTCGGCGCTCGTTTGCGTAACCCTTGGG
>DGFM01000024.1:0-10228 GCA_002391675.1 Cloacimonetes bacterium UBA3900 | reverse complement strand
TGAAATCGACGTTTTAGGAGGCGATTTTGTTTGCAGAAATCCAGATCGAAAGTCAAATATTTCAAAAAGCCCTGCCATTTCCGTTGGAGGAGGGTGAAAAAACCGGGGAGAAAAGGCGGCAGAAAAGCAGGCGAACGCGCCGGGATTTTAACCTTGATTTCAGGCCTGCAAAACGGGTCAGCTTGCCGCTGTTTGCAAAGGAATGCGGATTAGTGGGATAAAAAGCGGTTAGTCTCAAGAATGACAGAGAATTGGAACGATATTTGCTCCATCTATCAGTATTGAACTTGCGGCTGTATTTGACCGATACCGACTTTTTGTTTTTGAGAGTGCTTTTTGCCCCGGCTTGGCCGGGTGGTTATAAATCATTGGCTGGGCTGTTTTTCAGCCCTGCAAACGAGACAACTTATAAACTGAAAACAAGGAGAGACTCATGAGACGAGAGGCAATTTTGCTTATGTTGCTGGTGTCCGTTATCGGCCTCTGTGCCAATGTAAACGGAGACAGTGCCCTTGCCGGCGTGTTCACACCGCGGGCCGGCACCGTTCCATTGCCGCCCGTATTGATTTATCCGGCAGACGGTGAATCGGTGCTGAATGGCGAACTTTTGTCCTGGCAATTGGCTCCCGGCAGCGCTGATGCCCTGGGCTGTGATATCTATATAGACGAGGTCCTGGTGAGTGGATGTCAGACAAACTATAGCTATCGCTTGAGCGGTCTGGCGGCTGGCACTCATACCTGGCACGTGATTGCCAGAGACCAGGCAGGCTTCTCGCCTCCCTCCGAAATGCGCAGCTTTATCATCGAATCGGGAGTGGAAATCGGAGACGGCGATCAAAACTACCATCTCCCTATTAATCCTTGTTTCAATTACAATTACACGCAGAGCATCTTTCTGCAAAGCGAGATTGATCTTGGCAACTCCGGCGGCCAGAGCGCGCCTTGCCTCATCGAAAGCATAGCCTTCTATTGGAATGGAGCCGGTGGTGGAGACAATAGCTGTGGCTGGAACATTTATATGGGGCACACGGATAGGACGAGCTTTGCCGGCAACACAGACTGGCTTCCCGTAGGTGAGCTGATGCAGGTCTTTGCCGGTTATCTGAATATCCCCGCCGTAGCCGGTTGGATAGAAATCGAACTGGATACGCCCTTTATGTATGATAACGCCGGCAACCTGGTGATTGCAGTGCAGGAACGCTCAAACCGCAATGACCCGGGCGATCGCTACTTCCACAGCACCTGCACTCCGGATCAATACCGCAGCATCATCAGCTATGATCATGTTTACCCCGAGCCGGACAACCCGCCTTTTGGAGTGCTGAAGACCGCCTTCCCAAACATCCAAATCCGCTTTGGTAGCCTGCCTTCCACGCCCATCTTGAGCATCACGCCCCAATCCATGGACTTTGGCCCGGTTTTCCATGAGGAAGCCACCACCCGACTGCTCATGGTTTCCAATGCCGGCACGGGAACCGTCAATTTGGCTGCAACAGATGTCAGCATTACCGGCCCCAATGCGTCTGAATTCTCTCTGGACACGAGCAGCCTGCCTGTAAGCCTGGAAGCCGGCCAGCGCTCATTTATCCCCATTACCGTGACAGGATTGAGTGAAGGCGAGATTTCCGCTTCTCTGCGCATCTTTTATGAAGGACAAAATCACGAGATAGCCTTGAACGCAGAAGCCCTGCCTCCTGAGTCTTTCACCATCGGTTCAGGCGTCATGGCCCATAGGTATCCCTTTGGATCACAATATGGTAATGAGTGCACTGCCGCACTCTACACCGCGGAGCAGATAGGTTGCGCAGGCGTCTTGGACATGATAGCCTGGAATTGTGCCCGTCCTTCAAACAACATCATCCCCTACAAGATTTGGGCCAAAAACACTTCTGCTGCTGCCCTGAGCGAAATTCCCTGGGGCACCTTCGTCTATGATATGACACTGGTCAAAGAGGGTGTTTTTACGCCTGAAAGCACGGGCTGGCATACCTTCGAGCTGGATACAGGCTTTACCTACGAGGGCGAAAACTTGATCATCGCTGTGCAAACAAGCTGTAGCGGCAGTAATCTCGGCGGTGTTCAACAGTTTTGGTTCAACAATGTTTCTGCGCCCAGGGTTGTGTTCTGGGATGGCTATTACATATCAGGACATTTGACCGACGCCCTGCCCAATATCTTGATGCACCTAAACAGGGGTATGACAAACGATCTCGAAGCCATCAGCCTCAGCGGCAACCTCACACCCACAGTAGGCAGCGCCTCAAACTACATCGTGCGCTTGCGCAACAACGGCAACAGCGATCAAAGCAACTATCAGGTCAAGCTGATGTCCGCCGATAACGTCGAGCTGGCTACCATAGCCGGGCCTCCCATCCATAGCGGCAGGACCATTGACGTGGTGGTCTCCTGGACACCCACTGCCGCAGACGCCACCACCATCTACGCCAAAGTGGAGCTCGCAGACGATGAAATCCCCTCAAACGACCGCACTCTAAGCATTGGCCTTGTGGTCAACCCCGCAGAAGTCTTTACCTTCACGGTGGGCAGTGGAGATCAGCTTGCCAGAATCCCTATTGATATGTATGAGAGAAAAAACGTCTTCCAAACCCTTTACTACCCGGATGAATTGGCAGGCTACACCGGCGAGATCACTGGAGTGAGCTTCTACACCCGGTTCTATTACAGTGAGCCGGATTCAGAAATTCGCATCTGGCTGGGCGAAACCATGCAAGACAACCTGGACGATGGATTTGTGCCCACATCACAACTGACCCGGGTGTTCACTGGACAGGTGAGCTTCCCCAATGGAGAAGACATCCTCACCATCCCCTTCGACCAGCCATATCGATATCAGGGCGGCAACCTCGTGCTGATGGTATATAAATATGCCACCACCTACGGGGGCTATTCAAGCTACTTCAAGTGTCAGACATCCGGAAGCAACCGCAGCAGGAAATACATCGCCGCCTCACCACATGAACACTGGGACTTCGATGCCCTGCCCGCCGGCACCCTCTCCGGCCAATTTCCCAAGACTACTTTGATGCTAAATCCTGCCCAAGTGGGATACGTCACCGGAACCGTAATGGATTCGAGCGGCTATCCGCTCAGCGGCGTTACTCTGACTAACGGTGAGGTGAGCACCAACACAAACAGCGGCGGGATATACATCCTCAACCTGCCCGCAGGCTCTCACACACTCACCATCTCTGCAGCAGGCTATCACAGCCAGACTGTAGAGAATGTGGTGATTGGGCTCGGGCAACAAATCAGGCTGAACTTTATCCTGGCAGATACTCCCAATGATGATCCTCAAGCCCCTGCGCTGACTACAGCTCTCAAGGGAAATTATCCCAACCCCTTCAATCCTGAGACCACGATCAGCTACAGCGTGGCGCAGCCGGGGAGAGTGAAGCTGCAAATCTTCAATATCAAAGGCCAGTTGGTGCGCACCCTGGTGGATGAAGAGCACGCCACCGGTCACTACAGACGCATCTTTGACGCCCGGGATAACCGTGGACGCAGCATCTCCAGCGGTGTATATCTGATCAGGATGGATGCCCCCAGATACCGGAAGACCTCCAAAATGATGCTCATGCAATAGGTAGGAGACAATCATGAAACGAATTACCTTTATTATCCTGCTGATGGTGCTCGGACTTACCACCGGCCTCTCAGCTCATACCGTTACCGTAGGCGAGATTGCGGGACACAACGGCTACTTGCCGGTCTACACTGAATTTGGCTACTGCTACGCTCAACAGCTCTACCAGAGGTCTTTGATCAATTATGAGGGCACGGTCTCCAAGATCAGGTTTTTCCACCATCATTCGGGCCTGAATTCCTTTGCGGGAGGCCATAATTGGGTGATTTATCTGGGACACACCACGCGGGATTCCTTTACCTCGCGAACAGACTGGGAGCCCATCGCCAACCTCACCCAAGTTTTTGCAGGCACCATTCCCTCTCACTATGGCCCCGATCCGGAAGAATGGCTGGAAATCAGCCTGGATACACCCTTTTTCTACAACAATACAGACAACCTGGTGGTAGCCATCCATGCGGTATTTAACGGCAGACCATCCGATGTATATTGGGGATGCTTTGCTGCCGGCCTCGATTCTGGTCTATGTTTCAGCAATCGAGGCTTAAATCCGGACCCCTCCAATCCACCTGTTGCTACTTGGATCACAGCCAACATTCCCACTATGCAGCTTGTTTTTCCGGATACCGAAGCGCCTCAGGCACCCTGTTTGGTTTACCCACAAGACAATACCGCTCTCTATAATGGCTACCATCTGAAGTGGCAATTACCGCAGGGCAGCGCAGATGTCAATGGCTACGATGTCTATATTGATGGCACCCCGGTGAGCGAAAACCAGGTGCCCAATCGCTACGTCTTCAATGGCTTGACCGCAGGAGCTCATACCTGGCAGGTAGTAGCCCACAATGATATAGGAGCCTCACCGCCTTCAGAGACGGGCACCTTCGAGGTGATCTCCGGCGTGGAAATCGGCAACGGCAATCAAGACTACCCGCTCCCCGTCGGCGAATGGGACTACAGCTACTCCCAGACCATCTATCTGCAATCCGAAATCGGTATTGCCGATCAGCCCATCAGGAAATTGAGCTACTACTGGGACGGCTGGAGTTCTTCAGGTTTCTCCAGCAATTGGGTGATTTATCTGGGACACACTCCCAAAGCCACCTTTACACACAACAGGGATTGGGTACCGGTGAGCCAAATGACAAAGGTCTTCGACGGCCCCATCACTTTTAAAGCCTATTCAAACTACCAGTGGATAGAAATAGAGCTGGATACTCCCTTTTTGTACAACAATACAGACAACCTGGTGATTGCAGTCTATAAAAACAGCCCCCAATGGTCATATCACTTTTCCAACACCCTCACTCCGGGCCATAATCGCAGCATCTACTACAGTGAAGAGTGGGGCGTCAATCCCAATCCCTTCTCACCTCCCCGGGGAGAATTATGTGCCGTAAGACCCAATATCAGAATCAAGATGGAGGCACTGCCCACCCAGCCCATCTTGGTAGTTGAAACCACGGCTTTGGATTTTGGCCCGGTCACATATGACTGCCCCTCCGACCCTCGAAATGTGACATTATTCAATTATGGTGCCGGAAACCTGAACCTTACCGAGAGCAATTTCAGCTTTATAGGCCCCAATGCGTCTGAATTTGCCATCTCGCCCCTCAGTCTGCCCATAAGCTTGGGCTCTATGCAGCGGCTACAGATCCCCATCTATGTAACTGGCGTTACCGGGGGTGAGATTTCTGCCACTCTGTGCATCACTTATAATGGTGAGCAGCATGATGTGGCTTTAAGCGCAAAGATCATGCCCGCAGGCAATATCGTCATCGGCACCGGTAGCGCAATCCAGGTGCATCCTTTTGGAACCGGATACTATGAACGCTCTGCTGCCATCTACACCGCAGATCAGCTTGCCGGCCCCGGCTTGATCGATATGCTTGCCTGGGATTGCAGCTCTACTTCAGACAGGGTCATCCCTTACAAGATATTTCTTCGGAACACCACCGACACCTTCATGACTCCTGAAACCTGGCCCAGCTTCGTTTTTGGCATGACGCAGGTCAAACAGGGCTCTTATACGCCAGATACCACCGGCTGGCAAGAATTCCAACTGGACACACCTTTTGTCTACACCGGCGGGAATCTGATCGTCGCCGTGGAAACCACCTACGGCAGCTATGATGCGGGAGGACACACCTTTAGATATTCCGGCACCGGTCTGCAAATGAGACACCAGCACTGGGGAACCCAGGAAGCCGACTCCGAATGGCTCGGCCGGCCTGACAACCACGTGCCAAACATCATGCTGCACTTGGTTTCCAATATGAGCTCCGACCTCGCAGCCCTGAGCATCAGCGGCAAGCATCTGCCCGCAGCGGGGGAACTTACCCTCTACAGTGTGCAAGTGCGCAACAACAGCCTCGAGACGCTGAGCAATTACATCGTCAAGCTCTTCGGGCCGGAAGAGCAGGAAATAGCCAGCGTGACCGGCCCCCCGCTCAACAGCCTGCAGAGCTTGAATGTGTTGATCCCCTGGACGCCCGGTACTGCAGGGCCATCTGTCATCTACGGTAAAGTGGAGCTGGATGCTGACACTTTTGCCGGCAACAATCAGACACCACCCCTACAGTTGACTATCCTGCCCGCAAACAACCACACTGTCACCATCGGCGCAGGCAATAAGCTTGAGCGCCATCCCATGGACTTTGGGGAACCCGGCAGCATCTTTGAAACCATCTATTACGCTGATGAACTGGGCTTTGGCAGCGGCACGATCACCTCGCTCACCCTCTACAACCACTTCAGCGTCAACGTGGGCAGCAAACACACCAAAATCTACCTGGGAAATACAGACCGGGTTGACCTGATTGCAGGCCCTTTTCAGGCTTCCGAGCTCTCCCTGGTCTTTGATGGAAACATAGAGTATCCGCAGGGCGAAAATGCCATCAATATCACGTTCCAGACCCCCTATATGTATACGGGCAGCAACCTGGTGGCGCTGTTTTGCTACCGGGGATACAGCCCGCCATATCATGCCAATCAACATTTCAAGTGCCAGAGCAGAGGCTGCTTCCGCTCGCTATATCTTGGGAACGTTGGTACCCACGTGGATGAAAACAACTTCCCGTCTGGCTTTTCATCAGGTGTAGTCCCGCAAACCACCTTTGCCTATACCACAGACTTTGTCCAAAACGATCTTCGGGCTTTGGGCCTTGTCGGCAACCTCACTCCCACCATGGGTATGGCAGCCAGCTATACCTTCCACCTCACCAACAATGGAGAGGCTACTCAGAGCAACTACACCCTCAAGCTCATGGATTCCAACCAGGTAGAGTTAGCCAGCCTGGCCGGGCCGCCCATCGGTAGTCAGCAGAGCTTGGAAGTAGTCATCCCCTGGACGCCTGTCACGCAAGGCGCCATCTCCATCTACGGTAAAATAGAGTTTGCTCAGGATGAAGTCCCCCTCAACAACTGCACGGCAACACTCAACCTCGAAGTCAAACCCGCAGATGTTTCTGCCATCACGATAGGTGCCGGAGAGGAAAATGGCTACCTCCCCTTGGATTTGAGAGAGTATACCGGCCTCTTTGAAACCCTTTACTATCCTGATGAATTGGGAGGATTCACCGGACTGATCACCGCCTTGCAGTTTTACAACGACTTCGACAGCAGCACAAACAACATCCCCATATCCATCTATATGGGCACAACCACGATGAATGATCTCACCGCTGGCTGGATTCCCGGCAACCAGCTTGTCCCGGTCTTCACCGGCACAATAGATTTACCATCCGGAACCAACGTCATCAACATCCCCCTGGATGAGCCCTTTCCCTATGCAGATGGTCACAACCTGGTGGTAGCGATCCACAAACATAATCTGGCACCTTGCTACTATCACAACCCCTTCAAATGCCAGCGGACAGAAAGACGCCGCAGCCTCTACAGTGATTGTTACAACGATTTCTGTGACACCACAGCTCCCCCGGCAGGAAACATCACCACTCTCTTCCCCAAGACCACTTTCACAGTGATTGCCGGTGGAATGGGACAAATCTCCGGCATCGTGACGGGCGCAAACAACCAACCACTCAGAGACGTGAGGGTAAGCCTCAATGGTGGCGCAATCCATACCAGCACCAACGACGCAGGACAATACCTGCTTCCCCACGTCTTTGCCTCCTCTCACACCATCCACTTCAACACTCATGGCTATCAGGAGCACACTCAACACCTTACGCTGGCAGAGGATGAGCAACTCGTTATCAATGCCAGTCTGCAACTCCTGCCACAGGTGAGTGTGAGCGGAACCGTCCTCGCCAACGATACCGGAGTCGGACACCCCGGTGCCGTGATCCAGCTCAGCGGTTTTGAATCCTATCAGGCAAACACCAATTCCGCAGGCGCCTTCACTCTGCCCACCGTCTTTGCAGAGCAAACCTACGATTATATCATCAGCGCTCCGGGTTATTCTGTGGTGAGCGGACAGGTGACAGTGGGATCGATCAACCTCGATATGGGCACTTTCACCTTGGAGGAGCTTGGTTTCGCGCCGGTGAGTGTGCTCGCCACAAGAGATAATGACGCAGAGGTGGTGGAAATCGCCTGGCTGGCTCCGGACTCCGGAATCAGGCAAATCAACGAGAGCTTTGAAGGCGAAAACTTCCCGCCGGCCGGCTGGACTCAAATCATCCACAACAGCGCCCTGCCCCACTCTGACATCTATCCCACCTGGAGCAGAGCCGGCACCACCCACATCGGCAGCTTCAATATCACGCCCACAGACGGCAGCTTCCAAGCCGGGTTGACCTGGAGTTATTACGTCCTCAATGAATGGCTGATCACACCGCTGATCAACTGCCAGCCCAACACCCAGCTCAGCTTTGATAGCTACGTCTATCTGGGCTCGCCTCTGGGAGACAACTACTATGTCAAAGCATCCACGGATGGCGGTGCTTCCTGGACGGTGCTCTGGGAGGCTGCTCAATTTTACCACGCCTGGAATCAATACTCTGCACCCATTACCATAGACCTGAGTGACTACAGCGGCACCCAGCTCAAAATCGCCTTCCATGCCTATAGTGCTGTTCCACAACAGGGCGTCCGGCCTGCCTGGTTTATAGATAACGTCCATATCGGTGCTGAAGATGGCACTTTGCGCTCTGGTACAGGTGCTCTGACCGGCCTGCCTCTGAGGGCAAGTTCGCACCACTCCAAGGGTGGCGGCTCAAGAGCGCTTACCGGTTACCTGGTTTATAGGCTCAAGGCCAACCAGGAACAGAACCAAGCCTCCTGGGTGTCTTTGAACATGGAACCTACCGCAGCACTCAGCCTTACTGACCCGGATTGGGCCGATCTTCCTGATGGTAACTACCGCTGGGCTGTCCGGGCTACCTATTCCGGAGACCTCATCTCCATGCCCGTCCTCTCAAATATGCTCAGAAAAGGTGGGCCCAGAGGAACCATAGCGGGAACTGTGAGAAATGAAGCAGGTGAGCCAATCGTCGGGGCAACCTTGACCAATACATCAAACTCCTGTACCACCACCACAACCACAGACTCAGAGGGAGCCTATTGTTTGGAAGTTCCCACCGGCCCTATCGGATTGCGGGTCTCGGCCGAGGGCTATCAAACCATGATCAAGACCAATGTAATCATCCACCAGGATCAGCTTACCATGCTAAACATAGTTTTACGCAGAGAAACTGCTGCAGACGATCCCCAATCCCCGGTGGTGGCCACAGCGCTGAACGGCAACTACCCCAACCCCTTCAACCCGACTACCACGATCAGATACTCCCTTGATGAACCGGGTATGATGTCTCTGGATATCTACAACATTAAGGGGCAGTTGGTTAAGAGCCTGTATCATGGCAATGCGGAAGCTGGCAGCCATTCTGTAATCTGGAATGGCAGAGATAACTCCGGCAAAGCCTGTGCTTCAGGAGTATATTTCTATAAGCTGAGAACCTCAAAAACAAGTTTGGTTCGAAAAATGCTTATGCTAAAATAGTATCATCTCGGGGAGGGCGCAAGCCCTCCCCAATTCCTAGGAGTAGTAATGAAGAATTATAGATGGATAGTTATTTGGCTGCTATGTGTAATTAGCATTTCAGCCCATGCCGTAACCAGAACGGTCTCTCTGGACGGATCTCAGCAGTATACCAGCATCCAAGCAGCAGTTTCGGCATCCTCCCCGGGGGACACGGTCCTTGTTTACCCGGGAAGGTATCTGGAGAATATCTCCGTCTGGGTTAGCGGAGTTAGCATAATCAGTTTGGAAGCAGTTACCGGCAACCCCGCTTATATTGATTCGACTGTAATCGACGGACAGGCAATATCTTGGGGTATATGGGTGAGGCAGAATTCGCAGAACATCACAATACGTGGCTTTTCTATTACAAACTGTGTAAAAGGATTATCTGTAAGCAAGAATGCAATAGCTACAATTACAAACTGTAAAATATTTGGAAATGAGGGTTATTATGGCGCCGGTTTCGGGGTTAGCTACGGTACTGCACATCTTAGCGGAGTAGAGATATATGATAACCACGCTTACTTTATGGGAGGCGGTGCGTACATTTATAGTGTTGCGGGAAACACAAATGTGAGCTTTGATTCTGTGAACCGCTGTTCTATCTACAACAACACCGCCGGAGCAGGCCAGGACAT
>DGFM01000039.1:67883-69566 GCA_002391675.1 Cloacimonetes bacterium UBA3900 | reverse complement strand
AGATGTGTATAAGAGACAGGACGTTGTCTTCATTGACGATGGGCAGCATGGTGATGGAGTGTTCTTCCATCAGCTTGAGTGCCGCTACGGCCAAGTCTTCCGGGTGCAAGCTTTTGGGGTTTGCACTCATGCACCGGAGTACGGGCAGGGTGAGTAGTGAATTTGGGTGCGCCTGGATCTGGCGGCGCAAGTCTCCATCTGTGATGATGCCCAGCAGTTTGTTATCTTCGTCCACCACGGCGGTACAGCCCAGTTTGCCCGAAGTCATCTTCAGGATGGCGTCTTTCATGCTGGCATCTTGTGTTACCAGAGGCAGTTCCTCGCCTTGGTGCATCAGGTCTTTGATCCTGAGAATGAGTTTTTTGCCTATGCTGCCTCCGGGATGGAAGCGGGCAAAATCGTTGAGAGAAAAGTTGCGGCTTTTGAGCAGGGCCACGGCAAAAGCATCTCCCAGAGCCAAGGCGACGGTAGTGCTGGCGGTGGGGATCATGCCCAGGGGCTCGGCATCTTTGGCCACGCTGCAATCCAGCGCCACGTCTGCCGCTTCAGCCAGAGCGGACTGCATATTGCCCGTGAAAGCGATGATAGGCGTGCCGATAAACTTCAAAAATGGGATAATGGAAATCAGCTCGCTGCCCGCACCACTATTGGAAACGGCGATCACCAGATCACTCTTTTGGATCATGCCCAGGTCTCCATGTATGCCTTCGGCGGCATGGAGAAAGATGGACGCCGTGCCTGTGCTGGCCAAGGTGGCGGATATCTTTCTGGCGATGATACCGCTTTTGCCCACACCCGTGAGCACCACCTTGCCCTCACAATTTCTTATCAGCTCAAACGCTTTTTCCACGGCTTCTTCGTCCAGGCGGTCTGCCATCTTGAGAATGGCATCAGAAGCCGTTTTGAGCGAGCTGATGATCTGTGCTTTGATGTTCACGCCTAAGCCTGTTCCCTGATCAGCTTCACCGCCTCGTCAAAGTTCATCACGCCGAGATCGCCCTTGACGTGCTGCCGAAGCGTCAGCGTGCCGTCAGCTTCTTCTTTCTTACCGATCACGCACATGAAGGGTATTTTCTGCAGCTCTGCTTCACGGATCTTGTAGCCCACCTTCTCATTGCGCGAGTCCACATCCACTCTGAAGCCCAGCTCTTTCAGCTTGGTTTGCAGCTGGTTGGCATAGTCATTTTGGGCGTCGGTGATAGGCAGAATGCGGATCTGCTCGGGAGCTAACCACAGTGGCAGCCTGCCGCCATGATATTCCAGAAGCGTGGCAAAGAAGCGCTCCACCGAACCCAGGATAGCCCTGTGGATCATGTAAGGGCGGTGCGGCGTGTTGTCCGAGCCAATATATTGCATATCAAAGAGTTCTGGCAGGTTAAAGTCAAATTGGATGGTGGTGCATTGCCAGGCTCTGCCGATGGCGTCTTTGATCTTGATATCTATCTTGGGGCCGTAAAAAGCACCGCCGCCTTCGTCCAGCTCATAGTGTAAGCCCAGCTTTTGCAGGCTCTTGGCCAAGGCTTGCGTGGCGTTTTCCCAGTCCTCGTTTTTGCCCACGCTGTCCTGCGGCTTGGTGCTCACGTAGATGAGGAAATCCTCAAAGCCGAAGTGTTTGAGCATATCCAGCGAAAAAACGATGAGCTTTTCCACTTCCTCGTCCAGCTGTTCGGGCATACAGATGAT
>DGFM01000039.1:67406-67611 GCA_002391675.1 Cloacimonetes bacterium UBA3900 | reverse complement strand
TCCTGGTCTTCCACTTCCACTGCAGCATACATATTTTCTTTGTAGTGTCCGAGGTGGCCGCTGGTCTCCCAAAGCGTGCTGCGTCCCAGATGCGGCGTATAAACGAGGTCATAGCCGCGGCGCAGATGCTCTTCGGTCCAATAGCTTTCGATCAGGTAGCGGATCATGGCTCCACGTGGATGCCAAAGAACCAGCCCCGGCCCCA
>DGFM01000039.1:66957-67381 GCA_002391675.1 Cloacimonetes bacterium UBA3900 | reverse complement strand
CAGCTCGGCCATGCGGATGGGCAATTCGCGGTAGCTGTGCAAGTCTGAATTGTAGATGGAGATGTGGAAGGGGCAGTTCATGGGCTTGATGTAATAATCCTGGTCTTCCACTTCCACTGCGGCATACATATTTTCTTTGTAGTGTCCGAGGTGGCCGCTGGTCTCCCAAAGCGTGCTGCGTCCCAAGTGCGGCGTATAAACGAGGTCATAGCCGCGGCGCAGATGCTCTTCGGTCCAATAGCTTTCGATCAGGTAGCGGATCATGGCTCCACGTGGATGCCAAAGAACCAGCCCCNNAGCTGTTCGGGCATACAGATGATATGCGCATCATCCTGAGTGAAGCCTCTCACGCGCATCAGGCCATGCAAAACGCCGGAGCGTTCGTAGCGATACACGGTTCCCAGCTCGGCCATGCGGATGGGCA
>DGFM01000039.1:65127-66708 GCA_002391675.1 Cloacimonetes bacterium UBA3900 | reverse complement strand
CCAAAGAACCAGCCCCGGCCCCACTTCCTCGTTGATGGAAAAGAGGTCAAGGTCCTTGCCCAGCTTGCGGTGATCACGCAATGCGGCTTCCTTGAGGAACTCCATATATTGGTTCAGCTCTTTATTTGAGGGGAAGCTGATGCCATAGATGCGTCTGAGCATCTTGTTCTTCTCGTCTCCACGCCAGTAAGCGCCGGAGGTTTTGAGCAGCTTGATGGCTTTGATCTTGCTGGTGTCCATGATATGCGGCCCGCGGCAGAGGTCGATAAAATCACCCTGCTGATAGGTGCTGATCGTTTCATCATCCGGAATCTCGGCCAATATTTCCAGCTTGTAGTCCTCTTTCATATCGGCGAAAATCTGCACTGCTTCGGTCTTGCTCAGCTCTTTGCGCTCATATTGCAAGCCGGCTTTGCTCAGCTCTTTCATCCGCTCTTCGATCTGCACAAGGTCGTCCTCCGTGAAGGGAGTTTCCTTGTCAAAATCGTAGTAAAAGCCTTGCTCGATGGCGGGGCCGATTGTCACTTGCACCTTGGGGAAAAGCTGCTTGACCGCTTGCGCCATCAGGTGAGCCGTGCTGTGCCAATAAACTTCCTTGCCGATATCGCTCTCAAAGGTGTGGAGCATCATCGCTGCATCGTGGTCTATCACGTGATTCATATCCACAAGCTTGCCTTCCACTTCTGCGCAGATGGCGGCGTCGGCAAGACGCTTGGAAATGTCCTGAGCTACTTGGTAGACGGTTACCGCATTTTCATATTCTCGGTGCGAACCATCCGGTAAACTGATCTTTATCATTTTAACTTCCTTATCATTCATTTGAATATGCCCTCAAGCCGGGGCTTATTTAAGCCTCGCTCAAAAGATATTCCTTCAAGTGACACTTGTTTATGGATTGGGGATTTTTGTCAAGTGCGGCTTTTGCCAAAACCGAAACGACCCGCATTCAGAACGGCTAAAAGCGTCACTCCCACGTCTGCGATAATGGCCTCCCAGAGCCCGCTTACGCCACTCAAACCCAATACCATAACCAATACTTTCACGCCCAAAGCAAGGCTGATATTTTGCACCACGCTCTTGTGAGTGTTTTCGGCAACTTCCAAGGCTTTGAGCAGCTGCTCGGGTCTGTCGTTAAGCAAAACTATGTCCGCTGTTTCGATGGAGGCGGGGTTGCCGATCTTGCCCATCGCTATGCCCACATCCGCTCTGGCTAAAGCGGGAGCGTCGTTCATCCCCTCGCCCACGTAGGCGGTGAAACCACTGGAGACCTGCATCAGCCTCTCCAGATGCTCTATCTTCTGATCTGGCAAAAGCTCCGCTTCCCAAAAGTCTAACCCGAGCTCCCGGCTCAAGGCCTGCACCTTGAGCTTCCTGTCACCGCTCAAAACGCCCAAGTGCTCTATGCCTTTGCTCCTGAGCTGGGCAATTGTGTCCCTCATCCCGGGGCGCAATTCGTCAGCAAAAGTGATGGCGCCTAAGTAGATGCCGTTTTTGCCCGCATGCACGCAGCTCTCGTCTTCGACATCTATCAGGTCATCGTAGCCGTGTTCTTGCAAGTATTTTGCGCTGCCTATCACCAAC
>DGFM01000039.1:51995-64883 GCA_002391675.1 Cloacimonetes bacterium UBA3900 | reverse complement strand
GAAACCTTGGCTGCCTCATAATCTGCACTGTAGGCAGCTTTGATCGCTTTGGCAAAGGGATGGTGCGAGGTGTATTCGCATCTATAAACTGTGCTCTTAAGCTCTTCTGCATCGCCGCCTTTGGGAGTGAGCAGGTTCTTGATCTTCAGCTCGCCCGTGGTGAGTGTGCCGGTTTTGTCAAAGACCATGTTTTTTACCTGGCGCAGGATGTCCAAGTAGATGGAACCTTTCACGATGATGCCCTGCCTGGCTGCCTTGCCGATGCCCACGTAGTAGGAAAGCGGAACTGAGATCACCAAGGCGCAGGGACAGCTCACGATCAGGAAAACGAGAGCGCGCTTGAGCCATACCGCCGCTTCAAAGCCGAGCAGCGTGGGAATCAGGAAAACCAGGATGGCGGCTATCACTACCGCGGGGGTATAGACGCCGGCAAAGCGCGTGATAAAGCGCTCGCTGGTGGATTTGCGGCTGCCTGCATCCTCGATCAGTTTCAGGACGCGGCTCACCGTGCTCTCTGCATCTATGGAAATGACCTCTATCTCCAAAAGACCTTGGATATTGAGCGTGCCGGAAATCACCTTGTCGCCCTCAGAAACTGCCAGGGGAGCGGCTTCACCTGTGAGCGTGGAGGTATCCAAACTGGAGCTGCCTTTGCTCACTACTCCATCCAGGGGGATGCGCTCGGAGGGATAGACGATTACCCTCTGCCCCACCTGCACCTGGCTCAGAGCTACGTCCTTTGTGCCTTCTGCAGTGATCAGATGTGCCTTGTCCGGCTTGATGGAAAGTATGCCCTGGATGGATTTGTAAGAGCGTTTCACCGCAAGGCTTTCCAGCCATTCGCCGATTTCATACAAAAACATCACCGCCACCGCTTCGGTAAATTCACCCAACACAAGGGCGCCGCTGGTGGCGATCGTCATCAGAAACTGCTCGCCGAATACTTTGCCCTTTATCAAAGAGCGTAGAGCCGACCAGATCACCCTGTGCCCCACGAGTAGCCAAGCGATGATGCCCAAGCAGGTCTTGAGTGCGGGCGCAACCGGCAAAGCCAGGGAAACTATCAAAACCAGCACACACAGCACCAAAGGCAACCAAAACATGACGCTGGCCCGCTTGTCCGCTACTTCTATATTGGTGTCTGTGATGCTCACGCCCGGCTCGATGGAGTCTGCCAAGTGATTGAGCCGCTCCAAGGCATCCACCACCTCCTCGCTGTAGCTCACCACCAATTTCCGATTCACAAAATCCAGCCTCGCTTCCGCTATGCCGGGCATTTTACAGATACCCGCCTCGATCTCATTGGCACAATGCGCACAATCCAGGTTGTGGACCTCATATTCCTGCGTTGTCATTACCTTTGCTCCTCGTTGATGTGTTCCAAAGCAACCTCAAAGATGCTCTGCACGTGTTCGTCATCCAAAGAATAATAGCTGGTGGTGCCCTCTTTGCGCACTTTTACCAGGCGGTTGAGCCTGAGATTCCGCAGCTGATGTGAGACGGCGGACTGCCCCATCTGCACCAGGCTGGCCAAATCCGCCACGCAAAGCTCATGGCGTGAGAGATAATATAGTATCTTGAGCCGCGTACCGTCACCGAACACGCTAAAAAAGGTACTCAGCCGCTCTATGGTTTCAGCGTCCGGTTGCTCGGCGACCGTGCGCTCCAATTCCTTCTTGTCTATATTTTTACACTTGCATATTGCATCCATGTGTAGCTCCTTATATGAATATCTGTTCATATAATAACCAATCCGGGGCAGAGGCAAAGGGGAAAATGAGAATTTCACCTACCGGACAAGAAAAATCATCGTCATTGAGCAGGCGGAGGTGCGCGGACATCCTAAAAGCTCGATATTGCAAATCGTGCTTTCATCGCACTTTCAGGGACACTGCTTCCCTTTTCACTTGACAAAGAAGAGCCTTTCAAAATCAGAGTATACGATGTGTTAGTATGTTTATAACGAGGTAATATATGAGATATGATGTAGTGATAATTGGAGGCGGGCCAGCGGGTTTGAGCGCTGCGATCTACGCTGCCAGAGGTGGCTTGAAGACTGCGGTTTTTGAGCGAGCCTTCATCGGCGGGCAGATCACCGTCACGGAAGACGTGGAAAACTATCCCGGTTTTGAGGAGAGCTTGAGTGGCTTTGAGCTCACAGGAAAGATGCATGCTCAGGCGGAGCGTTTCGGCGCCGAGTTTTTTGATGAAGAGATCACGGCTTTGCACCTCGAAGGTGCCTGCAAGACTGTGGAAACCTCCGAAGATAACAAGTATGAAGCCAAGGTGATCATCCTTTGCACAGGTGCGCATCCCCGCAGTTTGGGTGTGCCCGGCGAAGAAGAGTTTACCGGTCGTGGCGTATCCTATTGTGCCACCTGCGATGGTGCTCTATATAGGGATAAGGTCGTGGCCATGGTGGGTGGCGGTGATTCCGCTGTCCAAGAGGCGATCTTTCTCACCCGTTTTGCCTCCAAGGTCTATATCATCCACCGTCGTGATGAGCTGCGGGCACAGAAGATCATCCAAGACCGTGCTCTCAGCAATCCCAAGATAGAGATGGTTTGGGATAGCGTGGTGCACGAGATTCAGGGCGAGGCTGCCGTGCAAAAGCTGAAGGTCTTCAACCGCAAGACCGAAGAGGTAAGCTATCTCGATGTGGATGGAGTGTTTATCTACGTGGGCATCTTGCCCAATAACGAGCTGATGGGCCCTGAAATCAAGCTGGATGAAGCTGGCTTTGTGATTACTGATGAGAATATGCAGACCAGCGTCCCGGGTGTCTATGCAGCCGGAGATATACGTAACACGGTGTTGAGGCAGGTGGTTACCGCTGCTTCCGATGGAGCGATTGCCGCTTGGTGTGCCGAAAAGTGGCTGATCGAGAACTTTGACGACTCTTCATGCGACAAGGAATAAGCAAGTGTTAAGCAGTAAAGAGATTCGCAGTAGCTTCATCGACTTCTTCCGCAGCAAAGAGCATCAGTTTGTGCACAGCTCGCCCGTGGTTCCGGAAGCTGACCCCACCCTGCTCTTTACCAATGCGGGTATGAACCAGTTTAAGGACATCTTTTTGGGTCTCAGAGAGCGGGACTTCCCGCGGGTCGTCAACAGCCAAAAGTGCATCCGCGCCGGCGGCAAACACAACGACCTCGAAGAAGTGGGCCAGGACGGCTATCATCACACCTTCTTTGAGATGCTGGGCAATTGGTCTTTTGCAGATTATTACAAAAAGGAAGCCATTGCCTGGGCCTGGGAACTGCTCACCGAAGTGTGGAAGCTTCCCAAAGATAAGCTCTATGCCACTGTGCATGACAGCGATCAGGAGGCTTATGACATCTGGAAGAGCGAGACCGATATCAACCCTGCACACATCAGCTTTCATGGTGATGAAGACAACTTCTGGGAGATGGGCGAGACCGGTCCCTGCGGCCCCTGCAGCGAGATTCATATAGACAGGGGTGAAGGCACTTGTGACCGGGCTCACGATCCCGAGCATATCTGCGGCGTCAATACCAATTGCGCCCGCTATATAGAGCTGTGGAACCTGGTTTTCATCCAATATAAAAGAGAGGCGGATCGCAGCCTTACGCCGCTTAAAGACCGCTTTGTGGATACCGGCGCCGGTCTGGAAAGAGTGGCCCAGGTGCTGCAAGACAAGCACAGCAACTACGAAACCGACCTCTTTATGCCCATCATAGAAAAGCTGGCTCAGCTGAGCGGCAAAGCCTATGACATCAAGACGGGAGTGAGCCACAGGGTAATCGCAGACCACGTACGCTGTCTCTGCTTTGCGCTGGCGGATGGAGGCTTCCCCTCCAATGAAGGGCGTGGCTATGTGCTCAGACGCATACTCAGGCGCGCTGCCCGACACGGAAGACTGCTGGGCTTCACCGAGCCCTTCCTGTATCTCTTGGTCAACACCGTAGTCGAGATCATGGGCCATCACTTCACCGAGCTGAAAGGCAAGGAAGAGTATATCCGCACAATAATCAAGGCCGAAGAAGAGCGCTTCAACCACACTTTGGACATCGGGCTGCAGCGCTTTGAAGAGATTGTAGGCAAGCTGGAAGGCAAGACTATCGCCGGTAAGGACGCCTTTATGCTTTATGATACATACGGCTTCCCGCTGGACCTGACTCAGATCATGGCCGCGGAGCATGGACTGGATGTGGATTTGCCAGGCTTTGATGCCGAGATGGAGGCGCAAAGAGAGCGTGCCCGCTCCAGCTCCAAGTTCTCTTATTCCGCTGAGGATGTGGAGTGGATCGCGCTTCATGAACCCTCCCCTACCGAGTTTGTGGGCTACACTCAAAATGAAGCCAAGGTTCGCATCCAGAGCTACTACTTTGATGAAGAAGGACTCATCCACCTGCGTTTGGATAAGACTCCCTTCTATGCCGAATCCGGTGGACAAGTGGCAGATACGGGCGTGATCTTTGACGCCGACTTTGAAGTACAGATCAGTGATGTGCAAAAGCACGCGGACTACTATATCCACACAGGAAAGGTCTTGAAAGGGACGCCGCATACAGGCGAGCTTACAGCCAAGATTGACGCAGAGCGCAGGCTGGATATCGCTCGTAATCACACGCTTACGCACCTCATACACAAGGCTCTCAAGGAGTTGCTGGGCGATCATGTTCAGCAAAAGGGCTCCTTAGTGGCGCCGGATTATGCACGCTTTGATTTCACCCATCAAGCCGCATTGGATAAGGCTCAGCTCCACGCCCTGGAGAGAGCTGTCAACGAGGTAATCCTGCAAAACCGTGAGGTGAGCACCGAGATATTGCCCATCGAAGAGGCCAAGAAGCAGGGCGCCATCGCTTTGTTTGGTGAGAAGTACGCCGATGACGTGAGAGTGGTGAGCGTAGAGGGCTATTCCAAAGAGCTTTGCGGAGGCACGCACGTGCAGGCTACGGGCCAGATCGGACTCTCTAAGATCATCTCAGAGAGCTCCTCAGCAGCAGGAATCAGAAGGCTGGAAGTGTTGAGCGGACGCGCAGCCATGGAGCACGTGAACCATCTGCAAGAGAGGCTGCACGACCTTGCCAACAAGCTTAAATCCCCGGAAAAGCAACTGGAGGAAAAGCTGGATGCACTGATCCAGAAGAACAAAGACTTGGAAGAAGAACTCAGGGCACAGGCTGCCAAACACGGTAGAGACCAGCTGGGCGGCATCATGCAGCAAGCTGAGCAGCTGGATGGCTTCAGGTTTTTGGCTGCCGAAGTACAGGCAGAGAGCGCTGATCAGCTCAGGGCTATGGGCGACGACATCAAGTCGCAAGCCGCAGACATGATCGCCTTCCTCTTTGCTCCCAGCGCGGATAAGGTCTCCATCCTCTGCGTGGTGGGTTCCGAGCTCAAAGACCGTTTCCATGCCGGCAAACTTATCGGCCAGGTGGCGGCTGTTTTGGGTGGCAAGGGCGGAGGCAGACCGGATTCCGCCATGGCGGGCGGCAGAGATGCCAGCATGATCCCTAAAGCAATCGACAAAGCCAGGAGCTTGGTGAGCCAAGCATGAACTTCCTCATTATTCGCCTGAGCAGCTTGGGTGATATCATCCTCACCCAGGCCGTGGTGGCGTCACTTCGGCGTCACTTTCCCAATTGCCGCATCACCTTCGTCTGCAAAGAAGCTTTCGCAGATATTGTCCGAATAATGGGCAGCAACATTGAGGTGCTTATCTGGCGAGAAAAGCTCAGCTTCTTCAAAGAGCTCCGAGAGCAGGAATATGATGTGGCGATTGATCTGCATGGAAAGCTGGCTTCGCATCTGATCACACTTTTGGCCAAAGCGCCCCGGAAGTACAGATACCAAAAACAGCGCAAGCTGCGCCAGCAAATCGTGAAGCATAAGACCGAAGAGCGCATCAGCTCCACGGTTGACCTCTACTTTTCGGCACTGACGGAACTGCTGCCGGATGAGCGAGGCGAGCAGCCCAAGCTTTACCCGCACTTGTTAGTGAAGGAAGAGCCCGCATTGCCAGAGGCTTGGGAAGGCAAGAAGGTGATAGCCATCTTCGCCGGAGCGGCACACTTTACCAAGACCTATCCCCTGACTCAGTACAGAGACTTTCTGCGCTTGGCCAAGGATGATTGGCGCTTCATCTTCCTGGGCAGCGAAGCAGAAAAGGAGCTCTCGGAGGCGATCCGCAGCTCTTTTGAGGCAATCAGCATCAACCAATGCGGTACCCATGATCTGGCCTCCCTGGCGGGACTATTGCAAAAGGCAGACCTGGTGATCTCTTCAGACAGTGGCCCCATGCATATGGCTGCGGCTCTGGGATGCAGGCAAATTGCCATCTTCGGCAGCACGCATCCGAGGCTGGGCTTTGCGCCCCTAAACCCCAAAGCCGAAGTACTTTGTGCTGATTTGCCCTGTCAGCCCTGTACCTTGCACGGCAGGGAGAGCTGTCCTTTGGGACACTGGGATTGCATGACGCAGATTACACCGCAGATGCTGTTTGAGACCGTAGAGCAGTCATTATCGGATTAGAGCGGCTTCAACGTCCCGCCCATCATCTCGGCAATCCTGTCCCTTAGCTCAGCAGCCTTTTCAAATTCCAGATTGGCAGCCGCTTTCTGCATCTCCTTTTTCAGCAGCTCGATCAGCCTGTCTTTGTTGTCAATCTCCAGGTATTCAAAGAAATCAGCCTTGGATGGCTTGGCATCCTTCTCTTCATCGAAAGCAGCATAACCCTCTGCAATGGCAGTGGATTGCATAATCTGCTCGATGCTTTTCTGAATGCTTTGCGGCGTGATATTGTGCTCCTCGTTGTAGGCTATCTGTTTGGCTCGCCTGCGCCTTGTCTCACTGAGGGTTTGAGCGATGGCGTCGGTGATGGTATCTGCATACAGCACCACCTTTCCCTCCACGTTACGAGCCGCTCTGCCTGAGATCTGTATCAGCGAGCGGGCAGAGCGCAGGAAGCCGGTCTTATCCGCATCCAAAATGGCCACCAGTGACACTTCCGGCAGGTCCAGTCCCTCACGCAGCAGGTTCACCCCCACGATCACGTCAAATTCTCCCAAGCGCAGGTCTCTGATGATCTGAGCTCTTTGGATGGAGTCGATCTCGCTATGCAGGTATTTGGCGCGGATACCGGCGTTGCCCAGGTAGATGCTGAGGTCTTCGCTCATCCGCTTGGTAAGCGTCATCACCAGCGCTTTATGCCCTTTGGCGACGCGTTCCTTAATCTGTGCGATGAGGTCATCCACCTGGTTTTTCACCGGCTTGATCTCCACCTCGGGGTCCAGCAAACCGGTAGGGCGAATCACCTGCTCCACCACCACGCCCTTAGTCAATTCCAGCTCATAATCCGCAGGCGTGGCAGAAACAAAGATCACGGTGTTTAGATACTGCTCAAATTCCTCAAAACGCAAGGGCCGGTTATCGAAGGCAGAAGGCAGCCTGAAGCCATATTCCACCAGGTTTTGCTTGCGGGTATAGTCGCCTCCATACATGCCGTGCACCTGCGGGATGGTGACGTGCGATTCATCTATAATGAAGATGAAGTCCTCCGGAAAGTAGTCCAGGAGGCAGTAGGGTGGCTGTCCGGCAGGTGTTCCGGTGAGGTGTCTGGAATAGTTTTCCACACCGGAGCAATAGCCCAGTTCATTGAGCATCTCGATATCAAACATGGTGCGCTGCTTCAGCCTTTCCGCCTCCAGATAGCGGTTGTTTTCCAGGTAAAATTGCAGCCGCTCCTCCAATTCTTTGCGGATATTGGCGGTGGCTTTACGCATCCTTTCCGGACTCATCACAAAGTGGATGGCAGGATAAACGGGATAAGAATCCACATCCTCAAGCACCTGATAGGAAATGGGTTGCAGCTTTTGCAGCCTCACGATTTCGGGGCCGAAGAACTCCACCCTGAGGCAATGTTCCAAATAGGCAGGATAGATATCCACCACATCGCCGCGCACGCGGAAAGCGCCACGCTCAAAAGCGATGTCGTTGCGCGCATAATGTGCCGCCACCAGCTTCTTTATCAGCTCGTCTCTATCCATTTGCGCCCCCACTTCCAGGCGGATCAGCGCTTCACGATACTCTTCCGGCACGCCCAAGCCATAAATGCAGGAAACCGAAGCCACTATGATCACATCCCGCCGCTCCATCAGGCTCATGGTCGCCCTCAGCCTCAGCTTCTCGATTTGCTCGTTGATGTCGCTATCTTTCTCGATATAGATGTCTTTTCCGGGGATGTAGGCTTCCGGCTGATAATAGTCGTAATAAGAGATGAAATACTCCACCGCATTATGCGGGAAGAGCTGTTTGAGCTCTCCATAAAGCTGTGCAGCGAGGGTTTTATTGTGAGAAAGCACCAGGACGGGGCGGTCAAACTGGGCGATCACATTGGCGATGGTGAAGGTTTTGCCGCTGCCCGTTACACCCAAAAGCACCTGATGCGCCTTCCCCGCCTCAATTCCTGCCGCGAGTTCTGCGATGGCCTGAGGCTGATCCCCCGAAGGGCTGTACTCGCTTTCCAATTTGAATAATGACATCTTATTTCCCCTTGGCTTATTGTTTTGTTATCAATGAGTTATACAACTCACGAAAACGATATTGCAAATTAGGACTTGACGCAATAGCAGATTTATTAATTCTTGGATGCATTGACTCTGAACTACGGTTTTTTGTCCATAGAATAATATGCTTGGAGACATAAATGAACAATCTAAACGAACTACAGATCAACTACGACAACCTGCTCAAGCTCGGCTACGCCGTTCTTGACATCCGCTTCAAGGACTATGACTTCTGTCCCGACAGCTACAAATTGGTGATCGCCAGAGTGGATGTGGACAGGGATGAGTTTTATCAGGAAATGCTCAAAAAGTACACCTCGCAAGAGTTTAAGGCCAACGAAGTGAGCGAAATTTGGACGGATATCCTCAAACACAAAGTGAAGATGAGCTCCGTTCTCAACCGTGACATTGCCATCAAAGTGGCAGCTTTGGACTATATCGAGACTGTATACACCCGCAAATGACAGAACAATCCCTCCTGCTGATTAAACCTGATGCGGTGAAGAAAAACCACGTGGGACACATCATCACCATCACGGAACAGCACGGCTTTACCCTCAAAAACATCAAGGTGCTGCAATTTGATCGCAAAAGTGCAGCCGAGTTTTACATGATGCATGAAGGCAAAGAGTTCTACGAGCAGCTGCTGGACTTTATGTGTTCCGGCACCACGGTGGCGCTTCATTTGGAGCGGGTTGATGCGGTGGCCAAATTGCTTGAGTTGGTGGGAGATACAGACCCGGAAAAGAGAAGCCCAAACACCATCCGCGCCATGTTTGCCGATGGCGTCACCAAAAACGCCGTCCACGCCTCGGATTCTCCCCTATCCGCCAAGCGCGAATTGGGTCTCATCTTCAAAGGTGCATTTTGAGATAGTTTTTTTTAGGACTCGACGTAAAAAGCCCGTGGATTTCTCCTTTTTTCCACGGGCTTTGTTTATATCAGCACAATATTAATATGCTTTAAGTGTTTACGTCCTCTTCGGTTGCGTCTTTCATCACAGCCTCATCGGATTTTACTTCTTTATACTCCACTTCTTCTTCCTCAGGAGCCTTAGCCTCCGATCTGATAACTCTTTGCTGCGCCTGGGGATGATCTTTGGGCAAAGTCATGATCATGTTGTGATTTTCCACTTTCGGTTTCATTCTGGAACCCGGGACGGGCAGGGTCTCAATCCTGAGTGAGAAGCTCACGATCAGGCCTGCGAACACGATGGAAACCATGCTCATCAGCTTGATCAGGATGTTGATGCAGGGACCGGCGGTGTCTTTGAAGGGATCACCCACCGTGTCTCCCACGATGGTGGCCTTATGCGCGATCGAGTGTTTGCCGCCATATTCGCCGGTTTCTATATACTTTTTGGCGTTGTCCCAGGCCCCACCGGCGTTGTTCAGCATCACGGCCAAGACGAAGCCGGCAGCCAAAGATCCGGAAAGCACTCCCAGCACTCCCGCCACGCCCAAAAGCATACCCACGATCACGGGGACAGAGATACCAATGATAGCCGGCAACACCATTTCCCGTTGCGCAGCGACGGTGGAAATCCTCACGCAGGAGTTGTAGTCCGGATTGGTGCTGCCATCCAAAATGCCGGGGATGGTGGTAAATTGACGGCGCACCTCATCCACCATTTTACCGGCGGCGCGGCCCACAGCTTTGATGGTGAGCGAAGAGAAGAAGAAGGGCACCATGGCTCCGATAAACACTCCCATCAGGTATTGAGGATTGAGGGCACTGATCTGATAATAATTGATAAAGTCTTGAATAGAGGCGTTTTTGATATTGATCGCCTCATAATAACCAGGGCTGTAATTGACCTTCAGGAATACGGCTTGATTGAGCTTGTCGCCCAATAGTATCAGGCCGGCGCGCACTTCTTCCAGATAGGCAGCCAATAGCGCCATGGCAGTAAGCGCTGCAGAGCCGATCGCAAATCCCTTTCCGGTGGCGGCAGTGGTATTCCCCACGCTGTCCAGACTGTCGGTGAGTTCACGCACATATTCCGGCATATGGGACATCTGAGCGTTTCCGCCGGCGTTATCTGCAATGGGCCCAAAGGCATCCATAGCAAGGGTTACGCCCAAGGTGGCAAGCATACCCACGGCACCAAAACCAATGCCATAAAGCCCCATTTCCAGCGAAGTGAAGCCATGACTGAAGATGAAGGCCAGAATGATGCCAACCACGACCGTGATCACAGGAGCAGCTGTTGAGCGCATTCCCACGGCTATTCCCTCCAAAATCACCGTCGCAGGCCCAAACTTGCCCTGCTCGGCAATCGCCCGTGTAGGCTTGTAACTATGCGATGTATCCAGTTCGGTAAACCAGCCAATCAGCACACCGGTTGCCAGTCCGATGAGAATACTGATGAAAACACCAAAATAATACTGCGGTGGCAGCAGCAGTTTGGTGATGAAAAAGGCTGCTATTCCGATGGTTGCAGAGGTGAAATAAACGCTTTTGTTGAGGGCAAACATCAGCTCTTTGGTATCTGCATTTTCATGTGTACGCACCATATAGATGCCGATGATGGAAAGCAAAGCTCCAATGCCGGCCAAAACCATGGGTGCAATCACAAAATTGATGCTGTAGCTGGCAAACTTTGGCCCCAACATGGACACTGCGCTCATGCCCAAAGCCGCTGTAGCCAGGATGCTGCCTGCATAGCTTTCATAGAGGTCAGCCCCCATGCCGGCGACATCGCCCACGTTGTCTCCCACGTTGTCTGCGATGGTGGCCGGGTTGCGAGCGTCATCTTCGGGTATACCCGCTTCCACTTTGCCCACCAGGTCTGCTCCCACGTCTGCCGCTTTGGTAAAGATTCCACCGCCCAAGCGCGCAAAAAGCGCCTGAGTGGATGCGCCCATACCAAAAGAGAGCATGATCACCGTGATCTGCTGCAATGGGATTCCAACGCGGTTGAGGATGTAAAACCAGGCAGAGATGTCTATCAAGGCAAGACCAACCACCGTGAGCCCGGTGACGCTGCCCGCTCTGAATGCTACCTTCAGCCCCTTGTTGAGGCTCTCAGAACAGGCTTGAGCAGTGCGGTTGGAGGCCAATGTAGCGGTATTCATGCCGACAAAACCGGCCAAACCGCTGAAGAAGCCGCCAGTCAGAAAAGCCCAGGGAACCAGGGGGTGCAACACCTTCATCACCAAAGCCATAAACTGAAAAATCAGAAAAGCAACGCTGAAGAAGATGGTCACACCTTTATATTGTTGTTTCAGGTAGGCAAAAGCTCCTTCTCTCACAAATCCGGCGATCTCCACCATGCGCGGCGTGCCCGGATCCTGCGCCTTAACCTGATAGAAAAAGACTGCTGCAAAGGCCAAAGCCATTATAGCTCCCAAGGGAGCAAGATACCAAAGAATTGGGATAACTTCCATAAAAACCTCGAAATAGATCTAAGAATTAACAGCATCTCCTGAGACATTCTCATGAGATTTGGCAAGTCTCTGTATACGGCTCAGATTGTCAATGAAAATTTTCGTTTATTCCGTCAGTAAGCTTATTTTTGCAGGCTTTGCCTGATCGCTTTCAGCTCTTCCAGTATGGATTGCATCACGTCGACAGATTCAGGGTTTGTCTCATTTGCAGTCGTCTGAATACCGGCAGGCTCCTTGATGCAAGCCATGATCTCGGCCTTGAGCGCATCCGGATCAGTAACACCACGCATGACCAGCTCCGCGTGAGTATTCTCTCCACCGCTCAAACCGGCAGTCTGAATGTGGATTTTGCTGAGGCCAAAAGAGCGCTCCACCGGCCCTTGCGTGATGTCGATATTGGTGATCATATTATAAGGAACCGTGGTACGCCGCTTCCAAAAGACACCTTTATTCAAGAGCACGGCATCGCCATCCAGACTGTAGCTCAGATTGCGACACATAGCTACGAGATAGGCATCAATGATGATCAGCAGCGCCAGCCAGAGAAACAGAAGCGGTATAGAGACTTCCGAGACAGTAAAAATCGTTACGATTATGGGGATCAAAAAGATGAGGAAAACCACCAGGTTGATCCGCCTGAGCATCGTGCGCATCTGGGGTGCGGGTTTGAGTTCTTTTGATTTCATGTTCTCCCCCTTGTTTATTTTGGGTCTGGACAGATTTTTCTCACTTTGGCATTTTTGTCAAGTAATCATTTCTTGATTTTAAACATTTCGTTCTGCGAGTGGATATCCATACGGCTGCAAAAAAGCTGTAATTTGTGACAGCGGTTTTGGAAATATCAAGACAGAAAATGATGCTCATTTTGGCCCTAAATTTATTTGCAAAAACCCGATACTTGCCTCAAAGGTTGACTTTTTGCAAAGGTTGACCGCCCCTCGGCTCTCCCTGGCGCTCGAATGCGTAAC
>DGFM01000039.1:38162-51849 GCA_002391675.1 Cloacimonetes bacterium UBA3900 | reverse complement strand
CCGCATGAAATCGACATTTTAGAAGGCGAAATTGTTTTCGCAAAACCAGCTCTCAAGTCAAATATTTCAGAAAGCCCTGCCTTTTGGGGTTCGTGAGTCCGATGATGAATGCCTACTATTTTGGTAGGAGATTGGTCTTCCTGACGGAGGCCTGTTTTTGGTTTTGGTGAGTCAAGATTTCTATTCGCAAATTTACCCATTTCACAACAAATCACTTGCCAAATATGGGGCGCTTTTTAGGCTTGCATTCAAAATCAATAACGAGGTGATTATGTTCAACCTGCGCAAAGCTTGCTTAATGATTGTGGTAGCGTGTCTTCTGGCACCTGTTTATGGCCTGCATTTTGCCCGTTGGGACACATCCATGGGCTCTTTTACCGCCGAGATTTACGATGATCTCATGCCCATCACCGCCGGGAACTTTATTGATCTCACCAACAGTAACTTCTACAATGGATTGATCTTCCACAGGGTGGTGCGTGGTTTTGTGATTCAAGATGGCTGCCCCAATGGCACGGGAACCGGAGGCCCCGGCTACACCATCAACGATGAGTATCATCCCTCCCTGATTCATGACTGTGCCGGGATGTTGGCGATGGCCAAGACCAGCGCACCCAATTCCGCCGGCAGTCAATAATATATCACCCTCGCACCTCAGCCCCATTTGGACGGAAACTATTCTGTTTTCGGCAAAGTGGTGGAAAATCTCGACGTGGTCTTGGACATTGGCCAAGTACCTGTGGGAAATAACGATAGGCCCCTCACGCCCGTCACTATCAATGAGCTGAGAATGCTGGACCTCATGATTGACGACATCCTGCCCCCAAATGACGAAACGGTGGAGTGCAATTCCACTGACGAGGTGGTCTTTATGGTGGTGGCTTACAGCGGTTATTATGAAGTAAACTACACTTGGAAGCTGGATGATGAGGTCATCTCACAGGGCGTGGGCGATCTGGCGCTCACCCACAGTTTTCCCGCTGGAACTCACACCCTCAGCTGCACGGTGGAAAATGAGGAATGGGCTCACACCATCACCTGGCAGATCAATTCCACCGGTAGTGATATTGATGACAACGTGTTACCAGTGGCTCAGAACATCTCTTTAAACCCCAATCCTTTTAAGGTGGGCACAGACATCAAACTAAATTCTTCTCAGCCACAACACCTTAAGATATACGATCTTAAAGGAAGGCTGGTCCGAGATTTTGGCTTGGTGAAGGGCGAGCTGTTTTGGGATGGTAAAGATAGCCTGCAAAGAGATTGTGCAGCAGGGACTTATCTCTTCCAATATGGAGTCGGGTGCATCAAAGGGGTGTTGGTGAAGTAGCGGCTCTTAGATGAGGCCAAACTACCTGATACGCAGCTCTTTAAACAGCTTTACAAAGTCCTGTCGCAGGCGCTCGGCTCCATACTTTGTGACCACATCAGCTCCGGCTCTATCCAAAATGGGCTGCACTTCTTCAGGATGATCGAAGCTGTGGAGCAGCCTCTGGGCGTAGCCATTAATGTCAACGCCATCAAATAGATAGCCGCTTACCTTGTCCTGGATCATGTTGGGCACCCCGCCAACGCTGGTGGAAAGCACCAACACGCGATTGACCATCGCTTCGATAATCACAACCGGCGTACCTTCATTGGTGGAGGTGAGCACAGTTGCGTCCAGATCGGCGTAGAGCGGATTCAGCTCGGTGAGATAGCCGGTGAAGATGACCCTGTCTTGCAAGCCTCTTTGCGCCACTTTGCGCTTCAGATGCGGCGTGAGGTCTCCATCACCCACGAAGGCGAAAGTCACGTCCTGCCTTTGCTCCAAGACTTTGGCAGCTATGTCGATGAAGGCATCGGGGTTCTTGATGGCGGTCAGCCTGCCCACAAATCCTACCAGCTTGTTTTCGGGCGGGATATTGTATCTTTTCTTAAAGCCGCCTATGTCGCTCTCTTGGTAGGTAAACTCTTCAAAATCAAAGCCTAAGGGGATGAGACTTATCTTGCGCTCCGGACAGATCTTATATTTGATCAGCTCGTCCTTTTGCTGAGTGCTGATGGCGATAATGCGAGTGCTGAGCAGTGCCAGGGCTCTTTCGACGTTGATTGATACCTGACTCATTAAAAAGCCAAAATAGCCCTGAAAGTTGTTGCCGTGGAAGGTGTGGATGATGGTCTTGACTCCGGCAAGTTTGGCTGCTATCCTGCCGCCAAATCCTGCCTTGGCGGTGTGCGTGTGCACCACGTCCGGAGCCAGCCGCTTGATGACTTTGTATAGTTTAAAGACCGATACCAGGTCTTTGATTAGATTGATAGATCGTTCCATCTCAGGCACATAGATCACTTCCAGCTCATAGTCCTTTGCCTGGGCAAACAGGTCCTTTTCATGGCTTTCACAGCGCCCGCTCGCGATGATGCTGCGATAGGGGGCTTCGTTGAAAAGCCGGGTGAGGATAAATACGTGTTTGGATACACCGCCGATGCTTAACCTGGTGATAATATTGAGGATGCGTATCTTTTTCTTCTTCATCTTAGTCCTTTATCATTTCATCCAAGGTTTCCAGCACTTCCTGAGTGGTTATCGCCTTGATGCAACGATAGTTATAGTCGCAATCCCTCTGGTTGCAGCCGCTGCATTCAAATTCATGAAAGAGATATCTGCTTTGCTTGCCCAAGGGCCCGCTGATATGAGGGAAGTTTGGCCCCATCAGGCCCAGGGTAGGCACTCCGGATAAGGCAGCTAAGTGCATGGGGCCTGAGTCGTTACCCACAAATACCTTTGCCGTGCGGATGAGCTCGAAGCTCTGGCGCAGTGAAATTCCGGATTTATCCACGATGGTCCTGAGATTACTGTGGCTCTTGATGCGCAGGTTTATCGGCCTATCCTCAGTGCCACCAATCAGATATACGGTGTGAACCCAGCCTTGATCTATCAGATATTCGGCTACCCGGGCAAAAGATTCCTCGCTGTAACGCCTGCCTTCAAAACGTGCCCCGGCGTGAAAGACGGCATGGTTTAGATATTCTTTCATCCTGGGGATTTCCAGGTTTTCGATGTCGTAAGTCCTGAGGCCCAATGCCACTGAGATGGCCATGGGTCTTTGCGCCAGATGGCAGCTGCGCATATCCTGAACACAGCGTTTGGCCTGTATTCCTGCCAGTTCGAGCGTAAAGCTGTTGAGGTAGCGATTGCTGAAGCTGAGGTCGTTCACATAGCCGATAATGGCTTTGGCATTGGAAAAGATGGCCAAAAGAGAGTTGCGCATCAGCCATCCGGGAAGGATGATGAGGTCGGCCTTTAGGCTCCAAAGCCGCTTCAGTGTGAGCCAGGAGCTATGATGCGGGATGTAGTGGTCAAAGGCAAAGAATTCCTTCTGCACATCACAGAAAGCGGCGGGGAAACAAGCACTGAGCTTGGCTTTGGGCCACTTCTCCCGCAGGGTCTCAAAATACAGGGTGTCACAAACGATGTCGCCCAATCCGCTCAGATAGAGAACGCAAACTCTTTTGGGCTCCTTGTCGGTTATATGTGTAAAAGCCTGTCTGACCTTCCAAAAAAACCAGGTCAGATACATCAACAGGATTTTGCCACGGTTGTTTATCTTAATGTCTTTCATAGAGTTCTGCCAATCGCTTGGTTAAGTGTTGCCTTTCGTATTGCCGGATCTCGCTCAAATCGCAGCTATAGCTTTCCGGCGCTGCCAATAACTTCCTGAGCGCAGTCTCTATCTGCCCGGGGTTGCTTAAATGAGCATATTCGCCGCTGTGAGTAGATTCTATCAGGTCTTTGATCACGCCACGGCGTGGGCCCAAAGCCAGGATGGGCCTCTGAGACCTGAGCAGCTCAAACACCTTGCCGGTGTAGACCGCCTCGGATTCTTTGTCGTCGTTGATCAAAAGCAGGTTGATCTTGGCGCCCAGAGCCAGTTCCAGGGCTTTCTGATGAGAAACATAGCCATGGTAGCTATAAAAGTCGTACCTGCCTTTGGTGATGGCCGCCCGGGTAGCCTTGTCGATGGTACCCACGTGCATCAGTGGAAGCTGTAATTCCTTTTCCTTCATCACTTTCAAAAGGGGCAAAATGCTGCCTCGCTCGAGATCGTATAGCTTGCCCATATAATACATGGCATCCGAAGCGGTGGGATCCGCCTTCAAATCCTGAAAGTCCGCTTCGTCATAGCCGTTGGTGATGTAGCAGGCCCTGCCTTTCAGCCATCTGTAACGCTTGGTGTAAGTGTCGAGTGTGACAGGGGTTACAAATACGGCTCTATCGCAATATTCGAGCACCTTTTTATCCCAATGGCGGATGATATTCCATCTGAAAGCAGGCAGGACATCTTCAAGAATGGGCTGAAACTGCCAGGCATCACGGTAGTCTGCCACCCAGAAAATGCGGTCTTTAAAGCACTTCTTGAGCAAAATGCCCACCAGGAAAGCCGAAAAAGGAAAGGCGGTGATGTATACGTTGCGAATCCTGTGTTTTCTGATCAGCCACCAACTGTGGATAAAGGCAAAGGGCACCCAACCTATCTGCTTGTCAATGGGAAAGATAATGTGATTGAGTGTCATCAGAAAGCGCATGAAGGTGGCTTTGAGCTTGCCCCGGTTCCCTTGAAAGCGCAGCTCGGCAACTTTGTCTACCGCCTTGGCTCTGAAGCCCAGGCTGGGCGTCCTGTGAATGATGGCAGAGGCGGGCACTTCGGCACATAAAGACTCATCCTGCACGCTTTTAGGCAGATGCTTAGGAGTGACAACGTGGCAGAGCCAGCCGTCTGCCGCCAAGTATTTCAAAAACTTGAGCGGCCTTTGCACGCCACTCTCCCCTGTGGGTGGGAACTCATTGACGATCATCAAGATACGCTTGTCAGCTTTCATATATATCTATCAACTTGGGGATGAACTTATCCATCATAAAATGCTCTCTGACGTGTATCTGACCTGCGCAGGCAAGCTTGGTGGCTGCGTCACGATTGTTTATCACCCAGCGGATTTTGGAGACGAGATCAGCCACGTTCCTGGGCTCGCACAAAAGGCCGTTCACGCCGTCCCGCACCACTCCATCTATGCCCTGCCCTCTCACTCCGATCACCGGCAAACCAGCTTCCATGGCCTCTATATACACGATGCCAAAGGTCTCGCTATAGCTGGGCAAAGCAAAGAGATCAAAGCATTTGTAGCAGTTGCGCACTATCTCGTTTGGCTGAGCCGGGATCATGTTGATCTGCTCCTCCAAGCCCAGGCTAATGATCTGGTTTGTCAGCTTTTTACGCATCTTGCCTGAGCCGATGATGGTGAGAGATATATCCTTGTATTGGCTCTGCAGCTGGGCAAATGCCTGGATCAGGATATCAAAGCCTTTGGTATTCACCAGGTTACCCACAGAGAGGATGTTGAAGTTTTTGCTCTTTATCTTTTCCCTGATGTGGCTGATGGATTCGTCCGGGCACTCTGGCGTGGGGATGATGGCGTTGCCTATGTATAAGCTCTTGTGGGATGGGACGATATCCCGCATCCGCTCGAGGAGTCGCTGATTGACAAACAGCACCTTATCCCAGATGCGATACGCCTTGGGCAAGGTATTCCGGTAGATGGATTTGAGCCAGGGCCGCTCCGTCCTTTCGGGAAGTGTCTTGATGTTGTGGACGGTGAGTATCTTCCTGGCGGGGTGCTTTCCCAGCAGGTCCTGCATACACAGCAGCTCAGGTATATGGCGGCAATCGTGCACGTGGATGATATCCGGATCAAAGCTGTCCAAAACCTCTTTCAGCTTGGGCAGTGCGTATTTATAATAATAATATGAGGTGAAAGGGGAGAATATCCTGCTTTGGGGATAGTAGACCTGCACCACATCATATTCAGGCTGTTGCCTCACCTGGACCTTGGCCTTTGCCGGGAACCAGGAGGAAAATACCCTCACCTGATAGTGCTCCGTCAAGGCCTGCACCTGATGCAAGACAAATACACCATCAGTTGGATTCTCCGGACGTGGGAACATATCCGTGATAATTAATAGTTTCTTAGCTTTGTTATCCATAAAGTCCCCATATAAAAAGGCGGGGTTTTTGTCAATTGGAGAATTGAGCCCTCATGTTTTGTGATTGTGAAGAAGAAACTTCTTGCCAAAAACCTTATCCTCTAAAAGATGGTCTGGAGCTCACATTTTAGCGTGCTAAAAGTCGGGCCCACATTTTGTAATATCTGGAGAAAGACAAATGAAACAAATCAAGCTCGGATTGATCGGCTGTGGACGCATATCCAAAAATCACTTTGAGGCCATCTCCCAAATCCCTGAAGCGGAATTTGTGGCAGTGGCAGACATCATCCCCTCTAAAGCTGAAACTGCAGCCAAAGAGTATGGAATCAAGAGCTTTTATGCAGACTATCATGAAATGCTGAAGAAAGAAAACCTCGATGCTGTGAGCATCTGCACACCGAGTGGACTTCACTCTCAGATAGGTGTGGATGTGGCAAACAGCAAAGCGGCTGTGATCACTGAAAAGCCAATGGGCATCAGCATCCAACAGGCCGATAGCCTGATCCATGCCTGCGACCAAAACAACGTTCCCCTCTTTGTGGTGAAGCAAAACCGGCTCAATGCCACTCTGCAGCTGCTCAAGCGCGCTGTAGACAAGAAACGCTTCGGCCAGATTTATGTAGCGCAGTCAAACGTGTTCTGGCAAAGGCCGCAGCAGTATTATGACGCCGAGAAGTGGCGCGGAACCTGGGAGTTTGACGGCGGTGCCTTCATGAACCAAGCCAGTCACTACGTGGATGCCATCTACTGGCTGCTGGGCAGCGTGGACAGCGTGATGGCCTACACTGCCACCTTGGCGCGCAATATCGAAGCCGAAGATTCCGGCTCAGCCATCCTGCACTTCCGTAACGGCGCCATTGCCTCTATCAACGTGACCATGCTCACCTATCCCAAGAACTTTGAAGGTTCCATCACCATCATCGGTGAGAAAGGCACGGTGAAAGTCGGCGGCGTGGCAGTGAACAAGATCGAGCACTGGGAGTTTGAAGAGTATGATGACGACGACCGCATAGTGATGGATACAAACTACCAACCGCCAAACATCTACGGCTTTGGTCACAACCCCTATTACCGCAACGTGATTGATGTGCTGCTGGGCAGGGATACACCCTCCACCGACGGTCGTGACGGCCGCAAATCCGTGGAGATTATCCAAGCCATTTACCTTTCCGCCAAAACCGGACAGCGCATATCTCTGCCTTTGTAACAGCGTTTTGCCACTTGAAGGATAAACAAGTATATTGACTCACAGCCCGAGTTTGATATAGATGTGCAACCAAAGATACACAAGATATGGAGTTTAAATAAATGCGTAAGTTTACCATTATCCTGATGCTTTTGGTGCTGGTGCTTGGCTCCTGCGCCAAAGCCACCCAGAGCAGCAAAGTGAAAGTCACCTTCTGGCACGGCTTGAGCGGCCCTTTGGGAGACGTGCTCACGGATATGATCATCCGCTTCAATCGCAGCCAAAACGAGGTGGAAGTGGTCGCCAACCCCATCAGCAGCTACACGGCACTCAGCCAGAAACTGATGGCCTCCATCCAAGCCGGAAAACAGCCGGATATCGCCCAGGTATTTGAATCCTGGACTTCAAAATACGTCGCCTCTGACGTGCTGGTCAACATCAGCGACCTGATCGCCAACGACCCGGACTTTACCGATGAATACCTGCAGGACATCTATCCCGTCTTTCTCCAATCCATAACCTATCAGGATAGCATCTGGTCTTGGCCTTTCAACAAAAGCGTGAGAGCCTATTTCTACAATAAAGATATGTTTTACCGCGCCGGGCTCGATCCCAACCACTTCCCCGCCACTTGGGAGGAATTCAGACAATATTGCCGCATCTTCACCAGAAAAGCCGAGCCCAGGAACACTTACGGCACCAACTATGTACCCAACGAGTGGCAGTTTATCAACCTCCTGAGCCAGGCAGGCGGACGCATCGTAGACGAGAATGGCACGCCCGTCTTCAACAGCCCTGAAGGCGTGGAAGCGCTCACCTATCTCACCGATCTCTTGCACAAAGACAAAAGCGTCTATCAAACCCAGGCCTATGACGGGCAGAACGACTTTATGGCCGGAATCGTGTCTATGTATGAGGGCTCCAGCGTGTCCATCACTCACATGAGGCAGCAGCCCATCAACTTCAATATCGGCTACGCTCCGCTGCCCACCTACCGTACAAAGAAGAGCGCCATCAGCGGAGCCAACATCGTCATCTTCAAGAGCGGCGACAAGAGACGTGAAGAAGCAGCCTGGAAGTTTATCAAGTGGTTTACAGACACCGAGCAGACGGCGGAATGGAGCGCCAGGACCTGTTATATGCCGCTGAGAAAGAGTGCGCTAAAGACAGATATCCTGCGTGATTTCCTGTCAGAATCTCCCCAGTTTGAGGCCATTTTTGCCCAGCTGGAAGACGCCATCGTCGAACCGCAGATGGGCGCTTGGTTTGAGGCCAGGCAGCATCTTAAGGACTACCTGGAAAAGGCTTTCAAGCAAGTGCTGACGCCCAAGGAAGCGCTGGATCAAGCGGCGGCCAAGTTTGCCGAGCTCATCGAGGAAGAGCAAGGTTAGTAGTATCAGCTCAGGAAGGTTAAGGCAGCAATGACGCTCTTTGAGAGAGCTCTCAAGCGGTACAGGCTCAAGTTCAATTCTGCTCTCATGGGCAGAGCTGTGGTCTCGTGTCTGCTGATCTTTCTCGCTTCCATCCACATCTATTACGCCTCCTGGCTGGGTTTTGGGCAGCGCAACCCCGTGCTCCTCTACATCAATATGACCCTGCGCACAGGCACAGCGCTATTCAGCATCTACCTGCTGCTCAGAGCTTACAACACGCTCTGGGACAACCGCAAGACCGCCCGCTGGATGGACATCACCGCCGGCAACGACGACGACATCTTCCAAAACCTCTATGAATTGAGGGAGCAGCAAGAAAGCCCCGAAGTGATAGACCTCCTGGCCATCCAGGCAGATAAACGCATTGAGGAACTTGAGCTTAAGCCCCCCGCCTGGTTTACTCCCGCCCAGATTTTCTTCCTCCTCTTCTTCCTGGTGGGCACCATCACTTGGTGGGCTATGTCGTGGGACTCATTCAAACCGGCCTTCAAACAGTTTTACACCAACAAACCCGAGAGCATAGTCTATAAAGAGACCATAGAAATCAGCCCCGGCAATATCACCATCGGACGCGGCCAGGAAGTATTGATCGAGGTGCAAAACCCCGAAACGAGGCTGGAGCACAAGCTCTACTTCCGTTATGATAAGATCTTCAGAGAACTGGCACTTACGGATTGGCGCTACCTCTTCAGCTCCGTAGAGACGGACATCGAGTATTATATCGCCAACTCCGTCGCCAGCAGCGACACCTTCAAGATCACCTGCCTGGATGAGCCTTACGCCCGCCAGTGGAGGACACAGATTTCGCCCCCGGCTTACACCGGTTTGAGCACCGTGGTAGACACGCTTTCGCAAGGCAATATCGAGGCCTTTCTGCACAGCCTAGTAAACCTCAATATCCAGACCAATATCCCCATCAAGCAAGCTCAGATGCGCTTTTCAGACGGACGTACGCTGCCCCTCAAGGGCAGCGGCAACAGCTTCAGCACCCAATTCAGAGTGCAGAAAGCCGAAACCTGGTATCTGGAGCTCATCGACGAATTAGGCCGCAAGAACCGCCCGGAAGAGAAGAGCATCAACATCATTACAGACTCGCCGCCTGAGATCAGAATCCTTTTCCCCGCAAAGGACACGGTGCTGGATCAGAGGATGAACTTGCCGCTGATTGTGAGCGCCAACGACGACTTCGGTCTCCGCAACCTGCAGCTGGTATATCAGATCAACGACGCCGCCCCTCAAAGCATTACCATCAAAAGCGTTATCCCCGGCAAAATCATCAATTTGGATTACGTCTTCGACCTGGCGCCATTTGGCCTCTTCCCCGGAGACAGAGTCACTTACTGGATGCAGGTCTGGGACAATTCGCCCATGCATCAGAAGGCAGAAAGCACACGCTACGTAGCCCGCTTCCCCTCCATCGCAGAGATTTATCAGGAGATCGAGCAAAAGGAAAACCTCAAGACCAGCGAGCTGCAGAGCGCCATGGAACAGGCTCAAGACCTGCAACAGGAGTTTGAACAGAAGCGTCGTGAACTGCTCAAAGACCCTCAAACCGACTGGGAAGACAAAAAGCAGCTCCAGGACTTGATGGAAAGGCAGGAAGATCTGGCGGATCAGGTGGATAGCCTGGCGGAAGACTTCCAGGATTTGATCAATCAGCTGCAAAACCATCAGGCACTCTCTGAAGATGTGCTGCAGAAGATGCAGAAGATACAGGAGCTGATGGAAGAGATCGCCAACGACGACCTCCGCGCCGCCATGGACAAGATGAACCGGGCTTTGGAAAACATGAACCCCGAAGACCTGCGTAAGGCCATGGAAAACTTCAAGTTCAGTATGCAGGATTTCATGGATCGCATAGACCAGACGCTCGACCTGCTGGAAAGCATCAAGAAGGAACAGGCTATGGAGAAGGCTTTGCAGATGGCATCTGAGATCGAGAAGAGCCAGCAAGCCCTCAAAGACAGAAGCTCGGATCCGAACAACAAAGCGGAAAACCTGGCCAAAGATCAAGACAACATCAGCTCCAGTTACGAGGAGCTGAAGCAGGCTTTGCAAGACCTCGACAGGATGTTGGACAGCAACAAAGACCGGGATATAAAGCAGCAACTTCAGCAATTGCAGCAGGATATGCAGCAGAGCAAACCGGAATCAGACATGAAAAGCAGCGCATCAAACCTGAGGGCCAACAAGCGTTCCGCAGCCCAATCAGATATGGAATCTGCCCTGCAGAAGATGCGTCGCTTCACGCTCAAGATGAACGAGATGAAGCAATCCATGGGCGGGCAAAGCCAGCAGGAAATCACCGCCGCCATGCAGCGCGCCATCAGGGAATTGCTCATCTTTTCCACCAACCACGAAAAGCTGCAACAGCGCCTGGGCAGAGACCCCTACCCCATCATGCAAGAGCTTATCGCCCAATACGATGGCCTGCAGATACTGCTCAATAAATTCTTCAGCACGCCCCAGGTCAGCATGTTTGTGCCACCCAAGTTTTATATCGACCTCACCGACACCAACAACGCCTACCGTGACCTCTTTATCCAAGTATCTGAAAGGCAATACTATCAGCTGCCGCAGCAGATGTCAAACATCCTCAAAGGCCTGAACCTGATGGTTTACGACCTCATGCAGGCGCTGAACAACGCCTCCAGCGGCGGAGGTGGCGGTGGCGGAATGCAATCGCTGATGCAGATGTTGCAGCAGATGGGAGAAGAGCAGATGATGATGAATATGCTCACGCAAGCCCTGCTGAAACAGCTCCAGGAGCAGGGCGGACGCATGGATGCCGCTATGCAGAGACAGGTGCAGAAATTGGCCTCAGATCAGCAGCGCTTGGCAGACAACCTCAAGCGCGCTCTGCAAAACGATCCCGAAGCGCAAAAGCAAGCCAGCACCATCAAGCAGATCATCGAGGAGGCGGAAGCTGTAGCCAGGCAATTGAGATCAAACCAGCTCAGTCCGGACACTTTGAGACGTCAGGAGAATATCATCTCGCGCCTGCTTGATGCGCAACGCTCTATCAATAAACGAGATACCACTCAGAAGAGAAAGGCCGAAACCGCCACGCAGCAATTCCCGACCGACGCCTCGCAGATGGATTTGCAGCAGCTCAGACGTGCCGCCATGCTGGATGACAGCTACAAGAGCCTGCCCAACGCCTGGCAGCAGGTGATCATCAAATATCTCAAGCTGCTTTCGGATCAAGCCCAATGAAAAGCCGTTTCCTCATCTTAATCCTTTTATTATGCAGCTTTAGCGGCTTGCTTTGGGGCCAGTATGACCAGCGGCAAATCCTGCTGCAGCAAGCTCAACAACACTTTAACTTGCGGCAATACACACAGGCGGAAAACCTCTACAGGCAAGTATTGGAGCTGGTTCCCACCGACCAAACCGCTATCCTGCAAATCATCAACATCGCCTACCTGACCGGCAACGTGGATAAAGCGCAGGAAGTCCTGGATAGATATGGGGCATATTTGCCGCCTATCACTCTGCTGGATCAGCAGATACAGATCCTGATCTATAGAGGAAAAGCGGAAGAGGCCTGGCCCAAAGTTTTGCAAAGCATCTCCATGAATCCCAAGGATCAAAACAGGTACAGAACCATCGCCTCCTACTTTGAACGCAGAGGCTTTTTTGAATATGTGCAAAGGCTGTATCAGCTTGGCAGAGACAACTTTAAAGACCCCAACCTCTTCGCTTTGGAATATGCCAACAGCGCCCTTTACGCCCAGCGTTACGAACTGGCTCTACATGAATATCTGGGCTGGTTGGAGCGCAATCCCGCCAATCTCTACTTCGTCAACAACCAATGCAAAACCATTTTAGAGGCAGACAGCACCCTGATAAACACCATCAGGGAAAAGGCTTACAACAGCCCCGGCATCGTGCTGAAGGAACTCTTGGCCGGCGTCCTGGTGCAACGCAAGGACTATGCCGCCGCCTTGGACGTCTACAAGAAACTCTCACCCGACAAGCTGGTAAACTTTGCCAATCAGCAGTTTAACTCACGTCAGGATGAGGTCGCTTTCATGGCCTTTGAATATCTGGAAACCATTGAAACGGATATCTTCCGCAAAAGCCAATACACCTTCAATCGGGCCACCATCGCCCATCGCAATTTCGACTACCAACTGGCGGACTCTTTAGTCACAGTGGTGATACAGGATTCGCTGCTCAATCTGCCGCAGAACCGCTGGCGCACCGGCGTGGGCTATTCTGCTCGTAAACTCAAGAGCGAGCTGACCTTAAGCTTCACTCATGATCCCGCTCAGGCGATAGAGTGGCTCACCCAAGCCAGGGAATTCACCCGTTCCAACGTGCAGATCGCAGAAATCCAGGTGGAAACTGCCCGCCTGAACATCCTCAACGAAGACTTGGAAGCCGCCAAAACCATCCTCAATCAGATGCAGGACAATAACTTCGCCGAAGAAAAGGAGCACTATCTCTTCCTCATTGCCCTGTTTGAAAACAACATCGAACTCGCCGACAGCCTCATGAACGAGCAGATCATCCACCGCCCGGAAGGCAAATACACAAACGACGCCATTTACCTGATGATGCACCTGCTAAACCTCTCCGAGGCAAGCAAATCCCACTTTCTGGCCTCCTACCGCACCTACCTGCTGCAAGACCACCACGCCATCGATATGCTGAGTGAAATCTTTGCCGAAGATGAAGAGGAAGAGCTGATGATCCTGGCGCTGCAGTGGGCTCTGGAATTTGATCTTAAGGACAAGGCGCTGGCTATTTTGGCGCATGATTGGCAAGACCCCATCGCCAGGGAATACTCCGCACTTCTGGCTCTGCTACTGGAGAAAAGCAGCAGCGAACAGCAGAGGCAGGCCCGCGAGTTTTTGAAAGAATATCCAAATAGCGTCTTTTCCCCGGAATTCAGGTCGATTCTGAGCAGCCGGCCACTCTGATTATTATCCCGCCCAATCACCTACTATTTTAGTAGGAATTCATTTCCGAGTCTGGCTATCATTTTTGGCCGACCATTTTGAAATATTTGACTTCCGCACTGGTTTTGCGAAAACAAAACCG
>DGFM01000039.1:6822-38006 GCA_002391675.1 Cloacimonetes bacterium UBA3900 | reverse complement strand
TAACCCACGGAAAACCCAAGGGTTACGCAAATGAGAGCCGAGGAGTCCGAGGGGGTGGTCAACCTTTGCAAAAAGTCAATTGTTTCGAAAACATCTGGATTTTGCAAACAAATTAAGCCTCAAAACGGACACTTTTTCTGGAAGGAAATGAGGTGAAAAAAGAGCATATTTAGGACAAGGGCACGAGACTCACGACCGCTTCTTGTGCCACATGATAATTTCCTTCTGCTTTCTCACTTCAGATGGCTTGGGAACATGGATAGGCTTGCCGGTCTCAAAATCCAGGCCGGTATAATACATGGAGGTGCTGATGGTCATGGGTGTGGGCGTAAATTCTTGCACTTGCTCCACCCGTATCCTATGTTTGATCAACCACTTGCGCATCTCCATGGCTGAGTTCAAATCCGCACCCGGATGCCCGATAATCAGATATGGGATGACCTGCCGCTTGAGCCCGGCTCGCTTGCAATAATGAAAAAACTGCTCTGTAAAGCTCAGATATGAATCGATCGGAGGCTTGCCCATCTTATTCAGCACTTCGGGTTCGCTGTGTTCTGGAGCCAGTTTCAGCCTTCCACCAGCGTATTTGGAGGCCAAGGCCTGGATGTATGCAGAGCAGGCGACGGCCATATCGTGCCTTAAACCCGAAGCTACGAACACATTGCCCACGCCCGGAACCTGCTCCACTTCTTGCAGAAGGTCAAGATGCCTTTCCTGATCGTACTGCAGATTAGGGCATATGCTTGGATAGAGGCAGCTCCTCCTCTTGCAGCTGTCCGGCCAATCAAGCTTGCAATAGGAGCCATACATATTGGCAGTGGGACCGCCCACGTCCGTGATGGTTAACTTCTTGCCTTTGTGCAGTTTGGCGAGCGTATTCGCCTCAGCGAGGATGGATGCTTTGCTGCGGGAGCTGATCCGCCTGCCCTGATGAGCGGCGATGGTGCAAAAGTTGCAGCCGCCATAGCAGCCACGATGCGAGGTGATGGAGCCTTTTATCTGTTCAAATGCGGGAATAATCTTGCCCTCATAGCTGGGATGCGGCTTGCGTTCGTAAGGCAGGGCGTAGATGCGCTCCAGTTCTGCCGGTGACAGAGTTTCTGCCGGCGGGTTGTGCTTGATCAATCTGCCACCGTTTATCTGATATAACACATCGGTAAGATGATGTTGCCAAAAGAGTTGGGTGCCTTTATGAAAGGTGAGCTTATCGATAGATTCCACGTTGGAGGGCAACATCACGCCCTGGGAACCATCATCATCTGGAGCGGCAAAGACCACCGTCCCTCGGATATCTTGCAGTTCTGATGCGCATTTTCCGGCTTCCAGAGCTCTGGCTATTTCCACGTTGGCCCTCTCCCCCATACCGTAAACGATGATATCCGCCTTGCTGTCTGCCAGGACTGAAGCACGCACCTTATCCTGCCAAAAGTCGTAATGCGCTACCCGGCGCAGAGATGCTTCGATCCCGCCCAAGACAACCGTGACGTCCTTGAAGAGACGTTTGACGTGGTTTGTATAGATGATGGTAGCGCGGTTGGGGCGTCTGCCAATCTCGCCATCGGGCGAGTAAGCGTCGTTGTTGCGCACTTTTCGCTGAGCGGTGTAGTGGTTTACCATGGAATCCATATTGCCGCTGCTGATGCCGAAAAACAGGCGTGGCCTGCCCAGGCGCAAGAGGTCTGCATCGCTGGATAGATCCGGCTGTGCGATCACGCCAACTCTGTAGCCCTCAGCTTCCAATACTCTGCCGATCACAGCCGTTCCAAAGGAAGGGTGATCCACGTAAGCATCGCCAGTAATGAGGATTACATCCAGCTCATCCCAGCCCAATGCTGTCATTTCTTCCTGCGTGGTAACCAAAAAAGCCATATCATCAAAAAAAGGCCGATGCTTCAGTTACCGGCCTTTATCTTAAGAAACTAATCTGTTTAGGCATTAACACGGATGATGTTAATCGCCTGGATGCCTTTATCGGTATCCATAAGATCAAAAGTGACTATTTCATCCTGCTCGAGGACCTTCAACTCCATGGGGGAGTTTGTAACGATGGACTTCCAATGAGCGAAGTACTCTTTATTGTCCTCAGTGGTGATGAATCCGTATCCTTTGTTCTTGTTAAACCATTTAACTCTTCCTTTCATTGCTTAACCTCTTATGTTTTATTTATATGACCAATTATAATATAAGCCGAATCTCGTCAATACAAAAGACTATTTTTACTAAAACAGGTGTTTTCCGCCTTGAAATCCACATTTCTGTTGACAGATTAAATAGTATTTAAAAAGATGGTGTAGAGACTTAATTCTATATTTAGGAGCTTTTTATAAGATGGATGCGCATATTTTGATAGTAGACGATGACCGCTTGCTCAGAGAAGTGCTTGCAGACTTCTTGATTGCGAACGGCTATAGGGTTGATACAGCTGAAAACGCATCCCTGGCATTGGCAAAATTTAGTGCAGGAAAGTATCAACTGGCCATCATAGACCAATCTATGCCCGGCATGACCGGAATTGACCTGATGATTGAGCTGCTGGGGCAAGACCCCGATCTCCAATGCTTGATCATGACCGGTTTTCCCACCATTGACCTGGTCTACAATGCGATGCTGGAAGGGGCATCAAGCTATATTATCAAGCCCTTCCAATTGATTGAGCTACTCAATATCGTGCAGAAGATGGTGTGAGGCCGGGTTTATGCATGATATCATCCTAACCACCCCAGATGCCGCTAAAGAATCCCCCACCACCCCATTGTGGTGCAGGGCGGAGCTGATGTATGCCGCCGGCGAATTTAACGATGTTGAACCAAAGCTGGCAAATGTGTATAAAGGCGAAGAGCTGGTGGCGCAAATGCCGCTTTATGAGCAGAAGTTTCTGGGCTTCACGAGGCTAACTCCCGCTCTGGGCGCCTATTATCAAGGCATTCACTTCTACCATCCCTATGGCACTTCATCCGCCCGCAACGCTCTGGACGAACTGCGCATCTGCTCCGATCTCGCCCTCTTCCTCAAAAAGCACTACAAAAAGTTTAATATCACCCTGTCGCCCCACAACTACGATGTGAGGGGATTTATCTGGAACAAGGTCAAGGTGCACCCATATTATACCTATATTCATGATTATGCGGTGGAGACGCAACCTCTGGGAAAAGAGCGCAGAAAGCTGAGAAATGCCACCAAAGAAGGCTACACTTTTGAAGAATTCCTGGACGCTTCCACCTATATAGAGCTGAGTGAAACGATGTTTGGCCGCAAAGGGCTGCAGCCCGTGAAGGATTACAACAGGCTGAAGAAGTTTGTGGAAGATGTGGGGAAAACAGGCCTGCTCAGACAGCATAACGTGTGCAGGGATGGCAAGATAGTGAGCGCCAACATCATGCTGCAGGGTGATGAGGTATACGCTTACTCTCTGTTCCGCAGCAGCGCAGAGGAAGAGATGAGCAAGGGCGTGAGCCTCTGGCATACGCATATGCTGATCGAAACCCTGAAAGACCGCTGTAAGATCCTGGATTTATGTGGGGCAAACGTGCCGGATGTGGCGAGATTTAAAGGCGCAATGGGGCATCAGCTGCAGCTCTTCTTCCGCATCAGCAATTGAATCTTAATTCATTCCATGATAAAGCAATACAATTTCGAGGTAAAATGAAAACCATATGTGTGTTAATGGGAGGGCGTTCATCAGAACGTAAGATATCGCTCTTGAGTGGGGCGGCAGTTGCAGCTCAGCTCAAAAAATCGGGATATAAGATGTTTGAGCTCGACCCTCAAGACTTTCCCACATTTTCAGAACTGATTGCGGCCATCAAATCCGGTGGCGCAGACGTAGTCTTCCTTGCCCTGCATGGAGGCGAGGGAGAAAATGGCAAGATGCAGGCTGCCTTTGAGCTGGCGAAGATTCCCTTCACGGGCAGCGGTTCGAGAGCCTGCTGCATCACCATGGACAAATATACTGCCAAGCTGATCGCCAGAGATATTGGCGTGCCTACCGCGGACTTCATCGTCATGCATTACAACATGATCGAAGATTATAACACCGATGAAGACCTGATGGGCTTCCTGGGCAACTTGGGACTGCCGGTGGTGGTGAAACCAAACGATGGAGGCTCCAGCGTGGGAGTTTCCATAGTAAAGCAGATTCAAGAGCTGAAGCCCGCTGTGGAGCTGGCTTTCAGGGAATCGAACGTGGTGTTGGTTGAGAAGTATATCGCAGGCGCCGAATTCGCCGTCACCGTCTTGGAAGGTAAAGCACTGCCCGTGGTGGAAATAAAACCGGTGGAAGGCTGGTATGATTATACCAATAAATACACCGAAGGAAAAACCGTGTACGTGGCTCCCGCTGAGATAGACCCGGCGCTGTCACGCCTGCTGCAGGTCTATGCAACGCGCCTGTGGCAGGCTTTTGATCTCAAAGGCTATGCCAGGGTGGACTTTCTCTATGATGGGGATCAGGCTTGGTTTTTGGAGGCAAACACACTTCCCGGCATGACTTCCCTCAGTCTCACGCCCATGGCTGCCAAAACCGTGGGAATTGATTTTGCAAAACTGCTTGAAATCATCATCAATAATGCATAAATTGGAGGACCGATGAAACATCTACCAAAGCTTATCATACTACTTATGTTAGGCTTGATCCCTATGCAGGTGTTAGGCAACAACTTCACAGGCTTTTTCTCGCCGAATACCATAGTCCTGAATGATCTCAGTGCTGCTACCTTCGATCCGGAAAACGTAGCAGGACAGACCTATCTAACCACCTTGACCGTCACAAACGTCAGCTCCACCGCTCATATACTGAGGCTGAAAGTGAAGCTGACTTGGAATGACAAGCAAATCCTGGAGACAGAATTTCAATCCAGGCAGCCAATCGAGCCTTCCGAATCACTCGTGCTTACCAACGGAGAGCTGTTTACCAATGCATCAAGCACTTATTTCACCCTGTTCAGCGGTGGTTACACGGGTATTGACGACATCATCAAGGTAGACCCCACCCTCAAGCAAGCCCTGCTTTCCGGTTATTTCCCGGATGGAACCATCAAGGCTGAAGTCAAGATGAGAGCCGTTACTTCCGCACAGTATGATGAGCCTGCCTACTTCACCATCATTGTAAAAAACACAGGCGATATCACGCTGCTTTCTCCCGGACAGAAGCTTGGAGGCACTCCGCCGCAAGTGAACCTGAAGCCCGTGAACTTTATGTGGAATGCGCTGAATACCGGCTTCAACAAAGCTTGGATCACCATCAGAGAGTTTCCTAGGAATCTGCCACCCACCCAAACCTCCGTGGCGCTCTCCGGAACGCTCTTCTATGAAACACCGGATGATGCGGCCGCACAAGACCTGATCAATAACTTCATGTTTTCAGACTTCCTGCCCTTCAACGATGGCTGCTATTATGCCTGGCAAATCACGCTGGATAGATACACCCAGCACAACCCGGTCTCCCCCTCCAAAAGGCCCAGGGATTCCGAAAGCCTCAAGAGTGAATGGTATGTATTCCAATATGTTACAGATGGAACTGCTGTGGATAATGAGAGCGAGCTCAAGACCCTGCTGATGAGCCTGAACGATGACGCCATCAATGTGCTGTTTTCACAGGGATTTATTCCCGCCGATAACGTGATCCTCAATGGCAGAAACTATAGTGGCCATGAAGCTGTCAGACTGCTGCGGGAAATCATCCAAAAAGATGTGGATATCACAGTAGGAAACTAAGGAGGAACCATGAAAAAGATTATCTTTACCCTCGTCCTGATCGCCTTGATGTTCACAGCTTTAGACGCTGCCGGAGTGGCGCTGATGACCGCCGCCAAAGGCAAAGTCAACCTCAGACGTGGCGGCAAAAACATTAGCTTCAAAGTGGGCGACAGCCTCAATGACTTTGATGAAATTCGCACTCGCAGCAACTCCTTCGCTGCCTATAAATATATAGACGACTCTTCCACCATCAAGGTCTTCTCCAACTCCTACGTGGTGGTAAACGCTTCCCGCAGAGACAAAGTCCTCGATAAAACCATAAAGCTCAACTGGGGACGCCTCCTCACTAAGGTAAACCCAGGCAACAAGGGACGCGTCAAGATCTCCACTCCCACCACCGTAGCTTCCGTGAAGGGAACCCAGTTTCTTACCAGTGTAAACGATGAAGGCGAAGTCACTTACATCGTCACCAAGGGCACGGTTGGAGTAGAAATCATTGAGACGGGCCAACGCTCTGATGTGAATGCAGGTCAGACCGCATCTGTGGACAAGGACCTGGTCTTGAGCGTGCGTGCAACCACCCCTGAAGACATCCTGAGCTTGGATGCAGCCGAGCAGGAAGCTTTGGCCGAATATTCACCCAACATCCTCAGAATCCCCATGGTCGATGAAGCTGGCAACACCAAGTTCATCGAGATAGAATACTAAGGGAGCGCTCATCATGAAAAGAATACTTATCTGCCTCATACTGCTCAGCTTATCGCTAATAGCCGTCGCTCAGACAAACCGCGTGATCACCGCTCAAAATCAAGCACCGGTACACTACACTTTTGGGCAAGATGTGACCATGCGCGTGGAAGTCAATATCGGCGCCCAGGACGTCAAAACCGTGAGATTGCGCTACCGCCAGCCACAGGAGACCATCTACCACACTCAGGACATGAGACTGCAGGCTCCGGGCTCCCTCGTTTGGGAAACAGTCCTAAAAAGCTCTCAGATCAGAGACAAAGACATCCAATACCACTATGAGTTTGTGCTCAAAGACTTAACGGTGGAGATTTTGCCGCGGGAATTTGAGATGAGCGGCCCCTATCTGCTTACTCCCGGCCCCATGAGCGGCAAACTGGATGAGGGCTTTATCCTGCTCAGTACCGAAGGTGAATTTGAATCCGACGCCTTCGTCTTCGCCGTTTCCTTCTTTGAGATCGCAGAAGAAATCGACCCCAGCACCATCAGAGTCTGGGTGGGTGGCAGGGATGTCACCAAGGAAAGTACCATCACAGATAACACTGTAGTCTATAGAGATAGCAAGACCAAAGGTGAAGAGGTGCGCGCCTTGATCACCGCCGTAAAGGAAGAAGGAAAGGTGCAATCCCACATCTGGAGCATCAAAACACCCAAGATCAGGGCTCGCATCCCGCTTAACTTCACAGGAAGCGTCAACTTTGCTTCCAATATCTACAATCACGACTACTCAGAAACCTTGACCGATGTCCTCGAAAATGAGAACGACTGGATGGCCTGGGGAGATGCCAGCCTAAACTATGGCATCGCCACCGCATATACAAACCTGCTTTTCAGCTCACGCGAGGACAAGAATATGCAAAGGATAGACCGCCACACCCTTGGCTTCAAGCTCCCCTTCTGGGAAGTGGTGGCTGGTGACTATACCCCACAAATCAGCAACTTCGTGCTCAACAACCGCAACCAATACGGCCTCTACAGCAAGCTTTATGAAAGACAGATAGGCCTGGAAGTGGTAGCGGGAGAAATCGTCCGCAGCACCAAACTGCCAGACACCGATGAAAATGGCGTGGCCATCCCCGCTCCCGGCGGCACATTCCGTCAGGAAGTGGTGGGAGGCAGACTGCGTCTCGGCACTGAACAAGGCTTTTGCATCAGCATCAGTGGCGCCAGAAATCGTGACATCGTCTCTTCCCTCCCCAAAGAGCAATACACCACCACAAACCACCTTGGTGATGACGTCTACAGCGTCATGCCCAAAGACAACGTGGTGCTCAGCATGGATGTAAGGATACACGTCCCGGAGCAAAACATGGTCTTTGGCGCTGAAGTGGCTGGAAGTGTCTTGAACACCAACACCTTGGACCCCATTATCACCTCAGAGGATATAGAGCAGATCGCACCCGAGCTGGACATGATCGATCCCACGGAGATTTCGGAGTTCTTCACGGTCAACCGCAATATGCGGCCCTTCCTGCCCAGCAAGCACAATTTCGCTGTGACGGGCTACTACCGCACCCTGTTCTTGAACAACCTCATCAGCGCAAGTTACACTGCGGTGGGAAGCGCCTTCAATTCCCTCAGCATCAATGAATTGGCTAAGGACACGTCACAGCTCAACATCAGCGACCACTTCTTTATTGGACGCTACTTTAACCTCAATAGCGGCTTCACCCGCACCCAGAACAATCTCGCGCTCACCGGCTCTGAGACACATACCAGCAACACCTGGTATGCTCAAGCGATGCTGCGTATCCCCAACTACCCCTATTTGAAGGGCTCATACTTCTATACGGACAGCAGCAACAAGAACAACTCCAGAGTGCAGGATGCTGCGGCATTTGTGCCCTACAAGCGCAATACAAACAGCTTCTCTGTGGGCTTGGGATACGACTTCTGGCAGATCCCGATCGTGCCCTCACAGCTGGACATCAGCTATAGAGCAGGCTCCAACAACAACCTGCAAGGCAAAACCGAAGACACGCTCTATGAAATCTTCTCCAACAGCATCAACGTCTCGATGACCAATCGCCTCACGGTTGCGCCGCTCAGGACGCAGTTTGTCTTCTCCAAGGCAACTCAGGAGAAGGAGTCAGGCCTGCTCACCCCCACCGATATTACCAGCGGCAACCTCAACCTGTTTGCCCGCTTGGAATATGCGTTCCTGGCTGAAAAGCTCATCCCTTACGTCAGCTACAGAAGAGTCAGCCTGACCGGCGACCTGGCCGAGAAATCCTTTGATTACATCTCTTTAGGATTGGATGCCAGACCTATACAGGGCATGAACATCAGCACCGGCCTCAGCCAGAAATATCAGAAATACACCGCCGATCCAAACCTCAAAAACAACCTCCTCACCTGGAACTTCATGATCTCGCAGAGGTTTTAGATCGCAAAGATAATCTGCAAGGGAGGCTGCTTTGCTGACCTCCCTTGATTGTTTTACAGGAGACCGGATGAAGACACTGAAAGCGATTCTTACGCCCTTAGCCATCCTGGCTGTGATCAAGTTGCTGATGTTGACCGGCTTTTTTGCCAAGATCGAACACCTCGCACAGGACAGCCTTTTCCGCCTTAGAGGCACCCAAAACCTGAGCAATCAAGTGGTGATCGTGGGCATAGATGATGAGACTTTCAACGCTCTGGACGAACGCTATCCCTTTCCACGGGAATACTATGCCAAGCTGATTGACAACCTCACGCTCGCAGGCGCAAAGCTCATCGTATTTGACCTGGAATTCACGGAATCAACCAGCAGCTTTGACGACGAGCTCCTGGCTCAGACTGCCGCCAAACATCAAAACGTCGTCTTCGCTGGCAAGCTCATAGAAACATCCGGAAGAGACACACACCAACAGCTGCTAACCCCCGTAAATCCCATCATGTTACACGACCTTAGCTGGGGCGTGATAAACCTTGGGACGGACTTTGATGGAGTGATGCGCCGCTACTCTCTTTTCCACAACTTTGCCCAACAAAATCAATATACCTTGGGCGTCACCGCCTTGGCCAACCGCAGAGTGTACCAGGAAGACTGGGCCAAACACATCAGAAAAAGCGGCAGCTACCTGAAGGTAACAGACAGGAAGATCCCCCTCATCAGCGACAACGAGGCACTGATCAACTACTTTGGCCCCGCCCACCACTTTCCTTACATATCCTTTTCCAGTGTGATAGACGACTCTCTCACCGCCATGCCGGGGCAAATGGGCTTTGAGACGGACGATTTCTACGAGCTGATGGAACGCGGAGTGTTCCGTGATAAGATTGTCCTGATTGGAGCCGATACCGCTGAATTGCACGACTATTTCAGCACCCCGTTCTCCTCCAGTATCCAGACTCCTGGTGTGGAAATACACGCCAACTTCATCGAGATGGTGCTGCAGCAAAAGTACCTGAGACACCTTGATTTCTGGTTTTATACAGGCATTCAGGCCATCCTGGCCATCCTTTTGTGGTTTATTTGGAACCGTGTGCGGCCAGCCTGGGGCGCCATCCTGCTGTTCATCCTTGCTCCCGCCTCCTATCTTGTTGCCTATCTATCGTTTATCAACGATGCTTTAATCCTGCCAATAGTGCAGGGCATACTGCTGCTCTTTGCCCTCTACCTCGTGGCTTTGGTAAAGCAATATCTGGCTTCTTTAAAAGAGAAACGCTTCATCCGCAACGCTTTCCAGCAGTATATGGCACCCGAGCTGGTAGAGAAGCTGCTCAAAGACCCCAAAAGCCTGCAATATGGAGGCTCGCTGCAGGAGGTGACGGTGCTCTTTTCAGACATTCGCGGCTTCACCAGCTACTCCGAAAACCATAAACCGCAAGAGACTGCGCAGATTCTCAAAGAATACCTCACCGCCATGGTTGAAACCGTCATCCACAACGACGGCATTGTAGACAAGTTTATCGGCGATGAGATCATGGCGCTGTTTGGAACGCCGGTATCTCTTTACAACCATGCCCTTTCCGCCTGTAAAACTGCGCTGCAAATGAGAAACAGACTGGCCATCCTGCAGGACAAATGGCGTGAGGAAGGGCGCGAGACCTTTGAGATCGGCATCGGCATCAACACGGGCCAAGCCGTGGTGGGAAACCTGGGCAGCGAGCAGATCTTCGACTACACTGCCATTGGCGACACCATCAACCTGGGTGCCGGCTTGGAAGCTATCGGCAAAGACTACGACACCGAGACAAACATCATCATCAGCGAATTTACCTATGCAAAGGTAAAAGACTTTGTGCAGGCTCGCTACCTGGACGAAGTGAAAGTGAAAGGCAGAAATCAGGCGGTGAAGATCTATGAGCTGCTGGACTTGAAATAGCTGATCCGGCACCGATATAGCACATTGTTCCCATGGCCTGACCATTGCGCTTCAACCCTCTGAGCCCCGATTTTCTCCACAGCAAAAAAGCCGACATCGTGAAGACACCGGCTATATAGTGTGTTTATGCTTGTTTATTTGATCATTTGTTTCAGGTGATCGATATAGGGCTTGGGCCCGCCTTCCTGATAACCTGTTTGCCCGATTATCTCTCCTTTACTGTTGAGCAGGATTACGGTGGGAAAGCCTCGAATGCCAAAGCGCTCTGCCAAAGCTTGATTTGCTGCCTGAACCTCTTCACTTTGAGTGGATTTTCTGGGAAAATCAAGATTTAAAAGCACGAGGTTTTCTTCGGCGTAGGCCTTAAACTCTTCCTTATCAAACACTTCTTCCTCCAGCTTCTGGCACCAAATGCACCAGTCTGAACCCGAGAAGTTGATCAACACAGGAAGGTCGCTCTCTTTGGCCACAGTCATAGCCTGATCATAATCTGTCAGCCATATTCCTTCACTTTCTTCCAGTTCTGTTGCTTCGTTATCGATCTCTTCCTCGATGGCAAGTCGATTATCCTCTCTTTCCTGACATCCTATCACATTGATAAACATCAGCATAACCAATATTATTACTATATTTCTCATGGTGTAACCTCCAGACCATTGATATATACTTTCACGTTTATTTGGGCGGCTTTGCGCAACATTGCCATCACCCCACAATACTTTGTGGTGGAAAGCTCTACAGCCCGGAAGATCTTATCTTTGGGCAGCCCGCTTCCCTCAAAGTGAAAATCCACGTTGATGGTGTGGTAAATGATGGGATGTTCGGTGGTTGATTCAGCCGCGACATCGATTTTAAACTGATAGTCTGCCACCCTCATCTTCTTCAGAATGGAAACAACATCCATCCCGGAACATCCACTCAAGGCGGCCAAAATCAGGGGCTTGGGCCGGGGGCCTTTGTCCTCCCCGCCCGCCTTGGTGTCCATGTCCATAAAAAGATGATGGCCAGACAGCTCGGCGTCAAAGAGCGTTTCTTTGACCCAATTAGTGCATACAGTGGTTGCCATCACATCTCAGCCAGACTCTCTTTCAACAGCTCCTCGTATTTCTCGACGTAGATCTTCAAAGCCTTATAGACGTTGTCTATCTCCTTGTCGGGAAGCTTGGCGATGATCTTCTTCTGCTGCTCAATCATCGTCTGTTGGCTATTTTCTGCCAGTTTCTTGCCTTTATCTGTGATGATGGCATACCAGCAGCGTCTGTCCTTTTCTGAAGGACGGCGGGAGACCAGCTTTTTGCCCACCAAGTTGTCCATGATGCGTGTGATGCGGCTGTGTGAAACATTGAGAACCTTGGCGAGCTCATTCATATTGACCGGTTCATCCACTTTGTTCAGATGATTGAGGAGCTGACATTCCATCTTTCCTGCTTGCAGGCATTCTTTTTGGACGTAGTCAATCTCCGTGAGCACTACTTGAAGACGAGTAATGAGATTGAGGAAACTTTTTGCGCTTGAACTCATTTTAATCTCCTTTGTTCTTTGTGTTTATTATTTCTTGAGCAAGCCTTCGATCTTGGCCTTGTCAAAGCCAACGACGGCTGCGTTATTAATCCAGATCTGGGGCACGCCTTGTTGCCCTGTTTTTCTCACCATATCCCTCATGGCAGACGCATCCTTGGATACATCTATGTATTTGAAATTATAGCCGGATGCCCGGAAATAATCTTTAGCCTTTCTACACCAACCACAACTGGGGGTGCCAAAAATTACGATATTTGGTCTCATAAGAATTACCTCAAATATAGAATAATCCAATTTGCCCTCCAAAACAAATATTTTTTCAATCATTATTAAAATAATGGCTCTTTCCCCGCTGTCATTATGCGTAGAATTTGATTATTAGGCAAAATAGTGCTTGCCTTTTTCTGCCATTATTGAAACTTGGTTTTATCTCAAGGAGGTTTAGTGATGGCAAATGGTTTCTTTTGCTCGGATTGCGGCTATGAGACGGCTAAGTGGGTGGGGAAATGCCCTTCCTGCGGCAGCTGGGGCACGCTCAAAGAATCCGATAGAATCATAGGAAAAAAGGGCAGCAGCTCTCCCAGAAGAGAACGTGGCAAGCCCACCCGCATCATAGAAGTGAAGGCGGATGAACGCCCTCGCATCAATACCGGCATCAAAGAGCTTGATCTGGTGCTGGGAGGCGGCATCGTGTCCGGAATGCTGAGCTTGATCGGTGGCGAGCCGGGCGTAGGAAAGTCCACTCTCATGCTGCAACTCTCACAGTGGCTGGGCTCCGTGGATAAAAAGGTGCTTTACGTTTCCGGCGAAGAGAGCGATCAGCAGATCCGCCTGCGTGCTACACGCCTAAACGTCAATAGCCCAAATATTTGGCTCTACTGCACCAATGATGTAGAAGCGATCCTGGAAGTAATCGAAGCAGAAAAACCAGACTTTGTGGTGGTAGACTCCATCCAATCGGTAAGCACTTCCACGGTAGATTCCATTGCCGGAAGCGTAACACAATTGCGCGAAAGCTGCAACCGCTTTGCCAGAGCCGCCAAAACCTGGGGCATACCCATCTTTATGGTGGGGCATGTGACCAAGGAAGGATTGGTGGCAGGGCCTAAGATCATAGAACATATGGTGGATACGGTGCTCTATTTTGAGGGCGAATCCCGAGGACAATACAAGATTCTCAGGGCGGTGAAAAACCGCTTCGGCGCAACCAATGAGATAGGCATCTTTGAGATGACAAACCAGGGCCTGCAAGAGGTACTGGATCCAAACCACATCTTCATGAGCCGCGATCCCTCCCTGAGCGGAACGGCCATCAGCTGCGTGATGGAAGGCAGCCGCAGCTTCATCGTGGAAATCCAGAGCCTGGTGACAGCGTCCAGCTATGGCACAGCGCAAAGGGTGGCAGTAGGCTTGGAGCAGAAAAAGCTGGCTATGCTGCTGGCAATTTTGGAAAAGCATTTGGCGCTGTATCTGCGCAATAGCGACGTGTTTGTAAATTTCGCTGCCGGAATGCGTTCCAGCGACCCGGGACTGGATTTGGGCATTTTGGCCTCCCTAATCTCCAGCATGAAGGATACCCCCTTGCCGCCCAAAGCCGTGTTCATCGGCGAAGTGGGACTCAGTGGCGAACTGAGGCCGGTAAGCCAGATGGAAAACAGGATCAAGGAAGCGATAAAGCTCGGCTTTGAGCAGATTTACGTGCCCGAAAACAGCAAAACCAAGGCGCGCAAGGCGGTGATCAAGATCAAAGACCTGAGCGCGGTATACTCTCTATTCAGTTAAGCTGTAATCTTATAAGATACTGTTGGTTGCACAACAATCTTAAAGCTTCACTTTAATCCCTGGCCGGCTTTATTGGGCCTGTCTGCCGGCTATGGAAAATTACTGCCAATCTGCAGCCCAATCACCTACTATTTTGGTAGGAATTCATTTTCGATATCTGGCACTTGGGAAAGCAGCCCTTACTGAAATATTTTACTCCCGCACCGGTTTTGCGAAAACAAATCCGCATTCTAAAACGTCGATTTCATGCGGCCTCCCTTAGGTGCTCCTGTGGGTCTCCTTTGGGATCCACAAGTAACCCATGGTAAACCCAAGAGTTACGCAAGACAGGGCCAAGGAAACCCGAGGGTGGGCGAGGGCAGGTGAAAAGTCAAATGTTTCGGAAGTCTCTGGAATTTGTAAATAAATTAAGCCCCAAATTGGGCACTTTTTTGAGTGCGAAAGAGGGGCTTAAAACTCGGAACATTTCAGAAATCTTAGCGGCTTCTGTTCTTAAGCCTCAGTGAAGCCGTCATATGGTTGAGCCAAAGAGTCTCTTCTACAATGCATATTTACCGCTCGGATATCCTTGATCTTTGGATATTCACCCGAATCTTGGGACAGGTTTTCGCTCTGGAGCAAAACTTATTGTTGACAAGCATAGGGCATTTAGCAAACTGGCTCCTATGAATTCAAAGTCGTTTGTTTACGCTCTAATCACGGCTGTAGTGATTGCGGGGCTGCACCATATCTTTGCAGCGGGGAGGTTTGCCTACCCTGAATATCGCCTCACCGAGGGGCAGGTTTCTGATATGGAGCTGATTTCTCCTTTTGATTTTCCCATCCTCAAGAGCGAGGAACAGCTGAAGATCGACAGAGAACGTGCCTTGGAAAAGCTGCAAACGCCCTTTAGCGTTTCGGATCAGGTTCGTTTTGATGCCTTCAGCTCTTTAGACCGCATCTTTGCTACCTTGAGACAGCATCCCAACAGCTCGGATTCTGAGGAACTGGCGGCTGAATTGAGTAAGATCAAGGCGCCCATCAGTCCCGAGTTTTTAGCTTTGGCCACCAATGCGGATGCCAGAGAACGAGCCTATTCTGCAATCTACAACGCCATTTCTGCCGTGTACAAAACGCCCATCTATGACCTGGCTGCGGGAGACAGCCTCACTCTCTATGAAGGTGACAAGCTGAAAAGGGTTTCGGTGGATGGCTTTCAGGAACACAGCAAAGCCAAGACCTCATTTCAGAATACTTTGAGTAGAAGTGGCCACTCCGCTTTTGCCGAGCAACTGAGCGAAAACTTCGTGCATCCAAACCTGCTGGTTGACGAGACTAAGTATCAGGAACTCAAACAGATAGCCATCAATGCAGTGCCCACTCAAGAGGGTGAGGTGTTGCAAAATGAGATCATCCTCAGGAAGTATTCGAGGGTAAGCAAAAGCGATCTAAACAAGCTCAGCTCGCTCACGGAGGCTTATAAAGCCAGGAATATGACGCGTTCACCCTGGCAGAGGATGGGGCTTTCTTTGGGGATGTTGCTCTTTGTTTTGATCGTTTTGCTCATCACCAATAGCGCTTATTCCCTCCTGGTGCCCAAGAAGTTGGCACAGGATTCCGTTGAGCTGCCCATCAACCTCAGCTATGTTTTCACCGCTCTTTTTGGGGTGCTTAGCAACTACGTTTTGGGCGTAAACAACATCATCATTCCTTTTGCGATGATACCGCTCGCTCTCGCCATTTTGACCGGTTTTGAATTCGGCATTTTCATCTCGACCGCAAACGCCCTCATCCTCAATCCGTTTATCAATTGGGAGGCCTATGCCCCTGTGATACTGTTACTTGCCACCTCGATCACGCTCGTCTTTGTGCGCAAAATCAAGGCTTGGCACGAGCCCCTCAAAATCTGGTTGATCCTTACCTTGGCTCTGATCGTGGTCAATCTGTCCCTGGCGCTCTACAAGAATGATCCCGCCATCATCGTCCTGAGAAATTCGGGCTATGCCCTGATCTCGTCTACAGTTTCCGTCCTGGGCGCCACGGCGATCAGCTCTTTTTATGAACGGCGCTGGAACAGGTCTACCAAGCAAGCGCTTTTGGAACTGCTGGACTTCAACCATCCACTGCTGAAGAAATTAGCGACGCAGGCGGTGGGCACCTATCATCATTCGCTTGTGGTGGGGAATCTCGCGGAACGCGCTGCGGAAGCCATCGGAGCAGATGCGCGCCTCACCAGAGTGGGCAGCTATTATCACGATATCGGCAAGCTGGTAAACACGGATATCTTCACCGAAAACAACGAGGATTCATCCAGTATTCACGACAAACTGGCCCCCCAGGAAAGTGCCGGCATGGTGCGCAATCACGTGAAGGAAGGGGTGGATTTGGCAGAGAAATACGATATTCCCAAAGAAGTGATAGACATTATCAGGGAGCATCACGGCACCAGCAGGATAAGGTATTTTTTGGATGTGGCGCAGCGACAGGGCTTGGACCCGGACTTGGATGACTTTACTTACGACGGCCCCAAACCCAGGAGCAAAGAGTCTGCTTTGGTGATGCTGGCAGACATCGTGGAATCCACTACCAAAGCCAAAGACCTCAAATCCAAAGACGAGCTGGAAAAGATCATCGATGACACCATCCAGAGGTTGATTCGAGATGGGCAATTCGACGAAGCTCCGATCACCATCAGCGATCTGCAAAAAGCCAAAATGGCCATGCTGCCAATCTTGGAAAGCATCTATAGGAAGCGCCTGGACTACCCGGATGAGCAAAAGCCACATGATGAATGAGCCTCCTGCATTGGACATCATCAACGACACAGATGAGGAGGTGCAGGCTTCCGTCTTGATCCGAATGGCGGAGGAAATATTCGCACAGGAACGTCCCGGCTTGAGCTGTTTTGCCACGCTATACCTGTGCAATGACGAGCAGATGCAGAGTTTTAACAAGCAGTATCGAGGCAACCCGGAAGTCACGGATGTGTTGGCTTTTAGAGCCACTCACGGAGAATTGGAGCCAGATAAAGGCAATGCAAAAACCTTCCTGGGCGATATTGTTGTTGACATAAATCAGGCATACAGGCAAAAGGGAACAAACTCATTTCAAGAGGAGATTCAGATATTAGTGATTCATGGTCTGCTACATCTGCTGGGTTATGATCACATCAAAACACAAGACAAAATTACCATGGAACAAAAAGAAAACTACTATAAGCGCAAAATGGTGGGTAAATAAGACGTGGAAGGCGGTTCTGCATTTACAATGATAGTGCTTTTGATGCTGTCAGCCTTCTTTTCAGCATCAGAAGTTGCCTATTTCTCACTATCCCGGATCTATCTCAAAAAGCTTGAAGGCTCAAACACTGCTTCGGCAAAACGCACTTTGAAGCTGTTGAAAAGGCCCCACAGGCTGCTTATTACCTTGCTTTTGGGCAACACCTTCGTCAATATGGCCTTGGCCTCATTGGCAACCCTGCTGGTGATCCAAATCGCCGAGAAAACCTCGCTTAACCTCTCCTGGATGGTGAGCTTGCAGGTGGTGGTGACCACTAGCCTGATCCTGCTCTTTGGCGAGATCTTGCCCAAGCTCCTGGCGCTTTCCGTAGCCGGCAACTTCACCAAATTTGCCGGAATCCCGCTCATGATATTGCAATACCTGCTCTTCCCCATCGTGTGGCTGTTTGAAAAGCTCTCCAACCTCGTCTCCAAAAAACAGAGCGATGAAGACAAGCTGAATAGAGGCATCTCCAGCGATGAATTTCGCAACCTCATCCATAGCGACAACTCAACCAGCTCCCTGGACGAAGGCGAGAAGCAGATCCTAGCCAGCCTCTACAGAATCCGGGAGGCCCAGGTGAGCGAAATCATGGTACCCAGAGTAAAAATCCAAGCCATCAATGTGGATGCGGAGATCTCAGAACTCCGCGAATTGATCATCAAAACAGGCTATTCCCGCATCCCCGTATTCAAAGAAACGATAGACGACATCATCGGCCTCGTGTATGTGAAAGACTTCATTTTGGACAACCAAAGGACGCCTATCCCCGAATTGATGCGGCCCGCCTGGTTTGTGACCGAGAATATGAAGGTCGAAGCGCTTTTGAACCAGCTCAAACAGCGCAAGATGCAATTGGCCGTGGTGGTGGATGAATATGGCGTAACCTCAGGACTGGTCTCTCTGGAAGACATCCTGGAGGAGATCGTGGGAGAGATTCATGACGAGTTTGACCAGGTGGAAGCGCCCGAGATTCTGGAGAGATCCCCCATCCACTTCACGGTGAGCGGAAGCTGCAATATCCGCCAATTTAACCAGCAGTTTGACGCGGATTTGGACCCCGAAGAATATGATAACCTGGCGGAATATCTGCTTTCTCACTTCAACCATGTGCCCGCAAAAGGCGAGAGCCACGTGCTGGAAGACGGGCTTCAGATCCTGGTGATGGAAAGTGACAACAAAAGCATCAAAACGGTGGACGTGCACCTGCCTGAGAAACAAGAAGATGAAGATGAGATCTAATCTGACACTTCTCTTGCTGTTGCTGGCTCTGCTGGGAGGCAGTTTGCAGGCGGCCACAATGGACTACAAGGTCAAGGCCTTGGGCTTGGAAGTGGTTTCCCTGAGGATAAGCAAAGAGCCAAAGAGCCTGTCCATCTTCGTTAAATCTCTGATACAAAACAAGATATTCCCATACGTGGATAATAGCTATCGCATCAACTACGATGCAAACTACTTCCCCAGCACCACGGAAAGGAAGGTCATCAACAAAAAGACAAACTGTAACTACTACACACGTTACAACTACGCGGCAGGTTCTGCCCAAATGACCACTTCCGACAAGCAAAACCAAAGATACAGCATCAATCGCCACACCAGAGAGCTGTTTTCCCTCATCATGATGTTTTGTGATGGCAAAGGAAAGGCCGGCACCTATGAGCTGGACGCCAACGGCTCGATGTGGAAAGCGAGGGCAAAGTATCTGGGCACTTCCAAAATCAGCACCAAAGCAGGAGATTTTCAGACCCAGGGGTGGAGCTTTAGCTTTTCTTCCGAAACACACACCAAACCACCCTATGTAGACACTCTTACACACAACATCTTCTCGCCCAAGAACAAAACGGAATTTTGGGTGGATAACAAGGGCACCCTGGTAAAAGCAAAAGTAACAAGAGGGCTCTTGTCAGCGAGCTGGGAACTGGTGAGCGTGAGCCCATGACAAGCCCCAAAAAGAGCAATCTGAGCCTCTATCTCTTGATTGGATGGTGGTGCATTATCTGGATAGCATCGTCCATTCCCTCCGCCAATCTGCCCGATATACAAGTCCTTTCCTGGGATAAGCTCGCTCATTTTGGCATATATTTCGTGCTGGGATGCCTGCTCAACTGGCGCATGAAAGAGAAAAACTATCCTCTGGGCAAGCGATCTTTGATCTATATCCCGGTGCTGGTGACCGCTCTGCTTGATGAGCTGCATCAAAAGTATATCCCCGGGCGCAACGTGTGTGTATATGACTTTTTGGCCAATGCAGCCGGCTTGATCGGCGCCTGGATTGTGGGGTTGTTCAACTATGGTCAGCGTGCAGAATCTTAGCCTCAGCCTGGATGATAAGCCCATCCTCAAGGATATCAGCTTTGAGCTGGGTGACAATAACAACCTCGTCGTCCTGGGACGCAGCGGCAGCGGTAAAACAGTGTTAAGCAAGACCTTGATGGGCTTCTTCCCTCCTCAACAAGGCAGAGTGATCATAGACCATGTGGATATCTATCAAAACTCTTCCCATGCCTCAGAATCAGACAAATCACAGTTTGCCATCGTGTTTCAAAACGCTGCTCTGCTGGACTCTTTGAGCGTATTCCAAAATGTGGCTCTGCCGCTTTATACCCGCGGGGAAAAGGACTTGGAAAAGGTGAAGGAAAAGGTAAGGCAAGCGCTTTGTGAAGTGGGGTTGGAGGATGAGGGCGACAAGTTTCCTGCGCAGCTCAGCGGCGGAATGCGCAAGCGGGTGGGCATAGCCCGCGCCCTGGTCTATGAGCCGCGTTATATCGTGTTTGATGAGCCTGTCTCCGGGCTTGATCCCATCACTGCAAACGAAGTTTTATATTATATCAACCGCATTGTAGAATCCGAAACTGCCACTACAATCACCATCACTCACGACGTCCGCAACCTGGAAAGAGTGGGCGATATGGTGTTGTTTTTGGAAGCCGGTGAGGCGCTCTACTACGGCAGTCTGGACGATTTGAGCCAAACAACCTCACCCTTGATCAGAGACTTTTTTGGCTTTGGCCCCCTGGAAAAATGAGTAACGTGAAAGGGAACTCCCTGTTTTTTCTGGCCTTCTTAAGCGCCATCGCCTGCAGTCTGCATATCGTGGAAAGCCTGATCACCAGGGCCTTGCCCCTGCCTTTCCTGCGCTTGGGACTGTCCAACGTGATCATCCTCTACCTCATCGTGAACAACAAAGCCTGGCAGGCCATCATCGTAAATATCACCAAGACCCTGGTTTCTGCAGTGATAACCTTCACCTTCCTTTCGCCCAGCACCCTGATCTCGCTTGGAGCCGGCCTGGCAGCTGTTTTGGCCATGCTTTTGGCCCAAAAGAGCCGGCTGGGATTCAGCATCTACGGCATCAGCATCTGCGGCGCTACAGCTCACAATATGGCGCAGCTAATTATCGCAAAATGGGTGATTTTAGACCGCAGCGAGGTTTTTGTATTGACACCAATCCTGCTTTTTCTTGGATTGGTTAGTGGACTGATTACTGCATACATCATGCAGCTATTTTCACATCAAATTAAGGAAATCAAATGCTAAAAAAGCTTAAAGACTTGGATATCGATAAAGAGAAGCTGAAGAAAGTTCTGCTTTGGCTGGGCTTTGCCCTGTGCGTGCTCACCGGCATCATCGTGGGCATGTTCTGGTTTTACAGTGATGACCTGCCACCCACAGCAGAGCTGAGGAATTTCACGCTGCGCACCGGCAGTGAGGTGTACGACTGCAATGGCAAGATGATCTATCTCTTTGCTTTTGAAAAGCGCAAGCTGGTCTCCGTAAAGGAACTGCCGGATCATCTGATCGATGCGCTGATCATCACCGAAGACAAGAGGTTCTTCAGGCATTGTGGTTTTGACCCCATCGGCTTCACCAGAGCTATCCTTGCAGACCTCCGCTCCGGAGGCTATTCCCAGGGCGGCAGCACCATCACTCAACAGATGGCACGCAATATGTTCCTCACCTTGGACAAAACGATTCCCCGCAAGATGAAAGAATTGATCCTGGCCTTCAGGATCGAAGCCAATTTCACCAAAGAGGAGATCCTGGAGATCTACTTTAACAAGATCTTCTGGGGCAGGCAAAACCATGGTGTGGAAACTGCGGCACTGTATTACTTTAACAAGCATGCGCGAGACCTTACTTTGCCGGAATCTGCCACCTTGGTGGGAATGATTCAGCGGCCAAACTATTATGACCCCATCAGCAAGCCCGAAAACGCGCTCAAACGCAGGAATCATGTGCTTTCCAGGATGCACAAAGCCAAGAAAATCACGCAAGAGGAATACCGGGCTGCCATTGCAACACCGCTGCAATCCAAGGACGGCTATATGCGAAGGTTTGCCTCAGATTACTTCATCGAGCACATCCGCACCTACCTGGAACGCAAGTATGGAACCACCAGGCTCTTTGAGGGAGGCTTGCGCATCTACACCACCCTCAACCCAGAAATGACAGCCGTGGCGGATTCCATCCTCAATACCTACCTCACCAGCTTTGAAAACAGAGCCGGCAACCGCAACAAATACTCATCCGTCCCGCCTGGAACAAGAGATATAGATACGAAATACATCCAAGGCGGCTTGGTGCTGATGGAGAACAGGACCGGCTACGTGAGAGCCTTGATCGGAGGCCGCAACTTTGAGCACAGCAAGTTCAACCGTATGACTCAAGCCAAGCGGCAGCCGGGCTCTGCAATCAAACCAATCATGTACACCATGGCCGTGGAGAAAGGATACACGCCTTCCACCGTCATCAACGACGCCCCCTTTACCTTGGGTGATTGGGCTCCGCAAAACGCCAACCGCAAATTCTATGGCTACAGCAGGATGCGCACAGCCATCACACATTCCTACAACGTCTGGGCTGTAAAATGCGGCTACGATATTGGTCTGGATGCTATCAATGAGGGCTTTAAACGCTTTGGTTTAAACGCCAAAGCCAACGACTTCACCGCCGCTTTGGGTGCCTACGAAGTTACGCCCATCAGCCTCATTGCCGCCTTTACGGCATTCCCAAATGAAGGCATGAGGTCCACACCGGTATTCATCACCAAGGTGGAAGATATGTCTGGCAAGGTCTTGGAAAGAGGAACCGGGCAGAGGGTGCGCGTCTGCACTCCCGAAGTGGCTTACATCATGACCAGTATGTTGGAATCCGTCACGCGCAGCGGTACGGGCGCAGGTGCCAGAAGAGGCTATTCATGGCCTTCCGCAGGCAAGACAGGAACATCATCAAACAACTATGACTCCTGGTTTATCGGCTTCAATAAGGCTTTCACCCTGGGGCTCTGGACGGGTTATGACAACAGCCGGCTTTTTGCCGGGAAAGCCCAAGCTTCCAATATCTGGGGCGCTATCATGGCTCAAGCCATCAAGATCGACAACAAAGGCCGCTTCCCTGCCACCGATGACTCGCGCTACACCTTCAAAGTCCCATCCGGAGTGGTTAAACGCCACATCCACCCCACATCCGGATTCACCGTACCCATGGGCGGCATAGAAGAATACTTCATCGAAGACAATATCCCACCCATGGTTTCAGACACACTTAGCTACAATCAGTATCCCACCCAATGGGGGAAAGGTGGATCACCAACAACCGAAAACTAACAATAAGGAACCAAGAGATTGCTTTTTAAGATCATCTATCACCTACTCATCCTGGCTATTTCCATGGGCGTTGCGACCTACTTGGTTTACGTGATCAGGTTCTACTTTGGTTACAAAAACCTCCGGCCCAACCTCAGCTATAAAAAACGCAGGGTAAGCATCGTGGTGGCTGCTCACAATGAAGCTGCAAACCTCCCCGCTCTGCTCACCTCTCTGGTAAATCAAACCTACCCCAAAGAGCTTTATGAGGTCATCATTGCAGATGACTGTTCCACAGACGATTCAGAGGCCATTATCCGCTCCTACCAGAATATGGGAGTGGAGCTGCACTACCTCAGAACAACCGGCAGGGAAAATGCCATCTCGCCCAAAAAGAACGCCATGAATCTCGCTATTTTGAAGGCTAAAAATGAGATCATCCTTACCACCGATGCGGATTGCATCGTTCCGCTCACCTGGGTGGAATCCACCGTGCAACACTTTACAGACGACGTCAGCGTGGTGGCCGGATATTCCAGAACCCTGCTGAAGGATTGGTCCAAGGCCTCTTTGGTGCAAAAATATGAACACTTTGACTTTGCAGCCACCTACCTGGCTTTAGCCGGGGGCTATACTTTGGGCAAAAGCTGGGCCTGCATCGGGCAAAACCTGGCCTACCTCAAGTCCGCCTGGGAAGATGTGGGCGGCTTTGAAAAGATACAGCATCTGATCACTGGAGATGATGTGATGCTGATGCATTTGATGCGCCGTGCCGGTCATAAGGTAATCTTCAACTTTGATCCCAACAGCTTCGTCTACACGCAGCCCATGCCCTCCTGGAAGGAGCTGACCAGCCAAAGAACACGCTGGGCTTCGGATATGAAGCACCAGTTAAAGTTTCACACGGAGTTCTTCTTCATCCTGCTTTCCCTGGCATTCCTGTATTGGGGCACCTTCTTTATGCTGTTTTTCAATTGGAAGCTGGCTCTATGCTTCTTTGCCTTCAGGGTAACGATAGAGCTCATCTTCTTCAATTATTCCAAATCATATTTGGGCCTGGATGGCAAGAGACTGCGCTTCTACCCCATTTGGGTGGCTATTCAGAACTTCTTTTTGGTATTTACCATGGTGCTGGGGCAGTTCAATCTCTTCGTCTGGCACGGCAAGAAGCCGCCTAAAGGAGTGAAGAAATGATTATTTACGACGATATACCCCAAGCCTTCTACCCCATCTGCCTGAGCAGACCGGTATCAGACCTGCGCTGCGGCATCCTCAAGCTGCGGCAGAGGCTCACAGCACTCTTTAAAGACGATGACGCCGCCCTCTGGATTGAGCCGCGTCTCGAGAAACTGTGGCAAGAAAGGCTGCCAGATTGGCCGCTAAACCGCCCTGCAAAAAAGGGAGAACTGCTGATCAACTCACGCATCAAGCCTAGAGCAGAAGTTATCCAAGCCATCAAGGCCCTCCAGCCGGGCCAGTCTATCTTTGAAGGCGAATATCTCATCGCCCATCGAGCTGCTGCCGACCTCGCTTTCCCCCTGGAAAGCTTTATCCAGCGTTTGAGCCGGGACCAACAGCAGGAGGGCTGGCTTTTCGGCAATCTCAGCGACATCGTCCATGCCTCAGAAGGGCTTATCCGTCAAGACTTTGAACAATTCTTTTATGATAAGGACAACTTCTTTGAGACCGAGCCCGGCGTCACCATCCTGGAGCCCTATTCCATCTGGATAGGCGAAGACGTAAGCCTCAAGCCCGGCGTGGTTTTGGACGCCTCGGAAGGCCCAATCGTAATCGACGAAGGTGCCACCATCATGCACAATGCCGTGATCGTGGGCCCCGCCTATATCGGCAAGAAGAGTCAGATCAAGATCGCTGCCAAAATCTATCCCGGCACCTCCATAGGCCCCGTCTGCAAAGTAGGCGGCGAAGTGGAGGGAAGCACCTTCCAAGCCTATTCAAACAAGCAGCACGACGGCTTTTTGGGAAACAGCTACGTAGGCGAATGGGTAAATATAGGCGCCGATACAAATAACAGCGACCTCAAAAACACCTATGGCTCCGTTTTTAGCTATAGCTATCTCACAGGTAAAAAAGAAGATACGCACACAATGTTCATGGGATGCATTATAGGCGATCACAGCAAAATTGGTATCAATTGCAGCATCAATACCGGCGCCGTGATCGGCATGGGCTCAAACCTCTGGGGCAGCCCTCTCATTGACGGCTTTATCCCAGACTTTTCCTGGGGCAATGCATCTCTCTTGGTGCCCCATAGAGTGGAATCCTTCTGCAAAACCGCCGCCTTGGTAAAACAGCGTCGAGGCCTGCAATTCAGCCCCTCAGAAGAAGCACTCTACACCCAAATATTCAAATCAACTCATGGAGACTAAATGGAAGACCACAGCCAAGCATTGGACTATATAGAGGTAGAATTTCGCAATGGAAGATTGGGATACTACCAAAATAAAAACAACCTCACCCTGCAGCCGGATGACCTGATCATCGCGGAAGTGGAGCGCGGAGAGGATATCGCTCAGATCATCCATCTGGCGATACCCCCTTCCCAGATTCCCTCGCCGCCGGATAAACCTCTTGCGATCAAGCGAATAGCCACTGAAGCAGACATCAAAAAGATCGAGACCCTGGAGGCAGACGAAGAAAAGGCTTCCGGTATCTTTATTGATATCCTGTCACGCTATCCCTTTGTGATGAAACTGATCGAGACCGTCTACCAATTCGACGGCAACAAGCTCACCTTCTTCTTTTCTGCCGATGGAAGGATAGACTTTCGCGTGTTTGTGCGCGAGCTGGCCAATGTGTTCAGAACCCGCATCGAACTGCATCAAACCACAGGCCGAGACGAAGCAAAGAGGCTGGGAGGCTTCGGAATGTGTGGCAATCAATACTGCTGCGGAAGCTTCCTGAAGCGCTTCAGCCAGGTAACCATCAAGATGGCCAAAGACCAGAATCTGGCAGGTAACCTCTCCAAAATCTCCGGCCCCTGCGGACGCCTCCTCTGCTGCCTCAACTTTGAAGAAGAATTCTACGTGGAAGAGGCAAAAGACTACCCGCTCCTGGGTACCTGCGTGATGTGTAACTCCCAGCAAATGTATGTGTTTAAGATAGACGTCTTAAACAAAAAGGTTCACTTGACAGACGAAGACCAAGTACTCACAGAAGTTACGCTAAAAGAATTCAAACGGCTGACCATCATCGAAACCCCAAAACCAGAACCATGCTAAACAGCATCTATGGCATCAAACCCCAAGATTTAAGCTCGTTTATCGCGGAACACTTCCCCGCCTACAGAGCCAGGCAGCTGCTGGATTGGATCTACGACAAACTTGTCTTCGATCCGGAAGAGATGAGCAACCTGCCCAAAGACTTCAAGCAGTGGCTCACGGATAGCTTTGACTTCTCGCTGCCCCAAATCCTCGCTCTCGATCTATCCAAAGACGGAACCAAGAAGTTTCTCCTGAAGCTAAGCGACGGCAAGAGGATAGAATGCGTCATCATCCCGGAAGGCAAGAAAAATACCCTCTGCCTCAGCTCACAGACTGGCTGTGCCCGGGGCTGCAGTTTCTGCGCCACAGGCACCATGGGCCCGGGACGTAACCTGCTGCCACATGAGATCATGCAACAGGTGCTCATCGCCAGCAAGGAGGTCTGCCCGGAGCGCATCACCAACATCGTCTTCATGGGTATGGGCGAGCCGATGGACAACCTGGACAACGTGTTGGAAACACTCCTCTTGCTTCAGGATGAGCAGGGCCTTTCCTTCAGCCCCAGGCGCACCACCATCTCCACCTGTGGCGTTTTGCCCGGCATCACCAAGCTGGCAAACTCCAAGGTAAAAGTTAAACTCGCCGTGTCGCTGAATAGCGCCATTGACAAGGTTCGGGACGAGCTGATGAAAGTAAACATTGCTTTTCCTTTGGAGCCTCTTAAACGTGCCTTAAAATACTTCAACAGCCAAAATCCCTTCCGTATCACCTTCGAATATATACTCATCCCTGAGGTCAATATGGATGACGCAGCCATCCAGGCGCTCAAACGCTTCACCTCAGATTTGGCTGCAAAGATCAATTTTATCCCCTTCAATCCCGTCGCTTCGCTTCCCTACAGATCGCCAACAGATGCGGAAGTGGAAGACTTCATGGCCCGTGCCGCCTCTCTGCCCCAGGCCATCACCCTGCGCAGAAGCAGAGGCAGAGACATCCACGGTGCTTGCGGCCAATTAGCCACCAAAACCACGAAACAAACTTAAAAGGAGAACCTCATGAATAAGATCGAAAAGATAGCCAGAGACCTATTTGGAGATGCGCCCGCTGCCCGTTGCGGTGGTGAACACGGCATCTGTCTGAATTGCGCCAAATGCAGAGCCGATCTGCCAGACCAGCTTTGGAGCAGCTCCATGGGTGTGATCAGTGTGCTGGATGCCACCAACCTCAAAGCCGATGCTTCCACCACCGACATCAACAACCTCTGTGAATTGGCCAACGCCCACCATTGCGCCGCTGTCTGCGTTAATTCCTGGTTTAGCCACGTCTTGCGCCTGCGCTTGGTGCACAGCGTCAAGAACTGCACCGTGATCAATTTCCCGCTGGGCGCCAGCTCGCTGGAAGCCGTGGAAGCAGAAGTGACCAGCATCCTGGAACACGGCATCGAGGAAGTGGACATGGTGCAAAGCCTCAGTGCCGTCAAAAGCGGCTTGCCAAAACTTTCCTACGACATGATCCACAGCGTCGCCAGCATCTGCTACAAACGTGATGCAGTGCTCAAGGTAATCGTCGAAACCTGCGTCCTGAGCGAAGAAGAGCTGATCATCTCCTGCCTCTACGCCAAAAAAGCGGGCGCCGACTTCGTGAAGACTTCCACCGGTTTTGGCAGCGCCGGCGCAAAGCTGGAAGATGTAGAGCTGATGCGCAGATGCGTGGGCCCCAAGATGGGAGTGAAAGCCAGCGGCGGCATCCGTGACAGAGAGACCGCCCTCGCCATGCTGGAAGCAGGTGCAAACCGCATCGGAGCCAGCAACGTCTTAGCTTTATTATAACCTGAGGAGTGAGGAAGTGCAGGTAAAAGTAGCTGGATACAACATCGATAGCTCCCTGATCGCCAAGCTGGATTCTGACGTCGCCACACCGGAAGTGCTCTCCGCCGCCTATGCCCGCATCAGCAGAAGCAAAAAGAACGTGGAAGAGCTCAGGATTGAGGCACTTGAACATATCGCCAAAGCCCGCAACTCAAACGAGAAGATCATCTTTGAGATGGGGCACGCCTCGGTGGCTGAGCACGCCGTCTTCAACCTCGACCTCATCGGCATCTCACGTCATCTCACCGAACTGGTTCAACGCAGCAGACTGGCCTCCTTCACCGAAAAATCCCAGCGTTACGTCACCTTTGAAAAGGACTACTTAATCCCCGCTGAGCTTGAAGAAGATGCCGAGCTATCAGGCACATATACAAAGATTTGCGATGCCTTATTTAAAGAATATCTTCAAAGCACAAATCTCTTGGCTGAGCACCTCGCCAAACGAAATCCCAACCTGGATAAGCGCACGCTGCTCACTATGGCCAAAGAAGATGCCCGCTACATCTTGCCGCTTGCCACCAAAACGCAGATGGGCATGACCATCAACTGCCGTAGCCTCGAAGTCTTGCTCACCCGCCTCAACCAAAGCCCCTTAAATGAAGCCAAACAACTCTACGAGCTCATCTACTCCCAAGTAAGCAAGGTCGCGCCCTCACTTTTGCGCTACACGGATGCGGACAAGGATTGCTTCAATCTGCCAGACTTGGAGTTTGAACCCAGCAGCGCTTTGCCCGCCAAGCTGCCCCATTCACAGCTTCTCTCCGCCACAGCCAACGCTGATGCCCGCATCATAGCTCTTATGTATTATGAGCAGGGAAAAGGCGATCTCAAGACCCTGGAAAAGCACTTTGCCACCTTAAGCCCGAATGAGCTGAGCGAACTCTGGCAAGGCTTCTTCCAAGGCTTGAAACCCTGGCAAAAGCTGCCCCGCGCTTTTGAGCTCATGGAGTTTGAATATCTTGTCACCCTCTCAGAATCCGCCTGGGCGCAGTTTAAACGGCATCGCACCGCCACCCTCATCAAAGCCTCTACCGAGCAGCAGAATACAGAGATCATCATCCCAGCCTCCATCCGGGAGATCAATCGATCCGACGAGTGGAAGCGACTCTTTAAAGAGGTGAAAAATCATCGCAGGCCCCTGCCCCGTCACTTGGGAGCCTATCTGCATCTAAACGCCGAAAGCACAAGCGTCTATGCCAAGCTGAACCTGCGTGAGCTTTACCACTTCAGCAGGTTGCGTTGTGACGAACACGCCCAATGGGAAATCAGAGACCTGGCTCTGCAGATGGTAGAGCAAGCCAAACCCCACGCACCCTACGCCACCTCCAGGTTAGGCGGCAAAAGCCAATTTGACACCCTTTCATGAAACCGCTTATTGGCGTAAGTTCCTGTCTCTTGGGCAACTTGGTGCGCTATGATGGGCGCCTCAAATATGAACCACGTCTCAAGGAAGTTTTTGGCGACAAAGTGGATTGGCTGCCCATCTGTCCGGAAGTGGAGCTGGGACTCAGCACGCCCAGAGAGAAGATTATCCTGCTCCACGATGTGGAAAACCCTTCCTTGCAAACGCTTGAGACCCAGCAAGACCTCACGCAGCAGATGCAGAACTGGATAGACGTCAAAATCCGCTCTCTGAAAAAGGAACCCCTCAAAGGCTTCATCTTCAAAGCCAAATCCCCCAGTTGCGGCATCCAAAATGTGGAATTCTTCAGCTCCCGCGAAGCAGCCCCGCAAAGGATCGGCACCGGACTCTTTGCCAAAGCCTTCATAGAGGCATTCCCGCATCTGCCCTATCTGCAAGAGAGCGATCTGGACGACCCCGCCCTGGTAAAGAGCTTTGTCGAGAGAGTCCTGCACGGCTAACACCACCTGCAAAACGCCCCAAGAAATAACAAGCCCTCATAATACACCCTGACGACCTCGCTCAAACGAAGAAAAAGTCAAAAATCCAAATCCGTAACTGATTGATAATAAAACCTATACAGATTCACGCAATTATTGTCTCTTTTTGGCCCGGAGTAAAATACCATGGGAGTTCTACCAATTTTAACCATCGGACTTAATATGTCTACCTTGATCTTTATAACGCACAACATATCAATGACTTGCCTCCTGCTCACAACTCACAACTGGCAACTCACAACTGCAAAATCGTCCCAAGATTTTGCCCATCGTCTCTTTCTTTGGCAAAGTGTAATACCGAGTGTAGCCGGCCGGCGCTCGCCGCACCGCCTATGTAGGGTCGGTCGCTGGACCGACCAAGTATGGGCGGTTGCCAAACCGCCGATCTGTTTGGGTACCAGTATGTACACTTGCCGAGGTGCTGTGTACGGGGATTCCTGCACAACGGCGGTACGGCTTACGCCGGTACCTTCGGTGCGCGGCAAGCGCCGGCTACCTCACTAACGTCACCTTCTTGCTGCTCACATTCTTGCCATTCACGGTCAGATTGAGCAGGTAAATACCACTGGAGCAGAGCCTGTTATCGCTGTCTCTGCCATCCCAGTAAGTGAACTGCTCGCCTGCTTTAGAGGGATCAAGCGCAATAGTCTTCACCTTCTGGCCTTTGATATTATAGATATTGATGCTGGCGCTCTCTGCCTTGCCGAGCCCGCCCTGTGGTACATTCACCCTGATATTGGTAAAAGCCTTGAAGGGATTGGGGAAGGCGTCCAGACTTACTGCAGGTGTAGGCGGTATAGTGGGATCATCCACGCTCACCCAGGGCTCAGAGCCGTATTCAAAGCAGCCCATATCTATCCTGCCATCCCAGATGCGCCAGTTTCCAGCCAGATCATAGGGCGGCAGATTGAGGCCGGTGGTATCAGGTGTGCCGGAGTTGATGCAGGGAGAGGCGGCAGAAAGGCTGTAGTAAAGCGGGTTGTGAATATCATCACCGCCCAAGAAGAGAGGATCGGTATCAATGCTGCCGGGCAGGAAGTTAAGGCTGCTCCCGGGTATCGGAGAAAGCAAGATGCCGTTGACACCATCTTTAACCACGGAATGATCTACGGTTATACTGCCGTGATCGTTGGGTGATTCATATCTGGGATATTCTCTGATCTGGTAGGGAGTATCGTTGTAGAAGACGGAATTGGTGATATTCACGTTTCCGCCCACCTGCAGAGTGAAGTTGTCGCCCTGATTGCCGGCAAAGGTACAATTGGTAATATCAACAAGAGGGTTATTTCT
>DGFM01000039.1:6339-6578 GCA_002391675.1 Cloacimonetes bacterium UBA3900 | reverse complement strand
GAGGAATCTGGAGTTTTTAATGGAACCCCAAAAACCCAGACCAACCTTAATAAGCCCATCATTTGATGTGGCGATGTTTTCTATGGTGATATTGTCCCAAGTCATTTTTCGTTTACTTCTTGTAAATAAACTGATAATCTCCCTATACTCGGGGTAGAAGGACTCAATATGGATGTTTTTAAGATCGACGGTACTACCCAACGAGCCTGATAGCGCGCAAGAGCTGTCTGTATTTCTGG
>DGFM01000039.1:0-6092 GCA_002391675.1 Cloacimonetes bacterium UBA3900 | reverse complement strand
CCATAGCCATCGTTATATACCGGATGGGGTTCCAAGATCAGGTGGGTTGCATCGATCCCGCTGCCTTGAAGGATAACCCAGCTTCTGAGGGGAATGGGAAAGATCTGTTCGTTGTCGGTGCGGGAATACACGCCGGGCAAGATGTGCACGGTGACCGGATTGAGACTGTCCGAAGCAGCCCAATAGATGGCATTATGGATGGTTTTAAAGGCTGTTTCGGGGCTCTGGCCATCGTTGGAGTCATCACCCTCAGGGGAAACATAGATATCACAATCAAGCTCCTGATGATGTGCATTCAGGATATCGAAGTTGATGTGATAGATCTCGTCGTTGGACCTGTAACTCAGATAAATCGCATGATAAGTGTCGGGGTTGGCTATCGAAAAAGTGTTCAGGGGCATATTCAAGTCTCTGCGTGCATCCTGTACATATATATCCTGTCCCGATCCGGCACGGTTGTTGTAGATAGAGCAACGATTGACGGGATCGAAGGTGACGTCCCAATTTGAAAATAAATTTATACCTCCTCCAGTATAAAGAGCGTAATTATCAAACACTTCTACTCCGCTAAGAAAAACTCGCGCGCTACTTATTGTGATTCCGGCACCTCTGGGAGCTGTATTGTTGAAGACCTTACAATTGATGATAGATGCGGACCTTTGTACACCGATGCCAGCACCGGCTCCAGTTGTCAGACCCCGCGTTACAGAGAATCCTCTGATAACTGTATTATCGCTCCAGACTCTAATGCAGGTGTCAGTATTATTCCCATCAATGACGGTAGAATCTATATACGCGGGCTCACCGGTGACTCCCTCCAAGCTCATGAGAGTGATATTATTGGTCTGGAAGCCGATATTTTCAAAGTATCTCCCTGGATACACCAATACCGTGTCTCCGGGGCTGGCTGCATCAACAGCAGCCTGGATGGCAGCATAGTCGCCGCTGCCGTCTTGTTTCACCGTCAGGGTGGCAGCGAGGGCCAGGCAAGGCATGAGCAGCGTCAGGATCAGTAGTTTGTATCGTAATTTCATATTTACCTCATTTGTAGTTAGTTGGTGGGAGAGGGAGTCCCTCCCCCACCTTTTTTTATACTGTGCACTCAATCTCGTTTGTATCAAAACTGGTGTGCACGGATTTATGTGTCTATTTCATCAGGAGCATTTTCTTGCTGATGCTTCCCTGAGAACTGGTGATGCGATAGAAGTAGACTCCACTGGATACCGCATTATCGTTCATGTCTTTGCCATTCCATATCACGCTATGTACTCCCGCAGGCAGCTCAGAATCTACCAGGGTTTTGACAAGCTGACCTTTAACGTTGTAAACATCAAGGCGCACCTGAGAAGTCTCTGGCAAGCTGTAGGTGATCGTAGTGCTGGGATTGAAGGGATTGGGGTAGTTTTGTTTGAGAATAAGTACTGGCGGAGTTATACTCTGCATATCTTCGGAGCTGAGTTTTATCTCGAAATAGGGATAACCTGCGGCACCGTGCTTAACCCGAAGCTGGGCATGGTCTACAGACAGAGGTTTTAACTGCATACCCGGGCTTTTGCCATCGCCGCTATAAAAGACAAATTGCACGTCTCCATTTTGCAGCTCGTCGGCACTATCCACATAGGTGGATATCTGCTCGTAATTCTCTTCTACAACCACCGCACCTTTGCAGATTCCGTCCACATAAATACCCACTTCAGAGACTGTGGCTACCACATCATCCGGAAGACTGATATAGACGGGGATGTAATCCGCCTTCTCGTCAAAGACAAAATACTCCGGCGAGCTCTTGAAGCGTGGGTTTTCCGGTGGCAAGCTCTCACTCCATTGGAAGGTGTGATCATTGTTTGTGTTTACGATCACCAGATCGCCATATTGGAGATAGCCAAATGTTCCCTCCATAAATCCTGTCTTGGGATTACGTTGAAGGCAGAAGTTTTTAGTACAAACCCTGGTAATATCATCCCAGATTGCGCTGAAGGCATCGTGCGGCAAAGCAGCTTCTTCCCTGAAATATCCCAACCAGTTTTCAACACCTCCGTAAATGTTGAACTGAGTACTATCAGGAGTTTTGAAACCGCTTTCGGTCACGCTCGGTGGCCATGGATATGCATAGTGGACTCTTTGCTGCAACTTGATCTTGTATCCCTGAGGACTGCTGACTATGTGTGAATTGACATACTCGGTCCAAGCTTCCGCATTCTTGTTCCATACAATGCTATATTCATCCCCCTCTTCATACCACCTGATCTCTTCCAGATAGACGGGTTTACGCATCTGATTAGAATACTCATGAACAAGCAGCAATTCGTCGAAGAACTCACTTGCTACCAAGGCATTGTATGTAATGGTATTCAATACTGGATAGCTAACCCAATACCATCTTTCCCTTTCATCCGGGATACCAAATGTATAGTTCCAGTATTTGTGTTGCATTACTCCTCTTGCTCCGATATCTGGTGGAGTGCCGTCTGCATCGTTATCACCTATACCATTGTCAATACAGTGAGACATGGTGGTTTCATCCCAGATGGGGACATAGGTGGTAGCGTCAAGCTCAGGATCACAACTGTAGTTGAAGTTCACTGAATCTGGGCAGCAAACGCTCGTTGGATCATTGGGGTTATAGAGATGCACGGTATAATTACATGGACTGATGTTATGAAATACGTTGTGTCTCAGGCTCAATGGCTGGTGTCCTGTAGATTTATTGATCATACAACCATTATTATTAGTAGCACTGACAACGTTGTTTTTAATGTGAATATCCTGTACCGAAGTACCAGCGTAGATCATGAATGTGATAGCAGAGAATGATGTATTTGGATGTGGAGGTGTGTTGATAATAGTGTTATTTATAAACCTAATAGGTGATGCAGCCTTAGAAACATATGTTGCCAAGCCAACAGAAGGGCCATAAGGAAACGAAGATTTGATGTTTTCTACAAATATATTGTTTTTGATCACTATATCAGAAGCTTCATATACCGACAAGGCATTAGCATCGTAAGCACCATCTATGTCACAATACGAACCATAAGTGTTGCCTGAGAAATCATTGTTATGGATCAGGATACTCCCCTCACCCTTAGCAACAACTCCACCGGCAAGACCGCCTTCATTGTTCTCAAATGTGTTGCCTTTTATTTCGACCAATGAAGATGTGTTGCTGTTTACATACAATCCACCGACCTGAAAGTGCTCAGAATCTGTCTCATCACTACCTCTTATCCAATTATCATATATTTCGCAGTCAGAAATAGTGCCTGCACCTTCAAAGTGAATGGCTGCGGCACTGGGAACGGGATTAATTGTTTCAGAAGAGCGGTAGGAACAGCAATCGTATATCTTGCAGTTTTGGATGTTTAGTGTAATCCTTGGGTCTGGTGGATCGCCTGCTGAATTGTTGAATTGATCTTTGTAGATAATACCTCTGATGTTGCGAGGTGCAGAACTGCCGGGTACATTATCAGCGGTGATCTGGATATTCTTGATATTATACACAGCTCCACTGCGGGTAGATTCTTCATCTACTACCAGTTTGATGCCGTAACCGCGTGCTTTGATGATAGCCTCTCCCACACCTTCGAGTGTGAAGTTGGTGATGCCTTTTACTACGAGAGGAGAGAGATCGACAGGGCAATAATAAGTTCCTGAGAAGACTTTGATGATAATTTCCTCACCATTATAGGTATTATGAGTGAAGTAGTCAGTCAGAAAGCAGACAGCATCATGAACTTCATCGAAACCACCGGCCTGGTTTTTGGAAACTGTGATGTTCTGGAGATTGAAGTCATATAACCTTACCCACTGATTTTCAATACTGTTTACACTGTGTGACGTGTTGTCATACACCATACGGTATCTCTTAACCGTGGGCAAGCTTCCTGCTTTGCTGAATTTGACGACCACATCTGCGTCTCTAAGAAGCGTGTAGGCAACAGACCAGCTGCCGTCGCTGTTCAGTTTGCAGAAACTATTATCCAATGGATGCTCAAAGTCTCCAAGGTATGCTGTCATCTCAACACCATTCAGGTCTGTATTGTGAATGTTGCCGGAGATCGTGGAAACTGCACGATTGAAAGGGTCTGTAAAGTATGACACTGCCTTGGTAACAACAGAGTCTGAAATATCGGCGTGGCATAGATTTGCTACGTTGCTAAGCACGACAGAATCAAACAGAGAGTGGTTAGCCAGGTAATCAGCGATTCCGTCATAGTCTGTTATGATATTATTCTGATTGTCTCTTGGGACAATGTCGTCATATACGTTGATAACCAGATCAGAGTTATCAGGATAGCCATTAGTGCCTTGAGGCCTAAGATGCAGGCTTGATTTTAAAGGAACCAAAACAGGGTCAAAATAGACAGTTACATATTCGTCATCCTCATCAAGCCATCTTGCTAAGCCTAGGGTTGATCCGCATTGAGTGTCCCAATCTTGCTTATTTACGTTTTTCTCTATTGTTATATCATCTAAAGAACCGGGTAGATCAATAACAATGATGGTAATCTTGCAAACCTTTTCTTTTTGACCATCAATGTCGCCACTTCTTGTTACCCATCCATTGGAAATTGCTAAGCTTTTAATTGAATTTTGTTTATAAGGATATCCCGGTTTGCTGTTTGGGTCGTTTTCATCATAGTTAAGCACCTCATTGTTCGGCTCATATAGAAGTCTTTCCTCGAGATTAACCTCTGAGAATAGCTCTTGATAGGCTATTGATCCATTAAGCTCATTCGAGTATCCTTCTGATTTAACATTGTTGCGTATAAGTTGTTTGGCTGCAGGAGATTTAAGAGCCTTGACAAGCGTGCGCAGATCGTTAAAATCTTCAATCTTATCGTCAGAGATTATAAAACTCAATGTGGTTATCCAGCCATCGAAAGTATCGTGTATATCATGTAATGCGTTTTGCAGGTTGGTGTTGATAATAGCCCCTCTGTGTGGGCTATCATAAGAAATGAATTGTGTACAGTAATGAGGAATACCATGATGTTCTGCATATGCCAAAGCATATCTTGATACTATGCCTCCCATAGAAAAACCCAAAACACTTATTCCTTCCGTTAGCACTTCTGCCTGATACAAAGTGTTAATATGTTGTAGAGCACCAAGCAGCACTCTGGCATTTTCTCTTACATCCAATGATGTGTCGTTGAAATTTAGCAAATACAAGTCAACGCCATCAAATACATCGGGGTGATTTTCTTCCATTATCGAAATCCTGTCTTCATAAAAATAGAGCCCATTATTGTTTGCAGGATCAAATCCCTCAACTAACAACATGGGGCGCTTTAAACTGCTGTTGGATGACCTCATCTTAAACAACATGTCTTTACCGATGTTAACCATGACTTGATTTTGGCTGCTGATTTTGTCAAAGTAATGATTTCCTGAGGTGAGGGTACTCCCCTTGTTATTAGTAAGTAGGTATGTCAAAGAGAATGAGCCGGTACCAACGGCCGGAATTCTGAATGTAACGGTGTGATTCCCTGAAAAATGGCGAGTAAAGCTGTATAAATATGTTCCTTGAAGAACGTATTTGTTGTTGATCATCTTGCTAATCCAGAACTTATAGTGATAAACACCGGAAGCGGGCAAAAATACATTTGTTTGGACTGCAACACTGTCGATATCAACTTGAACTGCTCTAGGTGTAATAATGTCTTCACCCGTATCCACTTGGATGATGATACGGTCAATATTTGTATATGGAACAGTATTGGAATTCGCAAAGGATGCATATTCATAACCCGTGCGCTGGAATTCATAGCCATTCGGACTTGTTTCAGCCACAATGAGCGTGCTGCAAAACAAGATCAAACCGAGTGCGAGAATTGTTTTGGCGTTGCAAAACAAATTTAGAACCATCTTACCGATGGGGTGGTTTTTCGTATTGTAAGGCATTGTTTCCTCCTTGTTTACATTACGGTGTTAGGTTAGATTTGTCAAGATTACGATTTCGGTCCCAATCTGCACACCGAGTGTCTGGCAGATCGGGCATTAATATTGCAGTTGTAGTTTGAGGTTCTGCCCATCTTGCAGTTGGGAGATGAGCGCTTGAACAAACTAAAGCATTGGTTGATGCTTGG
>DGFM01000022.1:3440-3891 GCA_002391675.1 Cloacimonetes bacterium UBA3900 | reverse complement strand
AGATGTGTATAAGAGACTGCATTTTTATAAGCTCCTTATTCGCTGCGTTCTATCACTTCCGTGGCCAGTTCCAGGTAGCTCATGGCGCCTGGAGAGCGGATGTCATAGAGAAAGATTGGTTTGCCAAAGCTGGGTGCTTCGGTGAGTTTGATGTTGCGCGGGATGATGGTGCGAAACACCTTTTCCTTGAAATATCGCATCACTTCTTTAGCCACCTGCGTAGAGAGGTTTACGCGTTTGTCAAACATGGTGAGCAGCACTCCGATGATGCCCAGCGAGGGGTTGAGGTTCTTTTGGATGAGGCGGATGGTGGATAGCAGCTGGCTCACGCCTTCCAGCGCATAATATTCGCATTGGATGGGCACCAGCAGATCGTGGCTGGCGGTCATGGCATTGACGGTGAGCAGGCCCAGCGAGGGCGGGCAGTCTATGATGATGTAGTCATAATCAT
>DGFM01000022.1:0-3135 GCA_002391675.1 Cloacimonetes bacterium UBA3900 | reverse complement strand
GTCTTCTTTTCCAACACTGCCAATGCAGCAGCCAGATTCACGGCTGTGGTGGTCTTTCCCACACCACCTTTTTGGTTTACGATCGTAATTATTTTTCCCATGTTTGTCCTAATATATCTATAGTTATGCCAAGGCTTTGCGTGCTACTTCCCAGAGACTGCGGGAGCCCCAGGGGTATTGTTCACTATGCAAAAGCCTGGGCTGGTATTCGTCCAGATCAGAGCTTTGGATAGCCTTGTAAAAGATCACCTTGCCGCCTTTATTCAAGAGCCGGTAAAGCGGATGGCGATAGCGCTCTTCCATCTTCACCGCCCGGCAAAGGATGAGATCATAGCCAATGCCTTGCAGCGCATGGTCTTCCAAGCGTGCGTTGACCACGTGAACCTTGTCAAGCTGAAGTTCGGCGGTCATCGCTTCCAGGGCACGGGCTTTTTTTCCAATGCTATCCAGGAGCGTGATCCTGAGCTCCGGCACGGCAAGCTTGAGCGGAATCCCCGGCAACCTGCTCCGGAGCCAAAATCCAACGCTTTCTTCCCTGTTAAATCCAAACATTTCAAAAGCAGTAGACTGTCAAGGAAATGCTTTGTCCACCATTTTTCTGAAGGCTCGGCGCGGGAGACCAAATTCACCATCCTGTTTTGCTCCTCCAGCAGCTGGTGATAAGCCTCAAAGCGCATTAAGACCTCCGCCGGCAGACCCAATTCCTGCAGAAACAGGGCAAATTCTTTTTTCTCAGGGCTCAAGACTTTCCTCCTCTTTCAGAGACCGCACTATGCTTTTCACCAAAAATGAGGGATCGTTGCGCCTCTGCCTCAGGCACTGCCTGGCTTCGGGAAGGTCGATCTTGGCGATGCTGCGTGCGGCGATGTAGCGGTAACGCTCCAGATCATGATCCAGCCAGGGACGCAGCAGCTCCAGCGCCTCCGGTGTATGATATAGACCCAGGATAGACAGGCAGCTGCCGATATACTTCTTTTCTTGCAAAAGCTGCTTGATCTCGGGGATGAGCAGGCTGTCCGCATCCGTCGCCAGCAGCGAAAGTGCGTTTTTGGCCTTCAGGCTATCCGCATGATGGATATAGGGATAGAGCTGGTCAGCCATCTGCGGCGCACTCCTTAGCAAAGCTTCCAGAGCTCGATATTCGAGGCCGGACTTGGTGCCCAGCTTGTGCTCCAAAGCGTAGGGGATGGCTTCTACGCTGCGTTCGGCCATGATGGAGCGCGCTTTCCTCACGCGCTGCACCGCGCTGCCCACTTCCCACTCCGAGGCGATGGCAAAGATATCCTCGATCGGCGCATCTTCAGCCGGCATTTCCGCACTTTCGGCCAGCTCCTCTTGTTTGCTCTTCACTTCATCATAAAAGTTCAAATCTCTACCGACGCCGTAACTGCCCCGCACCCAGGTGGTATCGTTTTCCGTGACGCTAAGGGGGTAGCTGTCTCTGCCGCCCAAATCCAAAAAGAGGCCGATGCTACCCGTGCCCCGCGAGAAGGCGCCCCAGCCGTAGTTGTTGTCATAATTGCGTTCATAGCGGTCGTTTCCGCTTTTATCCACAAAGATGCCCACGCTGTTGGAAAGCCCCACGCCCTGGCCGCCTTCGATGGAATAGGCGTCGTTTCCGGCGGAGTCGATAAAGACGCCCAGGCCCCAGTCGTGTCCGGCTCCCTGCCCCGGGCCATGACGGCTGTAGTAGGCATCATCGCCCTCCGCATCGTAGAGGATGCCCACGGCCAGATGAATTCCCGAGCCTTGGGGGTAGTAAACCGCGTTGTAGACGTCGTTGCCCGCCTCGTCGATCAGCAGTCCCATACTGTACCAATAGCCTGTGCCCTGGGCATATACGCCGCCCAGATAGCGGTCGTTGCCATCCGCATCAAACAGCACCGCAATCCCGCCCGCATAATCCGGACGCAAGCCAAATCCCGCTCCCTGGCCCAAAGTCCTGTGATCCAGGGGCATCAGCGGTGCGTGGTAGTATTTGCCGCCCAGGTAGTAGACGTCGTCGCCCTGTTTATCCAGAAGCAGCGCCACAGAGCGCGTCATGGCAAAGGCCTGCGACTGACTGGGCGCATCATAGCGGTCATTGCCATTGGAGTCGATAAGCAGCGCCACTCCAAACAGAGCTGCCGCCTGGCTGAAGGTGCCGCATTGGTAGACGTCGTTGCTACCCAAATCCTGATGCACACTCAAGCCCAAATACGAGGCAAAAGAGAAGTCGTCGCCCTGGTAGAAGTCATTGCCGGATATATCTTTACTATAGGATAAGCCCATACTTGCCGCCAGCAGCTCACCGGGATCAGAGGCAAGATAGCGGTCGTTTCCCTCAAAATCCATCAGGCAGAAGAAGGGATGGCTAAAGCTGGCCCGCATCGGGATTTGGTAGGTGTCCGCTCCGGCGGGATCGAGGAGGAGGCAGACGCGGCTCTCATCCCTGTAGACGTCATCCTTGCGTGAACCAAAGATGATGAGCCCGTGAGGCGTTTTGTAGCGCCTGGGCTTCTTTGGATACTTCAGCTTTTGCGCCTGCGTTTCCACCGCTTCGCAGAGCTGTAGGTAATCGAGCGCCGCACTCTCCAGCGCATAAAAGTCTATCTTTTCAAACAAAGTGGCATACTCTAAAAGGTCCACACTCTCCAGCTTGGGTAAACTGCGGCGGATAAGGAATTCATCATACTTGGCGCTATCCTCGCCTTCAGAGCAAACCTGAAACCAAAAACTCTGCAAACTGTCTATCTCGGCAGGACTCAGCAGCGCAAATGCCTCCTTGAGTTTGGGAGCGATTTCATCCAGGATACCCTCATAGATTTTGGCAAATTTGGCTACAGAGCTGCCGGCCTTGCCGAGCCGGGCTAAATAGCTATTATCCAGAGAGATCGGCTCTTTTCCCAGCTGCCAGGCCTCTCGCATACACTCACCCGCCAAATCAAGCACCGGTTGGCGCACGTTTTCACGCCAGCGGGCGATCTCAGCCAAACTCTGCCAGGGGTCTTGCAACACCCGCATCTGACTCTGCATCTTGAAGCGTGTGGAAAGGTCCCAATCCTTTTCAAAAGCGAGGTCGGTGCTATCCAATTCCGCTTCACGCAGCAGCTGCACCACTTGGCTGATATCCGCCGCTGTCTCTTATACACATCT